>CBFGJX010000009.1:0-93199 GCA_965649225.1 Caldifarciminota bacterium
CGCAGCGTCGAGATCCGTTCGCGGGCATCCCAGCGGTTCTCCCAGACTGACCGGACCGGCCCGACATCGCGCGTCGTGGTGCGGGTGCCCCAGAACTCGGCCAACCCGTAGATGGTGTTCATGTCAAAGACGAACAGCCCGCCCGGCCGCAGTGCTTGCCGGACACAGCGGAAACAACTGATCAGGTCATCTTCGGTCAGCAGATAGTTCACGCTGTCGTAAAGACTGATTGCCGCATCGTGGGGAAACTCAACCGTAAAGTTGCGCATGTCCGCCTGCACCGTCGTGATCGGCAGCTCGCCGCGCCCGGCCGCCAGTACCGCCAGCATCGCCGCTGACCGGTCAACCCCGGTCAGCCGGTAACCGCGCCGGGCCAGCAGAATCGTCGGAATGCCGGTGCCGCAGGCAACGTCGAGCAGGGTATGCGGCATCAGCTGGTAGTGGCGAAAGACGGCTTCGACATAGTCAACCCAGCCCCGGTAGTCGACAAAGTGCCACATGAACCGGTCGTAATGCCGGGCAAACCGGGCAAACTGCTCTGTCTTTTCCGGCTCCATCACCGCCGGCGTTGTGCTTTCGTCGCCGTCAGCTTTCTTTGAGGGCGTTGTAGAATGCCTGCCAGAACGGGTCAACCACCGGATGTTCCAGCCGTTTCTCGCGCCCGTCTTCCACCAGCACCATCCCACGCCGGGTCACCTCGCCGACGATGGCGGCCGGAATCCGCTTCCGTTTCAGTGCCGCCACCACTGCCTCGGCCCGGTGCGGCCGACACATTGCAATCAGCGTACCTTCCGAGATTGACTTGTACGGGTCAATCCCAAAGAGTTGACAGATCTCCGGCACACAGTCCATCACCGGAATCTTCTCCTTTTCAACCCGCACGCCGAATCCGCCCGCCTGCGCCATTTCATACAACCCGCCCCACACCCCGCATTCGGTAGCGTCGTGCAGCGCGGTGATGCCGCGGGCACGTACGCCGACGCTCACCGCGGTCCGGGCGTCGTCAACCACCGACATCTGCCAGAACAGCTTTTCCGCCCGCCGGGCAAACTTCTGACCGAACTCCTGCTCCAGCCGCCGGGGAAACATCGCCGCGAAGATACCCGCCGCCTCGATTGCCGGTCCCTTGGTGATGATCACGGCATCGCCCGGCCGGGCCAGCCGCGGCGACACCCAGTCGGTCAGACCGCCTTCGGCAATGACGGTTGCGCCTCCGACCATCGGCCAGTGGCAGTTGTCGTAGCGGGCAGTGTGGCCGGTGATGATGCTGACACCGTAGCGCCGACATTCCCGATGAATCGTCTTCCACACTGTTTCCAGCTGCTGCTCGTTGATGCTCATCGGCAGATTCAGGTCGATTGCCAGCCACCTCGGTGGCAGACCGCTGGTCACGACATCGGACAGCAGAATGTGAATCGCAAACCACGCCGCCCGCTCCCAGCCGTACTCCGGCACAATGAATACCGGGTCGGTAGTCAGCGCCAGCGCCCGGCGGCCGACGCGGATGATGCCGACATCGACACCATGCATCGGCCCGACGAGTACGTTGCGGTTGGCCGCCCCCAACCGGGGGAAAATCAGCTCCTCGAACACCTGCTGCGAAATCTTGCCAATCTCGGGAAGTTTCTCTTTCATGCCCACTTTCTACCAAATCGTGATAGCGGTGTCAAACACTGTCCCCGGCGGGCTGCCGGCCGCTCCGCCGACTGTGCCGGTGCTGTACGGGAAAATCTTGACTTGCCCTTGCCGGCACATTAGGCTGACTCAGCTTGTGCGGCACCATCTGCGGTCAAGGGCCGTGCACAGGCCGGGAAAGGAATGTGGATAAAACGGTCGCCGCCCCTTTCGGGGCAGCCGGACTGAAACGGAGGCGTAATGGCCCAGGCCCATCTGCTGGTTGTCGAAGACCACAACGATGAACGTCTGATGATTGCCTCAATCCTGCGCGCCGCCGGTTATCGCGTTTCTGAAGCCGCCGACGGCAACGAGGCGCTGCGCATCCTGCACGATGACCCGCCCGACCTGGTCGTGCTCGACCTGCTGCTTCCCGGCATCAGCGGATTCGAGGTCTGTGCCTCGGTGCGGCGTCGGACTGAACGCGACGTGCCGGTGCTGGTGGTGACTGCTCACGGCTCACCGGAAAACCGCCGCACCGCCATGGCCTGCGGCGCCAACGAAATCATCGCCAAGCCATTCTCCCGGGCCGGTCTGCTGGCGGCGGTTGCCCGCCTGCTGAGCGAAGAGGAACAACCTTGAGCGCTGCCGACCTGCTCGAAGAACTCCGACTGGCAATGCTCAGCGAGCAGACCGGTATCGAATTCTACACCACCGCGGCCCGCACTACCACCGATCCGCGCGGCCGCGAGGTTTTTCTGATTCTGGCCGCCGAAGAGTCGCTGCATCTGCGGTTTCTGAAGGACCATTACGGCGCAGTCAGCGCCGGCCGCGAACCGGAGCCGATCGTGGCCATGGCCCACGGCGCTGAACTGAATGCCGAAAGTCCGATTTTTTCCGAAGAACTGAGCCAGCGTATCGCCACCGCCCACTTCGAGATGTCGGCACTGGCAGTCGGGCTGAAACTGGAACACGAAACCATTGCCCGGTATCGTACTCTGGCGGCAATCTCCCCCACACCGGCCGCGAAACAGTTTTTCGAACAGCTGGTGGAATGGGAACAGAGCCACGCATCGGCCCTGTCGCGTCAACAGGCGCAACTGCTGGACCAGTACTGGCAGGCCGCCCGCTTCGCGCCGTTCTAGCCTAACGCGTTCCCTGACCCGCCGGAGCCGCCGGCTTCGGCCGCGGCAGCCGCCCGAGTTTTGACACCAGTCCCTGCACCGCCCGCAGTTCGTTCCGGACCGTCGATTCCAGTCGCCGCTGCTCGGCCGGGTCGGAAACCGTCCCCAGTTGCTGCACTGCCGCGCGCAACCCGGCAAGCCGCACCCGGCTCTCGTCGATCAGCTTCTGCTGTTCGGGAGTTGGCCGGCCGCTCACGACCGCCGACTGTACCCGCTGGAGCCTGGCTTCAAGCTGTGTCAGTTCGTCATTGAGTCGCTCGGCCGCGGCACTGCGGCGCTCACTGCGCCGCTCTTGACGCCGGGCGCGGTTGGCGGCCCGGACCGAATCCTGCTGGCGTGCCAGTGCCGCTGCTTCGGCTGAACGCGCCCGCTGTGCCGGCCGGCGCACCAGCACCAGAACAATCCCGGCAATTCCCAGTAACCCCAACAGCAGCAGCGGCACCAGCATCCGCGGCGACGGCCCGCGAATACCGGCGCGCCGGGCCCGGACCGATTGTCCGCAGGCAAAGCAGCGCTCCTGGCCGGCTGCTACCGGTTCGCCGCAGTGAGGACAGCGCCGCATCAGCTCCGGTCAGCGGGCAGAGTCAGCTTAAAATCAAAGATTGCAACCGGCTGGCCGATGGCAAAGGCCTCCAGCACCTCGGGATGAACCTCGCCCAGCACGCCCCGGTCCCTGTCGCCCGCAACACAGCCGGCACAGCGACCGGCGATAAACTCGGGTCGCTCCACTGCCCGAAAGCCCAGCTCCAGTCCCAGTTCGCGTGCCAGCGCTTCCAGCACCGACTTGGCTTCGGCAAAACCGGCCCGTGGCCCGGCGATTGCCGCCGCTACCCGCCGGCAGGTGCGCACGCCGTTTTCGGCTCCATCCGCCAGCGCAAAGCAGTCGCCGATTTCAAAAATCGTCTGCGGCATCGGCCGGGTCGTGTTGGCGCGCAGGGTGGCCAGCAACCCCGAAAGCAAATCGCCCCGACAGATCGTCTGCTCGACACTGATTGGATTGGCCAGTCGCACCCGGTGCTCCGGCACCGGTCGCCGCAGCATTTCGTAATGTTCGTGTTCCGACGTCAGCACCGGGGTCATCGTTTCCAGAAAACCCATTCCTGTCATCACCCGCCGAACCAGCGCCGCCAGCTCCTCGATCGGCAGAGCCTGTCCGACCGTCATCGTCGGCACCAGTTCCGGTTTGACTGCCTCGTAGCCGACGCCGATGGCAATATCCTCGACGATATCGCGCTCATGCATGATATCGGCCCGCCAGGCCGGCACCGCTACCGTCAACCGGTTTCCATCCCGACTCACGCCGTAGCGCATCCGCGCCAGCGCCGCCGCCGGGTCGGCCAGCTCCATACCGATCAGTGCGGCCGCCGCCGCCACATCAACGACCAATGTCCGCGGCGTCAGGTCCGGCGTCGTAACGCGGCTGCCGTCAGTCTGGCAGATAACCACGCTCTCGACCCGGGACCCGTAATCGGCCAGATTGGCGGCAATCACTGCCAGCGTCCGCCGCACCGCCTCGCTGTCCGGTCCGGTAACATCTATCAGCAGGTTGCGGGTTCGGGGCGTCACCCGCGTCTCGTCGCTGTTGATTATCGGCGGCATCGAGAGCACCCGGCCGGTCGAATCGGTCAACAGCGGGTAGCGGTCAAACCCATCCAGGAGATGCCGGTACGCGACTCCCTTGGGATGGCACTGCAGAATCTCGCGCGGCGTCGCCGGCCGCCGACCTTCCGGCATGCCAAACAGCGGCACGAAACTCTGCTCTTCCGGCCCGACCGGCCCGTATTCAAAATCCGGCTCAACCGTGTCCAGGTCATAGACCCCGATTGACGCCCGGCGCCGGTCACGGCCCAGCGCCCAGTGCAGGTTTTCCTGCAGCTTCATCAGCATCCGCAGGGTTTCGTCGTCAACGGTCAGCCCGCGCACGACGCAGGCCGCGATATGCGGCCGGATTGTCTCCAGGCCGGGGCGTACCGTCACCCGGAATCCCGACGGCTCAACCCGGTAACTGGGCAGCCCGGTCTCCAGCCCGAGAAACCCGCGCAGGGCACGGGCAAGCCCGGCTGCATCGAACATGTCGGGCCGCACCGGCAGCAGACTGATGCGGATTACATCCGCCGTTCCGGCATCGACAATCGAGCGACCCCCGCACCACTGGCAGGTTTGATTGAAACTGGCTGAGTCAACCACTTCGGTAATCTGCCGACAATCGCTGCAGCGCCAGAGCCGGACCTCGATGGTGTCCTCGACATCGTTGCCCAGCGCCTGCAGCGCCGCCACCAGCTCATCACGGCGCAGACTGCGGCCGACCAGCCGGCAGAGCAGCGCGGTCGGAATACTCACCAGCGGCATGCCGACCCTGCCTTTCCCGAAAATACCGGCAACGGGCAGCCGCTGGTCACTGGCTCAGTCGTGCCGCTTTCAGCCATTCGATATCCGACAGATACAGTTTGCGGATGTCGTCCAGCCCGAACCTCAGCATCGCAATCCGCTCGACCCCGCCGCCCCATGCCAGCACCGGGGTCCGGCAACCCAGCGGCAGCGTCACCTCGGGCCGGAAAATACCGGCACCGCACATTTCCACCCAGCCCAGACCGCCCATCTTGGCAAAGACTTCGGCGCTCGGCTCGGTATAGGGGAAAAAGGACGGCCGGAACCGCACATCCTCGGCGCCCATCTTCCGGTAAAACGCCGCCAGCGTGCCAAACAGCGACGCCAGCGACGCCCGTTCGTCAATGATGATACCGTCAATCTGCATGAATTCGGCCAGATGGGTCTGGTCGGTGTTTTCGCGCCGGAAGGTCTTGCCGATCGAAAAAACTTTCCGCGGCGGCCGCGGGTCGCGCGCCAGCGCGCGGATTGAAGCCGCAGTCGTGTGCGTCCGCAGTACCAGTCGCCGCGCCTTCTCGCTGTCCCAGCGATAGCGCCAGCCGGTCGAGCCGGTATCGCCACCGTCCTCATGAGCCCGGGCGACCCTGCTTACCATCTGCTCGTCGGGCAGGTTGCCGGTCGCCGGTTCCGCCATATAGAACGTGTCCTGCATTTCCCGGGCGGGATGGTCCTGCGGCTGGAACAACGCGTCAAACACCCAGAATGCAGTGTCAATCGCTGGCGATTCGACCTCCTCGAATCCCATTTCAAGAAATGCCCGCCGAATCTCACCGATGACCCGCTGCAACGGATGCTCCTTGCCCGGCCAGCGCGGTGCCGCCGCCAACCCGACATCGTAGCGCTTGAAAACCGCATTGCGCCAGCTGCCGTCGGCGATTATCTCCGGCGTCAGCTGAGTCAGCTCGACCGCCGGTTCAATGCCGCCGGCTTTCAACTCCGCTCCCGCCGCCGTCAGGGTAATCATCCGTCGCACCCGCCGCCGCCGCCGGATGAACTCGGTCCGGCCGCGCAGCAGTTCCAGCGCCGCGGCAGTGTCGATTCCGGCCCGGGCCAGCTCGGACTCGCCGGCTGTCCCACCCAGCGCCAGCAGCCGTTCAACCAGCAGCTCGTCCGGACCCCGGCTCTCGACTGCCGACATCCCGATCGGACTGACAACCAGCAGCCCGCCCTCACGGACACACCAGCCTTTGCGGGTCAGCCACTTCACCTCGGAACGGACATCGGGTCTGCCCAGCAACTGTGGCAGTTCGGTGAATGCGGTTGAGCCGCCAGCAGCAATTATTGTCCGCAGCGCCGCCCGTTCCGGAAACTCGGCTGCCGCCGCCCGGCCCTGCTCGGTCAGTTCCAGCTCTTCCTCGGCGACTTCGTCGAGTGCAACCAGCCCCCGGTCCCGCAGCGTCACCGCACCTGCCATGACCAGCGACTGGTCAGCACCGGTTCGCACAGCGATATCCGCAACCGAAAGGCTCTGTCCCGGCTCCAGTGTCGCCAGAACCCGATACTCGATCTCAGGCAGCCGTGTCATCTGTTTTGTGCCTGAATATGCCCGAAAAACCGTGGCGGTCAAGCCCGCAGCCGGCCGGTGCTAGCGCGCGATGTCTGCCCGGCCGCCGGCCGGCACCCTGATATCGTGCTCGCCCTGAAAGACATAGCCTTCGGGCACAATGCAACTGCCGTCGCCGGCGACGTAAATCCGCACCCGGGCCCCGGCCTCAACCCGCACATCCGGTCCGAAGCGCACCTGCGGCGCCGAACCCGGCTCGACCCGGATGCTGCCGTCGCGGTCCGCGCGCGGCCTGACACGATGCCGGCGCAGTGAAATTGCACTCGCGCTGACAATGGCAGTAAGGTATGTGCTATCACATAAGTTGTTGATTGAGCACTGTTTACGTTGGCATTGACAGCGGGGTCGGGGGGGTTAGATTCTGTCGCTAGACCGCCTGTAAGGGTGGAGGCTGTTTACTGGTGAGGCCTGTCGGTCCTGTCCGGTCCTGATTGTCCCGTCGAGAACAACCTGGTTTGTCATCTAGTGAGGCGGCACCGGCCTTGTACGTTTCGGCGTGCCCCGGGTGCCCGGGCGCGCACAAGTCAGGGAAGTAGGGAGATAGGGAGGTAAGTCTATTGGGAAGACCAGGGATGAGTCCGAAACAGACCGGGGTGGTTCGCAATCAGTCAACTCTGAAAGGAGATAAGAGACCTATGAAGAAGAGGCTTGTTACGCTGGCAGCGATAGGGCTGCTGGCCTTCGTCGGTACGGCTTCGGCCGCCGACGACTATGTGCTCTACGAGGGCACCATCTGGGCCGGCCAGACCATCAACGTCGGCCCGATTGCCGCGATACTGCACTACACCAACAGCGACAACGCGACGCTGGAAATCAAGTACGGCCCGCTGGTCCCGCCGTGGATCATCGAAGAGGTCCACGTCCACCTTCTGGCCGAGTGCCCCGAGTCCCGGCCCTCGCCCGGCCAGGCGCCGTTCAAGTACGAGGACATCAACGACGACGAGTACAGCGTGTACATCACCATCGCCCAGATTCGCGCGCTCGGGTTCGACTGGGGCGACGAAATCTGCGTGGTGCCGCACTGCGCGGTGTACAACCCGGCAACTAACGAAGAACAGACCGGGTACGGCGGCACGGTTCGCGGCCGGTGGTTCGCGTGCTTCTGCATCGACTTCGATGAACCGGAAAAGGGACCTGACCCCGAGCCGTGGGACGGCGAGACCCGCACCATCGGGTTCTGGAAGCACAACACCAGCCCGGGTTTCCGCGACCCGAACCGCTGGGGTTTCGACTGGGACGACTACTTCCCGGTGACCCTGTCCGGCTACAACATCGCCAATGTTGAGGCGGCGTACCAGACGTTCGTCGCGGCCCGCGCCAACCCGATGTGGCTGATGTACATCGCCCAGTACCTCGCCACCTACTGCAACACCGTGCGCGACCCGCTGCTGCTCACCGCGTACTACAACGACGACCGCGAGGAAGGCGAGTGGATGGAAGACTGGCAGGTTGACGACATCTTCGATGCCGCCGACGACCCGGACAACTACACCAACGAGCTCTTCCTTGCCAAGACCAAGGATGTCTTCGACGCCATCAACAACAGCTGGGAAGGCTACGGCGTGCTCTGGACCAACCCGCTGGGCCCCCTGCCCGGGCCGAGCCCGACCGCCGGCAACAAGCCGATCCTCGGCGCGCTGACGGTCAGCCCGAACCCGGTGCAGGGCCGTGCCGTGGTAGCCCTGCCTGCCGGCGTGAAGAACGGCCGCGTGGCCGTGTATGACCTGTCCGGCAACAAGGTTCGCGAACTGACCGGCGCTTCGGACCGCCTGGCCTGGGACGGCACCGACGCGAACGGCCGCAAGCTCGCCGCGGGCGTGTACGTCCTGCAGCTGGAGAGCGAAGCGGGCGTGGTCGGCACGCGCGCCGTGCTTTGCCGCTAGCCTGAATCCGTCCCGGACGGGAGAGCCGCCGCGGCTCTCCCGTCCGCTGGATGGGGGACCGGCGCGCCGCACCGGGCCGCGCCGCGAACAGGGGGCCATTTGACTTCGCGCAGTCGCTTCCGCCTGACCGCCGGCCCGCGCCGGGGAAGCCTGTCGCACTCAGAACCTGGGAGGTCACAGATGCAGAACAAGCTATTCGCAGTGCTTGCCGCGCTCCTGGTGGCGGGCGCGGTCGCGACTGCCGCAAGACCGGTCGAGCCATTCAAGCCGGCCGCGTTCGCCAAGCCGGCCGAGCCGACGTTCGACCGCGCCGGCCAGCCCGAGGAGCCGGCCCGGCCCGACGCTTATGTCTACGTCGGCTCAGGCACCCAGACCCAGCGCCAGCCGCTGGGGATGAACCTCGGGTACGAGCGCAGCGCCGCGCTCTACCTGCAGTCGGAAATCGGCACGACCGGGCTGCTGGACGCAATCGCCTGGAACATCACCGCCCTGAACAATGCCGCGACCGCCAATGTGAAGATCTACGTCCGCACTATCACCGCTACCCAGCTCGTGGCCACGACGTGGGCCTCGCTCACATCGGGTGCGACCCTGGTCTACGACGCGACGCCGGCTCTCGCGGTCGGCTGGCAGGTGTTCCCCTTCACCTCGACCTTCAACTACACGGGCGACAACCTGCTGGTGCTGGTCGAGACCAACTACGGAGGCGCCGGCGGCGAAAACCCCAACGCCAAGCGCGTCACCTATTCGACGACCGCTTCCTACCTGCACGAGGTCTGGGCCGCCAACACCACGCCGCCCGCCGGCAACGGCACCGTGAACTACAACCGGCCCAATGTCCGGCTCACGCTGACCCCGCAGTACGACCTCTTCGCGGCACGCATCGACAGCGTCAGGCGCATCGTCCTGCCCGGCGGCACGACCCGGGTCGGCGCGACGGTGACCAACGGCGGCTATGCCCCATGCCCTGCCGGCGTGCCGGTCGTGCTGCAGGTCACCAGCCCGGCCGCGGCGTACTACGACACCGTGCTCACGGCCCAGGCCATTGACCCGGGCGCGTCACTGGGCGTTGTGTTTTCACCCGACTGGGCCACGCCCGGCCGCGGCGTGCACTCGTTCCGCGCCTGGACCGCTCTTTCGGGCGACAACTGGCCGGGCAACGATACCTGCCCGGAGTACATTTCCGAGACTCCCTACGGCCTGTACGAGAGTTTCAACAGCTGGGGCTTCCCGCCCGAGAACTGGGACACGGTGCGCATCGCCGGCATCGGCCGCGCCCCGTTGTTTGACCGCGTCACCGACTCGGCCCTTGCCTACACGCGGCCCGGGGTCTGCCGGTTCCGCTCGTACTACCTCGACGCCGGTACCAAGGGCGCGCTGCGCACGCCGCGGCTCGACCTCACGGCTCACCCCGACGACAGCCTGTCGTTCTACCTTCTGCACCCGACATACCTGGGCCGCGCCGACGACTCGCTCGAGGTGCAAATCTCCACCGACCTCGGCGCGACCTGGGCCACGCTCGCGGTCTACACCGGCGAGCAGGCGGCCCACGGCCGCAAGGTGATTGACCTCGAGACCGTCGGCCAGAACGACTCCTGCCACATCCGCTTCATCGGCCACTCGCAGTTCAACCACAACATCTACTTCGACGACGTCATCGGCCCGCCCCTCTACCGGCCGCTGTACGATGCGTCCCTGCGCCACGCCTGGGTCACGACCTACCCGCTCGCCGCATTCGAGGCCGACACCATTGCCTGCTGGGTGCGCAACGACGGCCGCCTGAGCGCGAACTCCTTCGTGGTCCTGCTGCTGCGCGACGGCATCTCGACAAACTCGGTTGTGGTGCCGAACCTCGCCCCGGGCGAGAGCCTGCGCGTCGCGTTCCGCGTCGCGGCCGGGCCGGGCCGCACGCGCACCCGATTCACCTTCCGCGCCATCCTCGCCGGCGACGAGGAGCCGCGCAACGACTCGCTCGGGTTCGAGGAGTGGGTCTTCCCCGCCGGCACCCATAAGGCGATGGGCTTCGAGCGCCGCCAGCTCGGCACGGGCTGGCCCCCGGCCGGCTGGGACACGCTCAACCTTGACGGCGAACGCGAGTGCTGGGACCGCTACACCGGCGAAGGCTTCGGCCACACGGGCATCGACTTCGCCGCCTGCCGGTTCGAGAGCTCGGGCACGCGCAACAACGACTGGCTCATCACCGACGCTTTCACCCCGGCCGAGGGCCGGGCCGATTCACTCGGCTTCTACTGGCGCTCGTTCATCGCCATCCGCGAATCGCTCGAGGTCTGGGCGATGGGCGGCCAGTCGCCCGCCGACACCATCGCCCGGCTGTTCGCCGCCGGCACGAGCGCGGGCGAGTACCTCGAGGTGGTGCTGCCGCTCGACGCCTGGGACGGCACGCCGGTGTACATTGGCTTCCACTACCCGAGCGAGGACCAGTTCCTCCTGTTCGTGGACGACGTCTGGTGGCAGCGCGAACTGCCGCCCTGGGGCCCGCCCGGCTGGCACCCGCGCGCCCAGCTGCCCGCGACCGAGCGCCGGGTCAAGGACGGCGCCTGGCTCGCCTATGACCGCGCGTCCAACCGCGTCTACGCGGCCAAAGGCTACAAGAGTTCGACCTTCCTCGCCTACGAGGTCGAAACCGACGCGTGGACCGCCCGCGCCGACTGGCCCGACGGCGTCGAAGCGAAGAAACCGGGCAAGGGCGCGGCCGGCTGTGCCGACCCGACCGGCGGCCACGGCCTCGTCTACGCGGTGAAGGGCAACAACACCAGCGGATTCTGGCGCTACGACCCGTCCTCCAACGAGTGGACCCAGCTCGCCCCGGTGCCGCTCGGCCCGTCCAACAAGAAAGTCAAGGGCGGCTCGGGCCTCGCGCTCGTCGCCCGGCCCGGCGAGACACCGCGCGTCTACTGCCTCAAAGGCTACCGGTCCGAATTCTGGGAGTACCGGCCCGAGGGCGACACCTGGCTGGCCCTGCCCGACGCGCCGGTCGGGGCGCTGCCCAAATGGGACAATGGTTCGTGGCTGGCCTGGGATGGCGGCGGCAGGCTCTACGCCCACAAAGCCAAGAAGCACGAGTTCTACGCCTACGACATCGAGACCGGCGCCTGGGGCCCGGCCCTGCGCGGGATGCCGCTGGTCAGCCGCTCGGGCAGGAGCAAGAAGTCCAAGGACGGCGGCTCGGGCGCCTGCGTCGAGGGCACCATCTACGCGCTCAAAGGCGGCAACACCCAGGAGTTCTGGGCCTACGACATCGCGCGCGACACCTGGGCCGAGATGGACACGATGCCCCAGCAGGCCCCCGGCTCTTACAAACGCAAGCGCGTCAAGGGTGGCGGCGCGCTCATCGCCCTGCCCCCGGCCTGGCCCGGCGGCCAGGCCAACCTGCCCGCGCTCAAGGGCAACGGCACCGACGAGTTCTGGTTCTACACCACCGAACTGCCCGGCGCGCCCGGGGCGCGCGCCCGCGGCGACACCGTTGCCGCGGCCCCGGCCGCCGCCGGCCCGGGCTGGGCAATCGCGCCCAACCCGCTGTGCGGCGGCGTCGCGACGCTGCGCTGGAACGCGGGCCTCGACCCGCTGGCCCGGCCTTGCCGGGTCCGCATCGTCGACATCGCCGGCCGCGAGGCCCTGCCTCCGCTGCGCCTGCCGCCCGGGGGTTCGGGCGCGCTCCGGCTCGACCTTGCTGCCCTGCCTGCCGGGGTCTACGTTGTCCGGCTCGAGGGCGGCCGGGCGGCGCTGTCGCGCAAGCTCGTGATAGAACGCTGAAACTGACCGGCATCGGCGCAACTTCCCGGGCGCGGCACGCAAGGCCGCGTCCGGGCGCCGTTACGCGGGCCGCGCGGGCATCGGGCCAACGGCCCTGGCCGTCTTCGTGATGGCGTGGTTTCGTGCTGCAGGGCCCGGGCGCTAGCGCGCGATGTTGGCTTTGGCCCCGGGCTGGACCTTGATGTCGTGCTCGCCCTGGAAAACGTAGCCCTCGGGTACGAGGCAGGTCCCGTCGCCCGCGATGCGAATCCTGACCCGGGCGCCGTTCTCGAGCCGCACATCCGACCCGAAGCGTACCTGCGGCGCCGAGCCGGGCTCGACGCGGATGGCGCCGTCGCGGTCAACATGCAGCCTGCCCCAAGGTCGGTCGGCTTCAACCCGGAGCTCGGCTCCCTCGCCCAGCACCAGTCCCGACCCGAACTTCGGCCCGCGGCAGCCCAGAAACAACTTCGCGCCCGGGCCGATGCGCCAGCCCGCCGCGTCGATGATCCCGCCCGATTCGTCGAGACAGGGGTCAAGCTCAACCGCCGCCGTGGGATCGATTACTGCCCCCTGCGCGGCCAGCCGGGCAGCGGCGGCATGGACCAGCGCGGCAGTCGTGGTCTGAACCGAATCGTCGCCGGCCAGTGTCTTGGTGGGCAGAAAGAACTTTTCCCGCTCGACCAGTATCACACCAACCGCATCCGGCTCCAGCAGCCGGCAGAGATGCTGATTGAGCATCTCCCAGCTGCTGGTTTTCAACTCACGGCCACCGACAACGCAGAGTTTGTCGCGGTAGAGGCAACCGGGAATATCGGCCCGCAGCGCCCGCAGTGCCACCAGGTTGGTGTTGATGTGCGCCAGCGGAAAACGCAGCCGGCCACCGCTGTCGCGGGCATCGGCCAGCCCGGCCGGGCAGGCCGAGTACTCGATCACCTCCACCCGGCCGGTCCGGACATTCCGGCAGATAATGCCCGCCCGCTCACCCGGCCTTCGCTCCACGGCGGTCAGCGTAAAGAGCTGCCGCCCGGCAAGATGAAAACCCAGCCGCACCGGCTCCAGCGCCCGGGCAGCGATGTTGTCAACATTGTGCATCACCAGCTGCCTGACCCCTTCGCTCTGTAGCCGGGCCGCCATGCCCGAGGACAGCAGGGCCCGGAATACCCCGCCGTGGCCATCGCCGGTCTGGAGGATAGTGCCATCGCTGTCCACAATCAGGTCGCCGTCGGCATCCAGCCGCGGCCGTTCGCCCTGGCGCAGCAGCAGCAGCCGCTCCCGGGGAAAACCTTGCGGCAGCGGCCCCTCACGCCACTCGGCCAGCTCGTCATGGGTCAGCCGCGAAGTCATCAGCACCAGATAGGGCAGCCGCCCGACCCTGATGCCGGCGGCCAGCACTTCGGCAAGAAAATGTTCAAGGAAACTGCGGCCGGCAACCGGGGTTATCGGGAAAAGCCCTTTGGCACTGCGGCTGGAGGCAGCACCAAAAAACCTCGTGCCGGCGCCGCCGGCAAAAACCAGTACTGCCCACTCCCCACGCTGCAGCGACTCCAGCCCGAGCGCGGCAAACCGCGATTCGTTATCGCCCGCCGTCTTCGGCTCCAGTGGCGCGATATCGGCAACCTCGGCAGTGGGAGCGGTGAGTGCGTTCCGGTGCCGAATCACCTCGGTCAGGTCAACCGCTGCCAGCTCGGCGAAAAACCGCGCCAGCGCCTGTTCGTCGGCGCCGGCCAGATACTTGCTGAACACCCCACCCAGACCCTCATCGACCAGCCGGCGTGCCAGTGCCCATGCCTCGGGATGCCAGCGAACATAATCGCTCACCTGTTCGGGCAGATTTTCCATATGCCGTATTATGCCGCGCCAGCGGCACTGTTCCAGACCGGCATTGGCCTGACTGGTGCCGAACTTGGACTCTACTGACAACCGTTGTTTGCTGTTCGCCTTGACCGGGCTGCTCCTGCCCGTAGCATAAGACTTTAACGTGACCGGCAAAAACGATCCGACGCCAGCGGCCGACAGCGGCATGGCGCGACTCAAATCAATCCGCCAGCAGCTGGTGGGGCTGGATGTCGAGGTTCCGGTACTTTCCGGCGGCACCCGCCGTTACACGAACCTTGACAACGCTGCCAGCACGCCCACCTTCCAGCCGGTGATGAACAAGGTCGCCGAGTTTCTGCGCTACTATTCGAATGTCCACCGCGGCGAAGGCTTCAAAAGCCAGCTCGCCTCCTGGGTTTATGACGAAGCACGTTCGATTGTTGCCCGGTTTGTCGGCGCTGACCCCAAACGCGACACGGTAATCTTCACCAAGAACACCACTGAATCCATCAACAAGCTCGCCCGAATCTACCCCTTCCGTCCCGATGCCGTGGTGCTGACGACGATGATGGAGCACCACTCGAACGAACTGCCCTGGCGGCGGCGGGCCCGGGTGGAACACGCTGCGGTCCGGCCCGATGGCTCACTCGACCTCGACGACTTCCGCGCCCGCCTCAATGCCCTGCGTGGCCGGCTCGACCTTGTTGCCGTCACCGGTGCGGCCAATGTTTCGGGCTGGGTCAATGACGTGCACCTGCTCGCTCGGCTCGCCCACGAGGCCGGGGCGCGGATTGTGGTCGACGCGGCCCAGCTCGCACCCCACCGGCCGATCGATATGCGGCCGTCCTGCGACCCCGAGCACCTCGACTTCGTCGCCTTCTCGGCGCACAAGATGTACGCGCCCTACGGGGTCGGGGCGCTGGTCGGGGACCGCGACGCACTGCTTGCGTCCGAACCCGACTCGGTCGGCGGCGGCACGGTGGATATCGTCACGGTCGACGCCGCGTACTGGCGCGACCTGCCCGAGCGCGAGGAGGCCGGGACGCCCGACATCGTCGGCGTGGTCGCGCTGGCCGCGGCCATCCGGCTGCTCGAATCGGTCGGCTGGGACGCGATAGTCCGCCACGAGCAGGAACTGACCCGCTACGCGCTGACCAGGCTCCGGCGCATCCCGGGCCTGCGCATCTACGGCAAGCTCGACCCGGACCGGCTCGACGACCGGCTCGGCGTCATCGCGTTCAACCTCGAGGGCCTGCCCCACGCGCTGGTCGCGGCCATCCTCAGCTACGAGTGCGGCATCGGCGTGCGCAGCGGCTGTTTCTGCGCGCACCCCTACATGCTCTGCCTGCTCGATGTGCCCGAGGACGAGGCCGCGGTACTGCGCAGTGAGATAATCGGCCGCGACCGCAGCCGCATCCCGGGCGCGGTGCGCGCTTCGCTGGGCATCTACAACGACGAGAGCGACGTCGACGCGCTCTGCGCCGGGCTGGAGATGATCGCCGCGCGCGCGTTTGAGGGCAAGTACGAGGTGCGGCGCGAATCCGGGGCCTGGGTGCCGGTGGGCAAGTCCTGCTTCGACTTCAAGCGTTACTTCAGCTTCGACCTGCGCGGCTCGACCTCGCCGTGATCATCGGCACTGCCGTCACAGCGGCCAGAACACCAGTATCAGCGCTATTGCCGCGGCCCACGCCAGCAGGCTGAGCGGCAGGCCCGGCTTCCAGTAGTCCCCGAACCGGTAACCGCCCGGGCCCATCACCAGCGCGTTGGACTGGTGTCCGGTCGGGGTGAGAAACGCGCACGACGCGCTGACCGCCACCGCCATCAGGAACGGGTCGGCCGATACGCCGAAGCCCCGCGCCAGCTCGAACCCGACCGGCGCCATCAGCAGCGCGGCCGCGGCGTTGTTGATGACGTTGGATAGCAGCATCGTCGCGCCGAACAGCACGGCCAGAGTCACGGCCGGGGGCCAGGCCTGGCCGAGCCGGAGCAGGCCGTCGGCCAGAAGCGCGGCCCCGCCCGTCGTCTCCAGCGCCCCGCCGACCGGGATCATCGCGCCGAGCAGGACGATCACCGGCCAGTCAACCCCGGTGTAGACCTCGCGCAGCGGCAGGACTCCGGCCAGCACCGTGCCGGCCGCGGCCAGCATCAGCGCGACCGGCGCGGGCAGCAGCCCGAAGAGCATCGCCGCGACCGCCGCGCCGAAAAGCCCCACCGTCACGAGCAGCCGGCGCGGCCGGCCCACGGCGATGCCCCGGCTGACCAGCGGCAGGCAGCCAATCTCGGCCAGGCCTTCTGCCACCGCCGCGGCGTCGCCCTGCAGCAGCAGCACGTCGCCGGCGCGCAGGCGCAACGCGGCCAGACGCTGGCGCACCCGGCCGCCCTCGCGCGCCACCGCCAGCAGGTGCAGTCCGTGCCGGTCGAGCAGCTCAAGCTCGCGCACGGTCTGGCCGACCATCGGCGACTCAGAGCGCACCACCGCCTCGACAAGCTGCAGGTCGTCGGCCCCGGCCAGCCGCTCGGCGAGCCGTCCCTGACCGACCTCGAGTCCGCCCTTGCGGACAAGCTCGGCGATGTCGTCGGCGCCGGCGGTGACCAGCAGGATGTCGCCGGGCTGCAGGGCGTCGTGGAACCGGTGGGCCGGGAAGCGGCGATCAGCGCGCACCACCGCCACGGCCGGGAGCGGGTCGCCCAGGGCATCGCTCAGTTCGGTCAGGGTCTTGCCGGCCGCGGCCGACCCGGGCCTGACCTCAAGCTCGCTCGCGTAGGCCGCGGTTTCGAAAAGCTCCTCGGGCGCGCGGCGGCCCCTGCGCCCGGGCAGCAGGCGCCAGCCGACCAGCACGAGGAACACAAGCCCGGCCAGGGCGACCCCGCCGCCCACCGGCAGGAATGAGAACATCGCGAAACCGGCGCCAGAGTGTTCGGCGCGGAATGACGAGATGATGATGTTGGCCGGCGTGCCGATGAGCGTGGTCAGGCCGCCGAGCAGCGAGCCGAACGCCAGAGGCATCAGCAGGCGCGACGCCGGTATGCCCCGCTCGCGCGCCAGCCGCAGCGCGACCGGCAGGAGCAACGCCAGTGCCCCGACGTTGTTCATGAACCCCGAAAGTAGCGCCACCGCTGCGGTCAGCACCGCGGTCAGCACCGCTGTCCCGCCGCGGACCCGCGCGACCTGTCGGGCCAGCACATCGACCAGGCCCGCGTGCTGAAAAGCGCGGCTCAGCACCAGCACCGCGGCGACGGTCGTGACTGCGGGATGGCCGAACCCGAGGAAGGCGCTGTCCGCCGGCACGACCCCGGTCAGCACCGCGGCCAACAGCGACAGCAGGGCAACGACGTCGTAGCGGATTCGATTCCAGACAAAGGCCGCGAGCGTCAGGCCGAGGATGACAAAGACGATTACCGGCTGGCTCATCGGCGGGATTATCCCCGCCCGAACCTAGCGCGCAATGACGACCTTCCGCTCCCTGAATCCCGCGCCCCGGGACCCGTTCCTTTCCATAGCCAGGAAGTACACGCCCGGCGCCAGGCGCGATACGTCGTTCGCGCCCGCACGCAGTGTCAGCACCCGCTGGCCGCAGGCGTCGAGGAGAACGCCGGGCGCTGTGCGCCCCGCGCCGGCCTCCGGCAGGCGCAGCGCCGACCGGATGATGGTGGCGCCGGGCGTCAGGCGTACCGCATCGTGCGTCGCGTGTTCCTCGACCCCGCCCGCGGCCAGGTTGCGCTTGTGGTACAGTTCGAAGTTGCCCTCACGGTTATCGTAGAGCAGGATGTGCGCCCGGGTGCCGGTGGCGGCCAGGTTCGCCGTTCCCATTCCTGCAAGGCTTGAAAGAGTCGTATCGGGCGACCAGGTCGCGCCGTTGTCGGTCGAGCCGCGGTAGTCGAGAACAAGCTGCCCAGGGCGGCTCGCCCGGAATGCCACGTGGACATTGGCGCCGACCGCGGCAATGGCCGGGTAATCCGCGCCGTAGGTTACGTCGGTCAGCCAGTGCTCCGCGCCCCAGGTCGCGCCGTTGTCGAGTGAAGCCCGGTGATAGATGCCGTACTCGTCGGGCCGGCCATCATACCAGCAGAGGTGTACGCCGGACCCCGACGCTGCCACCATCGGCTGCTCCTGCCGGGTCGTATCCGCGGCGACGCGAACCCGGGGCTGCCAGGTCGCGCCGTTGTCGGTCGAACGCACGAACCAGGCCTGCGCCACGCTGGTGTTCCAGTCTGCTCTGGTCCACACGATGTAGCGGTAGTTTCCCCTGACGACAAGGCATGCTTCTTTGTCGAGAACCGAGTCGGTATCAGCGGTCAGGCGCGCATCGTCGGCCCAGGTTTGGCCCGCGTCGAGCGACTGCTTGTAATACAGCTCGCCATTCCACCCGCCGTCGCGCGAGTCGGTCCAGACCAGCCCGACGCGGTCGCCGTCAGCCGACAGCACCGGCGTCCCGCAGCTGCGCGGCGACTGCACCAGTGCGGTTTCGGCCCGCCAGGTTTCGCCACCATCGGTCGAACGCCGGTACCAGAACGCACCGTTGTTGCGGCCTTCCCAGGCGACGTGCACGGCTGCACCCGCGGCCGCTATTGTCGCGCCGAATGTGCGGTTGGAGTCGCCCGGGCTCAAGCGCAACGCGCTGCCCCAGGTCGCGCCGGCGTCAAGTGAACGGGTGTAATACACGTCGTAGTTGCCGCTGCGATCGTCGACGAAGACCGCGTGCAGGGTGTCACCGAGCGCGACCAGACACTGCTGACCGCAGAGAAATGTGTTGGCGGTGTCGTTGGTCACCCGCACGTCCGGTTCCCACTGCCCGAAAGCCGTAACGACCAGACCGGCTGCCAGCAGCAGGAAAACGCGATGTTTCATCTACGCCTCCTTGATGTCAGCCAGTATAGACTCAACCCGACCAGCGTCAACCAGCCATCGAACCCGAACCGGGTGATACGCCGAGCCGGCGCGTGCGACCACCGGCCCGGAAGATACTGGCGGTGAACCAGTTTTATCGCTAGACTTGTCCTGCTCGTCAGCGACTGAGGTGAATGATGAATCAATTACTGGTCGTTGTATTGACAGTATTCGCCGGCACCATGCCGGCCGCGGCCGATTACCTCGCCCTGGTCACGCCCGGACCGCTCGGTCGCGCGCCGCTGGCCGACGGCCCGGTGCGCGTGTATCACGACTTGGGCACGTCGTTCCTGACACGGCTGGCCGACACCGAGGCCCCGTTGCTGGAAAACGCCGGCTGCACCTGGCGCGTGCTCGATGCGCCGTTCCATGCCGGCGAGTACTTTGTCGTGCCCCGCGTGGGCAGGAACTCATCCGGCGCGCCGGGCACCGTCGTGTACGAGGACGAGCGCGTGCGCATCGTCCGCCTGAGCGAAGCCGAGGCCTGTGCTGCGAAGGGGCGCGGTCTGGTCATCTATCCGCTGTCGCACCGTGGACAGGCAATCGCACCGGCCCTTGACGCGCGTTTTGACTGGGAGCCCGACACCGCGGTGGCGCGGCTGGTGAGAATGGTCGAACTGGACCGCCAGATTGCCGACATCCGGCGACTGCAGGACTTCGGCACGCGCTACACCCTGAATCGCCGGTGCGACACCGCCGGGTACTGGCTCTACGAACAGTTCGCCGCGCTCGGCTGGGCCGTGCGAACCGACACCTACTACATCAACACGGCCCGGGCTTTCAATGTCGAAGCGACCCTGCCCGGCACAGTGCGGCCGGACAGCATCGTCATCGCCTGCGGCCACTACGACTCGTACAGCGACCAGCCGCACGCGCGCGCTCCGGGCGCGGACGACAACGGTACCGGAACCGCAATACTGCTCGAACTTGCCCGCGTGCTCCGGGAAAAAAGATTCCGCTGGACAATCAAACTGCTTGCCTTCTCCGGCGAGGAGCAGTGGATGAAAGGCTCGTATCACTGGGTTGATTCGGTCGCGGTGCCGCAGGGATTGAAGATATCCGGCGCGTTCAATGTCGACATGATCGGCTACACCGCCCACGACACGAACTACCTCGTGATCAACACCAACGAGCCGTCGCGGCCGCTGGCGGTCCTCGCCGAGTCAACCAACCGCTGGTATGGCATCGGCCTGAACCTGCTCAACTATCTCGACCCGGACTGTTATGGCGACAACACACCGTTCTGGGAGCGAGGGTTCAAGTCCACATTCGCGCTCGAAGACTCGGAGTGGGGCATCTGGAACGGCTCCAACCCCTACTATCATACGATTCACGACACGGTCGGCATCATCACGCCGGGTCAGGTCCTGCGCACGGCCCGACTCACTGTCGCCTGTGTCGCTCACGTCGCCGGACCCGAAACTGTCTCGGCGCTGACCGAACCCGGCGCTCAGCACCCGGCCGCGCGCGGCTGGGCCTCGCCGTTCTTTCATGACCTGATCCGGGCCGGAAACAGCCGGCTGGAAATCTACTCGCCCGATGGCCGGCTTGCCGGCCGCCGCCAGACCCCGCAAGCTGCTCCGGGACTGCCGGCCGGAATCTACTGGCTGCGCACCGCCGACGGCCGGCTGCACCGCATCGTCAAGCTGCGTTGAACCCCGCCGCGGGAAAAACGCACCGGGCGGCGCAAATGCGCCGCCCGGCAGTTTCTGGTGTGCAGCCTTACCAGCGATTGCCGCCGCTGGCCGCACCTTCATTGCGCGGCTTGGCCGGGCTGACCGTCAGCGGCCGACCATCCATGGGCTGGTTGTTGAGCGCCGCAATCGCAGCCGCCGCGGCCTCTTCCGACTCCATCTCAACGAAACCGAAGCCGCGGGAACGCTGGGAATAGCGGTCCTTGACTACTTCGGCCGTCTTGACGGCGCCATGCTTGCTGAACAGCTCACGCAGCTGCTCATCGGTAGCGCTGAAGGGAAGATTCCCTACAAAAATGCGCTGACTCATCAGAATACCTCCGATGGGTTGTAAGCTTGGGATGCGGTGGTCGGTGCTACGGTCGGGTCTTCGGACGCGAACCGGACACGGGCCAGACACGAACTCAAGCTTCTGCAACGGACCTGCATTGACTTGTATCGGGAAGAGAGGTCCTTATCCACCCGACAATAAATAATAGCGGCCGCCTGGTAACCGTCAAGTTCTGCGGTCTGTCGTTGCCGGGTTGACAGCCCGCTGCGCCGCCCCACACTGATGCTGTGACAATACTGCTTGCCGCCGCACTTGCCGTCGCGTCCCCGCAACTGCTCGTGGTGCCTGACCCGGAATGCCGCGCGGCCGAGCTGCTGGCCGGGCCGGGCGTGATGAGCGTCGGCCGGACCGATGCGTCCCTGCTGCTGGTCGACTCGCCCGAGTCCCGCGCCGCGCTTGAACGCGCCGGCAGCGCCTTCGCCCCGCTCGCTGCGGCCGAATCATTTTGCCTGGTCTGGCATTCCGGCAAGGCCCTGCCCGGCGCGCTGGTGCATGAAGACAGCGTCGCCCTCGTTCCGCTGTCCTCACTGCGCCATTCGTCATTCGGATTCCGCCACTGCCCTCTGCCCGCGCCGTTCCCGCTTGCCCCGCCCGCGCGGTTCTCCGCGACCCTGCCCGACCGGCCCGACACGGCCATCCAGCGCATCATCGGCCGCATCAGCGCCGACTCGGTGCGCGCGCACATCGCCCGGCTCTGCGCGGTGCGCACGCGCTGGTCGCCGGCCGATTCCTGCCGCTCGGCCGAGCGGCAACTGGCGGCTTACTTCCGCTCGCTCGGCTACGACTCGGTGTACCTGCAGGCCTACCCGCGCGGCGCCGACACCTGGCACAATGTCATCGCGACCAAGGTCGGCCGGCGCAACCCGGACAAGCTGCTGGTCATCGGCGGGCACATGGACGCGATATCGGAGTGTCCCGAAACCCTGGCCCCGGGTGCCGAAGACAATGCCTCGGGCGCCGCGATGGCGATCGAGGCGGCGCGGGTGCTCGCGGCCGAGAACCTCGACCAGACCGTCATCTTCATCGCTTTCACCGGCGAGGAGCAGGGACTGTTCGGCTCGGACGCGCACGCCCGCTGGCTGCGCGCGCGCTCGGCCGAGGTGCTGGCGATGCTCAACTTCGATATGGTCGCGTGGCCGGGCGGGGCGTGGGGAGTGCGGCTCGTGGGTCTCGAGCCGACCCGCCGGCTCTGCCAGTTGCAGGCGCGGATGGCCGCGCTGTACACGCCGCTCGCGACGAGCCTGTCCTACCGCAGTTTCCCTTCGGATTCGCGCTCGTACGAGCTGCAGGGCTATCCCGCGACCTCGGGCTACGAATACGGCTCGATCGGCTACCAGTGGTATCACACGTCGGGCGACACGCTGGGCAACATCGACCCGGCGCTCGGCGCCGATGTCTGCCGGATGGCCACGGCGACGCTGGTGCATCTTGCGCTGGCGCCGCTCGCGCCGCCGGGGCTGCGCGTGGCCGACGCCGGCAACGGCACGAGCCTGTGCGCCTCGTGGCAGCCGAGCGCCGCGCCCGACCTTGCCGGCTACAAGCTGCTCTGGGGCCCGGCACCGTACAGCTACACCGACTCGGTTCTGCTCGGCCGGGTCAACTCGTACCGGGTGGACGGACTTGCGCCGGGCACACGCTATCACTTCACGGTCACCGCGCTGGACTCGACCGGACACGAAAGCGGCCCGGCTCCCGAAGACAGCGCCGCGCCCGGAGTGGTGCCGCGGCCGCCGAACGGGCTGGCGCTCCTGCCGTTTCGCTTCGGCAACGCGCTGTGGTGGCGGCCGAATCCTGAGCTGGACCTTGCCGGCTACAATGTCTGGCGCACGAGCACGGGCGGCGGCTGGCGCCGGCTCAATTCGGCGCTGGTCACCGACACGCTCTGGCGCGACTCGGGTATCGGCGCGGAATCGCTCTGGGTCTACGCGGTGAGCGCGGTCGACTCGACGGGCAACGAGAGCCCGAAATCCGACACGGTGCGGGGCCGGCCGATAACGCTGGAGCGCGGCATCCTGCTGGTTGACGAAACGCGCGACGGCTCGGGCGCGCCCGGTTCTCCGAGTGATGCCCAGCAGGACGCGTTCTACCACGCGCTGCTTGCGGGCTACACCTTCACCGACTGGGACGCGGCCGCCGCCGGCATACCCGGGGCAGGCGACTTCGGACCGTACTCGACCGTGTTCTGGCACGCCGACGACTACACCCAGCAGCTCATTGCGCCCTCGGTGCCAGGTCTTGCCAACTACCTCGAGCACGGCGGGCACCTGCTCTATTCCGGCTGGAAACCCATCGCCGGCATCGCCGGCTCGAACTCCTACCCGTTCACCTTTGCACCGGGCAGCTTCGCCTTTGACCGGCTGGGCATCGCGCGGGCCGAGCAGGCCGCAGCGGCCGACTTCATCGGAGCTGTGGGCCTTGCCGGCTATCCCGACATCGCGATTGACTCGGCCAAGCTGCTGCCGGCTCTGCGCGGCCGCCTGCCCTATGTCGACTGTCTCCTGCCCGCGACTGCCGAACCGGTGCTCGGGTACCGCTCGTTCTCGGGTGATACATTTGCCGGCAAGCCGGTGGCGCTGCGCCAGGGCCTGCCGGCGCGCGCCATCGCGCTCGGGTTTCCGCTGTACTACGCGGTCGAATCCACCGCGGAAGGGTTTGCCCGCCGCGCCCTTTCCGACCTTGGCGAACCCTACGGCATTGCCGAGAACCCGCAGCCAGCGGTTGGCGGCTCGCAACTCACCGCCAGCCATGCCCGCAGGGTCCTCAATCTCACGGCCAATCCCGGTGACCCGGCAACTGAATTTGTACTCCTTGACGCTTCCGGCCGCCGCGTTCTCTCGCTCAGGTCCGGCGCCAACGACATCTCATTGCTGCCTCCGGGCGTGTACTTCGTGCGACCAGCATCGGGTGTGGTGCGCCAGACTGGGGCTACGGGCCGCATCGTCGTTGTCCACTAGATTGAGGCTTGTTTTGACACGCGGCAGCCGGCCGGGGATAATATAGCCGAAGAATCGTCCCGCAGCGCGGGTCTAAGGGTTATGCAGGCAGTAGAAGAGATGCAGGCCGCCCCGGGCGGCCGCACAGTTTTTTGGCTGTTTATCAGACGCGGAGGTCTATAGTGAAAGCAGTCCTGACCGTGGTCCTGTCCGTTCTGTTGACCGGCGCCGCTTTCGGCGTTCCCCGGTCCCACTACAACATGGGTCCGGCCCGCGGGTTCACGCCCGAGGCCGGCAGCCCCGATGTTATCGAGCTGGCCAACGGGTTTGTCATCGACACCCGCGCCGGCGAGCCGGCACTGCCGACCGGGCTTGGCATCGAGCCACCGGCCGGCCGCGCCCTCTACATTATCCAGTTTACCGGGCCGGTGCTTGGCGCGTGGCGCGACGCACTGGTGCGCGCCGGTGCCGGGCTCTACGGTGCGCTGCCCGCCAACGCGATGCTGGCGTGGCTCACCCCCGAGACCCGCGCCGCGGTCGCCGCGCTGCCGATGGTAAAGTGGACCGGGCTGTACCAGCCGGGCTACAAGCTGGAAGACAAGCTGCTCGATGCCCGGGGCGAGCGGACCGTGGTCATTCTGCTTGCGCGCGGGGCCGACGCGGCCACGGTGACCGAGGCGATCGAGTCGCACGGCGGGACGGTTCGCGACGTGATGACCTCCAGCTTCGGCACGACGATTACCGCAACCCTGGACGGCGCCGACATCCCGGCCCTGGCCCGGATGCAGGAGACATTCTGGATTCAGGAGTATGCCGAGGGCTCGTTCACCAACAATGCCTGCCAGTGGGTGATGCAGAGCGGCTGGTTGTCCTCGGCCCCGCCCGACACCTCGCTTGCGGCGCGGCCGGTGTGGCGCAACGGCGTGCGCGGCCAGGGTGTAATCATGTCCACCACCGACACCGGTCTGAACCTCGGCCACGACATGTTCCGCGACCCGGCGCTGTCGGTGCAGAAGCCCGGGGTCTGGCCGACCCATCGCAAGGTCGTGGCCTACAAGCGTTACGGCACTGCCGACACCAGCGAAGGGCAGTATCACGGCTCGCATGTCAACGGCACCATCGCCGGCGATGATTCGGTCACCGGCGGCACCAGCTTCTACGACGGCATGGCGAAATCCGGTCGCCTTTACTTCGTCGATGTCACCAATGGCACTTCCTTTCTTGTCCCCACCGACCATACGCCGATGTGGGACACGGTTTATCTCGGCCGCGGGCTGCCCGATTCGCTCAAACCCATCAAGCAGCACTCCGGCTCCTGGGGCTGGTCCAACTCCTCCGGCACCTACCTGTTGCAGGACGCCTCGACCGATCAGTACTGCTGGGTTCATCCCGACTGGCTCTGTCTGATGGCTGCGGGCAACGAGAGTTCAACCCGTCGCCTGCGCAACCCGGGCATCGCCAAGAACGTCCTCACCATCGGCGCGACCCAGAACGGCACGCTCGCCAATGCCATCGCCTCTTTCTCCTCGCGAGGCCCGACTCAGGACAACCGCATCAAGCCCAATATCGTCGCTCCGGGTGACCTGCTCTGGTCGGCACGTTCGACCGGCACCAATACCTACCAGTCAATGTCCGGCACCTCGATGGCCACACCCGCCGCCAACGGCACGGTCGGCCTGATGCGCTGCTATCTGCAGGAAGGCTACTACCCGACCGGCACCCCGGTCCCGGGCAACCGGATATCCTATATCTCCTCGGCCCTGCTGCGGGCGATGGCAATGGTCTCGGCCGACCCCAATGTCGGCAGTTACACCGTGCCCGATTTCAATATCGGCTGGGGTCGGGTTGACGCCGACTCGGTACTCTACTTTGCCGGTGACCTGCGCAAGCTGATGCTCGCCGACGACACCATCGGCCTGGCCACCGGTGAATACAAAGAGCAGCAGTTCCGGGTCAACTCTTCGATTCCGCTGCGGGTGGCACTGGCCTGGACCGACACTGCCGCCGCACCATCGGCTACCCGCACACTGGTCAATAACCTCAATCTCCAGCTCGTCTCGCCGAGCGGCGTCCAGTACTGGGGCAACCAGTACTCCTCGGGCCAGTCCACACCCAACCCGACACTGCGTGACTCGATCAACGTCGAGGAATGTGCCCGGGTGAACGCCCCCGACACCGGCCTCTGGACTCTGCGCGTTTATGGCCAGAATGTCGCCACCAGCTCGAGACAGCGCTTCGCCTGGGCTCTGACCGGTGACGTCGCCGGCGTTTCGCTCACCCACGATGTTGGCGTGACGGCGATTCTTGCTCCGCCCGACACGATGGACTATGGCGACAGCATCATCCCGGTCGGCGTTGTCCAGAACTTCGGCGCTGAAACCGAAACCTTCGACGTCTGGTTCACCATCGGCACCGGCTACTCGGTCAATCGCACTATCAGCCTCGCGGCCGGCGCGGTTGACACCGTCGAGTTCGACATCTGGCATGCCGATTCGGTTGGTCGCTTCTCGACCCGCTGCACCACCGCGCTCGGCAGCGACGAGAACCCGGCCAACAACTGCTTTGACGGCTGGGTCGTTGTCCGGCCCCTGACCGGGGTCGAGGAAGGCCGCGACCTGCCGACGGCGTTTGCGCTCGGCCGCGCCAATCCCAACCCGTTCCGCCGCGGGTTTAGCCTGAGCTATGCCCTGCCGCGCACTTCCCGGGTTGAGCTTTCGATTTACAGCGCCGCCGGCACGCTGGTTCGTACCCTCGAAACCGGCGAGCGGACTCCGGGCCGCTACTCAGTGCGCTGGGATGGCCGTGACCGCACTGGCCGCCCGGTCAGCCGCGGCATCTACTACATCCGCCTCAACGCCGACGGCTTCACCGCATCCGAAAAGCTGGTCAAGATCGACTAGGCCGACTGGTTCGAAAACTGCCGGACCGGGCGTCTGCCCGGTCCGGCTCTTTTATCCGCGCCAGCGAACCTAGCGCGCGACCACGACCCGCGCGACCGTCGAGCGGCGATTGCCGGCTGTCGTCTGCACGAAGTATGCTCCGGCGGCGAGGCCCGATACATCGTTGTCACCGGGCCGCAGCGCCATCACCTGCCGTCCGGTCGCGTCCAGCAACGTGAAGTCGGCCATACGGTCACTGTCGCCGGGTGTCAGATTGATGACCCCGCGGGCGTGACTGGCCGTCGGCCGCATGCCGCTGACAGTCAGCGTGCGGCCCTCCGCCAGCCCGCTCTGCTCAGTGTAAACCGCGGCCCAGGCCCGCGTGCACATCCATGGCGCCGGCGCGTAGCGGTGAAACAGCACCGCGGTCGAGCCGAAAGGCCCGCCGGCCACTGCCGGCCCGCCCTCCATTTCCGCGGTGACCGCCGCGGGTATCGAGTTCGTGTCGATCAGGCCGCGCTCCGGGTCGATGCGCGCGATGTAAATATCGCGGCCAGCCGGGTTCGAGTCGGTCCACGCCGCGACGAAGTTGACCCCGTCGAAAGTCACCGCCGGTTCGATTCCGGCCGGCCCGCGCGATACCGCAAACCCGGCAGTGTCCACGCTTATTCCGAAAGTGTCCACGAGTGTGGCGTAGATGCGCTTGCCCGAGCGCGTGTCCTGCCAGACAACGCAGTACCGGCCGCGGCCATAGTCCAGTTGCAGCAGTTCCTGGTCCGCGGCCGCACGCGCAATGGTGAACCCGCCCGGATCCAGTATCTGCCGGTCGGGTGTGATGCGCACGCCGTAGATGTCGTAGCTGCCGTTGCGGTAGTCGGGCCACGCCGTCAGGTAGTTCGTCCCGTCGAATGCCATTCCCAGCCTGATGTGGTAGTTCCAGCCCTGGCCGTAGACCGCCGCCGCGACATCGAACCCTTCGGGGTCGAGCACCGTACCGTTCTGCGCGATGCGCGCGGCGTAGATGTGGTAATCCGGGCCGATGAACTTCCAGAACGCGACCATCCAGTTCGTGCCGTCGAACGCCGCCGCCGGGTAGCGGTTGACGCTGGAGACCGAGGCGACCACAAACCCGTTCGGGTCGAGCACCCTGCCATCCAGACTCACCCGCGCCGCGTAGAGGTCCTCCAGCTGCCCGGTGCGGTAATCCTGCCACAGCACCAGCCAGCCCGAATCGCCCGCGACCACTTCGGCCGTGGTCGCGGGCCCGGGCGCAGTGCAGATGTCAAACGGCGCGCCGGTCGGTACCCCGTTCGCGTCGAGCAGGATACCGCGCAGGTCGGAATTGCTTACCGCCACCTGCTCCTGCCACACCGCCAGCCAGTGCGAGCCGTTCCAGGCCGCCACCGGGTAATGTTGCCAGTGCGCCGAATACGCCAGCTGGATATTGGGGAACGGGTCGAGCACGACACCGGTCTGCGTCACCCGCGCCGCCATCGGGTCCTCGCCTCCCCCCACTCCGCCCGACTCGCGGTTGCCCGACGAAACGGTCATCCAGTTCGTACCGTCGAACCCGATGTCGGCAAACCACTGCGGCATCCCGTTGAGCGGAAATCCGTTCGGGTCGATCACCGTGCCGTCCGGCCGCACCCGCGCCGCGCCGCGCATCGCAAACCCGTCGTCCTTGTAGGTCACGAGGAAGGTGCTGTCGCCCCAGCACACCTGCGGTATGCCCTCGTACTTCGAATCGTTGTTCACCACCGCCCGGCCGGTCGGGTCCAGCACCACGCCCGCGGTCGTGACCCGCGCGCCGTAAATCGACCACTGGTTGACGCTCGTGCCCTGGCGCCGGTCCTGCCACACGACATAGTAGTTCGTGCCGTCGAAGGTCGCGTCGGGAAAGAACCGGTCGTTCGCGCCCGAGCCGATGACAAATCCGCCCGGATCGCGCACCGTGCCGTCCGGCCCGACCCGGCCGCCCATTATCAGCTTGGCTGGTTCATCGTGCCAGGTCACCAGCCAGTCGCTGCCGCTGGTGGCTATCTCCGGATAAAGACAGCCGCCGCCCGAGAGCAGAATCCCCTCGGGGTCAAGCACGGTTCCGGCCGGGGTCACGCGCGCGCAGTAGGTTTTCCAGGTTGACGCCCGGTAGTCGGTCCATGCCACCAGATAGCTGCTGCCGTTGAACTCGACCGATGGTATCGTCTGCGTGTTCGTCGCGCCCGAAATGAGAAACCCGGCCGAGTCGATGACCTCGCCATTCTGATTCACGCGCGCGCCCCAGATGTCGGCGACGCCGGAGCGCGAATCCGACCACACCACCAGCCAGTTTGTGCCGTCGAACGCCACCGCCGGGAAGGACTCGTCGCCTGCCTTGCCCGAGATGACGATGTTCTGCGTATCGAGCACCTGCCCGCTGAAGTTGATACGCGTCGCGAAGATGTCGTTGGTCGTCTTGCGTCGGTTGTCGTGCCACGCGACGAGGTAAGCGCTGTCGCCGCGGGCAAGCTCGACGTAGCTCTGCACGCCCTCGGCCGGTATCAGGCCGAGCGCAGAGTCCAGCATCAGCGCCGGCCCGATGCTGTCTGCGTCTGCGCCCGGATTCGGGATTCGGGGTTTCGGGCTTACCCGGCCCACTGGAGCCAGCACACCGCCGCCCAGGTCGCCGTAGATATCGTCAGCCGCGGCCGCGAACGCGGCCCCGCACAACATAGCCAGCACAAGGATGCGTTTCATGGCGAAGTGAGTCTAGCCCTGCCCGCCGCACGGTCAACCACCCTGCCTCGCCATTGCTTGTGTCGAGCCAGCCGGTCAGGTACAATGAAGTCAAACCCTGGGAGAAACACTTGAATCTTGTACTTGCCCTGCTGATTGTTTCGGCTGCGCCGGCCGACCTGCCGGTCGAGCGGATTGTGCGCATCGATGTTCCCAGCCACGACGCGGTCTACTCGCTGGCCCGCGAGTTCGACCTTGCGGTCATCAATGCGCAGGAAAAGTTCGTCGACGCCTATGCCGACGACGACCTCATCGCGCGCCTGCGCGCCGCCGGCTGGACCGTGACCGTGCTGGTCGAGGACTACACCCAACTGGACTTTGTCACATACAACAGCTACACCCAGGCCTGCTCCATCCTCACCGCCCTGCGCGCGGCATACCCGGCAATCACCCGCGTTGAGACACTCGGGCTGTCGGCCGGCAACCGCGTCATTCCGGCGATACTGGTCACCGGCGATGCCGCCGGCACCGCGCCGGTCTGCCGCGCCATCGGCGCCCACCACGGCAACGAGAAGATGAGCACCGAAATCTGCCTCTACCTCGCCCAGTATCTCTGCAGCACCTATACCACCAGCCCACAGGTCCGCCGGCTGGTTGACAACCGCCGGTTCTGGATTGTTCCCATCATCAACCCCGACGGCCACGTCGCCAACCGCCGCACCAACGACAACGGCGTCGACCTCAACCGCGACTACGGCTACGAATGGGAGTCCACCACCCGCAACTTCTCCCAGCCCGAGACCCGGGCCCTGCGCGCGCTGTCCGAGTGCGAGTACCCGACCTCGGAGTACGAGTTCCACACCACCGCATCCTATGTCAACTACCTCTGGGACAACCACCCCTCCGACCCGCCCGACTCGGCCTTCATCATGGCGCTCGCCCGGCGTTATGCCGACTCCACCTACGGCTCGGCCACGACCCAGCTCCAGCCCATCAACGGCTACGACTGGTACGAGGTCCACGGCTCCTGTCAGGACTACATGTTCGGCATCTACGGCTGCCAGTCGGTCACCATCGAAACCCAGCTTCCCTCAACCCGACCGCGCATCGACTCCATCTGCGAGGCCAACCGCCGCGCACTGTTCGGCATCTTCACTCTCGCCGGCCAGGGCATCAACGGCCTCGTCACCGATTCCGCCACCGGCCGGCCGCTCTTTGCCCGCATCGACTTCACCAGCCCGTACCGCTGGACAACCTGGGCCAATGCCGCCACCGGCGACTTCCACAAGATGGTCCCGCCCGGCGCCTACACCTTCACGGTATCTGCCAACGGCTATGCCCCGCGCACGGTCAGCCAGCTCGTCGTGCCCGACACCGGCATCACCATCAGCGTGCCCCTGCAGTATGTCGGATTCGACAGCCTCAACTGGGCCCAGCGTGCGGTCACGCTGCGCCGCGACGACAACAGCCACGCCTACAGCGACTGGATACTGCGTGCGCTCGGCCCGGCCGACGGCAGCTTCTACACGGTCGGCCCCAGCCCTTCGGAATTTGTCCTTGACCTCGACCCGACGGTTCGCTGCCGCAACGGCGTCGGCCCCGACATCCAGGTCTACGCCACCGGCGCCTACACCATCTATGCCGGCAACGACTACCGCGGCCCCTGGTACTCGCTCGGCCCCGGCTCAGGCAACGCCGGCTTCGACCTCGCCACACCCGGGCTTGACTCCTGCCGCTATGTCCGGCTGGTCTCGTCCGGCACCTGCACGGTCGACGCGGTCGGCTTCCGCGGCAGCCCGACCACGGCCGTCGCAGAAAGGCCGAAGCCGAACGCCTCGCGCAACACTCCCCACGCCTCCATCGTCCGCGGCGTGCTGTCGCTGCCGGCTGCCACCGGGCAGAACGAAGCGTCCAGCGCACTCCTTGACGCCACCGGCCGGCAGGTGCTTGGCCTCCGGCCCGGCCCGAACGACGTAACCTCGTTGTCGCCGGGCGTCTACTTCATACGGCAGGTGTCCGGCGTATCGCGTGAAGCCGCGGCCACAAGCCGCATCATCATCGCCCGGTAACTTTCGACACAACGTCAAGGCGGCGGGTTATCACCCGCCGCCGCGTCTGTCAGCAATGCCCCACCGTCAACTCAGCGCAGGCGAAAAGGCTCAGGGTCGGCGTGGTCCCGGGCCAACAGCGACAACGATACGCCGAGCGAGGCCGACAGCCGCTGAACGTCAGGGTTGGCCCACACCCGAGTGCTTTCCAGAAACTCGTACTCAAGGTAGCTGGTCCAGACCGGCAGGCCGACCGACAACACCGGCATGATGCGGACCCGTTCGACGAACGTCACCGGGAGACCGCCGCTCGCGGTGATATCCCACGACTGCTCGACGGTGCGGCCGAATTCGAAGCCGCTGGCTCGGTAGCGGTGGCCCGCTCCAATGGAAGCGGCGTAGCCGAGGGTACCGTACCCGCCGCTGACCAAGAGACGGCCGTCGAACGCCCTGCCAGTTTCAACCAAGGCCATCGGAATGAGCGCGATGGACCCAGAGGCATCAGCCACAAAGGCGACCGAGGGTTCGCCGTCCCAGAACGTGTACTTCGCCGAGAGCCCGGCCGCAGCCACCCCCAGCCTGAGGCCGAGGTCGCAGTTGCGAAACAGGCCGAGGTGCAGCGCGTACATCGGCACGGGCAATCGCTCGCCCCAGAAACCCAGTTCCACTCCGCTCGAATCGCGCAGTTTCGCGCCAAACTCCACAGCCAGCGTGTGTTCGACCCTACCCGGCGGCGCGCAGCGTGAGGTCTCATAGAGGCCGAAACTCATACAGCCGGCGAACGGAAAGACAGCCAGCAGCGCGGCCGCTGCTCGTACAAGACATCTAATCACCTTCACTGCTGCCCCTCCACGCGAAGTTGGCGGTCGACTCCATCAACAGGCGCTTGTTGCCGCCGTCGGCATCGGCAACCCAGATTCTGGACTTAACGTACATCAAGTCGCCGCCCTGTCCACGTGTCTCTATCCAAGCAATGCGCGTGCCATCGGGCGAGCGAATCGGGCTGCCTTCGGACGTCCCCACGCGGCTGGCGTATCTCTGCACGATCGTCTGGGATGCCGGCTTCATCTGACCGGTCAGCGGGTTTACCTGCCATACGGGGTCGGTCGCTGAATAGTGAAGGGTCGGCGGCCCCTGCTCACCCTCCCCTCGCAAGTACTCGCAGACGCTGTAACCAGCGCGGAAGAGCATCACCGTATCCGCTATCCACTGTGGTGCATAGCCGTTATGGACGAAAGGCACCCGGGTTTGCTCGGCGCCGTCAGCGCGGAACAAGACATAGTCGTCGCCGTCGCGACAGAACAGGCGGTCGCCGCCCTCAAGCCACTGTCCGGAGTGCGTGCCGCGCACACGCCAGATGCTGTGGCCGCCAATATCAACCACGCCCAGCCAGACTTCATTGCCATCCCGCGCCTCGAACATCAACCTGCCGCCACCCGGTGCGGTCTTGAGCGCGGTAATCGTGCCGCCACTCCGACAGACTGCCTGGATTGTAACGCGGCCATCGGGCTCAAGAATGCCGACGCCGCAGGCCGGATGCTCCTGTTCAACGTACGCAAGCCGTGAACCGGCAAGCCACAACGGTTGCGGCCCGATGTAGCTCCATCCGGTTCCATCAACCCTGATGCAGGACCAGCGCCAGCCTGCATCCGGGTTATTGTCCCATATCCACTCGAACGCGACAGCGCTGCCGTCAGGCGACACCGACCCTGAGCGCACGCGAACCGGACCCGGTGCAAGCGGCAGAGCAATGGCTTTGCATTGACCATCGGGCATTCGCAGCATCACTGCCGATTCAAGAACGGTGTCAACGACAATCGGCCGGGCCACCGCTTCCGGCCGGAAGTCGGCGTAGCCGATTGCCTTGACAGCTCCGGTCACGACATCCACCTCCAGAAAGCGCACGCCGTCGCCCTCCTGACCGAGCGAGCAACTCACCGTCCTGTTATCGGCCCAGCGGCAGTCCCGGATCAACAACTCTTCGTTCGGCTTTGCCGGCAGGATTTGCGTCGCCCTGCCGCTGCTCGGGTCGACGATATACAGTTCACGCGGACACAATTCCGGATCGGGGTCGCTGGGCCGCAGTGTCACAACCGCGAGGTATTTCTCGTCGGGCGACCAGCTAACCAGTTTGCCCGTGACCGGCAATTGCTGCACGCGGCCGCCCGCCATATCGAGCACGTATCCGCCGCCGACAACCACCTTGCTGCCGGTTGGCGACGGCGTCAACCCGCCCGCCGGCGTCAAGCGGTTGACGACCGGCGGATTGTCGAGCGTGGCAATGACAATCTGCTCGTCGCCCGTGGGTGTCTGGTCATCCACGTCGCCCCCCGAGAAGGCGCGGTATTCGGCGAAGCACAACCGCCGGCTGTCCGGCGACCAGCGCAGTTCCTTGTAACAGCTTGACCATCCGAACCAGGCAAAGGCCGGCAGCGGCCACAAGCCCAGTAGCATTACTGCCAGCCCAAAACCGGCCTGCCGATACATCACCACCCCCCCTCTTTTCGACGGAATTCAATTCTGCTCGAAACCACGACAAATCGGTATCCCTCCGACCAGTCTGAAACGGCTTCATGTTCATCCTTTGCCTGCGCCCGGATGTAGTATGTGTCAGGTGCCGACCAGGAGTGAGATTTTCTGAACGGTGCCGGTGGACAGCCCGGCGGCTCAGATGGCGGAGAAGGGAGGTAATTGCTCCACTCGGAAGTGTCGCCATCGCCCCAGTCAAACCGCAGCGCAACCGCGTCACCGTCCGGGTCGCCATAGTATTGGATGTAGAAATCATAGGAACTGTCAACGACTCCTTCGTGCGAGTACGAATGGCAGCCGGCCACGCTAGGTGGCCGGTTTGGTCTGCCCGGGCATCCTGATAGTACCCCACATAGCAGCAACACTGCCAACAACGTGAAATCACGTGTCATGTCCTGATATCTATCCACTGAACCTCCCTTCGCTCTCAGACTCAGGCAGGGATCGACGCCGGGCGGATTCATCACAGCCGCACGAGCACGAGCGCGCCCTGACGGCATGGTTGGCGCGCCCGCCACTCATGCATTCAACCGTCAGGGTCGCCCTGAGCAACTCCAAGCGATTCGGACGCCGAGTCCGACGGCCAGTGGACCGAACAGCGCAACGCCAGCGACAGGAACAATGAACGCGCCAAGGCCCATCACTGGAGCAGGTATCGCGATGCACAACAGCCCTGCGCACCCGACAGCCAGCATCGCCGCCGTCGCACCGACGGCTTCGGCCGCGATTGCCAGCACCGGGGCAACCGCCGGCTGCACGACCGCACCCTGCTCTCCCGGCTGCGGGGTGACCTCAGCGGCCAGCGCCAGCACGGCAGGGACGGGAAACAGTGTCAGGGCTCTGCGACACAATCCGCGTGGCCGTTTGACAGCATCGGCTATCGCCCTACCTCTGCAGGCTTCAACATCTTTCCTCTCCGTGAACCATCAGCGGTCTACGCGATTCAGAACCTTCGGTACAGCCCGACCTTCAGGCCACCGCTCTGCGGTGCGAGGCCGAGGCGCACGCCGAGGAACCGGTCGCGGTAGTCGCGCGCGACGGCGTCGTCGTGCACGTCCGACACCATCAGGGCCCGCCAGCCAAGCGCAACTGCGCCAAACAAACCTGAGCCGACATAAAAAACCGTACTGCCTGTCTGCAGGGAATCGGCCCGGGGGTCTGGCCTCAATCGCGCGGCCTCATCGGCCATCAACTTGCCGCCAAGGAAGAACAGGCCGGCACCGCCCCACCAGCAGAGTTCGGTGCCCAGCGCGAAGAAGCCCTTGCCGACATTGCCGAGATAGAACTGGCCGGCACCGGGAAGAACCGATGACATCACCATCGCGGTCTTGATGCGCTTTTCGCCAGACTCGATCGCAAGCGCTGACCCAGCAAGTGTGGCAATCAACAGCAGCGCAATTGCGCGGTTCACAGTTCACCTCTCAGCGGTTCGAGCATTTCCCTGACAACCAACCGGCCAATAAGGTCAACACGGCGCAACTCGTCTTTGGTTAACACGCCGCTGTAGGTAAGCCTGTAGGAACCCGGAACCCGGGCATCGCCCTGAATCAGCTTGCTCGATTCAAAGATGACCCGGGCATCAGCCACCCTGATAATCGAGATCAAGGCACCCAGTGCCGGCTCGCGAGTCACCGTACCGTAATGGTACTCGGTTTCACTTGCACTTACCCGGTTAGGCACAAGCCAGCCGATGATTCCACTGGGCGGCTTGATATCCTTCTCTGCCTTCTGGCTCTCTTTGCCAAGCAGGGCAGTTTCGGTACCAAACGGGGAATATACCGTAACCGCGGCACCGATAACCGCATCTGCTCTCAGGCGTTCTCCCAGCAGCTTGATATTGAACGGGTTGCCGAGGTCTTCTCCGCTCAGCTTGAGTTCGTTGAGCGCCGCCGTCACCTCAGTCGGAGTGACAAACTCAAATCGCCTCAAACTGATCAACTCAGTGAGCAACAGCCGCTCAAATAACGGGTTGACCTCGTTGTACCCGGTGGCATTGTCGACGGGCAGGACGGCGATTCGCCGCACGGCACTCAGAGCGGCTTTGTCCATTGCGATCAACGGAGCCGGTGCCTTGGTGCAGACCAGCAACGAGACCGCAATCAGCATGGGTCCAGCTCGATGCATATTTCCTCCCCGCGGACGTGGCTGCGGCTGCGCGGCCTGCCGTCCACGCTCCGCTTCACGCGATAGTAACAGCGCAGCCATACCTGTCAATGGTTGTTCGTGCCCACCGGCCCTTGACAATGTTGTCGGCGCCAGAATAATGACGGTAACGAAAGGGGATACGATGGCCAGACAATCGATGTGCCCGAGGTACTGCCGGGTCGAACTCCGCAAGGTCAGGGTCAAGGATTTTGAGGTCGACCAGTGTCCGTCCTGTCAGGGAGTCTGGTTTGACGCCAAGGGCGACGAACTCCTCGAAACTCTCCGCGTCGGCTACGGCAATGCGCCCGAAGAACTCAAACAGAGCTGGGAAGCAGGCGGTGGCAAGATATCCTACGGCACCCCGCACGATTACAACTGTCCACGCTGCGGCAGCCTGCTCGTGACCTACATGTATATGGGAAACGAAGGCGGTTCTTTCGAGATTGACGGCTGCCGCAAGGGCTGTGGCGTCTGGCTCGACGACGGCGAACTCGACAGCGCCTACCAGACCCTCAAACTTGTCAACCCCGCGGCCCTCAAACCGAAAAGGCGACCCGCGAAACCCGGCACACTCGAGCGCATCCTCAGCTTCCTGCTGAGCAGGTAAGCTTACAGCGACCACCGCTTGGCCGAGACCGTTTCCTGCCCGAGTATTGACCCCCAGCGGGCAAGACCGTCTTGCGTCGCAAGGAGGAGAAAGATGACTTTTCACAACCGGCTGGTCCTGTTATACAGCGCCATCCTTGCGCTGGCCAGAGGCTTGCCCGGCCCGGTCGCTACGGAACTGGCAGCCGCCGGTAAGCGCGGTGGCTGGGTTAGCTGGTCGCCCGACAGTACCGTGTTGTACCTGGCGGATTCGACGGACGCCCGGGTTATCACTCTCGATGCATTCAGCGGCCGGGTGGTTGAGTATGCCGAAAGTGCCTTCGTGCCGGTGGCGTTGTACCGGGTGGCATCAAATGGTTGTGTGTTCTGCGCGGGGAACCGGCTGACCAGCAATCGCGGTGTCGCTGTCGTTTTCGGCCCCGAGCCGGCCGGAGCAGCGACCCGTCTTGGCTTCGGGGGCAGACTGCTGTCGACCAGTTACGATTCCGTCTTCGAACTTCTGTACTGCATGACCGCGCGTCCCGGTCATGACTCAGCAGTCACCGTGATTGATTGCCGTTCGTTCAAGGCCCTGGTCACCCTGTGCTTCAACGCCGGCCGGGCAATACCAGTTGCAGTGAACGGCAGAACCATCATCCACCGTAAGACAGCAGCCGCCGGCGGCGGTCGAAGCGAACCGGCGAAAAAATCTGCCGGGGTACTGCTAGCGCCGGATGAAGCGTATGATCTCGACTCCACTCTGCCCCAGCGGACACCGACTGGGCCGACCCGGCCGGACAGTTCCGCCGTGAGAGCCCGGTCGCTGGAGTCTGGCGACGATGATATCACGGTCGTGGACGGTACCGGCGACGACGACATAACCGTGGTTGACAGACCGGCGCGTGACAGCGCTGTCTTCACTGTTGCTGGAGTAAAGCCGGGCAGTGACAGCCAACTGGCCGGAGACGAAACCGCCAGCGTCGATTGGCCGAGCCTGGCAAACTGGGCGACCAGCCGAGACAGGAATGGCTCGGGCAGAACCGAGGCAGGGACAACTGCCGACACTGCAAAGGGTGGCTTCTATTCCAAATCGAGCTACAAGGCCGATGCTTATGGCGTCAGCTACCACCTCGGAGGCCGGTGGCAGATGATTCCTCGCTGGCGTCGTGTGCTGGATTCGCTGCTTGCCGACCACCGCAGCTACCCCTATTGGCTGCAGCGTTTTGTCGTGGCGCCGACTACGGCTCTGCTGTTTGTTCAACCACGCACAGCTGTCAGGACGGTGTCCATCGCCGTGCGTTGTCCGGCTGGTCGGACGCAGGATACCGTCCGCTTCATTGCCCCCGGCGGAACCGTAAATCTGTCTGTTCCGATCCACACCCCGACCGCGGTCTTCCAACAGCGGGTTGATTGTCTGCCCACGGGGGTTTACTTCGCGGTCCTCGCCAGCGATTGTCGTCAGCGGGTCAAGTTTGTCCGGTCGGGCCGGATCTGACCGCAGGCCGCTCAGCCACCGCCGGCGGTATTGAAACCGAGACCGGCAAGCAAATTGACTATTTCGGCAACGTCATGGTGGTCATGCCCCAGAACCTTTTCCTTTATCGCCAACGCCTGCCGCAATAGCACAACTGCCTCTGACGCCTGATTTTGAGCTATTCGCAACCTGCCCATGCCAAGCAGTGCCCGCGCCAGATAAGGATGGTCTGGTCCCAGCGATTGTCGCCAGATCGTCAATGCCCGCTGGTACAACTGTTCGGCTTCGCTGTGCCGGCCGAGTTCAGTGCAGACCGTTGCCAGGCAAACGCAGGCCGACGCGACATCCGGATGATCGGGGCCGCAGGCAGCCTCTTCTATGGCCAGCGCCCGGCGGCAAAGCGGCTCAGCCTGGTCGCTTTGGCCGCGCGCAACACTCAGCAGGGCCATGCTGTCCAGTGCCTCGGCCACGGCCGGGTGGTCCGGTCCCAGCGCGACCTCTCTGATGCGGAGGGCGCGCTGCAGCAACGGTTCAGCTTGCGCCAGATTACCCTTGGCGCGGTACAGCGACGCTAGATTCATCAGCGCGGTTGCCACTGCCGGATGATTCGGCCCCAGCGCGGCCTCGCGCGTCCGGAGCGAGCGCTCGTAGAGCGACTGTGCCTCATCATAGCGGCCCTCCCGGTAGCAGAGCGCGGCCAGGTTGTTCGCGGTACCGGCAGTATCGGGATGATCCGGCCCAAACACAGCGGTCCGGATTTCCAGCGCACGCCGGAAAAGCGGTTCAGCCTCTCGATAACGACCCTGTTCATAGTACAGTGCCGCGATGTTGTTCAATGACTGCGCCACCTCCGGGTGCACCGGCCCCAGCACCCGCTCTCTCACGGTGAGCGATTCAGCATACAGCGCCGCGGCCTCCTCGTAGCGGCCGAGTTTGCGCTGCAGCAGTGCAAAATAGTTCAAGCAGTTCCCGAGCTCGACGCTGAACGGGCCGCTGCTGGCAACCACATCCTGGCGCAACCGACCGAAAAAATGCACAAGCCACTGCCAGCGTGCAGCCTGGATGAAAGGCTCAGCAGCCACGATAAACCAGCCGACGAGGTGTGGGGGGGGAAGGACCTGCCGGCCGTAGTAGAAGGCCTCGGCAAGCATCGACTGATATCGAGAGTCGATATCCCGCGCAGTTATCCCCTTCAGGCGGCTCGAGTAGTGGTCAAACAGTACCCGGCAAATCGTCTGTCTGAGGCTGGGGTCAAGCTGATCGCGCAGGCTGGCACGCATCAGCCGGTGCATCTTCCACGTCCCTTCGCCCGTGCCTTGCTCAATGAAAGAAAACCGGCACAGCGTATCATAAGCGGTCAAGGGGTAGCCAGTCCCAAAACGATTGACCAGCAACTCGAACAACTCCCTGTCCCAGCACCGCGTCACCGAAAGCACCTTCAGCGTCTCCACCTCCGACTGATTCAGATGACGTAGAAACCGCACCAGCACGTCGGTCGGCGCTCGGGCAAAATCGGCTGGTGCCGGCTGCTTGCCGGAACGAGTAATCTCGCGGTAGGTGTCAATTGCGAGGTCAAGGTAATAAGGCAGACCGTTGCTGCTCCTGATGATTACATCACGGATTTTCGCATCGAGAATCCCGCTTGACTCAAGAAACCGCTGGGCATCAACCGCGGCCAGTCCCCCGACCAGAAACTGACTCAGGCATTCATTCCAGCCCCGGTCCAGCTCGGCCCAGCGCAGCATCTCCCGGCCGCACACGACCCACAGCACCTCGGGTAGTTGTGCCACCAGCTCCCTGACCCAGGCGTCCCGAAAATGCGTCTTGCCTGCCGAACGCTCGGTCTCGGTCAACGCCTCGTAGGTATCAAGAAAAATCACCGCCCGCCGGTCCCGCCCGACAAGGTGGTCACGAAGGTCTGCCGCCCAAAACATCGGCAACCGCTCCGCCACTTGCGCTGCCTCCATGTGCGGCAACCCCTGCAGCTCCATCGAGCCCCGTCGTGTCCACCATTCCTGCATCAGCCTGCTGCCGCGGGCGATGAGCATCGGCAGTTTGGGTAACGCCCCAAGGAGGGGTACGTTACCAACCACCGACAGCAGTTCCCCAACCATGTCGCTTTCCTCCAGCAGCGGGAAAGTCTCCCTGGCCAAAGACAGCTGCGGCCGGGTTTTCTGCCAGTAGACAGCGTAAGCGATATCGAACGTTGGAAAGCTCACCCGGAAACGGCTGTGCAGAACCCTGCGCAATACAAATAGCGCGTTTTCTTGATCGCAATGCGCGGGTACGTCAAAATCCACCGCCCCCCAGACAACATTCGTCCGCTCCGTAAGCAGCTCGGCCAGATGACGACGCAGGGCCGTTTTGCCGATACCGCCAACGCCGTAGAACACCAGCACCACCGGCTGCCCGCGCTGCGGCGCAGCCATTGCTTTCTCAAACGCGGCGATAAACTCTTCGCGGTCCGTGAACTGACGTTCGTCCGTACCCGCGGTGCCGCCCGGCGCAAACCTTGGTCTTATCGGCATTGTGGCTTCCTAGGTATTCCCCAACGTCCCGAATCTACCACCCCCGGTCGTCGCTGTCAAAGCTGGCCCGCCTCGACCGCGGCCGCCGAGTGCATCCCAACCCGGCATTTCCGGCACACGGCCAGCCACATCAATACATTGTCCTGCCAGCCGCAACCCGCCCCCTTCTCCGCCAAGCCACAATCGTCCGTCTAGCCACTGCCAGCCCTTCGGCCTCCAGCCCAGCCCCGGCCCGAACGACGTAACCTCGTTGTCGCCGGGCGTCTACTTCATACGGCAGGTGTCCGGCGTATCCCGTGACGCTGCGGCCACAAGCCGAATCATCATCGCTAGGCAGGACCGGCAATAAGATTGCGGCGGCGGGCTCCCTCCCCGCCGTCCTCTACTTTTGAAACTGAGTTCACTGGAACAAACGTGGGGCCGAACTGACTGGTCTCACCTGGGTGTTACCACCCCGACGGAGACTCTAGAGCAACGGAGCAAACCGTCTATGGTTAGTAGCAGCCTCGGGAACGAGGCCAGTCATGCTACTGGTGGCCCGGGTGCATTGTGCAGGCAGCTGTGAAGGGAAAACCGGGAATCTCAATCCCTAGCTGGGTCGCCGTGCTTTAGCGAGTGCCGATGAAAATCCTCGCCCGTACAGCTCGCTGACATCGCTCAAGGTTTTTGCGTCACGGAAACACATGGGAAGCAGACCAACGAATATGCCCTTGGCGCCGCCAAGTCTCCATAACTGAAGCCCACCGTCTGAAGACTGATGCGTGTCGCGCAATGCGGGATGCGTTAGTAAGAGAATGGTCCTCTCTCGACGATACGTAACACCGTAGCTCAGAATCTGGTGCACATCGTGCCGATACTCTTCGTACCACTCCTTTGACCGGACGGCTGCTGGTGGTCCGCTCAGTTCGTCGTAGTGACGTTTATATTTCGCGTCAATGACGATGGCGGTGTGTTCGGATAGCAGCACTACGTCGGGCTTAAGCGATTGAAGCATTACCCTATCCCTCTCCCCGATGGGCAAGATTGGCACGCGAGACGAATCATCCCGACCTCTCAGGACAGTGAAGCCATTCAACGCAGCCCACTCCGAAGCAACGTGAACAACAAGAATCTCGAAAAGTGTCTTCGCGTCCACCGCGAAGGCACAACGAACCGCGTCGTTTTGGGAAAGCACTCCGCTCAACGCGGCCAAGTTCGCCACCTCTGCGTAGACCCCACCGTAGCCGGTCCAAGAGCCAGTTCTCGGCAGTCGGCCCAGAACATCCTTGGTAGGCCTAAGGGAACCGAATCTGGCCAGCAGCTGGTGGAGCATTTGGAGGTCTTGTCTAAGTTCAGATGGAACGGATGACCAGTCCCTGATGGAGTCCACAACTGCGACAAGCGCCCATTTCATCACTTGATGCGGTGCTGCATCCAGCGTGACGGCCGGTTCACGCAACTTGTATTCCAAACGTCCGTATGGTGCCCGCCGAACCGCATAGTCAGTGATCTGTCCCCGATTCGTTGGACACGTTTTCACGCGGCTGCTGTCTGTTTCTCGAAGTCGTTCGGGCTCATGTAGCCCAAGCTCGAGTGCAGTCGCCGGCTATTGTAGAACAACTCGATGTAGCTGACAATCGCTGAGCGGGCTTCGGCCCGGGTCCGAAACCGCCGCCGGTAGACCAGCTCCACCTTCAGCGTCCGAAAGAAACTCTCCGCCACCGCGTTGTCGTAAGGGTCACCCTTCCGACTCATGCTCGACAATATGCCGCGTCGCCTCAGTGCCCTGCGGAACTTGCGGCAGGCATACTGCACGCCGCGGTCCGAGTGATGAATCAGGCCCGGCATTGGACAGCGCCGCCCGACCGCCATTACCAGTGCAGCCAGCACCAGTTGCCGGTCCAGCCGGCTCGACAGCGCCCAGCCGACCACCCGGTGCGAGCAGAGGTCCAGCTCCGTCGCCAGGTACAGCCAGCCCTCATCAGTCGGGATATAGGTGATGTCTGCTGCCCACACCCGGTCCAGCTCTCCCACCTTGAAGTTCCGCTCCAACAGGTTGGGTGAGAGCGCAAACTCGTGAGATGAGTCGGTCGTCGGCCGGTACTTGCGATGCTGCACCGCCACAATGCCGTGCCGCTGCATCATCCGCGCTATCCGGTTGAGTCCCCAGCACATACGGCGCCGACGCAACTCGGCATGGATGCGTCGGCTGCCGTAGGTTCTGTCGCTCTTCTCGTACTCCTCCCGGATCAGAACCAAGAGGTAGCGGTTGCGTCGCTCGCGCCGGCTCTCCGGTCGGTTGATGGCGGCATAGTAGCTGCTGCGGGGAAGCTCGGCTATCTCGCACTTCCGTCTGACCGGCAACCGGCTCGGGTGCTCACTCACCAGCCGGGCCTTCAATGCGCTTCCCGCGCCAGCCAGACGGCGGCTTTTTTTAAGAAATCCCGCTCCTCCCGCAAAACGGCGTTGTCCCGCCGCAACCGACGGTTCTCCTCGGCAAGGTTCAGCGCTTCCTTGCCCGCATTCGCCGGCGCGCCCCACTGCCGAAACTGCCGCCGCCAGTTGTGCAGGGTGTTTTCGTTTATGTCCAGATCTCGGGCCGCCTGGGCTACCGACAGACCGCCTTCGGTCGTCAGCCGGACCGCTTCGATCTTGTACTCACGCGTATAGACCTTGCGTGGCTGCTTCTCCGTACTCAAAAAACACCTCCGATTCGATGCTAAACCAACCAGTCAGTTTGTCCATCGAATCGGGGGCACCCCAGCGGGCGCAACAGACCTGGGCCCGGGATGCGCTGGATTGACGCCCGCCCACCCGCTACAATCAACGCTTGAGCGAACCGCAGACGCAGGGTAACGGCCGCTTCGGCCGGTCGGCGCGAATGGGTGAACGGCCCGTCGGCAGTCTGCTGGTGTCGTTTTCCCTGCCCGCACTCGTCGGCATGGGTGTTCAGGCCACCTACAACATCGTCGACACCGCCTTTGTCGGCCGGCTCGGCCACACGGCCATCGCCGCACTGACGCTGGTCTGGCCGCTGCAGCTGGTAATGCTGGCTCTGTCGGTCGGAGTCGGCGTCGGCGCCAACTCGGTCATCTCCCGCCGTCTGGGCGCAAAAGACCAATGCACTGCAAACCGGGCTGGTGCCCAGGCCATTCTACTCGCGCTGCTGTCGGCCTCGGTGGTGATGACAGTGCTGCTGACGTGGACCGACCCGATTCTGCGCACTGTCGGTGCCCGGCCCGACACTCTGCCCCTTGCCCGCGTCTACCTGCGCACCATCGCCTGGTTCGCGCCGCTGGTCTTCTTTCCGATGGTAGCCAACAACCTCATCCGCGCCGAGGGCAATCCGGTCCAGTCGATGGTCGTGATGATAATATCGGCGCTGGTGAACATCGCGCTCGACCCGCTGTTCATCTTCGGGTTCGGCCCGGTGCCGGCGCTGGGTGTGCAGGGCGCGGCCATCGCCACCGTCATCGCCAGCGGTGTTTCATTTGTCCTCTACGCCATCTATTTTGCCAGTCCCAGAAGCGGCTACCACTTCCGCCCGCCGGACTTTCTGCCCCGACCCCGGCTCTGGACTCGCATCTGGGCAGTCGGTGCGCCCTCGATGGCAATCCAGCTCTCCGGCAGCATCGTCACCACCGTTGCCAACGGCATCGTCGCCGGGTTCGGCTCGATGCCCCTCGCGGCCTACGGCGTGGCGTTCCGCCTGTTCTCTTTCGCCTTCATGCCCTGCCTCGGCATCAGTCAGGGCGTCCTGCCCCTTGCCGGGTACAACTTCGGCGCGGGCCGGCTCGACCGAGTGCGCGAGACCGTGCTCAAGGGCGCGCTCGCCGCCGTCGCCATCACCGCCGGATTCAGCCTGCTCTTCATCGCCCTGCCCGGCGTCTTCGTCTCGGTCTTCAACCGCGAACCCGGCTTTGTCCGGCTCGCTGCCCACGGCCTGCGCATCGCCTCGCTCGGCTTCGCTCCGGTCGGCGCCGCGATCGTGTTCGCCGCCTTCTTCCAGGCCATTGGCCGTGCCCTGCCGGCGATGCTGCTGTCGCTGGCGCGGCAGTTCATCTTCTATCTGCCGGCACTGGTCATTCTCGCCCGGCTGTTCGGGGTCGAAGGCTTCTGGTTCGCGATTCCGGTCTCGGACCTGCTTGCGACCACGGCTTCGGTTATCTGGACCGCGGTGATGTTTCACCGGCTCGGCATCCCCCTGCTCCGACAACCTCCGGCCTTCACGCGGCCTTAGCCCAGCGTTTGCACTGTGTTGCCATTTGCGGGTTAGCATCGCCGTCTCAACCGAGGTGAAACGATGACAGCCGACAGACCAACCGTGCTCTTTTTGTGCAGTGCCAACACCTGCCGCAGCCAGATGGCCGAGGCGTTCCTGCGCCGGCACGCCGGCAATCGCTTCGAGGTCCAAAGCGCCGGCATCACCGCCGGCACTGAGGTTCATCCGCTTGCGGTGCGGGTGATGGCCGAGAAGGGCATCGACATTTCCTCTCACCGGCCCAAGGGCGTCCGCGAGTTCCTGGGGCAGAACCGGGTCGACTACGCGATTGTCGTTTGCCAGACTGCGGCCGAGGCCTGCCCGACCTTCTGGCCCGGCGCCATCCAACGGCTGGTCTGGCCGTTTCCCGACCCGGCCGCGGCCATGGGCAGTGAGGAAGAGAAACTTGCGGTGTTTCGCCGGGTGCGCGACGCCATCGAAGCCCGCATCCTCGAGTGGCTCGACACGCTCCCGCCCGAGACCTGACGCCGCCGGCTAGCGCTGGCGCAGCAGCAGGATAAAGGCCAGCGGCACCACAAAGAAAGCCGTCACCACGTATACCAGTGCCAGTATCCGGTGCCGGCCGCAGTAGCCGCTCCAGCGCCGGGCCAGCGCCAGCGGCACTCGCCGCAGCGGTAGCCAGAACGCGACGCCGAGAACGTTGAACAGCAGGTGGGCAAACGCAATCTGGACCGCGGCCGACGACCCGGCGGCGAGCGCGGCCAGCCAAGCGGTAACAGTGGTGCCGACATTCGCGCCCAGCGCATAGGGATAGAACCGCTCCAGCGCCAGCAGGCCCGCGCCGACCAGCGGCACTGCGATAGCGGTTGCCGCCGAGCTTGACTGCATCAGCGCGGTGAGAACGAGCCCGAGCAGCAACGCCCGGCCGGTCCGGGCCAGCAGCCGCTGGTCGATGGCGTGCTGGGCCCGGGTGCCGACCAGCGCCTTCATCATCTGCAGCATCACGCGCATCGACAGCAGCAGCAACAGCAGCGCCGCGCCCAGCACCAGCGGTGCGCTTCCCCGGGTCAGCCCGACTATCGCGTCGCGCAGCGGGCCGGTGACGACCTTCAGAGGGCTCTGAAACGTCAGCCCGCCCTGACCCTGGAAAGCCTGCTCCAGCAGCGCGGCCAGCCGGGCCAGCGGCGAGAAAGCGACCTCGAGCGGCCATATCACCGCCGCGGTCAGGATGTTGAAGAAGTCCAGCACGTTGGAGGCCGCGAACGCGCGCTCGAACTCGCCGCGGCGTCCGACGTGCGACAGCGACACCAGCGAGTTGGTGACGGTCGTGCCGATGTTCGCGCCGATGACCATCGGAATCGCCTGCCGCACGCCAAGCGTGCCCAGCGCCACCAGCCCGATGACTATCGAGGTTGTCGAGGACGAACTCTGCAGGACGGCCGTGGCCAGTATGCCGACAAACAGGCCCGAAACCGGGCTGGCGGTCAGCGCAAACAGGCTCTGCGCGAATCCCGCGCCCAGGCCCGAGAAACCGCGGCTGAGCAGCTCGATGGATACAAGGAAGCAGTACAGCGCGCCGGCGAACACCGCGCCGCGCATCGCGCCGGCAATCGGCTGCAAGGCTCGCCGCTTCATCGACCGGACGAGTCTAGGAAACTGCCGCCGGCCGGTCAACGGCCGGATTGCGGCCGGCCCGAAACTGCCCCCGCGCCTGATGGACACGGCCCGTCTGCCGAGTAGCATTTCCCGGTGACCCGCATCATCTTCGCCTGCGTCGGCAACTCCTGCCGCAGCCAGATGGCCGAAGCGTTCTGCCGCGACCTCGGCCGCGATGTCGAATGCGCCTCAGCCGGCTCGCGTCCGGCCTCGGTTGTCCAGCCCGACACCATAACCGTGATGAAGGAAGTCGGCATCGACATCGCCGCGGCGCGGCCCAAAGGCTTCCGCGACCTGCCCGACCTGAAGTTTGACTATCTTGTCACGATGGGCTGCGAGGTGGTCTGTCCGTTTCTGCCCGGCGCGAAAGAAGTGAAGTGGGAAATCCCCGACCCTTACGGCAAGGGCATTGACGAATACCGCCGCGTGCGCGACATCATCCGCCGGCAGGTGCGCGACCTGCTCGAATCGCTCGACCGGCTCGACCACCAGCCGCGCGACAACCACCAGCCGCTGTGCTGAAACTCCTGTTACGACTACGGCGACCGCTGACTGCCCGAGAATCTGCGGCCTGTCTGGCGCAGCTTTGAGCACTGACACCGCTTCGACCACCACCGCCCCTACCACCGTCCGGTAGCCAACCCCATTGTTCGGCAACCGGGCAGCTTCCCCTCCCGGCTGCCAGCCGACAACAACCGGCCAGTCAACCAGTTAACCAACAACACCAGGCGAAACCCCGGCTGTTTTGGCTGACAGCGAATTAACAGCGGCATAATTGAGCATTGGCCGAGTCCGGGCTAGAATTCCCTTGTGCGCCCGGCCATCAGCATCAGCCTGATTCTCATCGCCACCCTGGCTGCCTTCGGCCAGCCGGTACGCAATCTTATAATGATGGTTCCTGACGGCTGCGACTGGACCACCGTCAGCCTCGCCCGCTGGTATGCCAGTCGTGACCTGACACTTGACAGCATTCTTGTCGGTGCGGTCCGTACCGGTTCCTTCAACTCGGCGATCCCCGGCTCAGCCGAAGCTGCCACCGCCTTTGCCACTGGCCGCAGAACCACCGCCGCTGTACTCAGCATCGGGCCGTCGCCCGCCGAACTGCTGCCGAACCGGCCGATTCCCGAGTCGCTGCAGCAGCGTCCCTGGGTCACGCTGCTGGAAGCCGCCCGTCTTGCCGGCAAAGCCACCGGCATCGTTGTCACCAGCGCAGTCAGCCATGCCACCCCGGCGGCATTCTATGCCCACGTGCCGCACCGCAGCCTCCAAGACACGATAATGAAACAACTGGTTTTCGCCGGACTGGACGTCGTTTTTGGCGGCGGCCGGCGGCGGCTGATACCGCGCCAGCAGGGCGGCTCCCGGCGCGACAATCTTGACCTGCGGTCAATCCTGCGCCGGCGCGGCATTACGGTTGTCGGTACTGCCGCCGGTCTGGACAGTTTGAAAAGAACCCCGGCATGGGGCCTGTTTGCCGACGAACATCTGGCTCCCGATGCCGACCGGCTCCGCCATGCTCCAGCCGAGCCGAGCCTCGCAGCAATGACCGCCAAGGCGATTGAACTGCTCAGAACCGACCCGGACGGCTTCTTTTTGCTGGTCGAAGGCAGCCAGGTCGACTGGGGCGCTCATGCCAATGACCCGTTCTACGCCGTCACCGAACTGCTCGCCTTCGACCGGGCGGTACGCACTGCACTGGACTTCGCCCGACGCGACCGTGGCACACTGCTGCTGGTTTTCTCCGACCACGGCTGCGGCGGCCCCAGCATCGGCTCCCGCTATGCCCGATCCGACTACATCCGCACTTCGCCCGACAGCCTGCTGCTGCCCCTGCGCCGGATGCAGCTGACCTCAACCGGCATCGCCCGGGAAATCGGCGCCAGCCGCACCAAAGCCCGCATCCGCTCGACAGTCCAGCAATGGTGGGATGTCGAACTCAGCGACTCGGCGCTGGAAGATATCCACCGGCTCGAGGCCGCCGGCATGGACTTTGAACATGCTCTCGGCGAAGTGTTCTGCCGCCGCTATACCGTCATCGGCTGGACGACCCACGGCCACACCGGCGGCGATGTTCCGCTCTGGGCCTACGGGCCCGGGTCACCGTCCGGCATGCTCGACCACACCGAACTCGCCCGGCTTGCCGCCCGGGCGCTTGGCATTGACCTGCCGCGGGCGGAAAGCCATGTCTTCATTGACCTAGGTCGCGCACTCGGCCCCGATTCGTGGGGAGTTGACGGCTCTGACCCGGACTGGCCGGCGGTACAGATCGGCCGTGCCCGGCTGCCAATTGATACCGATCTGCTGATTTTCGATACAGACACTCTGCGTCTGCCCGGCCTGACACTGCTGCTGCCCGACGGCCGGGCATGGGTTTGCGACAGCGCGCTGGCAGTCCTGCGCCGGCGCTGACCGACGGTCTGCAAACCGGCGGCTAGAAACCCCAGCTCCGCCGCAGCACTGCTTTGGTCTGCGCGGCCGGAGGGCCGGAACGTAACTGCGGCAGGCGACACAGCGGCCCGCCCTCAGGCGGCAACGCATTGATGGAATCGATGTAGGCCTGAGTCAGCCCGGTCGAATCGGTAACCAGATAGACCGCGCGCTGCACCATCCACATCGCGTTCGGGTCGGAAATATCCTTGCCCCGCACCAGCCCGACCAGCTGGACCAGCCCGTCACGATGCTGAGTCTGCAGATTGGCGGCAAGCGGTCCGATGTCAAAGGTATCGCCCCGGTCCGGCGAAACCCGACGCAGATTCCCGCAGAAACTGCCCAGCAGATTGACGGTTGCGCTGGTGCCGGCGGTAATCGGATGGTCCTTCAGCAGAATCATGTGCTGGGTCGCGTTGCGCCGCGACCGAAACAGCAACCCGGCCGGCAGTGTATCGCGCAGTTCCGCCCCTCCGTTCGCACTGGCGGTAAACGCCAGCGTAAACGGCCCGCGGTCGGAAAGCCGCGGGTCACCGGTGATTGCCACTGCCACAATACCGGAATTGAGTGCAAACGTCGGCCCGTCCGGCACCACTCCGCCCTGATCGTCAACCAGCGGCGGACACTCACTGCCGGCAAATATCAGCAGCGCCGCCGCAACTGCCGCAACCCGCCACCAGCGTTTCATCGCATCCTCCCCCGGCGGAATTTGCCCGCCGGCTGAAGCGGCAACCCGGCCGGCGCCGGCCCGCCGGTATCAGGCGGCAACCGGGAAATCGAATCCAGCCAGTGGTCGGCAAGTTTGCCGTCTTCGACCACCTCCCACACCGCCAGCTGCAGCCAGCCCAGTGCGACGCAGCGGATGTCCTTGTCCGCCACGGCCGTAATCAGCCGCCTCATCTCGGCATGGTCGGTTACCGGCCCCAGCTCGAAAGTGTCCCCGGCACCCGGCACGCCGCGGGTCGGATTGATACAGAACCCGCCGATAGGCAGGACAGTATCATACGGCACCCCACGGATAATATGCCGCTTGAGCAGAATGATGTTTTGCACCTCTTTCGACTTGGCGAGAAAGAACAACCCGGCCGGCAGTGTCTCGACCCACGGCGCAGTATCGCCCCTCACCTCGAACCCAAGCGTGGTCCAGCCGTTGAAATTGGTATAGGGTGCCGCGCCGGTCACCCTCAGCAGTGGCACCGTCGGTTTCAGCGTGAAAGGAGTCCCGCGTGGCTCAAACTCCTTGGGTTTCCGGTCAAAAAGCCCGCAACCGGCAACCACCAGCATTGCTGCCAGCGCAACAATCAGGCGCTTTTTCTTCATCAGGTCTTCCTCCATCATCCGAACTTTAGTCGCGCCGGCGCCGACCGTCAAGCCGCCTGACCCCGGGCCGGGTCATGTCATCCCGACCGCCACCCAGCAGCGGCCGCAGCCGCCGGATGCGTTCAATCAGGTCGCGGCGGCCGCGCCGCGACAGCTCCCGTTCGGCCAGCCGGAAGCTCGCCGGCAGCCAGAGCTGCAGCAGCGCACGCTGCAACCGCTGTTCGCTCTCGTCGCGCGGCACGTAAACCGGTTCGCCGGTCAGCGGGTCGAAACCACAATGCCACACCGCTGCTGCCAGCGTCATCGGCAGTGGTGTGAACTGCTGCACCTGCCGGATACGCAACCGCTCGACCCGGGCGATGAACTCGGCCAGAGCCACCGCATCATCAACCGTTGCCCCGGGATGGCCGGAAATGAAGTAGGGAATCAGATACTGCCGACGCCCGAGCCGGCGGTTGGTCTGCTCGAAGGCGGCACGAAACTGGCGGTAGCTTTCGGGCCGGCACTTGCGCATCTGCTCCAGCACCCGCTCGGAACAGTGTTCGGGCGCAACCCGCAACTGCCCCGAAACATGATAGCGGCAGAGCTGCTCGATGTAGCGCATGCCGGCCGAATCGTCCAGCAGGTCAAAACGCACTCCCGACCCAACTGTCACGCGCTTGACTCCCGGCACACGCCGCACCGCTTCCAGCAGTTCAATTTCCCGCTCCAGCCCCGGTCTGAGTTCTCGACAGCGCCGGGGAAACAGACACTCGCGACCGCGGCAGACCCTGCCGGCCTGCATCTGCCGGCACGACGCGCCATACATATTGGCACTCGGGCCGCCGACATCCGTGATGTGGCCCCTGAAACCCGCCAACCGCGTCAGCCGCTGCGTTTCCCGCACAACCGATGCCACCGACCGGGCCTGAATGATCCGGCCCTGATGCGCCCCGAGCGAACAGAATGCGCAACTGCCGAGACAGCCGCGGTGCGCGGTAATGGAGAACCGTACCGGCTCCAGTGCCGGCACCGGCTCGGTGTAGTTCGGGTCGGCGGCCCGGGCATAGGGCAGTTCGTAGATTTGGTCCAGTTCAGCGGTGCTCAGCGGTGGGCTCATCGGATACTGCACGACGAACCGCCCGGCGTGTGGCTGGACGACAACCGGCCCATGCGGGTCATGGGCAGTGCGGTACCACAATCGGAATGCCTCGGCGAAAGCCCGCTTGTCGGCGGCAACCGCCTCATAGCCCGGTAACTGCACCGCGTCAGCCGGACTCTCTCGGGCAACGATGCAGGTCCCGGCAATGCCGGCCAGTTCCCGGCCGGTGTCAAGCCGGCACGCCGCCGCCACCACCTGCCGTTCGCCCATGCCGTACACGAGCAGGTCGGCACGCGCGTCCACCACGAGCGACCGGCGCACGGCATCATCCCACCAGTCATAATGCGCCAGTCGACGCAGACTCGCCTCGATGCCCCCCAGAATCAGCCGGACTCCGGGAAACAACTCCCGCAGCCGGTTACAGTAAACCAGTGTCGCCCGGTCCGGTCGCCGCCCCGGCCGGCCGCCCGGCGAATAGTCATCCTCGCGCCGCCGCTGACGGGCGGGCGAAAGATTCGCCACCAGCGAATCGACATTGCCGGCGGTAACCCCGAAAAACAGCCGCGGCCGACCCAGAGCCAGAAAATCATCCGGCCCGGTCCAGCGCGGCTGACTGATGATTCCGGTGCGAAACCCGGCGGCGATCAGCACCCGGGCGATAACCGCCGCGCCAAAGGCCGGGTGATCGACATAGCCATCGCCGGTAACGATGACTGCATCCAGTTCATCCCAGCCCAGCTCCCGCGCTGCCGCCGCGGTAGTCGGTACAAGATGCGGCTGCGGCAGCGGCGGCCGGTGAGAACCGAAAATGGCTGTCCGCTCCAGCGCTAACGGTCGGGCAAAGCCCGCAGCTTCGCCCGCATGGTGTCGGAAAGCGCTCCGCCCTCGGTAATTTCCCAGAGCGCATCCTGTGCCACGTTCACCGCTTCATTCTCCAGTCGCTTCGGCCGCAGCAGCTCGAACAGCTCGTTCAGTTCGAGCTCCCAGACCTGCAGCACGGCCAGATACCGGCTCTCATCATCCGGTTCGTCCAGGTCCTCGTTGGCGCAGTAGGTCGGCAGCATCACCACCGTTTCGCCGACCGGCACCGAAAACCGGAACTCCTGCAGAATCATCATATGCTGATACTCCGGATTCATCGGGCTGAACACCAGCCCGGCCGGCATCAAAATGCTGGTGCGCCTCTGGTTGTAATTGTAGATCCGGGCGGCCAGCGGTAACTCCGAAGCCGGAATCTCGTCGTCGGCACCGATGATGTCGGTTGCATTCACTCCGCCCGGCCACGACCACGGCCGGCCCGGAATCGGCTCGAAGAAACCCGGCTCCCACTGCCGACCCGGCGGCGGCGCTGTTTGACACAGACTGCCCAGCGCCAGAACCCCGCTCACTACGGTCAACAGCCAACGACTGACCTTCATCGGCCTCTCCTCTCCGCTCATCGGGCAACAGCCACTGTCCGTCGCTCGCACATTCCCGGCCCACGCACTACCACAGTGTACCGGCCGGGCGGAAAGCTCTGGCAGGACCATTCCACTCTCAGCCGATCACTGGCAGCAACCGCCAGATTGCGCCAGACACAGCGGCCGAGCACATCATAGGCGGCAGCGTCGTATCTTCCCGGCGCCGGTACGGCGAATTCCAGCTGCAACCGGTCACGCACCAGCACTGCCGACGCCGCCGGTGTCACCGTCCCGGCAAACCATGGCGCATCGCAAAAGAGTCCCCGTGCACCCGCCGAATCCCAGCCGGCAAAGAACACCAGCGGCAGAGCCAGCGGTGTCCGCGGGGCATAAAGCAGGCGCGGCCGGCATGCCGGCAACGTCGCACAGACGCGACGGTCGCTGACGGGCTGGCCCGCCGACCACCACGCCGGCTGCCAGGCCGCTGCCCAGCGCCAGTACACCGCGGTTGAATCGTCCGGCCCGCGGCCGCCCCGGTTGTAAACCATGCTGACCATTCCGTTCCGGGTCCAGCGGTCGGCGACAATATCGGCGAACCACTCGTCCCGGTACGGATCGCTCCAGTTAGTCTCTTCTCCCCAGGCCGGCCGGTCGTTGCCGCTGGTCCGCAGCCGGACGTCGGTACGGCCGGAATCACGCCAACCCTGAGTGTAAACCAGCCAGAGCTGCGCCAGCCGCTCGGGCACGGTGTCGGTCGCCGCCAGTCGCGGTTCCCACCGAAAATAACCGCCGCGGGTTATGACCCGGTGCGGTTCCCACGAACCGGAAGCGCCATAGCGCCGGCTGAACTGATGATGAATCTGGGTCGGGTCCTGAGCAAACCGCCAGACGCAGTGGACACTGGCACCGGCCAGACAAACCAGCTGCGGGTCGTGGGCATTCCACCAGCTCTGACCCGGCTCCCAGCTCTCGCCGAAGTCGCTCGAGCGTGAGAAAAAGCCGGTCAGGCCGGGCCGGTGTTCGTTGGCGGTTAGGCAGTAAAGATAGTAATACCGGCAGCGGTCAATGGCGAAGGAAAAGTCGTCGATGGTATCCGGCCCGACCGCAATCGGCAGCATCACCGCGACCGAATCACCCCAGTCCAGTCGCAACAGCCACAGGTCACCGCCATTCTCTGCGGTCAAAAAGGCCAGATAGACTGCGCTGCGCCCACCCCAGCCGACCGCCAGCTCAACCTGGCTGACCGCCGCATCAGCGGCATGTTCGAGAATCAGCTGCCACGACGCGCCGGCGTCGCCCGAGCTGAACAGCCGCAACCGCCGGCCCGCCGCGGTCGCGGCCCACAACCGCCCGGTCGAATCCGCGCTCACCCCGAATGCGCTCACCGGCCCGGTGTCGACTGCCACATCCGGACCCCAGTTGGCCGCAACGGCACTGCCGACCACCAGCAGTACGGCCGGAACGAAGTGCATCGGTCTATTCTCGCCCCGACCCGGCCGGCCGTCAAGCTGCCCGGCACTGCAACGGTCCCGCCGGCAGGCTAGACATCCAGCGCGTCGCTCAGGCCCATTTCGACCCGGCCCGCCGGCAGTGCCAGTACGACATTGAAGTTCTCGTCCAGCGAGGCCTCAACATGTTCCCAGCCGGCATCGGTATCAATCTCGGTAGCATAGGCAATTGAACTCCACGGAAACACCCGGACACCGATGTCGCCCGAGATGATGCTGGAACTGCTGGTTGGCCGGTGGAAATGAAATGCCCGGCAACGCATCCTGACATAATTGACCGTCTCTTCCAGCACCTCACCGACGACATGATTGGTCGCCGTCGGATAGAGCTTTCTGATTCTGACCTTCCAGACCCGTCGAGTGCTGCTGGCTGGCTGTTTTTCCATTGCCGCGATTATCCGGTATCGCATCAAGACCGTATCAGGCCGGCAGCAGTTCCCGGTTAGCCCCGGTCCTGCGGGCTTGTGCCGAGTCCCCGGCTGTGCTATCATTGCCCGCCATGCACCGGCTGATTGCTCTTATCGTCCTGACTCTGACCGCCGCGGCACAGGACTACTCCGCGCGCGGCCCCTACGCCGACACATTCCGGATAATGGACATCCCGGGCACGACCGAGGTGATGCGCAACTCGCGCGTGTACTACCCGGACTCGGCCGGCCGCATCCCCGGCTCGGCCGTGCCGGCACCGATTACGGTGTTTGGCCACGGCTGGCAGATGGGCATCGACCGCTACTACTCCTATGCCCGCCACCTCGCGTCGTGGGGTTATGTCTGCGTCCTGCCGACCATCTCCAATCCGCTGATTGACCCCGAACACGACAAACGCGCCCGGCTGATGGCCGACGCCGCACGCTATGTCGGCACACTCGACACCGTGCCCGGCGACCCGTTCTTCGGCGCGCTCGACCGGTCGAACTGGGGCTTCGCCGGCCACTCGATGGGCGGCGGCCTCTCAATGCTGGCCGCCGACACCCTGCGCCTCGGCGACACCCTGCGCTGCGTTGTCGGCATCGCCTGCCCGCAGACCACGCCACCGACCCGTTCGGCCAACATCCGTGTGCCGAAACTGCTCCTGCCCGGCGGAGTGGACAACATCGCACCCTGGCGCGATGTTCGGACGGCTTACTGGGCCGATGCTCCGCCGCCCGGCACTTTTGCGGTCATTCGTGGCGCCAACCACGGCTACGTGATGGACTACTCCTACTTCTGGGAAAACGGCGGCACCGCCACCATCACCCGCGCCGAACAGCAACGGATAATCCGCCGTCACCTGACCGCCTTCTTCGAACGTTACCTGCATGGCGACTCCAGCGACTGGAACTTCGCCTACTGCTTCGGCGACTCAATCCGGCACCACCCGACGATGGACTCGGTCGAAGTACGCCTGCCGACGGTCGGAATTGAAGCGCCGCTCTGGCGCGGCGAGGCCACCGGTCCCGGCCCGACCATCGTCTGCCGTCGGTCGGGACTGCCATTCTGGCCGGCGGTGGATACTCTCTTCTCCCTGATTGACCCGGTTGGCAACCGACCGGTACGGCTGCGCGGCCGCAGTGAAGATATTCCCCGGCTTGCGCCCGGCGTATATTTCATCTGCCCGACCCGACCGGCGTCCGGTGCGACACGGCGGGTTGTTGTCCTGCAATGACCGAATCCGTAGTTTCGCCAGTCCCGCATCGCCGCAAGGAGGAATGATGCTATTTTCCGTAACCCTCGCGCTCGTCGCCGGCCTGTTCGTGCCGCCCGGTGCAAATTTCACCCTCTGCCGTACCACCGCAGCCGGCGTAGGTCACTGTGAACTCGACCCCCTGCGCACACTCGATGACTCGACGGTACCGCTGGGCGGCGAGTGGGGCATCACCGTCAACATGGGCAATGTCGACAGCGACCCCGAACCCGAAATCTGCCTGCGTGTCGCCAAGCTCGCGGGGTCGTCCTACATCTCCCGGCTGGTGATGCTCGATGATGACCTGTCCACTCTCTGGACAAGAGAAATCGGCGACCTGGGCAATGTCGAGGTCGCGGGCGTGACTCTTGCCGACCTCGACAACGATGGCCGCGATGAGGTGCTCTTTCCCCTATCCGACGTCTACTTCAACGCCTATCCGCAGTACAAGGCCCGCATCTACGCGCTGGACGGCCGCACCGGCCAGGACCGGCTCGGCTGGCCCTACATCCTGCCCGGCTGGCCCGAGGACCCGTACCTGAAGCCCTATGCCGAACTGGTGGTCGCCGACCTCGACGGCGACGGCACGCCCGAGGTGCTCTGCGAGGTGACCGACAACAACTCCAACCGCAAGTGCGGCAGCGCGCTGTACTGCTTCAGCGCCTCGGGCGACTCGCTCTGGAAGTACTGGTTCTACCAGGACACGCTCGACCGCCACGGCCAGTGGACCAAGCCCGCGGTCGCCGACCTCGACCGCGACGGCCGCCTGGAGATCATCTGCCACGAAGCCAAGTTCAACGGCCGCAGCCCGTGGAACCTGCTCGAGCGCCGGCTCTTCATCCTGAACCATGACGGCACCCTGCGCCGGTCTGTGCGCACCGAGGGCCCGGGCAGCTCTTTCACGCCCGACTACGCGCCGCCGGTCGTGGCCGACCTGAACCAGGACGGCAACTGGGAAATCGTCATCCTGCGCCGGCCCGGTTACCTCGAGGTCATTGACACGACCTTGAACCGTCTGCCCGGCTGGCCCGCCGACCTCACCGCCGATGCCGGTTATGAAAGCTATCTTTACACCCGTTGCTTCTCGGCCCCGGCGGTTGCCGACCTCGACGGTGACGGCGACCTGGAAATTGTTGTCGGCAGCTTCGGGCTGGTGGGATCGAATGCCGACTGGGGCGGCCACATCCACGCCTTCCATCACGACGGCCGCGCCCTCTCCGGCTTCCCGTACGAAACGCGCAACGGCGTGTGGTACTCGCCCGCGCTGGCCGACATCGACGGCCGGCCCGGCCTTGAGGTACTCACCGCGGCCTGCGACTCCGCGTTCTATGTCGTCACCAACACCGGCGAGAGCCTGCCCGGCTGGCCGCACCGCGGCTTCCCGACCTACTGGCTGCCCGATGAAGGCACCCACTCCTTCATCGAAGGCAGAATACCGATGTCCAAGACTCCGCATCTGGCTGACCTCGACGGCGACAACCTCATCGAGATGCTGATGACCGGCACCGACGGCCTGATGTACGCGCTCAACACCGCCGGGCCGTTCGTGCCGTCGGGAATGCCCCTCGCCACCTTCCACTACGACAAACAGCGCACCGGCTGGTACCGCCGCACCCCGACCGCTGTAGCCGGGGAAAACGCGACGCCTAGTGCCGCCCGCATCGCATCGGCCACGATGGTCGTCCGCAACACGCTCACGCTGCCTCCAGCCGGCAATTCTAACTCCAGCTTCGTCCTGCTCGACGCCGCGGGCCGGCGCGTCCTTGACCTCACGCCCGGGCCCAACGACGTCTCGCGCCTCGCGCCCGGCGTCTACCTCGTGCGCGGCAGCGACGCTTCGCTGTCCAAGGTCATCGTCTACTGAAAGAGAAACTGAATTGACAACCTGTCTCTGCCTGCTGCTGGCCGGCCTGCTGCCGGCAACCCCGGCTGTTTCGCCGCGGGGCAACATCGAGTCGTGCGTCGCGCCCGGCCAGTCCGGCGCGCCCGGCGCCGCTCCGCCCGGCTGGTTTGACACCCTGCTCACCGTGCCCGACGACAAGGAGTCGCGCGACCCGGTTTCTGCCTTTGATTCCCGCGGCCGGCTCCACATCGCGTGGAAGGACAACCGCCGCCTCCGGGGCTCGGACGAGATTCACTACCTGATGAAGGACTCGACCGGCTGGCGCGACTTCCAGTGCGTCAGCAATCTCGACACCTCGCACAACTCGCCGGCACTGGTCGTGGACAGGCAGGATAACGTCCATGTCTTCTTCCTGCGCTGGTCCGGCCAGCCCTATGGCTTCGACCTCGGCTACCGCCGCCGCGACGGCGCGACCGGTGAGTGGGGCCCCGAAGAACGGCTCACCGACCGCGACTCGCTGCCCACCTCGGCCCGGCCGCACGCCGTGGTCGTTGCCGACACCGTGTTCGTCTTCTGGCGCATCGCCAACGTCTCGCCCCAGCTCTTCGGCTACATCTACAACAACGGCGGCGGCTGGAGCGACTACAAGGTGATCTCGACCGGCGCAGAGGTCTACCGCGGCAACATCGCGGTGCGCGCCTCGCGCGACGGCTGGATTCACGTCGTCTGGGAGGACAACCGCGTCGACACGTCCCAGCTCTGGCACCGCTACCACGACGGCGACTCCTGGTCCGCGCCCTACCGCACGACCTTCGAGGGCCACAACGCGGTCCAGCCCGGCCTCGCCTTCGATTCGCTCGGCAACCTCCACGTTGTCTTCGCTGGCGGCCCGAGCGCGGTCGACCGGCTCCATCATCGCATCTGGGACCGCGCAACGCGCACCTGGGGCGAGCCCACCCGCTGGTACTCGTGGAACGGCGCGCCCGACCCGCGGATCGGCGTCAACCTCCGCACCGGCGAGCGCCACCTGACCCACGTCGGCGCCGAGGGCAGCCTGTACGGTCTTTATTACCGCCGGTTCGACCCGGTTCGCGGCGTTTGGACCGATTCCACCCAGCTGACATCAAACGGCGCGTTCACCGGGCCGGCGCTCCCGCTTGTCGACTCTGACGGCCGAGTTCACCTCGTGTTCTGGGGCAACGGCTACGGCACGCAGGAAGAGATAATCTACATGACCAACCGCCTGCCGACCGGAGTGCAGGAACGTGGTGCGCCCGGCGCAGGACGCATCGCATCGGCCACGATGGTCGTCCGCAACACGCTTGCGCTGCCTCCAGCCGGCAATCCGAACTCCAGCTTCGTCCTGCTCGACGCCGCCGGCCGGAGCGTCCTCTCGCTCGCACCCGGGCCTAACGACATCTCGCACCTCGCGCCCGGTGTCTATTTCACTCGCGGCCTCTCGGACCGGCCCTCAACGGCTGCACGTGTCATCATTGCCCGCTGATTCCCGGACGCCGGCAACTATCGGCGCGGTGTGTTCCGCGACCGGCCGGCAGGCACACCTATGACGCCAGCCTGTCCGGTCTGCAACGACCCGAAGCCGGATCAGTTTGCCGTCATCGCCGAGCGAAGCTACTGGCGCTGCGTCCGCTGCGGTGCGACCTTTCTCGACCCCGCCCTGCTGCCCGACCCGGCAACCGAAAGCGCCCGCTACCGCCTGCACCACAACGACCCGAACGACCCGGGCTGGCGCGCCTTTCTCAACCGCCTCACCGCACCGCTGCTCTCCCGGCTCGGGCCGGCGACAAAAGTCGGGCTGGATTTTGGCTGTGGTCGCTGCTCGGTGCTGGCCGTACCGCTCGCGGCGGCCGGCCACTGGGTCTGGCTGTACGACCCGCTGTTCTTCCCCGACACCGATGTCCTCAACCAGACCTACGACTACATCATCTGCACCGAGGTTGCCGAACATTTTCATCGCCCGGCCGAAGAATTCCGGCGCCTCGACCGGCTGCTGCGTCCGGGCGGCTGGCTGGCACTGACGACCCGGCTGCTGGGCGACGACTGCTCCTTCGCCGACTGGAGCTATCGCCGCGACCCGACCCATGTCGTCTTCTACCGTCCCGAGACTTTCGGCTTCATCTGCCGCAAGCTGGGCTGGCGTCTCGACGAAATCATCCCGCCCGACATGATATTCATTCAAAAACCGCCGGCGGCTGCAGTTGACCCGGCCGCTGACCACAAGGAGTCGACTTGAAACAACTCTGGGCTGCTCTGTTCTGTTCCGCACTTGCCACTGCCGCACCGGCAGTACTGATTGCGCCCTCTTCACCCCAGACCCGCGCCTGGCTGATGTCTTCGGCGCTGCCGGTCTACTGGGCCGACGACGCGCTTGTCGTGGCCGACGACGCTCATCTTCCAGCCTTTGCCGGCCGCGGCATCGCCGCGCTGCCGGCAAGCCCGGCCGCACCGCTCTACCTTGTCATTCCGCAGCGGCCCGGCGCGCTCGACCGCGCCCGCGCCATCGCGCCCGCGCTCTGGTCTGACAGCGCGGCACTGCTCGTCGCGGCCGATGACAGCGCGGCCCACCGCATCACGCTTGCCGGATGCCAGCTTGTGCGCCTGCCCGACCGCCCGGCGCCGCTCTATGCCCCGGCCGCTCACGGCTTCCCGGCGCCGCTGCTGGACACCACAATCCAGCGCCTTGTGGCTCGGGTCAGCGCCGACTCGGTCCGGCGCCACATCCAGCGCCTGCAGGACTTTCGCACCCGCTACTCGCCGGCCGACTCCTGCCGCTCGGCCGAGTCCTGGATCGCCGGTTACTTCACCGCGCTCGGGTTCGACTCGGTCGCGCTTGACTCATTTCAGCGCAACGGCCAGTACTGGCGCAACGCGGTCGGCCTGCGCCGCGGCCGCAATCCCGAGAAAGTCGTCATCGTCTGCGGCCACCTCGACTGCACCTCCGAGGACCCCTACAACAGCGCGCCCGGCGCCGAGGACAACGCTTCCGGCACCGCGATGGTGCTCGAGGCGGCGCGCGTGCTTGCCGACCTGCGGCCCGACCTCTCCATCCGCTTCATCGGCTTCTCGGGCGAGGAGCAGGGCCTCATCGGCTCGTTCCACTACGCCGAGCAGGCCCGCGCGCGCGGCGACGACATCATCGCGGTGATGAACTACGACATGATCGCCTATCCGGGCGGCGAGTTCGGGGTCGCCATCTTCGGCGACTCGCTCTCCCTGCCGCTCGGTCAGTTTCAGTCGCGCATCGCCGACATCTACACGAGGCTGGACAGCCGCGCCCTCATCGGCCGCTACGGCTCGGACCAGCTCGCGTTCCACCGCTACGGCTACATCGGCACGGCCGGCGCCGAGTACGGCGACTTTTACCCGTGGTACCACACCACCGCCGACACCATCGGCAACATCTCGATGGAGCTTGCCGCCGAGGTGGCGAAAATGACCATTGCCGCGGCGGCCACCATCGCCCTTGCCCCGGCCCCGCCCGACAGCTTCCGGTTCGCCGACCTGGGCACTGGCGGCGCGCTGTTTGCCTCGTGGCGGCCGAACCGCGAACCCGATGTAGCCGGCTACCGGCTCTGGTGGGGCACTCAGAGCGGCAGTTACACCGACTCGGTTGACCTGCCCTGCGTCCCGTTCCGCCGCATCGAGGGCCTCACGAACGGCACGCGCTACTACGCCGCGGTTGCGGCCTTTGACTCGGCCGGGCACTTGGGCGGTCGTTCGGCCGAGCAGAGCGCGATTCCCGGCGAAGTGCCGCTAGCGCCCGAGGGTTTCGCGGCCTGGCCCGCGCGCGGCGGGATGAAGCTCTCCTGGCGCGCCAATACCGAGCTCGACCTTGCCGGTTACAACCTCTACCGTGCGACCGTTTCGGGTGGCCCCTATGACCGGCTCAACACCGCCCCCGTGACCGACACGACATTCCGCGATTCCGGCCTCGCGTCCGGCATCGCCTACTACTATGTCTGCGCCGCGGTCGACACCACCGGCAACGAAGGCCCGCGCTCGCCCGAACGCTCGGGCAAGGCGATAACTCTCGACCGCGGCATCCTGCTCGTTGACGAGACCCGCAACGGCACCGGCGCGCGCGGCTCGCCCTCAGACGAACAGCAGGACGCCTTCTGGCACTTCCTGCTCGGCTGGTTCAACTTCACCGACTGGGACGCCACCGACCTCGGCGTGCCCGCTCCCGGCGACCTCGGCCCCTACTCGACCGTGGTCTGGCACGCCGACGAGTACCAGCAGCAGCTTGCCGCCGACGCCGTGCCCGGCCTGGCCAATTACCTCTCCGAAGGCGGCCGGCTGTTTTACTCCGGCTGGAAGCCAATCCTGGGCATCCTCGGCTCGGGCAACTACCCGTTCACCTTCAGCCCGGGCAGTTTCCCCTATGACCAGCTCGGCCTCGCCGTGGCACGCCAGTCAACCGCGCTCGACTTCATCGGCGCGACCGGCACGCTCGGCTATCCCGACCTGAGGATTGATTCGCTCAAGACTTTCCCCGCGGCCGCGGGCCGGCTCTCGTTCATTGACGCGCTCTATCCGCGCGACGCCGAACCGGTCGCCGCCTTCGTCTCGCAATCGGGCGACACCTTTGCCGGCAAGCCGGTCGCGGTGCGCCGGCTCGCCGGCCCGGGCAAGGTCGTGTTCCTCGGCTTCCCGCTCTACTACTGCGAAAACGAACCCGCGCGCGCCTTCGCGGTCAAGGCGCTGTCCGACCTCGGTGAGCCCTACGCACTCACCGAACCCGGCCCGCCGGCCGCCGCCGCCACCCCGCTTTCCGCCAGCCACGTCCGGGCCATCCTGAAACTGCCTGCTGACATCGCACCTCACCCTCCCCATCTGCTCATTGACGCCACCGGCCGCCGCGTGCTGGAACTCAAACCCGGCACTAACGACATCTCCAACCTTGCCCCGGGCGTTTACTTCATTCGACAGGCACAGCCCGATCGACAGACAGTTTCCCGACCGGCGGTACGGGTTATCATAACCCGGTAGCAGGTCCGACGACCGGGCGGCGGCGGACACCCCGCCGCCGCCGCTTTTCGCATCCCGATGGTGCTCTGCCGGTCTAACCGGCAGGAGGAAATATGACCGGCAACATGATTGCAATTGGCAAGAAAGCGCCGAACTTCTGCCTGCCCGACAAGGACGAGAAAAAAGTCTGCCTGAAAGACTTTCTCGGCCGGTGGGCCGTGGTCTATTTTTACCCGCACGACAACACGCCCGGCTGCACGACCGAGGCCTGCGCGTTCTCCGAGCGCCTGGCCGACTTCGAAGGCCTCGCCGCCGCGGTCATCGGCATCAGCACCGACTCGCCCGCGTCGCACCGCAGGTTCGCCGGCAAGCACAACCTGACCATCACCCTGCTCTCCGACCCGGACCACAAGGTTATCGAGGCGTACGGCGCGTGGCAGCCCAAAAAGCTCCTGGGCAAAGAATTCCTCGGCACGGTGCGCTCGACCTTCCTCATTGACCCGCAAGGCAGAGTCGCCCACGTCTGGCCGCGCGCGAAAATCTGGGGCCACGCCGACGAGGTCAAGGCAAAGCTCGCCGAACTGCAGAACCGGCCCTCCGCCGGCTGAATCTCCCGCAGGCTGTCGCTGTCTAACCGCTTGCTGTGTAATCACGGAGGAAGCCATGAAGATCTTGTTACTGCTTGTACTAGTAATGTCGGCGTCGGCTTGGGCCCAGTCCTGGACCGTGCAGAACAGCGGTACCGCCAACGCGCTGGATGGCGTCTGGTTCATCGACAATCTGCGCGGTTTTGCTGTCGGCGATGCCGGCACCTCGCTGAAGACAACTGACGGCGGCTCGACCTGGTCGTCCTTCAATCTGACTAACGAGGACCTGCAGGATGTCGCATTCCGCGATGCCCGGGTCGGGCTCATCGTCGGCGACAACGGCCGCATCTTCCGCACCGCCGACGGCGGCGCCAACTGGACTGCGGTTTCAAGCGGCACTTCCAGCAACCTTCGGGCCGTGGCGTTCGGCTCGGCCGATGTGGCCTATGCCGCGGGTCGGGATGGCGTGATACTGCGTTCGACCGATGCCGGCGCGACCTGGACCGTGGTCGAAACCGGGTCGGTGCGCTGGGAAAGACTGTGGGCGGTCGGGCCGAACCGGGCCTGGGTTGTCGGCCGCGAAGGCAACATCAAAGCGACGCAGAATGGCGGAGCAAGCTGGATCGCCCAGCCGAGCTCCAGCGGTAGCGACCTGCACTCGGTGTTCTTCTACGACGAAATGAACGGCTGGGCCGTGGGCCAGAACGACGTCGTCCTCAGGACCACTAACGGCGGCGCAAGCTGGAGCCTGTCCAACTCGGGCATCAACGTCAGCCTCGACGGGGTTCACTTCACGAGCGCAAGTGAGGGCTGGGTCGTTGGCGGACTGGGCCGCATCTGGCGCACCACCAACGGCGGCGCAAGCTGGCAGAGCGAGGCCAGCCCGACCACAAGCGAGCTCAACGACGTTTTCTTTCTTGACGCCAGCCACGGCTGGGCAGTCGGCGCCTCGGGCCGGATAATCGCCCGCATCAGCTCCGGCATCGAGGACCGGCCCGGAACCACCCGGCACGGCGCAATCGAAGCCCGGCCCAACCCGGTTACGGGACGCGGCACGCTGAGTTACTCGGCGACTGAGCCGGGCCGCGTCGCTGCACGCGTGGTTGACGCCACCGGCCGACTGGTCCGCACCCTTGCCGAAGGCTTCGTCAGCCCGGGTCGCCACGAACTGGTCTGGGATCGCTCGGACGCTGCCGGCCGCAGGGTCGGCGCCGGCGTTTACTTCTACGAAGTGATGCTGGGTCGCTCGACTCTGCTGCTGCCGGTCGCGGTCGCAAACTGATGCAGTGCAGAAACGGCAGGGGAGCGTCGGCGCTCCCCTGCCGAAACAGACAAGCCGCCGGTAGCTGCCGGCGGGGAATAGATGGAGGATGATATGCCGCGGAATATGGGTTCAGCAGACCGGCTGATACGGCTGGCGGTCGCGGTGATTCTTGCAGTCCTGGTCGCGACCGGAATAGTCAAGGGCGGCTGGACTATCGCCGCGCTGGTGATTGCCGGAGTTTTCGCTCTCACAAGCCTGCTCGGCTTCTGCCCGCTTTATCTGCCGCTTGGTATATCTACCCGGCGCAGGCAGTAAGGCCGTGCTTCGGCTCCGATGACTGCCCTGCCCGAGAGCACGGCAGGACAATGCTTGACCAGTTACACGGCCGGCAGGACAATCTGCTGGCGGCGCCGGTGATGACTGAACCACGGCCGGGCGCACCTGACAACAAGGAGAATGTGATGCGGACAGTAATCTTGCTGCTCTTCCTGGCCGCGATTGCGCCGGGCCAGAACCCGCAGTGGAAAATCTGGACCCCGGGCAACACCGGCACGATGGGCGACTATTCCTTTGCGATTCTTGTCGACCCGGCCGGCCGGCTCTGGGCCCACGGGTACCAGCCAAGCTGGGACCAGGGCGGTCTGGCGATGTTCGACGGCAACCGCTGGCACAACTGGTCCACCGTTGACAGCCTGTGTCCGACCGAGAACCTGCGCTCGTTCAAGCTCGACCGCGCCGGCAATATCTGGTGCGGCTCGACGGCCGGGCTATTGAAGTTCGACGGTTCGCGCTTCACCACCTACAACCGCGCCACCGTGCCCGGATTCCCCTGCGACTCGGTGAGCGACGTCGCGATTGACGCCGCCGGCAACATCTGGTTCGCGCTGGCGAACTTCAACGGCAACAACGGCGGCATCGGCCGCTTCAACGGCTCGAGCTGGACCTTCTGGCGCCGCGGCCAGGGCCACCCGTTCCCCGCGCCGTGGAACCCGGTCTATGCCATCGACTGCGCGCCCAACGGCGACGTCTGGGCAGGCGGCGTCGTCGGCCTCGCCCGCTACCGCGGCGGCGCCTGGACCTACTTCGACACGCTCCAGTACGAGGTCAAAGACATCCTCGTCGACTCGAGCGGCGAAGTCTGGATTGCCCAGACAAACCTAATCAGCTACGACAACGGAATCTGGCGCGACCACGGCTCATCCGGTTCCCTGCCCGTGCTCGGACTGGCCCTGCGCAGCGCCGGCGGACTTTGGGTCGGCGCGCCCAACGGCCTGTTCGCCTACCACAACGGCGCCTGGACCGACCAGAACTGGCCGGGCGGGTTCTGCTACCTCGCGGCCGAATCGCCCGACGGCAGCCTGTGGGCCTGCGGCATCGGCGGCGTGGCCCGGCGGGCCGGCGGCAACTGGCAGCTCTACAACATCTCCCGCACCGGCCTCAACGACTACTGGAACTACGGCATCGACTTCGACAGCCGCCGCAACGTCTGGTTCAGCAACGGCTACGGCATCTGCACCTTCGACGGCTCGGTCTGGCGCAACTTCAACCGCTACGGCGGCACCATGCCCTGGCCCTGGCCTACCGATATCGTCAACGCCGCGGTCGAGGGCCTCGACGGCCGGATGTGGGTCGCGACCTACGCCTCGGGCATCCTCGTCTGGGACGGCGCCAACTGGGTCGAGCAGTACGCCGACGGCGAAGTCATCAAGGACGTCATCCGCGACTCGACCGGCGTCATCTGGGCATACGAGGACTTCGGCACGCGCGGCCTGTACCGCATCGCGAACGGCCGCGCGCAGAAGTTCGACTACACCAACTCGCCCATCTCCAGCTACGTGCAGGGCATCTGCGCCGACTCGGGCGGCTGGGTGTGGGTCGCGACGCTGGGTGAGCTCATCCGCACCGACGGCACGAACTGGGAAATCTACGACCCGGCGCGCGCGCGCATGCCCGGCACCGGCCGCTGCTGGAGCCCGGCGCGCTCGCCCGACGGCACGCTCTGGCTCTCGGTCGCGCTGACCGAGGACCTGACCTGGACCGGGCTTGCCCGCTTCAACCGCCGCGACACGACCTGGACCCTTTACGACTCGCTCAACTCCCCGGTCAAGGCCGGCGGCATCTCCGCGGTCACCAGCACCGGCGTGCTCTGGCACAGCTACTTCCGCAGCAGCATCTACCCCTACCGCGGCGCGCTCCTGCGCTTCGACGGCGCGAACTGGCGCATCTACAACCGCGACAACTCGCCCCTGCCCCACGAGCAGGTCTACGACATCGGCATCGACTGGAACGACAACCCGTGGATATCCTGCGCGAGCGAAGGCGTCGCGGTCTTCCACGACAACCCGGTGGCCGTGCAGGAAGAATCCGCCGCACCGCGCGCGTCACGCGCCGCCGCAACCATCGTCCGCGGCACGCTCAACCTGCCGGCGTCCGACGGCAGTCGTACAGCGTCGGCCGTCCTGTTCGACGCCTCGGGCCGGCGCGTCCTCGACCTCGCGCCCGGGCCCAACGATGTCTCGCGCCTTGCGCCCGGCGTGTATCTCGTCCGAGCCCTGCCGGTGTCTGGAAACAGCAAGCCGACCGCCGCGCGGCGCATCGTCATCGCGCGGTAGCCCGAAACCGACCTGACACCGGCGCGGCGCAGAACCTGGGCAGGAATCCGCGCCGCAGCCCCGCGCATAAACCTGCGCCTTGGAGCGGTCACAACCCGCCTCATCGAAACGAGCTGTGACCAGTCATTCGTGATTCGGTTTCACCGCTCCTGGCCGCCGGGGGAACGAGGGGGGCTGTTTTGCCCGCTTCCGCGCAACCCATTGCGCGAGCGGTACATAACCCCGCCCCGCGCCCCTTTGCCAATTTAGCACCTGATTATAATAAGTTCATCACGATGTGCCGATGGGTCGGCCGGTCCGGCGGCTTGCCGCTCGCGCCGCCGGCCTCTTGACTGCGCCTGACCGAATCCTATCCTGTTCACCGTGAGAAGGAACCGAGGCTGTAATCAGAACCGTAAGGCGGTCAACCCTATCGCCGCACGGGAACGCGGACTGAATTGCCAGACCGACAAGGAAATTCAAATAATCAAGGAGGGAGTGGCTTGAGTCTGACACTCGACTCCAAACCCGACGACGATACAGGAAGGAGGTTGCAATGATGCGATTGTCACTCACCATCGTCCTGCTGCTTGCTTCGGCTGCATACGCCGAGCTCAGGATCAGAGATTACCACGGTGAAGTTGCCGTGACCAAAGTCAACCTGGATTCAGTGCGGAATTCGCGGTCTTTTCGAATGGATGTCGACGGCGACGGCAAGAAAGACTCCGTCCTGCTTTACTTCGAACAGACCTCGTACAACTTGGTCTGCTATGATCACGGCGAAAAAGTGTGGATTTCCTATTTCGACATCACGGATGCGGAACCCACCTATGTGGAGTTCGCGCCTGCCTATGTCATAGGGCCGTATAAGCCGGTGATGGTCGTGAAATTCTCCACAGGTGTCACTATGACCGACTCGCTGTTCATCGTCGACATGGTTCGTACTGCGGCCGGCCTGAAACCATTCACCCTGTTGAGTTGCTCGGCGACGTGGGGTGATGCGCCAACTATAGTCAAGCCAGGGTTCGTCGAGATTCAACACTTTCGCGGCTGGGTAACTGCCCGCTACCTGTGGGACGGCGAGAAGTACATAGAACAGCAGGTTCAGGAATGGTAGTAAGCCGCCATAGCCGCCCCGCAGCAGCAAAGATGACTTTGAAGCGCCGGGTTGCGGTCACGGACAAGGCCATCAAAGTGCTCTCAGACGACAAGACACGAGTGACTCGTGGACAAAGTAGCAAAGTGGCCACGAATGACAGGTCAAGACCAAAGCGTGGATCGACGTTCACCGGCAACGCCGGAGAACACTACGTGATGGCGGAGCTTTTGAAGCGCGGTGTCGTGGCCGCCCTTGCACCGCGTAACACCCCCGACTTCGACATCCTCGCAAGTCGAGAACGAAGAACCGTACACCTTCGCGTAAAGACAAAGTCAGAGCACTCACCTGGGCGGCGTTTCCGTGCAAAGAAGGACGGGTCCGTTTTCTTCAACGTTCGCAAGAAGGACGACTACATCGTCTTCGTGAATCTTGCCGATGATGCTCGGGGAATGGCCTGCTACATCGCCGAAACCTCTCGCGTCGACAGGTGGCTGCGAGAAGATCATAGGAAGTGGCTGGCGACGCCAAGCAAGTCAGGCCAGGCACACCGCGACACCAGCGTCCGCCGCATCTTGCTGGCAAAGTACCGCGACAAGCTCTCCACGGACTGGAACATGCTCTGGCGGCGTACTTGACAATCGAGAACCTGAAACCCTGTGACGCCACCCAACCCTGCCCTCCGCGCCCGACTCAACAGCTCTGCTGCCGCCGGCTGACGCAGTCCGCTGATTTCACGGCGGCGGCAAGCCGGACATAATTCCGCTCCAGTTGAATCAACCCCGGTTTTGCGGATAATTATTTCTGTCGAGAGGAGTGTTGATGCTCAGAACTTACCTGAAGACTGTGCGCCGCGCGGGGCCTGCCGTGCTGACCTGCCTGCTGTTTTTGTCGTGCCACAAGTATGAGGCCTATGGCCGCGTTACCGTCACCCGCCACCCTCAGGGCGGCGCCTACGTGCAATCGCTCACCTGCGGGCTTTCGCTCGAGGCCGACGGCACCAGCGTGAGCATCGACGGCCCGGGCGCCGGCGCGATTGAGTTCACCATCAAATGGATGACCAGCCGCGGCGCCCACAAAACCGAGACCGTGAGCGTGAACTGGACCCGCGGGGCAACAAACACCGAGAGCTACACGACCACCTTCTCGGCCCCGACCGGTCAGTTCCTCGACAAGACCTTCTGGGTCGAGGTAACCTGGCAGGACCAGTCCGGCCGGCACGAGGTAAAGTCGAACTCGGCCAGCTGCATCGTGCCCTGACCGAAACTCCGGTCACACCGCTGCCCGGGCTTCGCGAGCCCGCCCAAACGCGTTCAGTTCCGGCAGTCTGACGCTCGTCAGACTGCCGGACCCGCTGCTGTCTGACTGACAGTCTGCCACCAGCCGGCTCCATGCTCTCTTGCGCGAAGCCCGGACCAGTAAGCCTTTATCAGTTTGTCACTTCCACAATAGCGCCTCAAAATGACCTGCCCTGCGAACCGGCAAAAGGACGCTGTTTGCAGCCAGACACCGCCCAACCGACAGGCTCGACCGCTAAGATATTGACAATAAATGCGTTAGGCTGTCAGAGCCGCTGCCGTTTTCTCTGTCATCCTGCCTTGGTCGGGCATAGCAAAACCTTGACAATTTTGGTAATATAGCTATATTCTGGCAGTTATGGGGTTTGGTCGTGAAGTCGAACTTACCCTGATTGTCCCGGCATTCAACGAAGTTGAAAACGTCGGTCCACTGCTGGCAGAACTTGCCGACAAGATTACAATTCCGTTTGAGGTCATCATCGTCGATGATGGCTCAACTGACGGCACATTCGCCGCAGCCCAGCAACTGACTGCCCGTTACAATTTTCTGACGGTGCGACGCCATCAGGCCAATCAGGGCAAGACCGCGGCGATAATGACCGGAATGGAATCGGCCCGGGGCGAATTTGTCTGCATCCTCGATGCCGACTTGCAGTTCCGGCCCGAAGATGTCATGGCCCAGGTGGCAAAACTGCGCGAGGGCTGGGACCTGGTTACCGGCCGCAAGGTCGGGCATTACGAAAAGCGGCTGGTATCGTCAATCTACAACTGGCTTGCCCGGCTGATGTTCCGGCTGAATGTCCGCGATATCAATGCATTGAAGACCTTCCGGCGCGAGGTGCTGGCCGGAGAAATCCTGCGCAAGGACTGGCATCGCTACATCGTGCCGCTGGCCCGCGCCCGCGGTTTTCGCATCACCGAGATACCGGTCACCCTCCGCCCCCGCCTGCACGGCGAACCGAAATACTCGGGCCGGGGCCGGATTCTGGTTGGTTTTCTGGACCTGATTGCCGTGGCGTTCCAGCTTTCGTTCATGCGCAAGCCGATGCTGTATTTTGGCACCCTGGGCATCACTTCGCTGGGTTTGGGTTTTCTGGTTGGACTGGCCGCGGTCATCATGCGGCTGTTTGGCCACGGCTTCCGGCCAATGCTTTATCTGGTGATTCTGCTGGTGCTGGCCGGGATTCTGTTTTTTGCTGCCGGTTTTCTTGGCGAAGCGCTCGCCGGCACCAACGACCGTATCGAACGGCTCGAACGGCTGCTGCGTTCCAGCCGCAGCGGGGAGCAGTAGTTGGCCGCCCGGCTGAAGTCAGCCATCGGCACCGCCCTGCGAATTCTGATTTCCGCCGGTCTGCTGTTTCTGCTTGGCTGGCTGTTTCGCGACCGGCTGCCCGGCGCGCTGGCACTCATCCGCACTGCCCGGCCCGGCTGGCTGCTGGCAGCGGCCGGCTGGTATCTGATTTTCATTCTCATCTCATCCTGGCGCTGGCAGATCCTGCTCCGGGCCCGCGGCATCAGCTACTCGACCTGGTATCTTGCCCGCGTTTTCACCATCTCGCTGTTTTTCTGCAAGCTGCTGCCGACCTCGATCGGCGGCGATGTCTTCCGCATCGCCTACACTGCCGGTGCGGGCCGCGGCGCCGACGCATTCTCGGCGACACTGCTCGACCGACTGGTCGGGTTCACCAGCCTGATGTTTCTGGCGCTGGCGGTTGCGCTCGGCCTGTTTGCCCTGCAGACCGAAGCGAGGTCGCTGGAACTTGCCCTCGGCCGGCTGGCAGTGCGCGGGCCGCTGGTGATTGTGCTTTTGGCGTTTGCCCTGCTGTTGCTGGTGGCGCTGACGCTGGCCTTTTTCTCCGACACTGCCCACCGGTTTACCGGCCGGCTGTTCGGCCGGGTGCGGCTGCTGCGGCTGGGCGAGCGACTGGACCGGATATTTGATGCGGTCAAGTCTTATCGCACCGCCCGCCGGGCGCTGCTTCTGAGTTTTCTTTCCGGCATCGCCGTCCAGGCGACACTGGCGCTGTCCTGGCATGCCACTGCTGCCGCGATTGGCGGTACGGTGCCGGTTGTTTATTACCTGGTGTTCATCCCGCTGCTCAACGTCGTCGTCAACATCCCCACCATCGGCGGCCTGGGAGTGCGGGAATGGGCTTACATCGTTTTTTTCACGCCGGCCTGGCTGCCGGGTCGACTCGGACACGACCTGGCCCTGGCCGCGGCGTTACTGTTTCTTGCTCTTGACCTCATCTTCGCGCTGACGGGCGGGGTGCTTTTTGCCGTCACCCGGCGTCGGCCCGATGCGGCCGCCACTGCCGGGTCGCACTCAGCCGTCGGAAACAAGGAGGAATGCAGTGTTGCCGGTTACCCGACCAAACATTGACACCATCCGGCCCTACAAGCCGGGCAAGCCTGTCGAGCAGGTCGCGCGCGAGCTGCGCCTGAAAGGGCCAATCATCAAGCTGGCCTCTAACGAAAACCCGCTCGGTCCCTCGCCGCGCGCGGTCGCGGCAATGCGTCGTGCCGCCGGCTCGATGCACTACTATCCGGAAGATTCGGCCTGGGACCTGCGCGAGAAGCTTGCCCGGACATTCAAGGTCGATTTCGAATCAGTGCTGGTTGGCAACGGCTCGGTCGAGCTGATACTGATGGCCGCACTGACCTATCTGAATCCGGGCGACGAACTGATCGCCACTCAGGGTTCGTTTGTGATGGCCCGGGTTGCTACCGGTATCGCCGGCGGCCGGCTGGTTGAAGTGCCGCACCGCGACTACACCCACGACCTGGAACGGATACTCGAATCAATCACCGACCGCACCCGGATAATCTACATTGATAATCCGATCAACCCGCTCGGAACGATGGTGACGAAGAAGGAACTGGACGAGTTCATGGACAAGGTGCCGGGCAACGTGCTGGTGATTCTCGACGAGGCTTATGCCGAGTACATCACCAGCCGCGACTATCCCCGCTCAATGGACTACTACAACGCCAACCGCAGTATCCTCATCACCCGGACCTTCTCCAAAGTCCACGGTCTGGCCGGACTGCGCATCGGCTACGGCTTCGCCCAGCCCGAAATTGCCACCGCCCTGCAGAAGACCCGGCTGCCCTTCAATCTCAACCGGATGGCCCAGATTGCGGCGATTGCGGCGATGGACGACCGTCAGCACATCAACCGCAGCCGCAAGGTCAACGAGGCGGGCAAGAAACTGCTCTACAACGAGTTCAAGCGGTTGAAGCTTTTCTACCTGCCCAGCTTCGGCAATTTCGTCTTTGTCAACTTCGCGGTGCATGCCCAGGAAATCTTTCTCGCCCTGCAGCAGCGCGGCATCATCACCCGCACGGTTGCCGAATACGGCTTCCCCAACGCCCTCCGGGTTTCCATCGGCACCGAACCGCAGAACCGCCGTTTCATCCGGGCGCTGAACGAGGTACTGTCCGAACGCAACCGCTAGCCGCCGTCGCAGCCGGCGGTCGTCCTACTGCTGCACAACCGTGCCGTAGATCCGTGCCTTGGCCAGGTCCATCACGCAGCGAAAGCCAAGCCAGGTTGACCCTTTGATTTCCGGGTCAATACCCCAGCGGCAGGTGGTCCGACAGAATCCGGCCGGATTCTTCCACGACCCGCCCCGGATGGCCTTGCCAAAGTTTTCCCAGTTGCCGGTGGTGAACTCCCAGACATTGCCGGCCATGTCGTCACAGCCGACCGGACTGCGGCCGGTCGGAAACTGACCGACCTCGCTGGTCATCTGGGCATTCCATTCCCGGCTGTTGCAGTTCTTGCTCCCGAACTCGTTGCCCCAGGGCCAGATGCGGCGGTCGGTCCCGCGCGCGGCCCGTTCCCACTCTTCTTCGGTCGGCAGCCGCTTGTTCGCCCAGCGGCAGTAGGCTTCGGCATCACGATAGCAGATACCCACCACCGGCAGGTTGGGCTTGTTCCAGGGCGAAGAATTCCAGAACAACGGCGCCGGGTGGTTTGTCTCCCGCAGAAACAGCTCATACTGAGCATTGGTAACCGGTCGGCGGTCAATATAGCAGTCACGGATTACCGCATTGCGCGGCGCCAGCTCGGTAGCGAAGATCGGATCAAACGGCTCACCCAGCGACTCGATTATCTGCCGAACCTGGTCCTGAGTGATTCCGAAGGGAAAAACACCGCCCGGCACCAGTACCATCTCCCCCCGGTCTTTGGGAGTGCGAATAACCCTTGGCAACATCAACGCAATATACCGATTGGCCGGCCGGAATCAAGCCGGTCGGCGCCGACGGGTGAAGAGTTTGTAGATTTCGAACGGTACGATGCCGGCAACACCGGCGCCAAGACACAGAAGCAGGTCGTCCGGATGCAGAACCTCAAACCGGAACAGCCCGCGCAAAACCGGCACGGCCAGAACCAGTCCCAAAAGCACCGTCGCACCGGCGACAACCGACCACAGCGCCCGGTTTGGTCGCAGCAGCGCGGTGACAACGCTGTCCGACCACGACCGGTTGGAAAGAATCAGGCACAGATTCGCGATAACCAGCGTCGTGAACATCAGCCCGCGCGCTTCCAGTTCACCCTTGCCGCGGAAGGCAGTGGCATAAACCGTCAGCACTACGGCCAGAACGAACAAACCCTGCAAAAGACTCCAGAGTATCATCCGGCGGTCAAAGAACCGCTCATTGGGACGCCGCGGCGGCCGCCGCATCGAATCCGGTTCCGCCGGCTCGGCCTCGAATGCCACCGAACAGGCCGGGTCAATGACCAGCTCGAGAAAGACGACATGCACCGGCAGCAGCACCAGCGGCCAGCCGAACAGCACCGGCAGCAGCGTCATTCCGGCAATCGGGACATGGACGGCAAAGATGTAGGCAATCGCCTTTTTCAGATTGTCCAGAATCCGCCGACCCTGAGCCACCGCGGTGACAATCGTGGTGAAATCATCGTCCAGCAGCACCAGCGCCGCGGCCTCGCGGGCGACATCGGTGCCGCGGCCACCCATTGCAATACCAATCTGCGCGCTGTGGATTGCCGGCGCGTCGTTCACCCCATCGCCGGTCATCACCACCACCTCGCCGGCGGCGACCAGCGCTCGCACCAGCCGCAGTTTCTGCTCCGGCACCACCCGGGCGCAGATACTCACCGTCCGCACCCGCTCGCGCAGAGTCTCGTCATCGAGTGAATCCAGCTCGGCGCCGGTCAACAGTCCGCCGGGGTCCAGACCGATACGCCGCCCGATGTCAACCGCTGTGCCCGGATAGTCGCCGGTAATCATCACCACTCTGATTCCGGCTGCCCGGCAGGCTTCAATCGCCGCCGGCACGCCCGGCCGGATCGGGTCGGCAAACCCGACCAGCCCGATAAACTCAAAGCCGAAGTCGTGCTGCTGCGCCGGCAGGCTGGTCAGCCGGAACCGGGCCCGGGCAACCCCCAGCACCCGCAAACCCTCGGCCGCCATCGCCCGCACCAGCCCGTCCAGCTCTTCCAGTCGCGGCCGGTCGAGATGACAGAGGTCGAATATCGCCTCCGGCGCACCCTTGGCGGCAATGCAGTACTCCTGTCCATCCGGCGACCGCCACACCCGCGACATTGCCAGCAGTTCGCGCGACAGCGGATACTCCCGCACCAGTTCCCAGTCGCCGTGCAGGTGTTCGGTGCCGCCCAGTTCCCGCTCCCCCAGCTCTCGCAACGCCCGCTCCATCGGGTCAACCGGCACTGCCGAGCTCGCCAGAATCGCATACTCCAGCGGCTGGTGGCACTGCTCGGGCAGACCAGTGGAATCACTATCGGCAATCCGGCAGCGCCGGCCGCCGCCCCAGATTTCGGCCACGCACATCCGGTTCATCGTCAACGTGCCGGTCTTGTCAACGCACAGCACCGTTGCCGAACCGAGGGCCTGAATTGCGTTCAGGCGCCGCACCAGCGCCTGCCGCCGCGACAACCGCCACGCTCCCAGTGCCAGAAACACCGTCAGCACCACCGGTATTTCCTCGGGCAGAATCGCCATTGCCAGCGTCAGCCCGGCCAGCAGCCCGGCGGCGAGGTCGCCATGCAACAGACCAAAAACGGCGGCAACCACCGCGCTGGTGCCCAGCCCCAACAGTGCCATCACCCGCACCAGCCGGCGGCTTTCCAGTTCCAGCGGCGAATCCTCCGGCTCGATGCTTTCCAGCGCCCGGCCGATACCGCCCAGATAGGTACTGCCACCGGTGGAACGGACTACCGCCAGTCCCTGACCACCGACCACCAGTGTACCCGAGAATACCGAGGAAGAGTCATCACCACCCGGCCGGGCCAGCGGGTCATCGAGCAGCCCGGCGGTCTTGCGGACGGTTGCCGACTCGCCGGTCAGCAGCGATTCGTCCACCTGTAAATGGCTGCAGTCAACCAGCACCGCATCAGCCGGTACCCGGTCTCCTTCACCCAGCACCAGCAGGTCGCCCGGTACCACATCACGGCCGGCCACCCGTACCGGCACTCCGTCCCGGATCACCAGTGCCCGCGGCGAAGCCAGCTCCCGCAACGCCGCCAGTGCCCGTTCGGTGCGCAGCTCCTGCAAAAGCGTGATCCCCACCACCACGACAACGAAACCCAAGAGCATCAGCGCATCCTGCAGCTCGCCCAGCACCAGATACACCCCGCCGGCAGCCAGCAGCAGCAGAAACATCGGCTCCCGGATTACTTCAAACAGCAGCCGCACCAGTCCGCGGGCCTTGCCACCCGGCACTTCGTTCGGTCCGAACCGCCGCAGTCGCGCACCCGCCTCGGCTGCAGTCAAGCCGGTCGGCTGCCGATGCTCGCTCATTATCGCCCCTGGTTTGTGCCCGGCCGATGCCAGACGCCGGCTGCGCCCCAGCGGGTGACGACCGGTAACCACCGGTAACCTCGCGCTTCGAGCAGTCCGGTGTCCAGTTGTATCAGCGGGTCGCTGGCAAAAATGAACACCTCGGCGGCAACCCGTTCCAGCTCAATCACTGCCGCTTTCAGTTTTCCCGCCACTGCCGACGGACTCACCAGCGCCAGCTCAACCGACCGGGCCGGCAATCCGGTGCGCTCCAGCCCGGCGCGCACCACTCGCAGTTTTTTCAGTCGCTCCCGCCCGGCCTTGCGCTCAATGTAGTCGGCCAGCACTGGCTCGGGCTCGACAACAATCACCCCGGCTGTCCGCCGCAGCCGCACGGCACTGACCGGACTGTGACCGCCCGCCAGCAGCAACCGCAGCCGCCACAGCTGCCGCCCCCGCAACAGCGGCGCCAGTTCAAGCTCCTGCCAGGGCAATGCCTCGTAGAGCGCCGGCGCCTTCGCAATCAGCAGTTCCCGCCAGCAGCGGCGAACCAGCCGCCGCTGGGCAGCCTGAATGTCGGCCAGCGTGAGACCGTAGTCTGGTATCCGCAGTTTTCGCAGGTCAATCCCCGGCCAGAGTTCGGGTGCGTTGATTGCTGCCGTCGCCCAGTCCGGGTCAGTCGGATTGGCCAGCGCCCGCAGTGTCGCCAGTGGCAGCCGGGCAAAGTCGGCGATATCAAGCCGGCCCCAGTTGACTACCCGGTCAAGCAGCGTGTCCTGCCCGGCCGGCGCCAGGCAGGAATTGACAGTCATGACTCAGGCCGTGCTGAGCATCCGGCCAATCCGGTCTAGTGCCTTGGCAATGTTCTCGATTGAATTGGCGTAGGAAAACCGCAGATAACCATTACCGTACTTGCCGAAGCACGTCCCGGCCAGACAGGCGACCCCCTGCTCTTCCAGCAGCCGATGAGCCAGGACCTCGCAGTCGATGCCGGTGTCCTCGACGTTGGGCAGGACATAAAAAGCGCCCTCCGGCCGCTTGCAGCGGAATCCGGGCAGCCGGTTCAGTCCGTCAACGATGAAATCGCGCCGGCGCCGGAACTCGGCCAGCATTCGGTCAACTTCGTCGCGCGGCCCGCGCAGGGCAGCCAGACAGGCCCGCTGTGAAAACGTCGCGGTGCAGGAATTGGTGTTGGTCTGGATACGCGCCAGCCAATCGGCCATCCGCGGGGGCATGATGCCGTAACCCACCCGCCAGCCGGTCATCGCGAATGTCTTGGAAAATCCGTCGAGAATAATCAGCCGCTGGCCGATGTCGGGAATCCGGGCGATGCTCTCGAACGGCTTGTCATAGACTATTTCCGAATAGATTTCATCGGAAAGAATCCAGACATTGTGCCGGAGCGCAGTCTCGGCAATCAACTGCAGGTCACCGCTGGTCAGCACCCCACCGGTAGGGTTGCCGGGCGAATTGATAATGATCAGTTTGGTCCGCGGATTGACCAGCCGGGCGAGCTCCTCGGCATCCAGCCGGAAATCGCGCTCCTCACGCAGCCGGATGGGTACCGCCGTGCCGCCCATGTACTCAATCATCGACTCGTAGATGGGGAAGCCCGGATTCGGATAAATGACCTCGTCGCCCGGTTCGACTAGGGCCATGATTGCAAAGGCCATCACCGGCTTGCCACCGGGGGTAACGACTACTTGCTCGGGAGTGAAATGCACGCCGCGCCGCTTGCCGGCATACTCGGCAATTGCTTCGCGCAGTTCGGGCAGTCCGGCCGAAGGCCCGTAGTGGGTATAACCCTCGTCCAGTGCCTGTTTCGCCGCCTCCCGGATATGCTTCGGCGTATCAAAGTCCGGCTCGCCGATTTCCAGATGAACAACATCCATCCGGCATTCCAGTGCCTTGGCCCGGCACAAACAGTCAAAAGCGGTCTCGGTGCCGAGCCGGGCCATCCGTTCTGCCAGCCGCATGGCTTATTCGCCTCCTCCGGCTGTCTTTTTGCCCTCGGTCTTTTTCGCCGCTGGCTTCTTTGCTGCCGGCTTTCTGGCTGCCGGTTTCTTTGTCGCCGGTTTCTTGGGTGCTACCGGAGCAGTTTTGCGGCCTTGGACAAAGTCATACAGCTCCTTGGCCCGGGTGGCGATATGCTCGCCGGAAACCTCAAACTCCCACAAAAGCTCCCAAGGCTGGCCGGATTCGCCGAACCGGTCCTTCACGCCCACTGCCCCGAATGCGACCGGGACGCCGTAGAGTTCAGGCGCGGCATGAAGGTGATGCGACACCCAGTTGGCCAGCCCGCCAACCTGATGCTCTTCGGCAGTGATGACGATGCCGGTTTCGGCTGCGGCCCGGATTGCCTGGTCGGGAACAAACGGCTTCAGGGTATGATAGTTCAGCACCCGGGTCTCGATGCCGTATTCCTCCTTCAATATCCAGGCTGCCCGCATCGCTTCCGGCACCATCGGGCCACAGGCGATGATAGTCAGGTCCTCGTTTTCGTTGTCGTACTCGCAGGCCAGCCGGCACTCAAAGGCATCGATGAAATCCGGCTTCTCGCCCCGGTAGCGGTAAACATTCGGTTCGCCCCACACGAAGGGTGTATCGGGCCGGGTCACCACCGGTGTCGCCTCGCGCGCAAACCGGATGTACTTCGGCCCGGTGATACCAAACAGCAGATGCTCGGTCGCCCGGTCGGTTTCCAGCGCGTCGCAGGGCACGGCGACATGCATGTTCGGCAGTCCGCAGATCTGAAACAGGTCCTCGAGCGCCTGATGCGTCGCGCCGTCCGGCCCGACCGAAAGCCCGCCGTGGGCTCCGGCAATCAGCACGTTCAGATTGCCGTAGGCAACGGTAGTACGCAACTGGTCAAGATTGCGCCCGGCGGCAAACACGCCATAGGTGCCGAAAATCGGAATCTTGCCCTCGCGGGCCAGGCCGGCCGCGACACAGGTGCCCGATTGCTCGGCAATCCCGACCGACAGCCAGCGTTCGCAGCGTTCCGGGTCGCATTCGAAGAACTTCGAGATGGCAATCGAACTGGAAATGTCGGCGCCGATTGCCACTGTCCGCCGGTCTTTGCCGCAGCGCGCCAGCGCCTCGCCAAACCCCAGCCGCGTCGCCTTCATCTCCACCTTCATCACCTTCTGCCGGTTCCAGAAGTAGTCCCGACCGCTGGGAAACTTCGGAATGCTCGCCGCCAGCCCGGTAGTGACCTCGGCCTGATACTCTTCGGCCCGCTTCAGCAGCTTCTCGTAGTCGATCCGGTAACGCAGACCGAGGGCATCAAGCGCCTTCACCAGCTCCTCATGATTCGGCGCCCGACCGTGCCAGCCGGCAACATTCTCCATGAACGGCACGCCCTTGCCCTTGGTGGTATTGGCGACGATTGCCGTCGGCTGTCCTTTGGTGGCAATCGCCTTCTCGTAGGCCTTGACAATCTGCTGCATGTTGTGGCCGTCGATTTCAATCACCGCCCAGCCAAACGCGCGCAGTTTGTCGGGGACCGGGTCGATGTTCATCACCTCTTTCACCCAGCCGTCAATCTGCAGCCGGTTCTTGTCGAGAATGCAGCAGAGATTGTCGAGGTTCCAGGCCGCGGCCTCCATCAGCGCTTCCCAGATCTGCCCTTCCTGCATCTCGCCGTCGCCAATAAAGCACCAGGTCCGCCAGTTCTTGTGGTCCATCTTGGCGGCGCGGGCCATGCCGACCGCAATCGAAAGACCCTGGCCCAGCGAGCCGGTGGAAACTTCCACACCCGGCAGCTTCAACCAGTGCGGATGACCCTGATATGGTGAATGCAGCTTGCGCAGCCGGACAACGTCCTCGATCGGAAAATAGCCGGCCATCCCGAGCGCAACGTACAGTGCTGGTGCCTTGTGACCGGTCGACCAGACAATCCGGTCCCGCTCCGGCCACTCGGGATTCTGCGGGTCCAGTCGGGCGGCATGCAGATACAGCGCCGCCGCCAGGTCCATCACCGACAGCGTCCCGCCCGAGTGGCCCGAGCCGGCCGCGCACAGGGCAATCAGGTTGTAACCCCGCATCATCCGAGCGGCATCAACCAGCTCGGCAAGGGTGTAGGTTCGTCGCGTCGTGTTGTTCTTGGAATCGACCAGTGGCATTGCTCCTCCGCCTCTAGGACCGGGGTATCTTCTGATAATCCTCGTAGAACTTCTTGATGCCGGCATCGGTCAACGGGTGGCGCACCATCTTCAGCAGTACATCATAGGGCAGGGTCGCAATGTGGGCACCGGCCCGCAGTGCCGCAACGACGTGCAGCGGGTGACGGATTGACGCCGCAATCACCTGTGTATCCAGCCCGTAGGCATCGAGAAAACCAACCGTGTCCTGTACCAGCGTCATCCCCTCGCTGCCGATATCGTCAAGCCGGCCGACAAACGGCGAGATAAAAGTCGCGCCGGCCCGGGCCGCCAGCAGCGCCTGCGGCACCGAAAACACCAGCGTCACATTGGTCATTATCTCGCGCTCGCGCAGCATCCGCACGGCCTTCAGTCCCTCAACCGTCATCGGAATCTTGATCGTGATTTTGTCCGGATTCAGCCGGGCCCACTCCTCGCCTTCCTTGACCATTCCGGCCGCGTCGGTCGCTATCGCTTCAACCGAAACCGGCCCCTCGACAACCGAGACGATTTCGCTGACGCAGTCCCGGAACGGCCGGCCGGTCTTGCACACCAGACTCGGATTGGTGGTACAGCCATCGAGAATGCCCCAGCCGGCAACCTCGCGGATTTCATTGATGTCAGCACTGTCGATGAATATTTTCATAATCTCTCCTCAGGCAGTCGCAACCGGACAGCAGTACGCCGGTTGTCCTTCGGCACCCGGAAACAGATTCTGCTTCACGGTCTCGCAGTATACCCCTCAACGACAAGTCCAGTCAACCCCTGCCGGACAGCAACTTGACCCCCGCCGGCGCAACCGGATACTCAACTAGTGAAAACGCCGCCCTCAAACCTCACCCGGCGCCGCCGGCCGGTGCCGCACCGCGAAACGTATCCGCGCCGATGACTCTTGCCGCAATTCTCGACTGGCACCTTGCGCACTACCCGCTGCTTGCCGCCGTCGATATCTACAAGCTGATTCACCAGGGCGTATACGGGCCGGGACACATCATCCGCGACCCGGCCTTGGCCCGGGCCGCGCTGGAAAACGAGTACCGGTCGATTGCGTCCGAACCGGACCGGTCAGCGCCGACCGAACCGCTGACGCCCGACAACCGCTTTATCCGCGTCAACCTGTACCGGCTCGACCCGTCGGCGCTCGAACGGCTTTGTGCGGCTTTACTCGCCAGCGCCCGTGACGCAGTGGCTGACCACGCGACCATGCGCACCCGGCTGCTTTCTGCAATCGACTTGGCTCAGTCCGACCGGCCCGACCTCGCCGAAGAGCTGCGCCGGCTGCTGACCGAGAACGAACCGCTGGCATTTCCCGCCCGGCATCATTCACCGGTCTATCAGCAGGCCTACCGCCCGGCCTACCGCGTGGTCAACCCTTTGTACTGGCAGCGGCCCTGACCCCGACCTGCCGGCACCAGCGCCGGACCGGACACTGCCCACAACGGGGTGCGCGCGGCAGACATATCGTCTGCCCCAGTGCCACCAGCAGACTGTTCCAGCGGCCAGCAGTGCGCCGGGGCAGGATTGCTGCCAGCGCTCTCTCCGTCTGCTCGGGCCGGACAGTACGCACCAGCCCCAGCCGGTTGGAAATCCGCTGAACATGGGTGTCGACCGCAATCGCCGGCTGGCGATAGGCAACCGCCAGCACGATATTGGCCACCTTACGGCCGACGCCGGGCAACTGCAGCAGCTCTTCCAGTGTATCCGGCACCCGGCCCTGCCAGCGCTCGACGAGCAGCCGGGCCAGCTCTGGCAGAGCTGCCGCCTTGGTGTGGTAGAATCCGACCGGGTAAATCAGCTTCTCCACCTCGGCCGGGCTCAGGCGGGCCAGCGCAGCCGGACTGGCAGCCACCCGCATCAGCCGCCCGGTTGCGGCCGCGGTCACCGGATCCTGAGTCCGGGTCGAAAGCACTGCCCCCACCAGCACCCGGAACGCACCGCGGTCCGGCATCCGCTTCACCGGCGCATCCAGCCGGGGCCAGACCCGCTCGAGGGCGGCAATTATCTTCTTGGCGCGCTGGCGCCGCGGGTCAGATACCAAAAACCCGCAGCAGGGTCAGAATCCCCTGCGTGAGCACACCGGTGAGCGAGATGACCATCAGAATCGGATGCAGTCGGGTTATCGGTGCCACCTCGCCCATCCGCGACCGGCCGAAAGTGACAACTGTTGCCAGCGCAGTCACCCCCAGGACCACCACTGACAACACCAGATGGCCGGGCAGCTTCAGCTCCAGCCCGCGGCCGCGGATGATTGTCGCGAAAAACATCCCGGTGACGAAATTGCCCACACAGAGCAGCAGATAGGTAATCGTCCGATTACGCTGCTGGCGCAGCGGATAGTCCCAGTCATTGATCCGGGAAAGTGCAATCTGGGCAATCCGCAGGCCGTAACCGAGCGTGAAAACCGCCAGCGCCGGATGAATCAGCCCGTACCAGGGAAACTTCATTTTGCGCTCCGGATCACTCCCACCCGGCACTCGGCCAGCAGTTTCAGCAGATTGCGCGACCCGTGCAGCCGCACGGCATCATACTGACTGACAACCAGGTCACAGCGATTCCTGCCGGCAACTGCGACCGCCCGCACCAGCAGCGGCCGGGTTCCGATTCGCTCGTCATTCTGCGCCGCCACCCGCGAGGTGTAATAGCGCACCGCCCCCCGCTCGGCCAGATATGCCGGGTCGGCAAAGCCCGGGCCGAAAACTTCACGGTTGTCTTCCGTCACCACTGCCGGGAAAAACGCCGGCTGGGGGTCCAGTTCGGTCGCATCAATCAACACACCGGTGTAGTCGGTCGGCCCGCCGGTCTCCAAAGGCACCAGCTTCACGCCTGCCGGCGGCTCCCGGTCAGCCGGCCAAGGCTGACCGCAGCACGGACAGGCAGTCGGCCCGAGCAGCCGACCATTACCGGTCGCCGGCAGAACCAGATTCAGAAACGGCCCGAGATAAGAAAAATGAAAGTCAGTAGTGGCCGGACCATCGGAACGGTAGCGGGTGGCTCCCCGGCGCCAGTCCAGCCGCAGCCGGCCAAACCTGCGCTCGGCCGCGGGGTTGGCGGCCAGAAACTGCTCCACAGTCCGGTCCCGGTCATAGACGGCCTGCCGCAACGCATCCAGTGCCGCCTTGACCATTTCCGGCCCCGGGTCGGACTCGCCGCCCTCTGAACTCACCACCACAACCTGCTGTTCAAAATCAACCGTTGCGGCAGCCGCCCAGACACCGACAATCAGCAGCAGTACGACTAGTTGCCTCATAAACCATTCTGCCGGCAGCGCTTATCAAACCGAAGCCACTGCTGGCAGTCCTTTCAAGCGGCCAACGGGAATCGAACCCGTGTAACCGGCTTGGGAAGCCGGGGCTCTACCTCTGAGCTATGGCCGCACTTAACTGAGCCCAAACACCTGATTGTCAGGCCATTCGCTCGCTACCGGCTGCCCAAGCACCCGGTCGGAGACTTGGGAAGCCGGGGCTCTGCCTCTGAGCTATGGCCGCAGGCGACAAGCCTCCAATGGTAAACCCTGCGGTTATTCTGTCAAGCCGCTCACCCCGACCGCTGATTGACATCCGATTGGTGCTCCCCTTATCATCTCGCCCCGGGAGGACACTTGCACCCAAAAGGCTGGTCAGCTCTTGCTCTGGTCTGGCTCGTTGCACTCGCTCCGGCCCAAGTCCCGCGCTGGCTCGACCTTTTTGCCGGGCCGGGCGGAAACTCGGAAGAAGCCACCGCCCTCTGCCGCGACTCTGCCGGCAACAGCTACCTTGCCATCATTGACGAATACCACTTCATCGTTGCCGCAGTCAATCCGGCTGGAATCCAGCGCTGGGTTTACCGGCTGACCCGCCACGACGAATCGGTCAACTCCGCCCTCGCCGTCACGGTCGGCAACGACGGCAACATCTACGCCGCCGGCGCACTCGGCACCGGCACTGATGCCACCGACTTTGCTATCGTCAGCCTAACCCCGGACGGCAACGAACGCTGGATCTGGACAACCAACGGCCCGGGCGGAGAAATGGGGGAAGCACTGGCACTGGTCTGGGGCCGTGATGGCAACATCTATGCCGCCGGCTGGACCAGCACCGCCACCGACAACTCCCGGCTCACGGTCGCCAGCCTCACCCCGGCCGGCCGCGAACGCTGGACCTATATCAACGACGACCCCGGCAACCGCTACATTGACCGCGCCTACGCTGTCTGCCAGTCGCCCGACAACAGCATCATGGTCGGCGGCACCGTCGGCAGCCCCGACACCACCTACCAGGACATGGCGGTAATCTGCCTTGACACTGCCGGCAACCTCCGCTGGCAGCACCGGGTTACGATGCCCTCGCCCGACTACGACGTTGCCAGCGCCATCTGCTGCGATTCCGCGGGCAATGTCTATGCCGCCGGCGAACTCCGCGTCCGTCAGTTCGAAGGCGACTTTGCTGTGGTCAGCCTCACTCCGGATGGCCAGCGCCGCTGGCTCTACCTCCGCGACGGCCCCGGCGCCGGCCACGACGCCGCACTTGGCCTCGTCTGGCACTCCGGCCGTGTCTTCACCTGCGGCCGGACGGTCGGCACGGACGGCACCGACGACTGGCTGATTGCCGCACTCGACGATTCCACCGGCGCTGAAGACTGGTGCCGCTTCTGGCACGGCGACACCAGTCCGGACTACCCCCGCGGCATCTGCCTTGACGCCGCGGGCAACATCGTCGTCGCCGGCTCCAGCGGCTGGCCCGAAAGCTGGATGGTCGTCCAAAGCCTCACCCCCGGCGGCAGCGAAAACTGGACCCGCACCATCCAGGGCCCGGTTGCGGCCTGGAACTTCGGCAATGCCGTAGTCCCGACTCCGGCCGGCCGGCTGCTGGTTGCCGGTATGCTCTGCGACTCGCTCACTGCCGGCGACGCCGCCCTGCTGGACATCTCGATTGCCGGAATACGCGGCTGGACCTGGACCTGGGACTCCGATGAAACCGTTGGGGCCGACGAAGGCCTTGTCACCGCTTGGGGCCCGGATTCGACAATCTACACTGCCGGCTTCGCCAACTGGGGCAGCACGATGTCCGATATCACCCTTGCCTGCTACTCGGCCGACGGCAGCCGGCGCTGGGTCTGGCACTGGCCCAGCATGGGCATCGGCAACGAAGAACTCTGGGGGCTGGCGGTTGACGCCGGCGGCACTGCCTATGTCTGCGGCCAGACTGCCGAACCCGGTCTCGACCCGCTCAGCTACTTCACTGTCGCCGCAATAGCGCCCGACGGCCAGACCCGCTGGCTAAACCGCTACTCCAGCGGCAGCAATGCCAACGAAATCGCCTGGATGACCGCCATCGGCCCGGACAGCAACATCTACGTCTGCGGCCAGACCTTCTCTGACCGCTCGCTCTACGACCTCACCCTGATGAGCTTTGACCGCAACGGCAGCCGGCGCTGGGTCAGCCGCGCCGACACCACGCCCGGCCAGTGGGACTTTGGCTACAGCCTCGCCTGTGGCCCTGACTCGTCAATCTATGTCTGCGGCATGATTCCCGACGGCAACGACGACTGCTTCGCCGCGGCCGGCTTCCGCCCCGACGGCAGCCGGCGCTGGGTCTGGACTTATAATCCGCCCGGCGTCAACTACGGCCTCGCCCTCTCGATTGCCTGTGGCCCGGACGGCAACATCTACCTCGCCGGCTACAACGAATCCGAAACCGTCGACCGCCAGTTCATTGCCGCCTCGCTTGACCCCGACGGACACCAGCGCTGGCTCTGGGCCGACACCAGCGGCAACTTCAGCATGGGGCTGGCAATAGCCTGCGGCCCGGACTCGACCATCTACGCCGGCGGCACGCTCTGGACAGACGAAACCCGGTACTGGGACGCCGCGGTCCTCGCCTTTGACCCGGCGGGCAACCTCCGCGCGGTCATTCGCCACGACAACGGCAACGGCGTCTGGGACCTTGTCACCGGCCTCAGCGCCGGCCCGGATTCAATGGTGTACGCTTCAGCCCTCACCTGGGACCGCGACGAAAAACAGTACTGCACCTGCCTCGCGGTCTGCCGCGGCCGGCTCGACTGGGCCTGGCGCATCCGTGGCACTACTGACGAAGGCAACCGCGCCAACTGGGTCGCCGCTGGCCCCGGTGGCAAAGTTGCCCTCGCCGGCACCATCACCTCGGCCCGGCACGGCAACGACATGCTCACCGCGATGTTTGCGTCCGACCTCACCGCCCTCTGGCAGCAGCAGCCTCAGACCGAACCGCTCATCCGCCGTGCCGCCACCATTGGCACCGGCCGGATACTTTTGGAGCTTGTCCCCGACCCGGCCCGACCCCTGCGGATCAGCCTCTACGACGCCACCGGTCGCTGCCTGGTCAACCGGCGCGAACCCTCAACCCCCGGCACCATCACCCTCGACCAGTCGGCCACCGGCCCGCTCCCGGCCGGTATCTACACGCTCAAACTCCAGTCCGGCCCGCGCACCGAAACCCGCCGGCTAACGCTTATTCGGTGAAAAGAAAACCCTCTCGCTGACTGCGAAACGACCCAAACGACGGTCGCCCACTGCCGCTGACTCGCCCTGTCACAGCCGGGGCCTGCCAGCCAGTGTCTTTCAATCCACGCGTCCGCGCGGGACGCAAGTTGCCTGCCTGAAGCCTGTGGCACAGAATTTTCGTCTGCGCGACATCCGGCTTACGCGATTGAAGGAAGCCTGCGGCTTGGACTCATTCCTGTTCAAACTCGTAACCTCTGAACCTAAGGGTGCGGCAGTTTTCGGTAACAATCCGGACGGTCTTGTCCGGAACACCATTGGGCACAACAGCGGTGATTTCGAGTGTTACCTCGACCTCGGCACCATCAAGCGTCGTGAAGTGCTGAAGCACTTCCTGAGCAATCTGGCCGGCATCCCGGGCCATCCGGGTCGGTTCAAGGCTGACCGTAGCGTGGAAACGTTTCGGCTTCGCTTCTGACGGTCTTGTCGGCTCCGGCCCGACCGTTGCACCGCTGCCGCCCGCCGTCTGACCGGCAACAGTTGCCGTAGTTTCGGCAGTCTCGCTCTGTTTTCTCGCATCTGCATCCAGCTGCGCCTGAGCGATGTCCGCCTTGACCACAACACTGCTCTCGTCCAGCAACACCCGACAGGGCCTGCCGGCGGTCAACCCGCGATAGCGCCTGGTCTTCTCATCCCAGCCCTGTGCGTAGGCGAAGGCATCGCTGCGCCAACTCGGCTGTGCCACCCCGTCGGCGATGGCCTCGACCAGAACATCAGGATCACGCAGCCGGGGAAGATACGGATACCTGGCGAAGTCTTCAGCCAACTGCCGAACCCCCACATGGTTTCCGCGCCAGAGCGGGATGCGGTCGAGCTCGATGCGCAGCCGCGAACCGCCCATCCCGGTAACCAGCGCCTCTTCTCTGACAAGCCGCTTCGACGCCCGGGGCGCAAGCGCATCCTGGGCTTGCAACCGAAACTCCTGCCATTCGATTGCCCCCCTTGGGTTCAGCTGGACCGGCACCAGCAGCCACTGATAGGTTTCGGGCAGGCGCACCTTGACCGTCTCCCGCGCCTCTTTGAGTTTGGTGTCAACCTGGCGCAACTGGAGCTGGTCAAGATTCAGCTTTTCACGGTCACGACTGATTGACTCCCAGGCCAGGACGTAACGGACCGCGGATTCCAAGTCCTTGAGCTTGACCGTATCCGGTGCGAGGAAGACGAGTGTGTTCTTGTACTCGCGCGGACTGCTGCCCCGCTCATTCAGTATCGCGGCGGCCTCCCGGCGGGCCGGGCTGTCCTCCACCTTTGCCGAGTGCGTGTATGCCGGGCCGAGGATGACCAGTCGGGCCCCTTCTTCATCGGGCACGTCGGCGCTTGCTGCGCAGACATGCACCGCCACAAAGTCGCCGCGGCGCCTGACGTCTTCCTTGAGCAGTTTCTCGATTTCGGCGTGAATGTCTTCCAGTTTCTGCTGGCCGGCGCGGTCCTCGGCCAGGCGCGCAACTGTCGGCTGCAGCGAAAACCAGTAACGGTTGCCGTCAACGTAGAGATACTTCGCCCGGTCGGTCAGACGACGAAGGGCATCGCCGAAGGTCGCCGTGCTCTCGCCCGGCTGGACGCAGCCGAGCTTGACCCTCCGGTCGTCAATGCCTTTGGTGGATGTCTGCGACAGCGGTGCGGTGCCGAGGAAAATTGTGCGGGCGACGCGGCGGCAGGCCGAGTAGCGGCCAAGGTTCGGATTCTCGCGGTCAAGAGCAAGCGGCTGCGAGTCAGCGCCATCCACGTCATTGTCAATAACCGGGTCCCACTGCTGTTCCAGATAACGGGTCAGCTCCGACTTTACGACCGGGTCGTCAATAGGCACACTGGCTGGCATTATCAGCAGATTTTTGTCCTGACGTTCCCAGAGCGTGTGGATAACCGAAGCCATGAGTCGCAGCACGCCGCGGGTGCACTGGAACCGGTCGAGCGTGGACCAGTCGGTGTAAAGCCGGGTGAACAACTCCGGGTGTATCGGATAGGCCGCAACAATGTCCCGCTCATAGGCAGCCTCGCGACAGCCCGACGGGAACTCCTGAGACTGATTCTGGTACATCTCGGAAAAGGCACGGGCCACTGCGTCGCGCATCGCGGTCTGCTCCCTGCTGGTAATTGGCTGGAACAATCGGCGCCGGACAATCTCAAACCCTTCAACCTGACTTGCCGGCTGCCACGGTTCTTCAACACGCTGCAATGCATGCTGCAGGCTGTCGAGTGCCCGGCGACCCCGGTCACCGCCGATTTCGTTGTCAGAAGCCGGCACGCTGACCACCAGCATCGTCCTGTCGACGACCTTTACCGCTTCGCTCAACGCCTGGGCAAAAGTGAACTGCACGTCAAATGTACCCGCCGGCAGGTCGGCATTGTCGTGCAACTGCCGGGCATAGGCAATCCATTCGTCTATCAAGATGATACAGGGAGCGTACTTTGCAAAGAGCTTGTGTAGAGCATCGCCGGGATTGGTGGCGGTCTTGTCGGCGTCGGCGACAAGTTTGTAGCCTTCCTTGCCGCCCAGCTGCCAGGCGATTTCGCCCCAGAGCGTGCGGACGATGGTACCGTCCGGCTTCACGTGTTTGGTGCCCGGTGCAATCTTGGTGCCGACGATGACAACCCGCTTCACGTCCTTCGGCAGTGTCAACCCTGCTTCGCTCAGGACTGTGTCGATTCCGGGTAGCTGCGACGCAGCCACGCCCGAAAAGAGGTGATACAGCGCCAGCAGCGAGTGGGTCTTGCCACCGCCAAAGCTGGTCTTGAGCCGGACCACCGGAATGCCGGTACCGCCACTCAACCGCTTGACCGCAGGCAAAAGCAGCCCGGTCAGGCCCTGGGTGAGGAACGTCCGGCGGAAGAACTCGGTCGGGTCCTGATACTCGGTTGACGCCCCCCCCTGATAAACCTGCCAGAGGTCAGCAGCAAACTCGGCCTTCAGGTAGTTGCCGGAGGCAACATCCGAATGCGGCGTGACGACCTCGCGCCACGGCTTCAGGTTGGCCAAGGGCGTGCCGCTGGTCCCGATCTCCAACTGCCGCCGCGACACGCTACGGCGCTGCTCGTCGAACTTGACCCGCAGCACCTCGTCGCGGTGCTTTTCCACTTCGGCTGCCTGCTCGGCCGAAACGGCCTGCAGCAGCCGGACGATGCTGTCGAGCGCACGATAGGTGTCGTCGTATGAGAAAGCCTCCTGATGTGCCCACCTGTTTCTCACTTCACGCAGCTCGCTCACCAGCGAACGTTCGGAGTGGCCGAGCACCCGCTTGAACACCTCATTCCAGTTATCCCACATCACCGTCAACAGAGCCTGAGTGTCCCACTTCACACCGCTGCCCTTTTTCGGATACTGGTCCTCGTGCAGGGAGTCCTTTGCGAACTCAAGCCACGAATCACCCAGCACCGCCTTCAGCTCGCGCTCGACAAACGGCGCCAGCCCAGTGACCAGCAAGTCCAGAGCCGCGCCGACCCGCTGCTGATTACTCAAAGCCATAGGTTACTCCTCTCCAAACAGCTTGCCCGTTTCGGCAGGCTTGCTCGACTGGGCCAGCCTCAATATTTCGGGCCAGGCAATGACAAGGCTGTTGTATGCCCGCGCCTCCTTTGCCCACTGCTTGCGTTCGCAGATGGCATACAGCCGGTAAGCCAGCGCCCGCGCTTCCTCGCTCTTGCCCGCGCCCAGCTTCTTCACCAGCGCGGCCGCGGCCTGCTCGCCGCCCTGCTCCAGCGCCCGAATCAACTGCTGGGTGCATTCCCAGATGGTCACGCGCTTATCCTTCACCGGGTCCCAGTCCTCGGGCAACTCATCGCGTTCGAGCAGTCGAACTTTGCCTGCCCTGGCGACAAGGACGCCGGCCTCGGCCAAGCCGTTCACCGCGGTATTCATCGCCCGCGCCAGGACATCGGCCTGACCGAACTCGGCTTCGTCTATTCCGTGCTGGCCAAACCATGCCACGCAGAACCGCGTTTCCCTATCCAGCTCGCCTTCCTGCTCGGCAAGATAGGCATCAAGCTCCTGATTGATAATCTGGAGCGCGGTGCGCACGGTCATTGGCGAGCCGTCAGCCTCGATTACCTTAGCGAACCGCGAGAAGACCGCCATTCCCGGCCCGATGGCGGCCTGGGCAAAGTCCACTGGCGCGATGTTACCCTGCTGCAGCTTCGCCAGCGCATCGGGCAGTTCCTTTCTCAACTGGGAGACAAACTCCTTCCGTGTAGCAATCGGCGCATCGTGGGGACGGCGACGACAGGCAAGGACGATGCTGGAGGCAAGGGCATTCGACCCCTGATTCAACTTGCGATTCTCGCGCTCCGTGCGCATCGGCCATGTGCCAGTAACGGAGAAGCCGGCACGAATTACTGCTTCGAGAAACGTGTCCCATCCTGTACTGGCAACGCCTTCGCCTTTGCACTCAGACTGCTTGAATGCGTAGTAGATAGTGACCGGGAACGCGGGATGCGCCTGCTCAGCCAGACGGTGCATCGCTTTGGTCATACCATCAAGGAAGAACTTCTCCGCCTTCTCCTTGCTGCCATGGCGGTAGGGCGTGGCGACCAGCTCTTCGGCTTTGGGCACCGCTACCGTAGCGAACAGGTCGGGGAACACGGGTTGCAGTGAGCGGCGCAGCCACATATAGAAGAAGTCCGACAGGTCGGCGTAGCCAATGTTGTCAAAGTACGGAGGATCTGCCGACACGACCTTGTCTCTAGTGGTGCGCTGCACGGCCGCATCACCCTTTTCGGCATGCCCAGAAGAGCTGCGACAGGCATCGTTCGACAAGAGACCGGCGACGGTGTTCGACACCATACTCGGAAATGACCCACTTGGACCAGAGACGCTGTTTGCCTCGGCGTAGTCCCAAGACATTGGCAGGGCCTGCCGTCCAAAGGTATCACCAGGGCACTCAACGGATGTCTTGAACGTGCACAATCTGCTCGCACGGTTCGACGTCTTGCTGACTGCGAACGCCAGATACACTGCGACGGCGTCGGCGTAGGCGCTGGCGCCGGTTCCACCGTCGCGCAACGGGACACCGTCGTCCGGCAGCCCGGCGGCGACTGCGTCACGCTTCACCCGCTCGCGTGCTTCCTGCACCAAATCCGAAAACGTCGTTAGGGCAACAAGCTGGCGGGGAGTGAAGAGGTCGCGCCATCGCCGCATCCCGTACTCTTGGACCCGAAAGCCGAGCGCCCTCACGGGCAGGTTTGTTTCGGGCACGCCCTCTGGTGACGGCTGCCGCGCCACGGCCTCCATGTCTGCTGAAGGAGGCAGGTACACGCGGCCGCGACTCCCCTCTGCGACAACCGCCATCAGCCGCTCGCCCATTCTGCCGGCCTTAGCCTCATCGCGCAGGTAAGCAAAGGGTATCGGTGCTCCGGACATTAGGCACAGGAAACTGCTTCCGCTGCCTCCTGACTTGGTGCCCCGCGTCGCCGCCGAAGGGTCTTTGGGTTTGCCGACTTTCACGGTAAAGCGGTAGCCGTTGCCTTCTATCACCGGCTCGACGTAGGCTTCTTTGCCTTGTCTTGTCGAGAGCATGAAGGTCGAGACCAGCGGCACGTCTACGTTCCTGAAAGCAGGATTAGGGCTTTTGACCGTGCGCGCCCAGAGCCAGGCGATGACTGTGAGTTCCTTGCCAACATACTGCTTCAGATCAGGCCGGTCTTTGGCCATTTCGGCCGTGACCTTAACCTTTGGGTAGAGATGACCGATTCGCTTTTCGGCTTCATTGCGCATCCACTCGCCATAGTGGCGCACATCTTCGGCAAGCCCCTGCGCTCCGTGCCATGCCGCCATGTCACGCCCTCTGCGCGCTTCGGGGTTCACCGGCGGCTTGTCGGCAAACCTTGGCGGAATCTCAATCATCGCCTTGCAAATAAGCACCGCAACCGGATTCAGGTCGCTGGCATAGGCTTCAAGTCCGAGCCGCTG
>CBFGJX010000010.1:0-85531 GCA_965649225.1 Caldifarciminota bacterium
CCGGACCGCTTCGATCTTGTACTCACGCGTATAGACCTTGCGTGGCTGCTTCTCCGTACTCAAAAAACACCTCCGATTCGATGCTAAACCAACCAGTCAGTTTGTCCATCGAATCGGGGGCACCCCAAGTTGCACCGCTATGATGTCCGCAGCGGGACCTGGTTTGAGCCGGCACTGGCAGGAATGCCTTTTTTCAGCCGGCTTACCGGGGCGGGGAAACGTTCCCGCGCCGGGGCTGCCGGAGTCTTTCTCCACGGGAAACTCTATGCTTTCAAGGGCGGTAATACACAGGAGTTCTGGCGGTTTGACCCCCAGACGATGACTTGGGCCGAACTGGAAACGATTCCGCGACTGGGGGCGCAGCACAAGAAGCGCAAGGTCAAGGGCGGCGGCGATTTGTGCACCGACGGCCGGGTGATATATGCGTTGAAGGGCGCGAAGACGCTGGATTGCTGGATGTACGTTCCGGAAACAGTCGCACTCGGCGGGTCCAGGCCGGCGCCACACCGGCGCGTAAACAGTCCGGTTGCCACCCGCAGGGTTTGGGCGCATGCGGTCAGACTCGGTGTGTTGAGGGTTGAGTGGTGCGGACTGAGCCAGTGCCGGCCGGTTGTGGTGTCGGTTTTTGACCCGGCCGGTCGGCGGGTACTCCAGCAGGAGTGCGAGCCGGTCCAAGCGGGATGGACAGAGCTGCCGACAACAGGTTTGCCTCGGGGGACATATCTCGTGCGACTCAGTGGTGAGGCCGACATCGGCTGTCGGGTGGTGCTCAGGTAAGCCGACCGTCGAGAGGCCGGCGGGGCAGCGTGTTGTCGCCCCGCCGGTCTTTTTTTTGCGCGGATTGCAGCGGGTTTCGTGTCGGCGGGCAAGGCGCCGGCTGTCGGCGGTCTTTACATTCGCCTGATTGTTTTCCAATATGAGGATGGAAAATCGGGCGCCGGGAGGACCGGCAGAGAGGAAAGCAATGAGAACGGGTTTACTGACAATCTTTTTCTGGGCTGCGGTGGCAGTTGCCCTGTCGCCCCTGGAAAGCGACCAGATACTGTTTGATGGTAATCTGACGGCGGTTGACGGCCGGGCTGGCTTTGAGTTCACCCTGCCGGCGGGCCGGCATTTTGCCGGCTGGTATGCCAACGTTGAGTGTCCGGGCGGGTTTGTGCTGGTCGTGAACGGCACAGTCGTGGCGGCGTTCGGCGCCGACGAGGTGCCCAGGACGCGCATCAAGGGCATTGACCTGTCGGCGCACATCGCTTATCTGCGGTCGGGCCAGAACCGCGTCGAGCTGCGTGGAGTCACGGCCGCCGCTCCCTGGCTGCGGATGTGGCTTTCGGACAATGCCTGGTACCCGGCAAATTTTCACGCTCACACGACTTATTCCGACGGCCGCTACAGCGTGCACGATCTGCTGCAACTGGCACTGGGCGCGGGCGCGCGGGCCTATGCGATTACCGACCATAACCGCACCGCTCAATGCTACGACACCGCGTTCCACCCGGTCGGCAGCCTGAATCCGATTCGCGGTACCGAATGGACCTCGGAGCTGGGCCACGCCAATGTGCTGGAGTTTCAGGGCGCGGCCGTGTTCGATTCAACGCTTTCGGTGCAGGCGCTGCTCGACGAGGCTTCCTGGCGCGGCGGGTTCGTGCAGGTGAACCATCCCTGCGACGACGAGCTCGGGTTCGGCTGGGACCGCTACCCCGTGCTCGACTCCGGCATCGACTTCATCGAGGTCTTCAACAACCTGACCTACTTCCCGCCGTCGCCCGGCGACAACGACCGCGAGGCCGTGGCCTGGTGGCACAGTCTGCTTGTTGCCGGCAAAACCATTGCCGCGACCGGCAATTCCGATTACCACGGTACGATTCCCGGCGAGGGCGGGCCGATGGAATCGCAGACCAGGGTCTGGGCGCCGTCCAACCATCCCGACACGATTCTGAAATACACCAAGCTCGGCCAGGCGATGGTGCTCGACGAGTCCGACGACGGCCGCATCTACATCTACGCCGACACCAACAACAACGGTACCTGGGACCTGGTGATGGGCCAGCACGCCCGCATCACGACCAGCCGCACGGTCAAGTTCCGCGCCGAAATCGAGGACGCCGACTTCCTCGACGACTTCTGGGTTTACAACCGTACCGGCACAGTGCACAACCACTGGTTCATCAACCCGCTTGGGCCGTGGGACTACGCCTACGAGTGGACTGCAAGCTACAACGCGTCATCGCGTGACTTTGTCCGCGCCTATCTTGAAAACAGTGTCAACGACCCGGAACTGCTTACCAATCCGATTTACATCAATCACCCCGACTACGAGCTCGGGCCGACCCGACTGCTCAGTTTGGCGCAGAGCTGGTCTGATTCCGCGTTTGTGGCCGAACCCGAGACCCTGCGGCTGCGCCTGGAATGCACGGCGGGCTACTCGCCGTGGCGCTACGGTCTCGCCTTTGCCTTTGACACTGCCGACTTCGCGCTCGCCGGCTGGCAGACAGCCGGCCCGGGTATCGGTGCAATCGAACAGCGTTCAAGCGGCCGGTACGCAATACTGGAGTGGCTCGGCGGCTACACCTGGAACAACCGTCTGCCCGTTGGTTCAGGCTTCGACTTCTGGGTTGCGGTGACGCCCAAACGCGGCGGGCATCTCGCCGCGCTCTGGCGCAGTTGGGCGCACGACCGCATCCAGATAATTGAAAATGAGCCGGCGGCCGGGTTCTATGGGCCGGAAGGCCGTTACTGGCACCGCGACTCGCTCTTTGCCCGTGTCATCGATGTCCAGCCTTTGAGCATTGACCTGCCCAGCCCGACAATCGACTCCTGCGCACCATTTGCCCCGCGCGCGACCGTGCGCAACAACGGCAATACAACGGTCAGCTTCCCGGCAAGCATCACGATCGGCGCATACTCGGGCGCGGCCAGCGTTACCGCGCTCGCGCCCGGCGCAACGCAGCAGGTAGCTTTCAGCCCGGACTGGCAGCCGCAGCGCGGCACACATCCGGTCCGCTGCATCGCCCTGCTTTCGGGTGACCGCGTCCGAACCAACGACACGCTCACCCGCCCGGTTACCGTCAACGTCCGGGACCTCGCCGCGGTGGCGATTCTGTCGCCCGCCGACACGATTGTTGCCGGGCCGGTGATTCCCCGCGCGGTCGTGCGTAACAACGGTACGCTGCGCGAACCCTGCGTAGTAGACTTTGCGATTGACGCCACCCTGCCCTATTACGACAGCATCGCACTGCCTGCCGGCCTGCCATTTGCGGATACGACACTTGAGTTCGCCGAATGGGATGCGCCGGTCGGCAGTTTCACCGCGACCAGCGTCGCATCCCTGCCCGGTGACCAGGTCCCGGGCAACGATACCGCGCGTGCCGGGTTCGCGGTCAGGCCGGCCGGTTCCTTTGATGTCGGGGTGCTGGCCATCGTTGCGCCGGTCGGGACCATTGACTCGGCCGCCCCGGTAGTGCCGCAGGCCACGGTGCGCAATTACGGCACGCTCGCGACCGGTTGCGATGCGTGGTTCTTCATTGAGTCGGGCGGGACGGTCGTGTACTCGGCCGAGACCGCGGTCGGCAGTCTCCAGCCCGGCCAGAGCACGTTTGTGACTTTTGCCGAATGGCCCAAGCCACACGCGCCCGGCAACTACACTGCGCGCTGCTCGGTTTATGTTGCGCTCGACTCCAACCCCGGCAACGACGTGCTCTCAGGCGAATTCCGCATCACTGCGCAGACCCTTGAACCCGGCTGGACCGAAATCACGCAGGTACCCCTGCTGCCCTCCGGCCGCGCGGTCAAGGACGGCGGTGCGATTGCCTGGGATGCCGGCACCGGCCGCCTCTATGTCCTCAAAGGCAACAAGACCGGGGACTTCTACAGCTTTGACGGCACAACCTGGACCACCCTGACCGCCATCCCGCTCGGTGTCGAGAACAAGCCTCCGGCCAAGGGTGCAGGCACCTGCACCGACGGCAACGGCGTGGTCTATGCGGTCAAGGGCAACAACACCCAGGGCTTCTGGCAGTACTCCGGCGGCACGTGGACCCAGCTTGCCGACATCCCGCTCGGGGCCTCCAACAAGAAGGTCAAAGGTGGCACTGACCTGGTCTATGTTGATGCCGGTGACAGCCAGTATGTCTATCTGCTCAAAGGCTACAAGACCGAGTTCTACCGCTACAACGTCACCTCCGGCGTCTGGCAGCCGCTTGCTGACGCTCCGGCCGGGCAGAAGCCCAAGTGGGACAAAGGCTCCTGGCTGGCCCTGGACCTTGCCGGCAACCGCATCTTTGCCCACAAGGCCAAGTATCACGAGCTGTATGCCTACGACCTTGCCACCGGTACCTGGGGTGCGCAGCTGGCGGGCATGCCGCTGCTCTGCAACCAGACCGGCAAGAGCAAGAAGAGCAAGGACGGTGGCTCGGCAGCCTTCCTTGCCGACGGCATGCTCTATGCCCTCAAAGGTGGCAACACCTGCGACTTCTACGGCTACGAGCCCGGCTCCAACCAGTGGGCGGAGAAAGAGACCATGCCGCAGGTGGGCAGCAGTCAGAAGAAGAAGCGGGTCAAAGGCGGTGGCGACATCACCTCGGACGGCACCCACCTCTATGCCCTGAAAGGCAACAAGACGGTGGAGCTGTGGCGGTATGTGCCGGCAGGCCCGCAGCTGCCGGTCAGCAACCTGCGGCCGGAGAGAAGTGCCGTGCAGGGCTTCGGACGTGAAGCATCGGACGCGAAGCTGGTTGTCCAGAACCCAAGCCGCGGCGCGACGACGATTCGCCTGACCGGTCTGCCCGCTGGTTCTCCCTCACTGCTCACCCTGTACGACGCATCCGGCCGCTTGGTTTGCCGCCGGATCATCACTACTGGCAATTCGTCACTCAGCACTTCGCTCTCTCCCGGGGTCTATCTTGTCCGCGTCACCGGCGGCGCAGAGCTGACGCGGAAGCTGGTTATCGAGTAGCCGAAGCTGGTTGACAGTTACGGCGGCGGGCACTGGTCCCGCCGCCGGTCTTTATCGCCGACCATAGCCGCCCGGTTTGACACCATTTGCCCGGCTGACCAGAATGGCGCAGGGCCGGAACGCGGCCGGCAGTCCGCAGGAAAAAGGAGCCCGAGCGCTATGCGAGTCAGCGACGAATCTGCCCCGGTCGACCCGGGCGGTGCGCATTACGGGCACGCGGTGCCCTGGCCGCAAGCCCTAGGCGCGAACAGGGACAGCGACAAGAGAATCCGTAACGGAGAAAAGGAACCGATGATGACTCTGACCAGGTGTCTGTTGGCGGTCGGCCTGTGGGCAGCGGCGCTGACGGTTGTCTCCGGTTGCCGGCGCAGTCCGACCCAGAATCGTTACCCTGTTCGCGTGCGTGGCAAGTACGGTTACATCAACCGTGCCGGCAAGCTCGTCATCAAACCGCAGTTCGACGGCGCACTCCCCTTCTGCGAAGGTCGGGCAATGGTGAACGTCGGCGGCGAGGAAGACGAGTGGGGCGAGGGTTTGATTGGCGGGCTCTGGGGTGTTATCGACACCAGTGGCCGTTGGGTGGTCGAGCCGTGCTACGAGGATGTTGAAGCGTTCAGCGAGGGACTGGCCGCGGTGAGTCGCGGGCCGCAGTACGGGCTGATTGACCGCACCGGCCGCTTCATTGTCGAGCCGCGTTACGACAGGATGTCCTTGTTCATGGAGGATCTGGCGCTGGTGCGCAGCAAAGGTCGCTTTGGTTTCATCGACACGCTCGGCCGGGAAGTAGTCGCGCCGCAGTACAGCGCGGCCCGGCATTTCTTCGAGGGTCGCGCAGCGGTAAGGCAGGGCGGCAAGTGGGGTTTCATCGACCGCACGGGCCGACTGGTCATCCCGGCGCAGTACGATGACGTCAACTCGTTCAGCGACGGACTCGCCCCGGTCCAGGTCGGGAGCAGGGTCGGCTACATCGATACGGCCGGCGCCTGGGTTATCAAGCCGACCTTCGATGACGCGGCTACCTGCAGCGAGCGCCGGATGCGGGTGATGCTGAACGGGAAGACCGGGTTTGCCGACCCGAGTGGCGCGATTATCGTCAAGCCGGAGTATGACCTGGCATTTGCCTTCAAGGAGGGAGTTGCCCGGGTCAATCTTGGCGGCAAGAGGTCCTCGGTCGAATCGGGCGTGAACGGAGGAAAGACCGGTTACGTCGACAGCACCGGCCGCCTAATCTGCGCGCCGCAGTTCGACGACGCGTATGATTTCAGTGGCGGCCGTGCCGCGGTGAGAAAGGGCGACAAATGGGGCTACATCGACCGCGCCGGCCGGCTGGTAATACCTCTGCAATACGACCGGGCAGTGCCGTTCTCCGAGGGACGCGCCCCGGTGTATGTCAGCGGCAGGTGGGGATTCATCGACACGACCGGGCGCTACATCGTGAGGCCGACCTATGAGGGTTGCGAGGACTTCCGTGGCGGCCGTGCGCCGGTGATGGTGAAGGTAGGCAAGGGATACAGGTACGGTTTCATCGACCTGGCGGGACGGCTGGTAATCCCGCCGCGCTTCAAGTGGAACTACGGGTTCAGCGACGGTTACGCGGCGGTCGCGGTTTCGGACAGTGGTTCGGGCATCATCGACACTACCGGCAGGACGGTTGTGCCGTTCATCTACGAGGAAACCGAGAACTTCAAAGACGGCCTTGCCCGGGTGAAGCTCGGCGGCAGGTGGGGTTTTGTCGACACTGCTGGCCGCGAAGTAATCAGGCCGCAGTTCGATGATGTCAGCTCGTTCTACAACGGCCGGGCGGTTGCCGTGAACAGTGCGCGGTGGGGATTTATCGACCGCTCTGGTCGTGAGGTGGTGCCGCCGCGCTTTGCCGGTGCAGATGAGTTCCACGAAGGCTTGTGCGCGGTGGCGGTCGATTCCGGACCGGCCGGCAGGCAGTGGGGCCTGTGTGACCGGCGCGGCGTAGTGGTCGTGCCCTGCACCCTTGACTGGCCGCTCGGCCCGGTCTCAGGCGGACTGGCTCGATTTGCGGTGTATGACGGATACGAGCCGAGGTATGGCTTCATCGACCGTGCGGGCAAGGTCAGAGTCCCGGCTCAGTTCGCCGATGCCGGCCGGTTCAGCGAGAGACTGGCCGCGGTCGAAGTTGCCGCCGGCGACAGCGCGAAATTCGGCTACATCGACACCGCCGGGCGGATGGTGATACAGCCTGTGTATGGCTGGGCCGGCGAGTTCAGCGAGGGATTGGCGCTTGTCTCGAAGGGTTATGCTGCCCGTTTGCGGGTCGGCTTGTCTGGGGTGCGAGGCGAAATGAGCTTCATTCGACCCGACGGCAAGCCCGCCTTCGACCTTCAGTTCGAAGGCGCCAGAGAGTTCAGCGAGGGACTGGCCGCGGTGATGGTCAACGACAAGTGGGGCTATATTGACCGCAACGGTACGATGGTCATCGAACCCCGCTACGGCCATGCAGGCAGTTTCTCAGGCGGGCTTGCGCGGGCCGTGCTTGACGACATGACTGGCTACATTGACCGCAGCGGCCGAATGATCTGGTCAACCAGAATCAGGCGCGACCGTGGCGACGAATGACGGCATCCGGAGGTCAGGTGCCAGGAGCAATCCTTACTGGCCGAAGTGGAGGCATCAAGCTGCGCGGCCTGCCTGCCGGTGTATTTCATCCGTGTTACCGCCGGGCGACGCTGCGCTGTAAGCTCGTGGTGGAGTAAGCGCCGGAAACCGGACACTCCGGCGCTGGCGTTCTTCAACGTTGCCGGCGGGCAACAGTGTTCTCGAACTGGTTCGATAACCGGAAGGGAAAGCGATGGCCGGGATTGTTTTCTTGAAAACGCAGGACCTTGAACGGGTGACCGCGTTCTACCGCGAACGGGTCGGAATGAAGCTGTGGCTGGAACAGCCCGAAATCCGCATTCTCGCCCACGGCAATCTGCTGCTGGGTTTTCATGCCCAGCCCGAGGCAGATATTCAGGGGATGTTCACTTTCTTCTTCCGCACTGCCGCCGAGGTTGACGCGATGTACGCGCGGTTGAAGGAATTCGCCACAACTGCGCCGAAAACCAACGAGCGCTACCGCATTTATCACTTTTTCGCCCGCGACCCGGAGGGACGGGCAGTCGAGTTTCAGACCTTTCTGCACCCGGTCGAAGTACCGGGAGGGGCGTGGCAGTAAGAGCCGGCGGCAGACCTGGGCCGGTTTTTGTTCGGTGCCGTCGAGCATTGACAAACCGCCGAGTGCAACCGCAACCCTAAGAATTACAATCAATTAGCCGGAAGGGCGGCCCGGCAGGGGTTGGTTACCGGACAGTGGCCAGGGCGGCATCGGCCGGGCCTGGGGCGGGCGGCGCTGTCAACTTTTGCCGGCCCGGCGTGCCAGTCTGAGCGCGAGACGGATTGCGGCGATGGTCGAACCGGGCCGGGCGATGCCCTTCCCGGCGATGTCGAATGCGACACCGTGCAATGGCGAGGTGCGCACCCGGCCGAGTCCAAGTGTGGCGTTGACGCCAGAGTCCCGGCCGAGCAGCTTGGCCGGAATCATCGCCTGGTCATGGTACATCGCCACCAACCCGGCATAGCGCGACGCTGCGGCGATGGCGGCATCGGCAGGAATCGGGCCGACACAGTTGATGCCCGAGGCGCGCGCCGCGGTCACTGCCTCGGCAATCCAGTCTTCCTCGCCGAGCGAGAACTCACGGGCGTGCGGATTGAACGCCAGTACGCCGATGGGCAACCGGACCCCCGTGGCTTCGTGCCGGAGGAACTCATCGAGCAGACGGATTTTCTCCAGCACCGCGTCAGGCGTGATGTGGCGCGAGACGTGCGCGAGCGGCAGGTGGATGGTAACAAACACGGCCTTGAAGCGCGGAGTCCAGGCCAGCATCGCGGTGTGCCGGGCGCCGAGCCGGCGGGCAAGGAATTCGGTCTGGCCCGGGAAGGTGAACCCGGCCAGCCGCAGTGACTCTTTGGACACCGGCGCGGTGACGAGCGCGCTGATTTCGTTGGTTTTCAATAGATGCACGCCGAGTTCGAGCGCAAGCAGCGCAGTCGTGCCACAGCTTTTCTGAACTTTGCCGAAGGCGAACCGGCCCGGTGATTGCACCGCGTCGTCAACCAGCCCGAGGTCAACGCGGGTTTTGAGCCGGCGCTGGACCGATTCAAACACCGAGAGCGGGCCGATGATGCGCGGCCGCAGCCGGGGCAGGCGTTCAAGCGCTTTCAGGATTATCTCCGGCCCGATGCCGGCCGGGTCACCGCAGGTGATACCGAGAGGTGGCGGACAGGGAGAAGCCACCGCGAGGTCTCCTCTAGTAGTGACTGAGCGTCCCGGACCGGCGGGTGTAGCGGTCGATGATTGCAAAGATGACCAGACCGAAGGCGACCCAGATTACCGACAGCACGGCAACGCTGAGGAAAGCCTGACCGAGGGAAAAGCCGATCTGTTCGCCCATCAGCACATTGCGCACTACCAGAATGCCGTAGGTGGTTGGTACGGCCAGCGCGACTTTCTGCAGAAAAACGGGCAGGACGGCCAGCGGGTAGGCGATTGGCGTGACGACGACAAGGATGCTGGCCAGCGCTTCCGAAACCAGCCAGCCCTGTTTGAATATCAGGGTGGTGGAGGCCATGATCATGCCGATGCCGTAAAGCGCCACCAGCATCAGGCCGATGATTCCGAGCGAGGGCAGCAGTCCGGCCGGGTTGATGGTAATCGAGAAAACCAGCGCGATGAAGATTATCTGGCAGGCAATCATCAGCAGCTGGTGCAGGATGGAATGGGCGGCCATGCCCATGGTGAATACCCAGCGCGGCACCGGCGCGGCGAAAACCGATTCCAGTGTGCCGTACATCTGCTCCTTCCGCAGCGAAAAGCCCATCGCCCAGAGCGCCATGTTCATGAAGCCGATAAAGACATAACCGAGGGTGATGAAGGTGACGATGTCGCTGGTGCCGACGAGTTTCTGCAGATTGGCCGACTGACGACCGCCGACCAGTGCGACGCCGTAAAGCAGGTAAGGCAAAAGATAGACGACCGGGTCAATCAGCGAGCGGGCGAAGTCGGCCGGATAGGTCAGCTCGAGTTTCCACTCCTTGATGTTTTCGGCCCAGACCGCGTGGGCGTAGTGGCGCAGGCGGCCCCAGAATGACCGGGGAGGCGTGATAATTGCGGCGACTGCCGGCGCCGGAGCGGTGGGAGGGGATTTCGCTGCGCTCATCGGTCAGTGCATCCCGACCGTGCCGTCGCGGCGGGTCTTGCGTTCCAGCCAGACAAACAGGAAATAACCGGTCACCAGCAGGACCGCGTCCATCAGCAGCAGGATTGCGACGATGCGACCGAGGTTCACCTCGGAGCGGCCGAGCATGATGATCGTGCGGATGGCAACCAGCGCCCAGGTGAGCGGTATCAGGGTGGAGACGATGCGGGTTATCGGATGAACCTGAACCGGATAGCGGATGGGCGAGAAGAGAAAGAAAACCCACTCCAGCGTGTGAATGTAGCCGTGGACTTCCTTGATGAGCAGGGTAAAGCCGGCAAAGGCGATGGCAAAGCCGTAGAAGCCCAGCATCAGCAGGGCAACAATCAGCAGCACCGGCAGAATCTTGGCCAGACTGAGGTGGATGCCAAAGGGCAGAATGCTGATGACCGCGGCCTGAACCGCAACAATCGCGCTGGTGAGCAGTGCCTCGGCCAGCGTCTTGCCGACCAGAATCACCAGCGGGTTGGTGGGCGAGGCGATGATATACTCCATCGTGCCCCAGTAGGTTTCTTCGCGCAGCGAGTTGCCTACTCCCCAGAGCCCGGAGAAGATGAAGTTCGACACCATCGCCCCGATGAGAACAAAGGCCATGTAGTTACCTGAGCCGGTGAGGTCGCGGAACGCCGGGCTGTCGAGCGAGCCGACCATTGCCCGGCCCTGAAACACGAACGGCACTACCCAGAGCAGGGGGAAAATCGCCCAGAACACCACCATTATCGGATAGGACAGCCAGATACGCCAGGTCTTGATCATCTCGGCCCGGATGACGGCAGCGGTCGCGGCAATGCCCATCGCCGGTTGCCCTTACCCGGCCTCCGGTCCGGTCTCGCTGGTGTCCGCGCCGAGCGAAGTGCCGGTGACATAGAGGAACACGTCCTCCAATGTCGGCTGCTTGACCTCGATGCCGAGAATCTTCGACGACTGGCGCAGGTGCTCGATGACATCGGAGAGAATCGTCTCGGCGCGCGCGGCCACGACCTTGAGCCGGGTGACGCCATCGGCGAACTCGGCCGCGACGCGCTCCACCCCGGCCAGCCTTTCGATCGGCGCGGTGTCGGGCCGGCCCTGACAGCGTATCTCCAGCACTTCGGTGTGCGGGATATCGCGCTTGTACTGCGCCGGCGGCTTGCAGTCGACAATTTTGCCCTTGTTGATGAACGCGATGCGGTCGCAGAGCTCGTCGGCTTCGTCCATATAGTGCGTGGTCAGAAGAATGGTCTTGCCTTGTTTGCGGTTGAGTTCATCCTTGATGAAGCCGCGGATGAACCGGGCAAACTGCGGGTCGAGCCCGAGCGACGGTTCGTCCAGGAGAATCAGCTCCGGGTCGTGCAGAATGGCGCGCGCGAGGCTGACCTTCTGTTTCATTCCCGACGAGTAGCGCTCGAGCCGCTCGCGTTCGACTTCTTTCAGGCCGAGCAGCTCGATGAGGTAGTCAATGCGCTTGTCGCGGGCCTTGCCGGTCAGGCCGTAGAGCGCGGCGAAGAAGTTGAGGTTGTCGCGCGCCGAGAGTTTCCAGTAGAGCGTCCGCTCGCCCGAGGTCAGCAGGCCGGTGCGCGCTCGGCAGTACATCGAGTCCTTGAAAGCGTCGCGGCCGAGAACGGTGATCGTGCCTTCGTCGGGAATCAGCAGGGTGGCGATACAGCGTACGAGAGTGGTCTTGCCCGCGCCGTTTGGGCCCAAAAGGCCGAAAAGCTCGCCGCGCTTTATCTGCAGGTTCGCGCCGTCCACCGCGCGCGTTACCTTCTTCTTCAGGCCCCGGCCGCGGCGGAAGTTCTTCACGACCGCGCGGCAATCCAGGGCCAGCTCGCTCAGCTCGTCGTTCATAGAGAGTGGCAATCATACGGCCGAACCCCGCGCCGGTCAATTCCGCGGGCTGCGGGTGGTCAGGTCGTGGGTAGGCGCGGTGGGCTGTGATAGAGCATCGCTGGAACTCGAAACGTCACCACGCCGAAACCCGAGAAACGCCCCTTTGATTCGTTGACTAGGTTCTTCAGAGTTCAGCGCCCCGGCATTCCCGCAATGTACCCGTTGACGTCTAAGCGCTCAGCCAACTTCCTTCCGTTCCGCTCGTGAACTGCGAGGTAGATGATAGTCAGATCGTTGGCCTGATTCACCTTGGCGAAGTAGTCTGATTCGCGCTCTCTCGTCGTGGCAAAAACGACGAAGTACTTACGGTCGGCCTCGCGAGCGCATCGTAGTTTGAACATATCAAAGGCAATCTCGTGCTGGAAGTGGGAACCGTGCTTGGTGATGTACTTGAACTCAACCGCAGCAATGAGGCTACCGGTTGCGCCGCTACATGCCTTGATATCTCTGTTTGCCACGGTCTTGAAGGTGTTGGCCTGCACGAAATCGGGGTTCAGAATGGCTAGGTCATACCGGGCCCTGCGTCCTTTGGGATCAAGCGAGACGGTCTTTCTACAAAAACGCTCGATAGTGGGATACTCGGGGTGGAGCAGTATGGTTTTGACGCCATCACTAGTTGGGTACGTCTTGGTGAACTGGGGTTGCCGGTAGAACCGGTGGAAGCAGTAGCCATGGAACTCGTGTTCGTTGAAGAACATGCCCGGCGTCTCAAAGAACTTCTGAGCAGTCGCACGCAGGCAGTCTTCTACAAGTCCGATCAGATCTCGATGCATGGAATGACCTCCGTATCTGTGCCAGCACGGATCTTGCGCATCGTAGCCGCCAGGGACTGGCCCGTCAATCGAACTCGACGGCGCCTCGACTCTCGGGTGCGTTGTCGAGGGGCTAAGCCGGTAAAGCTAATACCTGTCCACACATCCGCCCCGAAGGCGTTCAAGGCCGCGCTTCCACAATACGTAGTGGTCCGTGACGGAGAGCCACTAGAAATCTAGCTTCCGGGCCTTTTCCAGTTTTTCAACTTCCAGCAAGTCGCTATCTGTTTGCCGGCAGTTCAGTTGGGCGATTTTGCCCATCAATCTGCCACACTCGCTTTGAGAAGTGAGCGGTCTTTTTAGTATTAATATGTGTCGGCTTGTTATGTCGAATGGCAGATGGTATCGGATTCTGCAACTCATTCGGCCGGTATGGCGCGGGGCCGCTTGTGCAGTGGGCAGTAGTGTGTGTCAATGGGCCACCAGGATCCGTTTCACCGGGCAGGCACTCTGTCCGACGGCCACTGGGATACTACCGGTAGTGGCCAACAGAGATTATCACTACAAACCCACGCCGGGGCGGTTTTCAGACTTTTCATCTCGGCTCAAGTTGCTATTTGGTTGACCGATTGCGGGTTGCACGAAAATTGGCAATGACGCAGCCAGAAGCCGGATTTACAAAATGGCCTTGGCGGTCATAACAATAGTGACGGTGTGAAGTTGCCGGGCTTTCGCCCGCTGAATGCTGCGGATTTGCGCTGAAGCAGCCGACACAATCAGGTAATTCTCGGCCCGGGCCGAACAGGCGGCCCCGGGTTTTGCGGCGCCGGCATGGCGCCGATGGTGGCCGGCCGCTGTTTTGCGGCAGACGGCGGCCGGCGTGACGAAATGCCGCCGATAATATGGGAGGTGGTTCGTGCAGAACGGAGAAAATACCGAACCGGCAGTCAAGCCGTATCGGAGCACGATGGAATATATCAACGGGCTGCGGCGGGTGGTTTGGGCGCGGCGGGGTTTGAACGAAGCGCTGTTTCGAAATTCCGACCCCAGCTGCAGTGTCGTCGAGGCCGGGGAGGTGCTGATTGAACCGGATAAAGAGAAAGTCGAAGCGTTGGAACGGGAGCACCGCGAGGCGCTCGACGAGCACAACCGCCGGGTGGAATGCAGTGTTCGTGAAGGGATAGTGCTGCCGCTGGATGAGCTGGCCGCGCAGCATGAATTGTCAGCCGCGGAACGCCGGCTGGTGGAGATGCTGCTCGTCGAGATGACCGACCTGACCGAGGACCGGGACCGGTATGACCCGATCCGTCTGGCGACGGTCGCGCGGCTGGCCGGCGACTGGGACCAGGCGGCGACACAGGAATGCTTTAATCTGGTGCTGCCCGGCAGCAAGCTGGTTGCGCGCAAGCTGGTAGAAGTCAAAGCGAGACTGCATGCGAACCAGTGGACGGTGGCGTTGACCCGACCGGTAATGGAAATGCTGCTGGGCGGCCGAGCGCAGGAGGAAACCCCGGCGCCGGCTGAGCCGCAACCCCGGCGCCGGGCGGACAACATCGCGGCGGCGCTGGATGAAAGGGGGGTTGTTCTGGAGCCCGGAGCAGTCACGGCGCTGGAGCTGCTGTGGGCCGAGGTGCGGTTCCGGGAGCGGGTGATGACCGAATGGGGCTTTGCTGCCAGCGGTGCACCGCGCGCGGTTGCCGCGCTGTTTTACGGGCCGTCGGGTACCGGCAAGACGATGACGGCACAGGTAATTGCCGATGCGCTGGGAACCGAGCTGGTTGTCGCGAGCTATGCCGAGATTTTCGACAAGTATGTCGGCGAGACCGAAAAGGCAATCGTGGGTATGTTTGCCGAGGCGCGGCGGAAGTCGGCGGTACTGCTGGTTGATGAGGCCGATGCCCTAGTCGGCAAGCGCGGCACCATCGACCGCGCAGTTGACCGGCATCTCAACGGCGAAGTGAACACGTTTCTGATGGAACTGGAACGGCACACCGGAGTGGTAGTCCTGACGACCAATCACAGCGACCTGTTTGATTCGGCGCTGGAGAGGAGAGTCAGACACAGGGTGCTGTTTGCCATGCCGGGGCCCGAGCTGCGTTCACGTATCTGGCGTTCACGTATCCCGGCCGCCGCGCCGCTGGCCGAGGACGTTGATTTCACCGAACTGGGCAGTCAGTTTGAACTCACTGGCGGGCAGATTGCCAATGCCGCGCTGGTGGCGGCGTTTGCGGCTGCGGCCCGGGCCGAGAGCGGCGGGCCGGCGGTAATTACCATGGCCGACCTGCAGTCGGCGGCGGCGGCCGAGCGGCGGGGCTACTACCAGCGCCGGACAGTTGCCATCGGTTTCGCTGACTGCAGCAAGTCGTGAGCGGGTGGGTTGGCGCGGGCGCCGGGCGCTAGGCCCGGTGCCCGCGACCGACGGTTCGCTCGATGAGGGCGAGCATGTCGTCGGCAGCCTTGTCCCAGGTCCACTGGCGGGCCCAGTCGACGGCCTGACGACCAAGCTTCTGGCGCAGCGGTTCGTCGGTCAGCAGTCGCTCGAGCTTTTCGGCCAGCGCCGGGATGTCGCCGTAGGGGTAAACCAGGCCGTTGACACCGTCACGGGACGAGTCGCGCAGCCCGGGCGAATCGGCGACGACCACCGGTGTGCCACAGCCGTTGGCTTCCATCACAATCAGCCCCCAGCCTTCCTTGACCGAGTTTTCGACCAGCACCGCCGCGCGGCGGTACCAGGCGACTTTTTCCGCTTCGGGAATGAAGCCGGTGAACTGCACCGCATCGCCGAGGTTGAGTCTGGCCGCCAGTGCCGTAAGGCGCGGCCGGTCGTCGCCATCGCCGACGATTACGACCTTGAACCTGCGGCCGCGGTCGAGCAGCAGCCGGGCTGCGCGGAGCAGGTGGTCAACCGATTTGTACTTCTTGAGCCGGCCGACGTGGAGGACAATCGGAACCGGCGTTGGTGGCTCCGGCGGGCGGGTGCCGGGGGTGAAGCGGCTGAAGTCGGTGCCGGGCGGAATCACGGTGATGTGTTCGGCGGGGATGCCGACCGCGATCGTGTCGGCTTTGGAGCTTTCCGAGAGTACGGCGAACAGACAGTTCCGGTATGCGAGCGGAATGGCGGTCTCGGCCAGCCAGACATAGGCGGCCAGCGGCGGAATCGTTTCTTTGAAAATCGAGCCGCGGAACAGATGCATCAGTATCGCCAGCACCGGTTTGCGCGTGCGCCAGGGCGAGTAGAACGGAATCTTGTTGAGGTCGTCAATGACGATGTCATAGTTGCCCTCGGCGCTAACTGCCGGCAGGGCGCGCCAGACCGCGAAGTTGAAGGTGCTCCGGCCACCCAGACGCCGGATTCGGATGCCGTCCAGACATTCATCGGCGACTGACCCGGGATAGCGCTCGGCAAGCTGGGTGACTTCGTGGCCGCGGGCAGCGATGCGACGGAAGATTTCCTGAGCATAAATCTCGGCACCGCCGGCGAGCGGGTTCTTGATGCAGCGCCAGTTGATCAGCAGGATTCTCATCGCCGGGCCATCTTATGTCGGTGGGCAGAGAGCGTCAAGGCGATTGTGCGGCGGTGGCGGCACGGGGGTTGACTGGCGGCAGTTGTGGCCTATATTCATCCGACTGGTAATTCCGCAGGGAGCGACGATATGAAATTTTCCCGGCCAGCCGGCATTGCGCTGCTGCTCGTACTGACGGCAGTTGCCGCCGGTCCGGTGGCAAAGTCGGCTTTGCGGATTGTGGTGTTTTCCGATGACCCGCAAAGAGCCCGTGAGCTGCTGGTGAAGCTGGCGGCGCGCGGTTACAGCAACCGCGACAACACGGTCCATCCCAACCCGAACCGGGAGTTCAATATCAAATACGGCGCCGCGCCGTTTCCATACATCGAGGAAATCGCCACTTACACCGAAGGGCGCTACGATGTCGAGCTACGCCGGAGCCGTGAGTTCGACTCCACCGATACCGACGTGTTCATCAATCTGCCGTTCGCGACCCGGGCCGGCACCAACGCCGACCGGGCCCGGCTGCGGATTGTGGTGCTGACCGAGGATGTCGAGCAGGGGGAGGCCCTGCTGGCGGTGCTGGCCGAACTTGGCTACACGAACAAGGACAACCGTGTCGATGAGGCCGTGCCGGAGGATGCCGAGCTGCTTTATGGTTCGGCCGCGCCGGCCGTGATTGACGAGCTGAGCGAGGTCGTTCTGGAAGAGACCGATATCGAACTGGCGCCACTGCGGTTGTTTGAGCCGGACGACGACGATGTGTTTATCAGTCTGCCCGCCGTTGACCGGCCGCCGACCCGTAGCCGGATCCGGCTGACGGTTTTTGCCGTCAACCAGAAGGCCGGGGCGGAGGCGCTTTCCCTTTTGGCCGGTCTGGGTTACACCAACCGGCTCAATGAGGTGCTGGGCAACCCCAAGGCTACGGCAACGATTTCCTATGGTGCCTGTCCGGCCGAGTATATTGCCGAGATGCAGACAGCACTGGAACGCCACTACCGCCGGCGGTTCGTGCCGGTGCAGGAATTCGGCGCCGACCGGCACAAAGTCTTTATCAATATCCCGAAGAACTAGCCGACGCTTTCTGTTCGGATTTGACTTGACCGGCGTCGCGGTTATGCTGTCGGCGTCAGACAAGCCGGGCGTCCAGGGCCGTAACGCCCTTTTTCAGAGAAAGTTACCCGGCAACGGCGGTCGCTCTGAATCGTCCTGGCGCCAGACCGGCGGCGCGTTGCGGCCGCGCGGCTGTCCTCTGTGACAGCGGCCCGGATTCATCAGCCGTTGCGATAAGAAAAGCAGCAGGTCCGCTGCGGTGGACCGGAATCAAGCCGACTTATTGCAGGAGGCGCAGGATGTTACCCAAGTTCGCCAACGAGCCGTACCTTGACTTTGCCAAACCGGAAAATCAGCAGGGCATGAAGAATGCCATCGCCCGACTGAAGGAACAGTCGGAGCGGGAGTGGATGCTGGTTATCGACGGCAAGAAACTCAAGGCCAAAGAACAGTTTCGTTCGTACAATCCCTCCGACAAGTCCTCGATCGGGTTGTTCCAGCGGGCGACGGTGAAGGAGGCCGAGCTGGCGCTGAAGGCGGCGCTGAAGGCGTTTGAAACCTGGCGTTTCATGCCGGCAATCGAGCGGGCGGCGATATTCTTCCGGGCGGCACGGATAATGCGTCAGCGCCGGTTTGAATTCGATGCGGCAATGGTGCTGGAAGAGGGCAAGAACTGGCTCGAGGCCGATGCCGACTTCGCCGAGGCGGTGGATTTCCTCGAGTTCTACGGCCGCGAGGCAATCCGTTACGACCAGCCCGTCGGCGTGACACCCTACCCGGGTGAGGCGCAGGAGGTACGTTATATCCCGCTCGGCGTCGGCGTCGTGATTCCGCCCTGGAATTTCCCGTGCGCGATTATGGCCGGGATGACGACCGCGGCGGCAGTCGCCGGCAATACGGTGGTGCTGAAGCCGTCGTCGGATGCGCCGCTGCTGGCGGCGATGTTTGTTGAGGTGCTCGAGGCTGCCGGGTTGCCGCCGGGAGTGGTGAATCTGCTGACCGGGCCGGGCGGAGCGGTTGGTGACTGGCTGGTTGATCACCCCAAGACCCGGTTTATCTCGTTTACCGGGTCAAAGGAAGTCGGATTGCGGATTATCGAGCGGGCGGCGAAAACTTCGCCGGGCCAGATCTGGATCAAACGGGTCGTGGCCGAAATGGGCGGCAAGGACTGCATCATCGTCGATTCCGATGCGGACCTGGATGATGCCGCACTGGGGATTGTCGTTTCGGCGTTCGGTTTCCAGGGACAGAAATGCTCGGCCTGTTCCCGGGCAATCATCGACGCCAAGGTCTATGACGAGATGATTGACCGGGTGGTTGCGCTGACGAAAAAGTACCACATCGGGCCGACTGAAGACCAGAAGAACTGGCTCGGGCCGGTAATCAACGAGAAGGCCTTCAATTCCATCATGGGCTACATCGAGGTCGGCAAGAAAGAGGGCCGGCTGGTGTATGGCGGCCGGCGCGGACCGGAGGGAGGCTGGTTCATTCAGCCGACGATCATCGCCGACGTCAAACGCAACGCCCGGATTGCCCAGGAAGAGATTTTCGGGCCGGTGCTGGCAGTCATCAAGGCGCGGAATTACTCGGATGCACTGGCGATTGCCAACGGTACCGAGTACGGCCTGACCGGTGCGGTTTACACCCGCGACCGGGAGAAGATCTGGCGCGCCAAGCGCGAGTTTCATGTCGGCAACATGTACATCAACCGCAAGTGCACCGGTGCGCTGGTCGATGTGCAGCCGTTTGGCGGATTCAACATGTCGGGCACCGACTCCAAGGCCGGCGGCCGGGACTACCTGCTGTTGTTCCTGCAGGCGAAGTCAATGACGGAGCGGTTCTAGCCGGGAGGAAACAATGGCAACAGGCAGACAGTCTTCTACCCGCCGCAAGCTTCCCACTGCCGCGCCGCGCCGGACAATCATCGTCGGCGCGGCCGGGATGGACTATCATGTGTTCAATACCTGCTTCCGCGACAATCCGGCCTACCGAGTGGTGGGATTCACGTTGGCGGCAGAGCAGAACCTCGGGACGGTCGGCGGCCTGCGGACCTATCCCCGGTCGCTGGCAGGCCGGCTGTATCCGAAAGGCATTCCCAGTTACCCCGAGCGCGAGCTCGGCCGGCTGATCCGGGAGTTGAAGGCCGACGAGGTGGTTTTTGCCTATTCCGACGTTTCGCACAACTACGTGATGAACCTGGCTTCGCTGGCGCTGGTGGCCGGGGCCGACTTCCGATTGATCACCCCCCGTTCTGTGCAGCTGAAGTCAAAGCGGCCGGTATTTGCGGTGTGTGCGGTCCGGACCGGCTGCGGCAAGTCACAGACTTCGCGCCGGGTTTATGAAATCCTCAAAGGCCTGGGCCGACGGGTGGTGGCAGTGCGTGAACCGATGCCCTATGGCGACCTGGAAAAGCAGGTCTGGCAGCGGTTTGCCAGCTACGATGACCTCGACCGGGCGCAGGCAACGATCGAAGAGCGCGAGGAGTACGAGCCCTACATCGAGAACGGGATGGTGGTCTATGCCGGCTGCGACTACGCCGAGATTCTCAAACGCGCCGAAGCCGAGGCCGACGTTATCGTCTGGGACGGCGGTAACAATGAAATCGCGTTCTTCAAGCCCGACTGCCTGATTGTCATCGCCGACCCGCTGCGGCCCGGGCATGAAACTACCTGGCATCCGGGTGAAGTGAACCTGCGCATGGCCGATGTCGTGGTAATCAACAAACAGGACTCGGCCCGGCCCGAGGACATTGCCACCGTCCGCGCCAATATCAAGCGTGTCAATCCCAAAGCGCTGATCATTGACGCCGACTCACCGCTGACGGTGGCGGACCCGGCCCAGATTGCGGGCAAACGGGTGCTGGTGGTCGAAGACGGCCCGACCGTCACGCATGGCGGCATGGGTTATGGCGCCGGCTGGCTGGCGGCACGGCAGTTCGGAGCGCGCGAGATTGTTGATCCGGCGGCATGTGCGGTCCGGAGCCTGGCGCGCGAGCTGAAACAGTTTTCCCATCTGCGGCAGGTGCTGCCGGCGATGGGCTACTCGCGGCGTCAGCTTGCCGACCTGGCGGCATCGATCAACCGCTGCGACTGTGATGTCGTCGTATCGGGGACGCCGATCGACCTTGCCCGGCTTATAAAAGTCAACAAGCCGGTCGTGCGGGTACGCTACCGGCTGGAGGAGAAGTCGCGGCCCGGGCTGGAGTCGATCATCCGGCGGGTGCTGAAGAACTGGAGGCGCTGACGGCGCAGCCACCGACCGGGGCAACAGGCGAGCGGCGAGGGGTACAGGGCCGAACGGCCCTGCGCTGGTGGTGGGCAACGACTGCCGTCGGCTGGCTGCTGGCAATCGAGGCGGCCAGCTCGCTGCTGGCCGGGATTGCTGCCCGGACGATGGCCGGCGGTTTTTCGCCCCGGACGATTCTTATCAACGCCGGGTTCGAGCTCACTCCGGTCGTGGCCGAGGCGCTGGACGCAATTCTGAAACAGGTGATGGTGGCAAGCTATGTCCAGATTGCCGCCAATGCCGCAGTACTGGTTGGCTGCATCGGGCTGCTGCTGCGCCGGCGCTGGGGCTGGTATCTGGTCTGCATTCTGCACGTTGCTCAGATTGTCGTCGGTTTCACGCTCGGGCTGCCGCTGATTCGCGCGACTCTGGCAGTAGTGATGCCGGAATCGGCAATGAGTTACGGCCTGCTGATCACGGCACTGATGAGTCTGGTCCCGCTGGCAGTGGTGGTTTTTCTGATGCTGCCGCCAGTGGCCGGACAGTTTGAGCGGCCGGCCGGCCGACCGGCTGCCTCAGACTGAGCTGGACGCAGGCCCTTCAGGCGGGCAACGGTACGCAGAACCAGGCGCAGGCAATCGTCGGCGTTACGGTTGATCTCTCGGCCCGAAAACCGCAGAATGTGCCAGCCGGCAACGGTGAGGCTGTTGTCGCGGCGGCGGTCGAGACTGGCACGTTCGGTGTTGGCGTGCCAGTGGTCACCGTCGCATTCAACTGCCAGTCGCCCGTTGCGACACAACAGCGCGAGGTCAATGAAGTAGCCGGAATCACCGTCCCGAACAAAGAACTGTCGTTCCGGTCGCGCGCGGGCGGCACACAGCCGGTGGTAGAGCCGATCCTCGATCGGGCTGGTGCGGTAGAGGTCGTTGATTTCCTGTGCATTGCGCAGCCGTTCCAGCGAAGTGGGGATAAACACGATGCGCCGGCGTCGGGCCGATGGTATCGGGCGTGGCAGTGGTGCAATGTCGGCGAGGGCGATTCGCCAGTAGGGGGTGGTTGCGCGGGGGTGGTCAGTTTCCGCCGGCAGCAGGTCAATGCGCCGCACGACCGACAAGTCTGTCACCCGGGCCAGCCAGCTTACTGACCAGCGTTCAGCTCCGAATGCAGCCGGGAAATAGAAACTCAGCCAGCGGATCAGCTGAAGGTTTTCGGGGGCACTGGCAACCGGGATGCGGTACCAGTGTTCACGATTGATGATCCGCCAGTCCCGCCGCGAGGGGACAAGCGCTACCAGGGCCGGAGTTTCCCGACGGAAACGGCGAATGTCGCCCCAGTCCGCATTCGACATTGGCTGAGGGTAGGTGGGCGGCCCGCAGCGTCAAGAGCATCCGGTTGGCATCAGGGTGAAACCGGTTGACAAAGCCGGATTCGGCGGTTACCTTTTGCGCCGATTGCAGCCAGATTGGCAAGTCACCAAGGAGTAAAACCAATGGCAATAAAGAAGAAGGTGTCGCGGCCGGTCAGAAAGGTCGCCAAGCAGACACCACGCAAACCCGCCAAGCCGGTTGTGAAACCGGGCAAGTCAGGTAAGTCGGCCGATCTCGCCGGCCCCGGCATCAGCACTTACGCGCAGGTCGAAAAGGTACTGCCGGTCGACTATCGCCCGATTCTCGACAACAAGCAGACTCAGCGGGCGATTTACGCGGTCAAGCGCTATGTCGAGGACAACCTTTGCAAAGAGCTGAATCTGCAAATGGTGCAGGTTCCGCTGATCGTTGAACGCGAGAGCGGAATGAACGACAACCTCGATCGCGACGGGTCGCGTACGCCGGTCGAGTTTCCCTGCGGGCTGGGCATCAAGCCGCGGATCAATGCTCAGATTGTTCAGGCGGCGACCAAGTGGAAGCGGTGGGCGTTGAAGCAGTACGGCTGTGAGGTTGGCGAGGGCATCAACACCGATATGCGGGCCGTGCGCAAAGACTACTTCCTTGACCACGACCACAGTTCGTATGTTGATCAGTGGGACTGGGAGAAGGTCATCACGCCGGAGCAGCGCAATCTGGACTATTTGAAGGAAACGGTCCGCAAAATCTGGAAAGTCATCACCGGGGCCGAGGAATATGTCCAGGAGATGTTTCCGCAGCTGAAGGACCCGCGCTACCCGAATCTGCCCAAGGAACTGACCTTTATCCATGCCGAAGAGATTCTGGAGCGGTATCCTGACTTGCCGCGCAAGCAGCGCGAAACCCGGATCCTGCAGGACTACTCGCCGGCGGTCTTCATCATCGGCATCGGCTGGGTCCTGAAGGACGGCTACCCGCACGAGATGCGGGCCGCCGACTACGACGACTGGGTGACCGACACCTCGCAGTGGACGGGCAAGGACACCCACGGGCTCAACGGCGACATCCTGGTCTGGAATCACCTGACCAAGCGCCGGCACGAGCTGTCGTCAATGGGCATCCGCGTGACCAAGGAGACATTGAAGCTGCAGCTCAAGCTGTCGGGCCAGCTCGACCGGCTGAAGCTGCCCTATCACAAGATGATCATGCGCGACGAAATACCGCTTTCGATCGGCGGCGGTATCGGCCAGGGACGGCTGCAGATGTTGCTGTTGCGCAAGGCGCACTTCGGTGAAGTGACCGTCACCGTCTGGCCGAAGCAGCTCCACCGGATCTGCGAAAAGCACAACATCTTCGTGCTCAAGTAGCCCGGGATTCGACCGACACCGAGGGGCGGCACGATGCCGCCCCTCGGTTTTGGAGGCTGTTGCCAAGGCGGCGGGTGTGTGCTATGCTGCGGCGTTGGACAGCGGGTCGGGTAATTGAAAGGCAGGGCAAACAACCGGACAGCGGCGCCCAATCCGCGGCTGACAGGAGTCTGAAACTGGTATTGCGCCAGACCGGGCAGGACGTGAAAATAACCGAAATCGAAGCCAAAATCCTTGACGTCAACCGGACCGAGGTCGAACGGCGGCTTGTTGAGCTTGGCGCCGAACTGGTGTTTGATGGTCGGTTGGAGGCGGTCTTCTTTGATTACCCTGATCATCGGCTCGCGGTACAGGGGAGTTGTCTACGCCTGCGGCGGGAAGGGGAGCGGGTAGAGCTTGTCGGCAAGCTGCGCCGACAAGACAGCGGTGTCAAGATCAGAGAAGAAATCGGCGTCGGGGTCGATGACTTTGACGGTTGTGCCGCGTTGCTTGAGGCAATCGGACTCGAGATTGTCAAGCAGGCAAGCAAGTGGCGTCGGAGCTGGCAGCTGGAGGGTGTTCGTTGCGAGTTTGACCGGTACGAAGGAGAGCTGGCGTTCATTCCGGAGTTTCTGGAAATCGAGGCCGAGAGCGCCGATGCCGTTCGAGAAACTGCTGACCGGCTGGGTTTCACGCCGGAATGTTTGATGCCGTGGGGACTTGAAGAGCTTGTCAGGCATTACCAGAGCCATGGCACCTGAGGCCGGTCCGGCCCGAACCGCGTTCATTGATATCGGCTCCAGTCACGTGCGGCTGGTGGCGGGGAAGCGTCGTGCTGACCGGCTGCATGTGCCGGAGTCACTGCGGCTGCCTGCGCCAACAGGGCCGGATGATTTCCGTCAGGGCAGCGTCACGCCGCCGGCGGCTGGCAGGCTGGCGGTCCTGAGAGCGGGCTGCAAGCCGTGATTGGCCGGGAGACCAGCGGATATTTCCGGGCCGACGGCTTGTGGTCCCCGGGTCCAAAAGAGATTGCCGCGGCAGCGGCGATGCTGGCCGGTGCGTTCAACGCTGATCCGCTCTGGCAGTGGGTGGTTGCCGGCCTGGCGAGACCGGACAGCAGCCGCCAGGCCGCCTTCGAGGCGGTCTTGCGCTACTGCCAGCGCTACGGTGAAGTATGTGCGGCGACGGCAAGACTGGAAGCGGTCGCGGCTTGGCTGCCGGGCCGTTTTGCCGACATGGGTTTCGGGCGCATGATTGCCAGCGGCGCAGTGTGGGCTGGATTGCGGCTGGGTTTTGCCGCGGCGCAGCGGATGCGAATGCCAGCCGCAATGCTTGCCGCCGACCGCAGAGAACACACCGCGGGCCGGCAGTATCTCTATCTGGCAGTGATCGGCGTAGCGGCCGAGTCCCGGGGACAAGGCCTGGCCGGCCGGTTGTTGCGGGCACTGCTGGCAGAGGCGGATCAGCTTCGGCAGCCGGTTTATCTTGAAACCGAGACCGAGGGCAATGTCGGACTCTACGAACGTTTCGGATTTCGCGTGCTGAAGCAGATAACAATTCCACCACCGGCGCTGCCGGTATGGGAGATGTTGCGCGAGCCGGCCTAGTGCTGCCGGTTTCCGGCCCTTGCCGGCAACCGGGCAGCGTGCTATTGTACAGCGATGGCAGGCAGAAAACGACCGTGGCGACCGGTCCGGGTTGTAGTCAACGACAAAATGCAGCAGGGTTATGTCTACTGGCGTACCGAGCCGGCCGGCCGCAATTTTCATCCCGAGTTCAAGCCGGAACTGACGCCGAAGCAGATGCTCGAACTGGGCGTGTTCGGCGGCTGCTACATGACCGACTGCCAGAACGAATTTCCCCGCAGCTGGTTTCGGCGCGCGCGTCTCTCGCCCGGCTGGCACGACCCGAAGAAGAACTTCTTTGGCGTGAACGCATCGCAGCCGCTGTCGGTTTGGCGCGCGAAGGGCTGGATTCATCCTGACGACCCGCGCGGCTGGTTTCAGTGGTACTGCCGGTACTGGTCGGGCCGGCGCGGGCCGGACGACGAACGGCAGATAAAACGCTGGAAGGCGATGGCCCGACACGTCGCGCAGCTGAAGAAACACTGCCGTAAGGGCGACCTGTCGTGCCGCCCGCGCCAGCGTCAGGCCTTGCTCAACTGGGCCTACGACAGCCGCAGAATCTAGTCAACTGTGGCCGTTCGAGCCGGGCGGTTCGGCAGCAGACTGCAGTGCCACTTGGCACCGCCGAGGCAGCAGCACGTCCGGTTGGCGCGCAGGCAAGGCCGAGCTCTGCACCCACAGACGAATCATGCAACCCGATGCAGAGCCTGCCGAGGTGCAAAGCTGCGGGTGATACTCCCGCGCCGCCAGACGAGGTCGCAGTCGTGTCGGCGGCCGGATTGAAGACGCGAGGGCGTCGCAAATCTGGCAGCCGGGAGCATGATAGAAGGTGCTGGAAATGTGATTTCGGTCGCTATAAACTGGGACGGTGAGGCTTGGCATGACGCGGCCCGGGCCTGTGGTCAGCTGAAGCGCAGGGAGGTATGACTAATGAATCATATAACACAGCGACCGGCCGGCATGACGGCGGTTCTCTTCGTCCTGCTCGGGCTGCTGCTGTCCTGTCATCAGCCGATTGACTGGACCGCACTGAATGAGCAAACGGTTGAACGGAATCTCGGCGCGCTTCGGACCGCTGAGGACGTCTACCTGGCAAGACTGGCCGGCGGCGACATCTCGACCGCAGCCGAGGAAGCGCGGGCCAGCCTGCTCGGCCAGCCCGGGGTTGACACCGCGACAATCTCGCCCGACAGCACGGTCTGGGTCATCTTCAGCAACGGACTCGTTGCCGGCATCTGCGAGCGGACATTCGATACCACCGCCGGTCGCGGCCCGGTTGCCGCCCGACGCCTGCCGGACTTCGACCGGCAGCCGGTTGTCATCAGTGGCGGCGTCGTCGCGCCCAGCCCGCGTATCTTTGCCCCTTTTGCCGAGGAACTGCTGGGAACCGCGCTTGAAACCTATGATGTCTGGGAGATGTGTCGAGGCTGCTACGGACTGCGTCAGGCCGAGTTCTGGACCAACACTGCGGTTACGGTTCAGCGCGTCAAGGCCCAATTGCGGGATGCCCGCTCGCTTTTTTTCTGGACCGGGCACGGCTGTCTGGTTTCCCCCTTCCTGGGAGCGCCGCCCTGCGCTGCGCTCCTGACCGGCAGGGGCTACTCGCAGGGTGAGATGGCGGCTGCCATCGCCACCGAGTTTCGTGACGATGCCAGGTCGGGGCCCGCCGGGCCCCGACTGGCTTTTGCCGCGCACGGCCGTCGGTTCTACCCGGTGATTCTGCCGGAGTTCGTCCGTGCCTACGGCCGGTTCGACAACTCCGAGCCCTACTGGAAGACAATCGCATACATCGCGGCCTGCTTCAGCGCCTATCAGACCAACCCGGAACTGGAGCAGGCTTTCCACGATGCCGGCGCCGACCTTTTCTGCGGCTACGACTGGGCAGTGCACGACATGTTCGCCTACAATCTGGACACGACCTTCATCGGCGCTCTGGCCGATACCTGCGTGCCGATGGAGGCGCTGGCGCTGCTCGGTAGTGTCACGGATCCGGACCCGGTGATGTGGCGCAATGCGAGCTTCCGGATGAGCGGTGACACGCTGGTGATGCTGCGGCACGTGCTTGACGGAAGGCGCGACGGCAGGCCGTTTCGCGCCGGCGCGGTGGTCGCCACCGCCGGCGGTCAGGCGAACCTGCAGGGAGCGGTCGTAGCCACGGGCGACTCGGAACCGAGCTGGCAGGTGACGGTCGCCTGTCCCGCCGGCAGCGGCAGTTACGAGATTCAGACCTGCGACGATGCATTCCTCTGTCTGATTGACAACCGCGAGTCGCGGGTGTACTACGCCATCAGAGGTTACGTCGGCGTGAGCGGTACCATTGACATCACCCGGTATGACGCCGAGTTGATAGCTGGTCGGTACTCCGGGACGCTTGGTTACTGGGCACCCGGACTGCTACCGAACAGGGACCAGCCGACCGCGACACTGACCATCACTGACGGCCGCATCAAGCACACCGGCTGGCGCGTCGGTTCCGGCCTGCCGGGACTGCCTTGATTCGGCATCAGCGCTGCCGCGTGGTCATGAACGACAGGATGCGGCAGGGTTGATTTTCGCGGTATTGCCGTTACCGGGCTGGCCGGCGCGGGCCGGACGACGAACGGCAGTTCGGTGCAGAGGGGATTGCCCGGCCCGCGGCGCAGCTGAAGAAGAACTGCCGCAGGGGCGACCAGTTGTGCCGGCCGCGCCAGCGCTAGGCCCTGCGCAACTGGCCTGCGCCGGCTGGCGGGGTTGGCTGCACGGCGAAACCGCTTGCGCCCAGTCCGGAAGATGGTACATTGTGAGCCATGACGATCGGACCCGGTTCGGGCCCCAAACCCGACAGGAGCGGTATTGAGCCAACACGGCCCCAGTCCGTTTGACCTGCTTGTCCCCGACCTGCGCGAGGCACTGGCGTCGGGTGAGACGGACGAACTGCGCGAGTTTCTGACCGATACCCATCCGAAAATTGCCGCCGAGGTGCTTGCTCGGCTGGAGCCGGGCGAGGCAGCGGCAATCCTGCGCTGCGCACCATCGCGGGTGCAGGCGGAGGTGTTCAGCCATTTCGATACCGCTCTGCAGATGGCACTGCTGGATGAGCTGCCCCGGGAAGAACTGGGCCGGTTGCTTTCCGACATGCCGCCCGATGACCGGGTGGATATGTTCAAGCAGATACCCGAGGACCGGCGCGAGGCTTTGCTGCCGGCGATGGCTCAGGCCGAGCGGGAAGACGTCCGCCGGCTGCTCTCCTATCCCGAGGGCACCGCCGGCGCAATAATGACATCGGAGTATGCGACGCTTGCCCCCGACGAAACGGTCGAGAGCGCACTCGCCCGGCTGCGGCGTGAGGCACCCGACAAGGAGACGATTTACTACTCCTATGTGCTGGATGAAAACCGTCACCTGCTCGGCTATGTCTCGCTCAAGGATCTGATACTGGCGCGTCCCGAAACACGGGTGCGCGACGTGATGCGCACCGATCCGATTTCCGTTCGTGCTACTGATGATCAGGAGGCAGCGGCGCGCACCATTCAGAAATACGACCTCATCGCTCTACCGGTGGTGGATGCGGAAAATGCGCTGGTCGGTATCATTACCCACGACGACGCCTCGGACGTGCTGACGCAGGAGCAGACCGAGGATGTTGAAAAACTGATGGGCATCAGCGGTGAGCACGCCTCGTATGCCTACATGAAAACTTCGCCGTTTGGCCATTTTCGCAACCGGGTTGGCTGGATTGTCGGTCTTGCCGTGCTCGGGCTGGTGTCAGGTTTTATCGTCTATCGTTTTGAGGCGCTGCTGGCCCAGATAGCAATACTTGCCACCTTCATGCCGATGCTGGCCGACACCGGTGGCAACACCGGCAGTCAGTCGGCCACGCTGGTCATCCGGGCGCTCGCCTTGGGGGAAATCGCTCCCCGTGATACCCTGCGAGTGCTGTTGCGGGAGCTGACAACGGCACTGCTGCTGGCGCTGGTGTTGGGAATATTCGCCGTCGGGCGGGTGATGGTCTTCGGCGGCGGGCGTACGCTGCCGCCGGGCGTGACTCCTCTGGAACTTGGTCTGGTCGTTGCCTGTGCACTTGGTCTGCAGGTCGTCACCAGCACGCTGATCGGTGCAGTGCTACCACTGGTGGCAGCCCGGTTGAAGATGGACCCGGCGGTGGTGGCCAGTCCGGCACTTACCACCATTGTTGACATTACCGGTCTGTTGATATTTTTCACCACCGCCAAACTGATGCTGGGGTTATAGCGTCCGGCTTGGCGTCGCGCCCGACTGTGCTGCTCCCGACTGATTGACAGTATTGCAGTCAGCGTTGTGCTTTTTTTGGGGGGGTGACGCGAGCCCCGAAAGGCCGGACAAAGCAGATTGCCGGGTGGGGCCATTCCAGCCTGCTAAGGGGAGCAATGGAAAGCATGACAATGCCGCTGATCGGCGACCGGTTTCCCGATATCACCGTGCATACCGCGCACGGTCTCAAGAATCTGCCCGGCGATTACAAGGGCAAGTGGCTTACGATGTTCTGTCACCCGGCCGACTTTACGCCCGTGTGCACGACCGGGTTTGTTGCGTTCCAGAAGCGCTGGGACGAGTTTCAGAAACTCAACTGCGAGCTCATCGGTTTGAGTATCGACCAGGTTTTTTCGCATATCAAGTGGACTCAGTGGATAAAGGCAAGGCTGGGCGTTGAAATCAAGTTCCCGATAATATCGGACGATGTCGGCAAGGTGGCGATGCGTCTTGGCCTGATTCATCCGGGCAAAGGCACAAGCACGGTCCGGGCGGTGTTTCTGGTGGACCCGACCGGAGTAGTCAGGACCATTCTGTACTACCCGCAGGAGCTGGGCCGCAATATGGACGAGCTTTTGCGGATGGTGAAGGCGTTGCAAATCTCGGACGCCAAGAAGGTCGCGATGCCGGCCAACTGGCCCGACAATGAGCTGGTCGGGGACCATGTCATTATCCCGCCGGCGCGTGACGAGGCAACAGCAGCCAAGCGGCCGAGCGAGTACGAGTGCTTTGACTGGTGGTTCTGCCACAAGAGGCTGGACTGATGATTCGGCAACAGACTGAACAGACAGTTGACCGGTGGCCAAAGCCGGCGCAGAATGGCGCAGAACTACAAAGGAGGAGTCTTGCACTGTCTGACGGTACTGCTTTGCGCCGGTTGCGTGCTTGCCGGGCCGCTGTTTGACTGGCAGACCACGACCGAGCTGCCGCGCGGTTCGTGGCGGCACGCCTGTGCCGCGACCGCGAATCACCTTTACTTTCTTGCTGGCGGTGAGGGGCCGCAGGCCGACTGCTACTTCGCCCGATTCAATCCGGACGGCACGATTGGACAGTGGGTCGCGACGACAAGCCTGCCTGTGCCGCTGGGTTGGTTCTCGGCTGAGGCGACGGCGAGCCACATCTATGTTGTCGGCGGCTGGAACAACTCCGGGTTGACCAGTACGGTGCGCTACGCAGCGATTGATTCAACCGGTGCGCTCGGGGTGTGGCAGACGACGACGAGCCTGCCCGTGCCGTTGTACACCCATGGCGGCATCCTCGTTGATTCCTGCATCTACACCGTCGGCGGTGCAACCGGCATCGGCCAGCCGGTAGTGGCCGATGTGCGCTTCGCGCGCATTCAGCCGGACGGGAATCTCGGTGCATGGCAGGCCACTACCCCGCTGCCCGGGGTGAATCGCCTCAACGGCATTGTTTATTACAACGGTTTCATTTACTCGCTGGGGGGCCGACCCGATGCTGCGCCGACCGGAGCGGTGTGGTACGCCGCTCGCAATCCTGACGGCACACTCGGGTCATGGCAGACTGCCACCAGCCTGCCGGCGGCGGTCGAAGGCGCCACCTGTGTGGCACTTGCCGGGCGGCTGTATGTGGTCAGCGGACTGACGGCAAACTGCTGGTCGGCGCCGGTCAACCCCGACGGCAGTGTCGGCCAGTGGACGGCTGAGCCTGCTCTGCCCCAGCCCCGCTGGGCTGCGGACGGCCTGGAACATGCCGGCAGGATTTACGTCCCCGGCGGCTATCTTTCCTCGGGTCAGAGCACGGTGTACTACTCATCACCGCTGGTTGGCGTCGCCGAAGGGCCGGCACGGGTGACGCGGCGTCGTGCGCTCCCGGTCGGGGCTGCGGCGGAATGCGAGCTGTACGACGCGCTTGGCCGCCGAGTGTCGGCCGGCCGGGTCCGCAGCGGGGTTTACTTCATCCCGTCGGCAGGCGGCGACAGCAAGGCGATACTCGTCCGCTAGTTCCCGGCCCGGCCGGGCCGGGAACTGATTTGCAGACCGGCTCTCGACCGTTCAAGCAGGGCGACAGGCCCTATCGCGACGTACGCCGCAATCGTCGGCAAGCCAGCGCCGGCCTTGGCGGGCGTCCAATACAACATCTGGTATCAGTGACCAAGAGGCCGTACTAGATATGGTGGGGGGGGTGCCCTCCACCACCGCGTAGGGTCCGGAGGGGGGGCGTATGCCAGTGCAGGGGTGGCAAGAGTCGACCGTGGGAAGTCAGGGTCGGGACTGAATCAGTCTGGGGGTTGCCGGGAGAAGTCTGGAAACATTCTGACGCCGGTCAGTCGTTCGACCGAATCGACCGGAATCTGCCAGAAAGGAATCGGGCGGTTCGGAGGTCGGGGCAGGTTGGGTACAAGCCAGGCAGTCGGTACTGGTGCGTTCTTCTTTACGGCTCCGGCAAAGTAGGCGTGAGGGACAGCAATCCGGCTGGCACCGAGCCAGAGAGTGTCGCGGCCGGCAAGCAGAACCGGTCCATCAACTACCCAGATTGTTTCGCCGGGTCGGACACTCTGCCGGATTTGTTCTTCAATCTGGCGCCAGGGCCCGCGGTTGATGCGACTGTACTGCGGGGTGATGTTGGTGAGATAATAGGTTTCGAACTGAGCCCGAGGCCCAAACACTTTCAGCGCAGCGTCAGGCGCTAGGTGGCCACGGTCGAATCCCGTAAGGTCGCGGCGGAATTGATGGCGATAGTCGGCTGGTACCGGGCCCAGCCCCGTTGGTAGCCGTGGGTCGGCGGCAAAGCGATGGTTGCGACGGGAAAGCCTTTGCCGGGTCGGTGTGTAGAAGTAGGCGGCCCAGCGGGAGATTTTCAATCGTGGTGACCAGCCGCAGTCGTAAGCGGCGTTCTGCAGCAGTATCAGGGCAGTATCATCGGAATGGGGCCGCCCCCAGGGATGAAGTCGTAGGCGTGGTGTGCTGTCCGGGGGCTGGCTGGAGACAAGCAGTACAACCAGGAGGATTGCCACCGCTGAAATTATCACAGCGGTTGTCCCGGTCAAGGCAGGGTTCTTGACATTTCGGGGTGAGGGGGATACAATGCATTTTGCGCCCGGCTAGGGCGGAGGGCCGTTTGTCCGCCGGTGCCGGACGACGCAGCAAGACCGGGTTCTTTCAGGAGGGGTCATGGTCAAGTTTCTCCGGGTCTTCGGTTTTCTCTTTTCACTGTCCCTGGTCGCGACGGCAGCGGGCTGGGGCACACCCAGTAATCTGACACAAACCAGTACTCAGCATGAGTACTCGCAGTATGCCCATTGCGGCGGGGTAGCGGCCGATACCGGTGGGAATTTGCACGTTACCTGGTACGCTGCAGTGAACGTCAACAAGGTATGCTATCGCCGGCGGAGCAGTGCCGATGGTTCGTGGGGCACAGTCGAGACCGTCAGCACCAGCAATTCGCTGAACAGTCTGCGTGGCGGCGTGGCGGCGGACTTTGACGGCAACGTTCATGTCGTCTGGCTGCGCAACACTCCGCCCTACTGCGGGGTGTGGTACCGTCGTCGCAGTGCGGCGACCGGCACCTGGTCCAGTGAGCAACTGGTTGCGACAAAGCATACCGGCTACGCTCCGGGTGAACCTTCAATTGCGACCCGGCCGGGCGGGAATCAGCTGCATCTGGTCTGGACCCAGCGGTGCAGCAGCGGGGTCGCCCCCACTTACACGAAAGTCTGGCATCGGGAGTTCGATGGATCAGCGTGGGGGCCGATTACGATGGTGAGCGTCGATACGGCGACAGCGGCATTGAACGCCGGTGTCGCGGTTGACAGCGCGAACAACGTTCACATCACCTGGCAGCAGTACGGCAACGGCGTCAGCAGTTTTCGAGTCTGGTACCGGGCGCGGCTGAACGGTGTCTGGCAGCCCATCGAGCAGGTTTCCTCGGCTGAGCTGGAGTCCTATTCTCAGTACAATCCGGATATCGAGGTCAGCGCGACCGGAGTGCCGCACGTTGTCTGGCATGGCCAGACTCCGTCCGCTCCCCTTTACTTCCGGATTCTCTACCGCACCAAGACTGAAGGTGCCTGGGCCGCAATCGAGACCTGCAGTGTGTTCAATAGCGCCCACAACCGTTTCCCAGGGATTGCACTGGTGGGCGAGACGGCACATGTAGTCTGGCGCCGTGACAGTACCGGCTCATCGGTCTATTCGCATCTTCGTTATCGGGCGCGCACCGGGGCTGGTCAGTGGTCGAGCGACGTCCGGTTGTCGCCGGCAAACTGGGTGAGTTTCGCCTGGTATGCCGCGGTGACCGCGTGGCGCGGAGATGTGCATCTGGTCTGGCACGACAGCTGGAACGGTTCGACCGCCGGGTTCAGTGACGTGTGGTATCTTCGGCGGGCGGTTGAGCCGGATCTGGATTACGCTGCGGTCAGTGTTGATTCGGTCTGGCCGTTTCAACCCCGGAACGGAACTGCCCGCGTGGCCGCGACGGTGCGCAATACCGGACGACTGGCGCAGCCGGCCGGAAAAAAGCTGATTCTGACAATCGGCGGGCCGAACGGTTATGACTGGAGTGACACCGCCTACACCAGCCGGGGGCTTCTGCCGGGTGAAAGCGAGAGCGTGGTCTTCCCGTTACTGTGGTCGGTGCCGGCAGTCCGGGGGCATTATGTGCTGTCGGTGATCAGTGGACTGGAGGGAGATGAGAATCCGGAAAACGACACCGCCCGGTTTCAGGTTGAGGTTTACCCCGGCCTGTACGAGACATTTACCGCTACAACCTTTCCCCCGTCGGGCTGGCACCGATACAACTTCGACCAGAGTGATCCCTGGACACGGCATACTGCTTACAGTTTTACTGCCCCGGCCTGTGCCCGGGTTTACTTTGATACCCCGAACAACGACTGGCTTATTACGCCTGCACTCGGGCCGATTGGTCCGGACGACGATTCGCTGGTTTTCTACTTTCGTGCCGACCAGCCCAACTACTATGAGACCTTGACGGTACGGATTGCGACAAGGAGTCAGACTGACACCACTGCGTTTGGAGCGGTCGTCGGCCGGTTTGTGACCAGCGGCACTACTGCCTGGCGGCGGCTGGCCTACAGTCTTGCGCCCTGGCGGGACAGTACGGTTTATCTGGCATTCGTTTACAAAAACTACGATGCGTTCGGTGTGGCGATAGACGATGTCATGGGGCCGAAGCTTTACCAGCCGCTGCGGGATATGGCAGTGGACAGGCTCCACTGTACAGGCTATCCGCTGGTGGTCGGCAGCAACGAGACGCTTTCGGTCGTGGTCCGCAATCGCGGCACGCTGGCTGCGACAACTTGGCGGGTGCGGCTGGCAATTGATGGTCAACCGGTGGACAGTCTCGAGGGGACGAGCCTCGCTCCGGGTGAGAGTGCGGCAGTATTCTTCCTTCTGAACCCGTCGGTTTCCCGGCGCGCAGTGTTTGCAGCCCGGGTGGTGCTCGTCGGTGACGAGAATCCGCTGAATGACAGCATCGCGCTGGATGACTGGATTTTCCCGCGCAACACCGTCGCGGCGCAGGGTTTTGATCTCCCTTATTGCAGTAGTTTCCCACCGCCGGGTTGGGCGCGGTTTTCCCGCGATGGTGGAGCTCAGCAATGGGAATGGCGCGAGGAGCCGGGACGGGAACACTCCGGGCTACGCCACTCCGGCGTAAGGTGGGAGTCGGCGCTGCTGCGCAACGACGACTGGCTGGTGAGCAACAGCTTCACCCCGACCGCAACCGGCACCGATACGATTGGATTCTTCTGGCGGGCGTACGACCGCGACTATCCGGAGTCGCTGGAGGTTTTTGTGATGAGCGGTCAGAACGGCCCGGCCGACACACTGGCGCGGATTTTCGCTGCCAGCACCCGCGCTACCGAATACGGCGCAACGAAACTGTGTCTGGATGCCTGGGACGAGCGGCCGATTCATATCGGGTTTCGCTACCCCTCGCTCGATGCCTGGTTCCTGTTGATTGACGACGTCTGGTGGCAGATCACGCGCGGCGGGCCGGGGGTGCCGGTGCTGGCCGCGCCGCCGGACGACGCCGACAGCCAGCCCGCTGCCGGCCAGCTCGTCTGGCACCCGGCGTTCAACACCGATGTCTATGATGTTCTACTGGACACAGTTTTCCCGCCCGCGCAACTGCTGGCCGAGGGGCTGGTTGACACAGTGGTCGAGTATGCCGGGCTGCTGCCCTGGCGGCGCTACTGGTGGCGGGTGGATGCCCGTAACCGGGCGGGCCGGACGGTATCGCAGGTCTGGAGTTTTACGACGATTGGACCGGATACTACCGCGCCGGGCTGGCGTGAGATCAGCCAGGTGCCATTGTTGCCTTCGGGCAAGGCGGTGGGGGATGGTGGCGCCCTGGCATGGGACGATGCCAGTGGTAGTTTCTTTGTGCTGAAGGGACAGAAGACCTCTGACTGCTGGCGATTCGACCCGGTCGGCAGCAGCTGGCTGCAGCTGCCACCGGTGCCGGCCGGGAACGAAAACAAGCTGCCGGGCAAGGGTGCGGCAGTCTGCGGTGACGGTAGCGGCACGGTCTATCTGCTCAAAGGTAACAATACGGTGGCGTTCTGGTCGTACCGGTCCGACTCGGCAACGTGGACTGCGCTGGCTGACGTACCGCTCGGAGTCTCCAACAAGCGGGTCAAAGGCGGCGGGGACATGGTTTATGTTGCCGTTGGTGAAACGGGATTTGTTTATCTGCTCAAGGGCAACCGTACCGAGTTCTACCGCTACAATGCTGTCACCGGGGTCTGGCAAACCGTGGAGCCGGCACCGACCGGGGCAAGGGCAAAGTGGGACCGGGGGTCATGGCTGGCTTACGATAACGCCGGCAGAATCTATGCCCACAAGGCCAAAATCCACGAGTTTTACTGTTACGACATTGCCACCGGCCAGTGGCAGACCGCCGGGCCGGGTATGCCGCTTTTGTGCGGCCAGACCGGCAAGAGCAAGAAAAGCAAGGATGGCGCCGATGGCGTTGCCCTCGGCAGCAGGATTTACGCCTTGAAGGGAGGCAATACCTGCGACTTCTATGCTTTTGAACCGGTCAGCGCCAGCTGGGTTGAACTTGAAACCATTCCTTCCTTCGGTTCCAGCAACAGAAAGAAGCGGGTCAAAGGCGGTGGCGGGCTGGCAACCGATGGTCTCCATATCTGGGCGCTGAAGGGCAATAAAACCGCCGAGCTGTGGCGGTATGTTCCGGGTGGCACTTCTCTGCCCGCCGGCCGCCGGCAGGAAAAAAACTGCCGTCCGGCAGTATCAGTGACCGCTGCCCAACTTACGGCCGAAGGAAGAGTCGCGATCCGGCTGGCTGATGCGCCGGCGCTGCAACCTCTGGCTATTACGCTTTACGATGCCGCCGGTCGGGTGGTCCTGACCCGAAAAATCATTCCGGCAGAAGGGGCGCTGGTTCTGCCTGAACTGCCGCGGGGGGTTTACCTGATGCAGGCGGTTGGACCTGGGCAGAGCAGGAATGCCAAGCTTGTCATCGGCCATGGTATCGCGCTCTTGACAGATGAATGAAGATACGCCATTATGTTGTCCGGGAGTACGGGACCGTATCAAAAAAGGGTTAGCTCCCAATGCCGCCGGTGCGGTCCGCGGCGGCAGGCTTAGGGCAGTTTAACCGGGGGTGGTTGTTGTTTTGGATTCTGCTGGTCACGGGGGTGGCCAGTCTTAATGCAGTAAACGGGCAGTCGGCGGCCGCAAGGCTGAAAACACTGGTTCGTTACGCGGCCAGGCCGAGCGGGGCGCCGGTTGTGATTGGTGGCCGGCTTTTCACCTTTGACAGTTCTGGTGCCGAAATTCGTCCCGCCAGTGTTGACGAGGCCGGGTACAGTTTTTCTCCCGTCCCTAGTTGCTCCGAGAGTGATGCCCGGATGCTGGATACCACCGTACTGCCAGTGCCGGTACCGGGGCAGATGTTTTCGGCTGACGTGGCATTCGATGGCAGCAACTGGCTGGTGGTCTGGGAGCATCATGTCGGTCGTTCCGATATCTACTGCGCCCGAATTGATTCTGCCGGTACAGTCCTGGACCGTTTTGGTATACCAGCAGTGGTTGCGCCCGGATATCAGGTTTTTCCCCAGCTGGCGTTCAACGGTCACCACTATTTGATTGTCTGGGAAGACTGGCGGGGCGGGTCCTATGCCGATATTTATGCCGCACGGGTGACACCCGCCGGTGTCGTGCTTGACCCGGGCGGTTTCCCGGTCTGCACTGCACCCAACGACCAGTGGCACCCGGCCGTTGCCTGGTCAGGGTCGACCTGGCTGATTGTCTGGGAGGATTTTCGCGACGGTGAGCAGTTCGACATCAGGGGGGTCAGGCTCGATACGACCGGAATGGTGCTTGCCCCGGGAGAATTTGCTGTCGCTGCTGCCGGCGTGCCGGAAACCGGGCCGGTTGTCGCCGCTGCTGGCGATACGGCCTTGGTGTGCTGGACCCTTTGGCCGGAGATTCTTGCCGAGGGTGGTATCTACGGTCGGCGGATCGACGGTCAGGGCACGATTCTCGACCCCGAGCCACTGCTGATCAGCGATCGGGACAGTCTGGAATATGCGCCGGCGATTGCCGCCGGGCCGGACGGCTGGCTGGTGACCTGGATTGATACCCGGCTCGGCGAGGACGATGTCTACGGGGCAAGAGTTTCGCCGTCGGGGGCGGTGATCGACTCCACTGGTATCGTGGTCAGCACCGCTACCGGCGCCCAGCGGCCGTGGTCGGTGGCATTCGACGGGACAAATTACATTGCTGCCTGGGAAGACCGGCGTAACGGTGCGGCTGATGTCTATTGTGCCCGGATCAATCAGTCAGGGGCGGTGATCGACCCGAACGGCATCGCGGTTTGTACCGCAACTGACAATCAGGTCGGCCCGGCTGTTGCCGCAGGCAGCATCGCGATACTGGTTGTCTGGGATGATGACCGCGACCCCGAGCATACCCGCAGTTATTTTGTCCGGCTTGGCCGAACCGGTACAGTGCTGGAGCCCAACGGCCGGCAGGTGGCGCTAGCCGCCAATAGCCAGTCTGAGCCGGCGGTGGCATTTGATGGTGCAGACTTTCTGGTTGTCTGGGCTGATGCTGGCGCCACGGGCAGTGATATCAGAGCAATCAAAGTCGATCAGTACGGTCGGCAGCTTGCCGCTGGATTCACGGTGTCGGCGGCGCCGGGTGACCAGCTTCGGCCGGCAGTGGCATTTGACGGCGACAACTTTCTTGTCGTCTGGGAAGACTGGCGCGGACCGGATGCGCCCGATGTTTACGGTGCGCGGGTGAGTCGGTCGGGTACGGTCCTGGATCCGGCCGGGATTGCGATTCTGGCCGGCGCCGGCCGGCAGACCGCCCCGGCAGTGGCATTCGGCGGTGGCCGGTATGTCGTCGCGGTGCAGAACGACCGATTTCTGACCGGCTGGGATGACATTTACGGAGTGCGGTTGAATATCGACGGCACAGTGCTGGACAGTTTCGGTTTTCCAATTGACACGGCTTCGCACTGGCAGGTGCAGCCGAGGCTGGGCTTCAGCGGCAGCAATTTCCTTGTTGTCTGGGAAGACCACCGGTCTGGTCTGGCCGGAGATATTTACGCTTGTCGGCTTGGTCTCGACGGACTGCCCCTTGATACGGTGGCCAAAGGGTTTGCCGTTACCGGTTCGGAACGTGCCGAGTCGAAGCCGGATCTCGCGTATGACGGTGCCAACTGGCTGGTAGCCTGGGAGTGCGAGGGCCTCGATCGCGCCACCGACATTCGCTATTGCCGGGTGCGTCGAGAGGGCGGGTTGCTTGATCCGATGGGCCGAACCGCTTCCGCCGCCCCCGACAGCCAGAGCTGTCCGCGGGTGACTTTCGATGGCAATAACTGGCTGGTGCTCTGGCGCAACCGCAGTTCGGCTGACGCCCCGCGCTTGGGCGGGGTGCGTGTCAACAGCACCGGCGGTATTGCCGGCTACCTGCGTCCGGGAATCGGTGCTCCGGCAGCGGCCGCACCTGCCGTCTGCCGTGGCGGGCTGGGGGCGTTTGTCGTCTGGTCGGCGTGGACCTGGAACTGGGAGAGCAGGGCCTACAATTCCTGGCGGGTGTGGGGCGAGTATCTTGCGGCGTCAAGCCCGACGGTAGGCCCGGGCTGGTCCCGCTGCCCCGATGTCAGCGGCAGCCTGAAGCGGATCAAGCACGGGGGATCGCTGGTGGCGCTCGGCAATAAAGTCTATGCCCTGGTGGGTAACAATACCCGGGACCTGCTCGTCTATGACATCGACGATAACCGCTGGACGACGCTTACGCCGGTACCCACCGCCACGGCTGGACCGGCGCGCAATGTCAATCGCGGTGCCTGCGCGGCAAGCGATGGAAACGCGCTCTATATCATCAAGGGCAGCAATACCAGCGAGTTCTGGTGCTACGAACCCAATTCCGGCCGGTGGGAGGAACTGCCGCAACCTGAGTTTACCGGACGGATCAAAGCCGGCAGTATGGCGTTTGACGGCAGCCGTTCGATTTATCTTGTGCCGGGCAACAATCGTAACGAATGGCGCGTTTTTGACCTCCGCTATCGTCGCTGGATGATGCCGCGGCCCGAGACCCTGCCCGGACTGAAGTGGAAAAAGGGCAGTCTGCTCGTTTGTGCCGGTGGCAGGCTTTACGGCGTCAGGGGCGGCAGCAAAGCCAACGAGTTCTATTCGCTGGACCTGTCGCTGCCCGATCCGGTCTGGCAGCGTCGGACCGACCTGCCGCTCGTCGACAGAGAGGGCCGGCGGCGCAAAATGAAAGAGGGCGCGGCAGCAGCCTGGGGTGGAGACCGGTTATGGCTGCTGAAGGGTGGTAACAGTCTGGACTTTTTTGCCTATGACCCGGAACTGGACGAGTGGCGTCAGTATGAGGACGTCGGGCAGCCTTCCGGTGTACCGGCGAAGAGAGTCAAGGCCGGCGGTGCGCTTGCCTACAGCACGACCACGGGCGGGTTGTATGCGCTGATCGGCAATAACACCAACGAATTCTGGAGTTATTTGCCCGGTGCCGACAACTTCGGGGTGATGGGAGCGGTCGGGTCGCTGCCGCGGCAGGACAGCGTTGGACTGGCGGTTTTTCCCAGTCTGGTGCGCGGCAGCGGTCCGGTGCAGGTGCCAGAGGCTACCGGCAGCCTGCGCATTTACGATTCTTCCGGCCGGCTGGTGATGAACATCACGGGTAGGGCAGGCGGCTGGCGACCCGATGTCCGCGGTCTCGCTCCCGGCATATACTTCTTGCAAACCGACGGCAGGAGCAGCAGGGGTAAAATGACGGTTGTCCGTTAGAGAAGGGAGGTGGCCACGAAAAAGGCACGACTCGCAATGACCAAGGGCTTGAACAAGGACCGAAGACGGAGGTATGAATGGCAGTAAAGACAATCAAGACCGGCGTACTGGTTGCCGCGGTAATGGCGCTGGCGCTGGCCGGTTGTGACCGGCTGGCAGCACCAGAGTTGAACCAGCCGCCCGACCCGGCGCCGATCAGGGCCAGCGAGTATCCGATTACCACGGATATCATCGCCGGTCAGCACACCGATGTCGGCGACATCGCGATACACTTCACCTACGACAACATCTTCATTACCTATACTACAACTGGTAACTGGTATCTTACGGAGACCCATGTCCATATCGCCACTTCGCTCGAGGACATTCCGCACAACAGCGGCGGAATGATACCTGGTCAGTTCGACTACAAAGAGAATCATGACCAGGTGCAGACCTACATGTACACCATCCCGATGCGCGATGCGTGGCGGACTGCGACCGAGCTCTATCTGGCTGCCCATTGCGCGGTGGTGCGGATTGAGAACGGACAGGTCGTGCAGGAAGAGACCGGCTGGGGCGAGGGTCCGGAATATCCGGGCCGCAACTGGGGAATGTATGTTCCCTTCCGTCTGCCCAAGCTGTGCAAGCTGCCGACCTTCCCGATCGAGGTCAAGCTCGGGCAGGTGTACAAGAACATCCCGAAGACGATGTGGCTGCGAGGCATTCCGACCGGACAGGGCTACTATGTATCGGACGGTGAATGGCCTTCGTTCTGTCTGCAGACCAGCACCTACATCTATGGTGGCCGCTGGTACTGGGCCACGCTGATTCCGAGCACCAGTCCGGTTCTGCCGAATGTCATCAAGTACGGTATTGACGGCAGCGTTACTCCCTACGACAAGATCAACTACCTCATCAACGCCTACGCCAGCATCCACCACGTCAACATGACCGTGCTGGAAGACCTGCAGAACGTTTTCTGGCACTATCGCGGCTACAAGACCTACGATCAGCTCACGGCTCAGCAGAAAGCATACGCGGACGAGGCCAATATGCTCGGTTGCGGTTACTATCCGCCGCCGGGTGGCTATATCGCGGTATTCCTCTGGATTGGCGAAAGCGTACAGCTGACGTTTATCCAGGTTGACCCGTGAGCCGAACGGTCGAGTCGATACGGCACTGCCGGGGGGAAACCCCCGGCAGTTGCTTTTATATTGACTGGGTCGAGAACTTGCTTTCGGAGCGGCAATCGCCTACGATTTTCGATTGCAGCCTGACGATTGCCGCCTGTTACAATCAAGGAGGCGCGATCAGTAGTGCAGCAAAAGAGTCACGGGCAGCCCAGTGTCGCGGCAAGCTTATTGACCGAGCCGTTTGATGAGACCGGGCTGCCGTGCTCAAAACATTAGACTCAGAAATGACCAAAAGGTTCTGTTGATATGTTTGTCGGCGAACAGCATTAAGCAGTTGAATTGTAAAATTAGCAATATATGGATGTTGCGGATCTGGCGATAGTCGGCGGTGGGGCCTCGGGCCTAGTCTGTGCGGTTGCCGCCGCCCGGTTGGGCCTGAGCGTCATTGTGCTTGAGAAGACCGAAGCCTGCGGCAAGAAGCTGGCGCTTACCGGTGGCAGGAAAGGTAACTTCACCCACGCCTGTGCGCCGCGGGCGATGGCTGACCGATTTGATTGTGATCCGCGTATTCTGGTACCGTTACTGAAGCGATTTCCCTACCAGCGGATTGTCGGCTTTTTTCGTTCGCTGGGTGTCCAGCACCGCGTTGACGAGGATGGCTGCATCTGGCCGGCGGGCGACAATGCCGCCGGCATTGTTCGGGCACTGGTGGGGGATTTTCTGCTCCACCGCGGCGTGTTGTTGACGCGGTCGCGGGTCAGCCGGATTGTACCGGGCGAGGGCGTAGTGCTGGCCGATGGCAGACCGATCAGGGCGCGCAACGTACTGCTGGCAACCGGCGGTGCCAGCTACCCCCACACCGGGTCATCCGGCGATGCCATTGAACTGGTCAGGGCACTAGGGTTGACGACCGTACCCTGGTTTCCGGCGCTGGCTTCGTTACGGACGCGCGAGGACCTGTCGGCGCTGGCCGGGGCGACCCAGCCGAAGGTCGGGATGGAACTGGTCATCGACGGCGCGGTGAGGAGGTCGGTTAAAGGGCACTTCATTTTCGCACACGAGCACGTCTCCGGCTCAAGCGTGCTCAACCTCTGCGGTTATGCGGCGCGGGCTTTGACCGAGGGCCGCAAGGTCATCCTGCGGGTGGACTGGATTCCCGATATGAGCGAGTCGGAGCTGGCCGAGGAGTTAGGCCGGGCGCGGCGCGAGCACCCCAGGCGGCTTGCCGTGACCTTCATCAACCCCTGGATGCCGCGGCGACTGGCCCAGTTGCTCGTCGCGCGGTCGGGTGTCGACCCGAACAGGGTGATGGCCGAGCTGTCCCGGGCCGACCAGGCCCGGCTGAGCGCCGCGGTCAAGGCTGCGGAATTCGAACTCGTCGGGACCGAGCCGATCGAGCGCGCTACGGTCACTGGCGGCGGTGTTTCGCTGGGCGAGGTTGATTTTGCAACGATGGCCGCCCGACGCGTGCCAAGTCTTTACTTTGCCGGCGAAGCGCTGGACCTCTGGGCCGAGACTGGCGGTTACAATCTGCATTTTGCCTGGGCGAGCGGCATCGCTGCGGCCGAGGCAGTGGCGGGGAGGACCCTGCCGTGAAACTCGGGAAAAAGTCCACCACGGACAAAACGCCCCCGGCCGCCTACGTACTGTTACTGTTATGTCCGGCGCAGCAGGTCCGACGTGTGGCTGCGCTGGGTCTGCTGAAGCTGGAGGCTGGTTATTACCTCTACGTCGGTTCAGGCGGGGTGAATGTGCTGAAACGCATTGAGCGACATCTGCGGCCGCAGAAGACCCGGCGCTGGCAGGTGGACTGGCTCACCAGTGGCCGGCGGCGGCTGCGCCCGGCCGAAGTGTGTATCCTGCCCGGGCTTCAGGAGTGCACGGTGGCCCGGATGCTCGGTCGCTGGCTGCAACCGGTGTACCGGCTGGGTGCTTCAGACTGTGCTTGCTCGACACACCTGTTCTACAGCGCGGACGCGGCGCTGGTGCACCGCGTCCTTGGCAAGCTGACTGCTCTCTCTAGCGCGTTATGACCAGCCGTTCGGTGTAGCGGTCCGCTCCGATGCGAAGTTCGGCCGAGTAGACCCCGGCGGAAAGTCCAGAAACCGGAAGCCGGTGCGTGCCGGGTTCGGTTTGACCCTGCAGCGGCGCGGCGACAAGCCGGCCGAGGGCGTCGAACACGCGCAGCTCGACTTCTGCCGACTTGTTTAGTGCGAAGCACAGGTAGGTATGGCCCCGGGCCGGGTTGGGCGCGGCGTGCAGCCGTCCGGTGAGCCAGGGTGGGTCGGCGGCCGAAACCGCGGTGCCGTTGGCCGTGGTCACCTGCATCGAGTCCACTGTCGTGTTGCCGACGATGTCCGAGGCGCGGACAATCACCCAGTAGTCGCCGTCCGGCACCGACGCCGTGGCCCACTTGCCCTGCGTGTCGGTGGCTTCGATTATCGAGTCGCCGTCGGTGTTCGTTACGATGAAGTGATACTGGCGCCGGTCATAGTCGCCGTAGGTGCGGCAGGTGTTGTCGTTCTTGTATACGACCATCGTGTTGGCCGCGTCGAGCCGGTTGGAGAATTGTACGCTCAGAGTCCAGGGCACGACCACCGAGCCGCCCGCGCTCCGTATCATGTAGTCAATCTGATAGGGCACGAGCCTGTCCCAGGTATCGCGCGTGGTGGTGTAGCCGGTCTTGTCGTAGATGCGGGCGATGATGTCGACGTCGCCGGTGAGCGCGGTCGGCGAGAGGTAGTTGTTGTTGACGTTGTCGCGGCAGAACGCGAAGCGCGCGCCGGTGCGGGCGTTCTCGAAAACCGGGGCCAGCCGGTCGTCCATCGGCCGCAGGCGCAGCAGCGGGTTCTCGATGAACCACCATGTAACGTTGGGAAACCGCATCCAGGTTGCGCCGGTGTCGGAGATGCGGGCGAAGTGGAGGTGGTCGAACCCGGTCACGGTCCAGTAGACAAGGAAGCCGATGGTGTCGCCGGTCTCGACCCGGTCACCAAGATTCTTGTGCGGCCGGTTGCGGTCGATGTGCGCATAGAGCCAGCCCGGGGCGCGGCCGGTGTAAGTGAGCGGCGAATCGCATACCGCGACGCGGTAGTGCAGGTCGGCCTGGATGGTGCCCCAACCCTTTACCCAGCCCGGCGCGACGGCGCGCACCAGCGCGTTGATGCGGCCGGGCGTGATGATGTCGATGCCGTTGTGGAAGTACGGGTCGCTGCCGTAGTTCTGGTACTCGCCCCAGTTGTTGCCTAGGGGCTGGACCGAGTCAATCGGCACGACCGGCCAGGGCTCGGCGAGAGCGACCGTAAACACCAGCAGACAGTAAAGAACCTTCACTGATCGCAACTGGTCCTCCTGGAAATCAAAAGCCGTCAAGAAATCGTAAGACCGGGCTGTACAGCTGTCAAACCGGAAAGCCGAACCGTTCCTGAAAGCCGCTGACCAGCTGGCTGGCAGGCGCGGCTGGTTTCTCGTGAAACTGCGGCCGGCGTTAGAGCCCGCGCAGGTACTCGGGCCTGAAGCGGTGGTCGCGCACCGCGGCGTCGAGCTCGGCGATGAGGCGCTGCTTGTCGCGCGGGAGGCGGCCGGCCAGGGGCACGTAGTTGGAAGCGTGGTTGGAGCGGAACACGGTTGCCCTGACGTCGACGTGTTCGAGAAACAGCCGCAGTTCGAGCGCGAACTCGGCCGGGTCGGGCAGCTCGAACTCGCCGCGCGCCATTTCGTCGGCGAGCGGTGTACCCTCGATGACCGTGAGCGTGAGCGCCGAGAGAAAGGTGGGGTTCATCGCGGACACGGCGCGGGCCGAGGCGAGCGCGTGTTCGCGCCAGTCCCGGCGCCCGCCCAGCCCGAGCAGGTAGATGACCGAGCTCTTCATCCCGGCGGCCATCGCCTTCTGCACCGCCGCGACCATTTCGGCTGCAGTCGCACCCTTGTCGATGCGCTCGAGCACCGCGTCCGAGCCCGACTCCATTCCGAGGTAGAAGATGCCCAGCCCGGCCGCGACGAGCGCGCGCAGTTCTTCGTCGGTTTTCTTGAGGATGTCGCGGGCGTTGGCGTAGATGCCGACGCGGCCAAGCTCGGGGAACGCCGCCTTGAGCGCGGCGAGTATCTCAAGCAGGTGCCGGGCCGGCAGGACCATTGCGTCGCCGTCACAGAGGAAAGCGCGTCGAACTCCGGGTCCGCAGTACTCGCGGGCGAGCCGGATGTCTTCGCGCACGTCTTCAAGCGGGCGAACCCGGAATCGCTTGTCGCGGTACATCGCGCAGAACGTGCAGCGGTTGTGCGAGCAGCCGACGGTGGCCTGCACGAGCAGCGAATCGGCCTCAGACGGGGGGCGGAAGATGTTGCCTTCGTAGCGCATTTCAGTGGATGGGTTCAATCAACCAGACTGTGATGATTTCGTCCGGGTCGGACAGCAATCGTGTGAAGCGGTAATCCGGGAGGAGGAAGCTTTTTTTTGAATCCATCAGGCGGATGAAGTTCGGGTGCCGACCGGGGTTGTTTGTTTCCCAGAAAGCGATTGCCGGCAGGAAGTCGGCAAAATCTGCCCGACCGCTGTCGATTGCCGCCCAAGCGGCGCGGTAAGAGACGACCCGACCCAGTCCGGCCACCAGCAGGCGACTGGGTTCGGTCAGATGTGCTGATGGCCAGAAAACAGTGCGGCAGCGGATACCACTCATTGCCGCCAGCTCCCCGGCGACGAGATTGAGAGCGGCGCCGACGCGTGATTGGACCAGATAGCCGATCGCCGCCGAGTCACGACTGGCGGCAAGCAGCGTAAAGTAGTAGCCACCGTGCCGGTAGTTTTCACGCTCGGGCATGTAGCCGAAGACCTCGGGATGATTTTCCGGACTGCCCGTGGCCCAGAACGCCAGCGCGGGCAGAAAATCGACCAGCTCGGTGTTTTCACCAGCAAGTGATTGGTAGAGCTGAGCGTAGGTAAGCACTCGGACAGAATCGGGCCATTCTGGCAGCGGGTGATCGCTGGGCCAGAAAATCGAACGGTAGCCTGATGGCAGGACCTGACGGGCGAACCGGGCGACTTCAACTAGCGCAGGACCGGACTCGGGTCGGCCGGGTCGGAATGGTATGATCGGCCCCGAGTCATTGGCGCGGCGGACATCGTAAATCCAGCAACGGCGGGTAGCACCGGCGTTGAGCAGTGTTAGACGGATACCGTCCTGCAGCTGATGTTGGCCGGTGTGTATAACAGTCAGAGGACCCAGGTCTTCAAACCCACGGTAGGCATCGTCGGCGACGTCGATCGCCAACGCGGGAAGGATGCTGTCCAGCGCGATGGCCCGGCGGTGACGAAGACTGTTCAGTTGGCGGATGGTTATTACCGGCAGGATGGAATCGGTCGGGGCCGAGTCCAGCGGCCAGACCAGTGTGCGGTAGCCGGGCATTGTTTGAGTATGGGTCAGTGCCCAGGTGCGGGCAGCCGCCAGCTCCGACAACAGCGAGTCGGCCCACACTCGTGGTGATTGAATGCGGACAAAACCATCCTCAACATCCAGCCACGCTTCTCGTTCGGCAAACGCAGCAGCCAGCAGCGGATTCAGCGGGCCGAGGTCGCGGGCCCAGACTATCGGGCCGGAAAGGTCGGGGCGGTTTTGAGAAAAGGCAGCCTTGTAGTCACGGGTAAACACCAAAGCGTTGCTGAGTCGGGCCGAGCGCGCGCGGTTGATGGTGCGAGCGGTGACACCACTGAACGAGCTGTATTCTCCAACCAGTCTGGGCAAGGATGGTATCCAGCCGGTAACGAAAGCGAACGCAATCAGCGTGATCAGATCAGCGCGTAGACGTGATGTCGGCCGGTGTGTAAACTGGCGTAGAACAGCAGTCAGCCGGGTAAGCGACTGTGCCGTGAGCAAAAGAATGGCTGGTACGGCTTCAAAGACGAATCGTGGTCCGTAGCAGTAGCCGTGGAAAAAATAGAAAAAGTGAATGAATAGCAGGCTAGCCGGAATGGCGAAGAGGACGCAATCCCAGGGCCGACGCGGGCCGATGATCAGCAGCGAGAGCGGCAGGATTAGGGCTGGGACCGGCCATTCGAACAGGTAGCGATTGAGTCCGGCAAGGTTGGAAGTGATGTGGACCAGTCCCTTGTAAGGCGTGTGGGTGATGCCGAGTGCGGCCGGGCCGAAGACAAATCCGTGGCCCGTGCCGTGCAGCACCGTATAGCCGAAGTTCAGCGGCGCGCCCGTGGTCAACCAGTTCTGGACCAGCAGCAGCAGCCCGAACACCGTAACGACGCCGGCACCGGCTGCGGCGCGCGCCCACAGGCGCGGCTCCCGACGCAGGCGCAGAAGCAGCCATACAACTGCAGGTAAGGCGATGCCAAGCGCGGTCGCGGGTCGGGTCGCAACGACGATTCCCAGTGACAGGCCGCAGAGCAGGGCGTTGCCGATGCCGCGCCGCTCAAGCCGGCTGAAGAACAGCAGAAGCAGCGTGCCCCAGCACAGCGAAGTTGTGTGGTTCATGAATGAACCGCCCATAAACCAGACAAAAGGTGACAGGCAGTAGAGCAGGGCGGCTCCGCGCGCGATGCGTTCGCCGTAGACTTCGCGTCCGAGGCCGTAGAGCGCCAGCACCGCGACCGCAGCCTGCAGGGGATTGACCAGCCAGGGCAGGCCGGCGAGCACGCCCAGCGCGAGCATCAGGGGATGGCCGTAAGGGTACTGCGAGTACCACCGGCCGTCGTTGATGACGTGCTTGAAGTCGAAAAACGACGGCAGCGGGGGCGAAACGGCAAACAGCCGGCCAAGTGTGAAGATGCGGGCTTGGAATAGCTGGGCTGCTTCGTCAGTGATGTGAGGAATCCCACCCAGTACTGCCGTGGCGGCGACGGCTGCGACGGTAAGGGCGGTACCTCCGACCAGAACTGAAAACCACCGGGGCGGCAGGCGAAGAATCGGCCGCCATAGACCGGCCGGTAGAGCGCCGATCCGGCGCAGCACTGGGAAAGAGCCCCAGCTGAACAGTATGAACCCCAGTGAACCGAGAACCAAAGTCAGCGACAGCCAATAGTTGGGTTCGGCGTATAGCCGCAGCTCGGGATAGCCTAAGGGCAGCAGCGACAGCACCAGCATTATGGCGGCAAGGCCCGTACCGAGTATGTTGCGGGCCACCAGATAACGCAGTGTCAGTCTGAATGGTTTTGTCAGGCTGACAAGCAGCCCGGCGATTGTCACCGTGAGCAACACCGGCAACAAGAAGGGGAAGGCTATCCCGCTTCCGGTAGTCGGTAGCAACTTGATGACTACGGTGCCATTCTGATAACCGACTATACTCGCTTGGCCTCGTCCCAGCCGGGCAAGGGCATAAAGCAACAGCCCAGCCAAACCGGCAGCGGTGGCAAGGATGCGCAAGGGCAGTTCAACCGCGAAACGGCGACGTTCAGGCATCAGGACACGGCTGAAGCCGGGCAATCAGCCAGGGCCAGGAACTGGTAATAACCGGTGCCGGATCGTGGTTGAGCAGCAGCAGACGCAGCGAGCGCCGGCTGAAACGCTGGATGTGTTCCGGGTGGTGCCCCAGCCGTTGGACATACTTCAGTCGGGCAAGATTGGTGAGCGACCAGAAGGGTTCATGTGGAACCGAGACAACTACCGCGCGCCGGGCAACCCGACAGAGTTCGGACAAGGCCCGGGCCGGGTCCGCCAAGTGTTCCAGCACCTCAAGACAAAGCACGAGGTCGAAGGTTCGGTCAGGCCAGGGCAGGGAATGGATATCGGCAATCAGAAACCGGTCACCGGGATGGCGTCGCCGGGCGTAGTCGATGCAGGCTGGGTTAGTGTCAAAGCCGGTAACCGGCACCGGCAGGATATCGCGCAGCCGGGCGATGGTCTCCCCTTCGCCGCAACCGGCGTCCAGAACGCTCAGCGGTGTCAGGGGCGTCACTAACGAACGGACGCGGAGAAAAAAGCGGTCAAACAGCAGCCGGGCCAGCGGATTGCGGGTGGCAAACTTGGCAAAGTTGGAGGTTGACGGCGATTCAGTCGGCGCGTCGGTCATTTTCAATCGTGGTGTAGTCGGGGCCGGGGCGTCCGGCGGCAATCATCTCGCCGACGAGGCCGACGGCAACCAGTTGTAGTCCGACGAGAACGAGCATCACTCCAGTTATCAGTGCAGCCAAGTGGCGGTTGAAGGGTGAGCCGCCAAGCTTGCGCACGAGCACGTAGCCCTCTAATCCCAGCCCTAGTAACAGCGGCACCAGCCCGAGTGTGCCGAAAAAATGCAGGGGTTTGCGGGCGAAACGGGTAATAAAGGCAACGGCGATCAGGTCCAGTACTCCGGTCCAGAAGCGGGTCACACCGTATTTCGAGCGGCCGAAACGGCGTCGGCGATGGACAACCGGCTGTTCAGTGACTCGCCAGCCGGCGGCATGGGCCAGCTCGGGAATGAAGCGGTAGTTGTCGCCACGCAATGGCAGACCGGCGGCAACCGCCCGGCGCAGTGCCCGGAAACCGGAATTGGAGTCGTGCAACTGGAGGCCAAATATCATCCGTTTGAGTAAATTGAAAATGCGTGACGGCACGGTCTTGGCGGGTTCGTTTTCCAGCCGGTGCTGCTTCCAGCCGACGACGAGATCAAAGCCGGCATCTATTGCGCGAAGCAGACTGGGAATTTCGGCCGGGTCGTCCTGCAGGTCGGCATCGAGGGTCAGGATGATTTCGCCGCTGGCAGCGGTAAAGCCGGCGGCATAGGCCGCCGACTTCCCACAGCGGGTGCGAAAGCGAATTACCCGTACCCGCCGGTCAGCAGCGGCAAGTGCCGCCAGCCGGACCGGAGTGGAATCGGTTGAGCCGTCGTCAATGAAAATGAGCTCCCAATCGCCATCAAGTCGGTCGAGCACTGAGCGCAGCTCGCCGTAGAGCGGCTCGACTGACTGTTCTTCGTCGCGGGCCGGCACGACTACGCTGTACCGCATCGCCGGGGCAGTCTAGACTGGTCGATGACCGGTGTCAACCGGACGAGCGGACAAAAACATCAAAACGGGCGATCTGTCCGAGCGGCCGATAGTTTGCCTCGATGAATCCGCGCAGCTCGTCAAACTCAAGTAGAGTTTCAAAAGAATCCTTGTCGTGACCAGTAACCCAAGGTGTGGCGTCGCCGTGCTCAACGATAAAGATGTCGGGCGGCGAAGCAGCCAGGGCCGTGACCAGTTCGGAGCGGAACCGGCCGGTCTGCCAGTTGACAATCAGCGGAAAATTGTAAAGAAAGCGCGTAACCGCAGGCCGACGGGACAGAAAGTAGACCATCGGTTCATAGCCCCAGACAAAAACCCGGGCCGATTCGGGCGTGTTTTCCCGCAGCCAGTCAACGAGTGCCAGATTGGCGGCAAGCGAGAAATCCCGGCCCGAATCGTGGCGACGACTGCGCCAGTAGTCTTCGAGTGCGGTGCGGTCCCGAGTGGTCTGGACAGCTTCGGCCAGCCGTGCCGGCCAATGGACGACAAGACAGAGGCCCAGCAGCAGGCCGGCGGCGAGGGCAGGCCGCAGTACCGAACGCCGCAGCCGGAGCCCGGCTAGGCCGAAACCGGCAGCAGCAGCTGCGGCAGGCAGCAGGGGCAGGTAGTGGTACTGGAAGAACTTGCCCTGAGACCAGGTTGACGCCAGTGCGGCAATGATCCACAGGAGCAGCAGCAAGGCATTCCGTCGGCGGGAGGAAAACAATCCGGCGGCGATGGCGACCAGGCCGGCGGCAAGCAGAATCCCGGTGGGCAGCAGTGCGCGGTTGCCGTAGAGCATCTTCAGAAACAGTGCCAGTGGACCGGTAGAGCCGTCGGTGCGCACCAGGCGGGTGTAGCCCGGCATCAGTCCAAACTGGCTTTCGATGAAAGCGGGCATGGCGCCGGACAGAACAAGGGCGAGAATGCAGACGCCAAGCGTCATCAGCGCGCCGGTCAGTGCCAGTACAGCAGTGGTCAGGGCCCGGCGGCGGTTACGACGCAGAAACCAATAGCCCAATCCGGCGATCAGCGGACCGAGCAACGCTACGGTGTACTTAAAACATGCAGCAGTTGCAACCAGGATGCCGAAACCGAGCCAGCAGCGGCCTCGTCCTTCCTCCAATCCAGCTTGAGCGCAGAGCAGGGCGCCAAGAACTGGCAGGTTCAGCCAGCCGTCGGTCTGGGCGGTGTGCCACCAGCCCAGTGCGGTATAACACAAAGCAAAGGCCAGCGCTGCGAAAACTCCGGCCGAATCGTCAGAGGTCAGACGCCGCAGGAGCAGAAAAAGCAACAGGGCGGTGGCGGCAAGCCAGCAAAGATCAATGAATCGCAGCGCGGTCATATTGTGGCCGAACACAACTATCGCCAGAGCATGAACAACAGTGGTCAACGGCGGCTTGACATTGAAAACGTCACGATAGACGACTTTGCCGGCAAGCATTTCGCTGGCAATGTGGGCATGGATGCCTTGATCGCGGCCGAAAGGCCAGACAAGCATTACGGCGCCGACAATCAACGCACCCAGAACGACGACACCAATTGGCAGTAACCGCCTCACTGCTCCTCCGCCAGCAGGTCATTACGCAGAAAGACGTCAACCGCAGTTGAACCCCACAGCGGCATCGGCAGAGGAAACTGCCGGATGAGCGAATAGTTCTCACCGAACCAGGGGTCGCGGTAGATGCTGTAGCGGGCAAACGTAGCGATGGTCACAACCAGTGGTGGCTGAAGCCGTTGTATCAGCCCGGTGGGGATAACGCCGTCGCGAGGACTTGCGCGTTCCGAATCCGGGGCGGGGAGAAACGGCAGTGCCTCAGGACTGACCAGACCGCAGGCATCAATCAGCGGCCCCCGGTAATAGTAGCCGAGCGCACCGACTTCGGCGGCCGCGACGCGCTGGCGGTCATCGGGCACAATCCGGTTGAGCCAGAGTGCAGCGTCGCGATAAGCCAAGACGCGCAGTCGGACCGGATCGGTCTGGATGCCGGTGTCAAAGACACCGCGACCAGCGACGAGATTGCCGGCTGGACCCCGTAATCCCCACAACGCTGCCAGTACCAAGGCAGCGGCGGGCCAGAAGCTCCCGGTTCGCGGTAACAGCAACCGCAGCCGGGCAAGACCGTTCAGCAGCATCACCGAAAAAAGCACAAACAGGGGTGGATAGTACCAGGGAAATACCAAGGGGTTAGTGAACAGGTAGAAGACGAACAAGAGCAGCAGCAACATTGCAGGGGTAGTGGGGATAAGCCGTCTGAAAACAGAGTCATTGCCGGCAGAGCGGGGACGAATTACAGTGGCGGACAGCGCGGCAACCGACAGGACAATGGCAGCGATCGAGAGTGCCGAGAAGGGCAGCCGGCTGGGCGCGCCACCGACAGCCGGGTTGCCGAGCAGTCGGAATTCCAGCTCACGCAGAATGCGCCACAGACCGTAGCCTGGCGGCAGCGGATAGAGCGGCCGGGCTTTGGCAATCAGCGAATGGTAAACCGGCGTACCATAGAGTGTCGTGCCCAGAATCAGCCAGATACAACCGGGCAAAAGCAGTCCAATGAGCGTCAGGAGCGGTTTCGGCCGACCGGCGACCAGCCAGCAGCCGGCTGTTAGCAGAACAAGTGTCGCGCCCTCGGGCCGGGCAAGGATTGACAACCCGGCCAGTAGCCCAGCCAGAGGAAAAGAGCTTCGAGACAGCGCCCACAGCGTCCAGACAACCAGGGCGGAAAAGAGCAGAGACTCCATCCCGCCCAGCGAAGCACGCAGCAGGTCAAAACGGAGCGCAATCAGACCAGCGGCTACAGTACCGGTTGTCGGGCCAAGCAGACGGCGGAGCAGCAGCAGCAGTCCGAAAGCGAAGGCGAGATATGAAAGCGCATTGCCCCGGACAGCGATATCGGGCGTGGGCACGGCGGGCAGGGCGGCTTTTGCCATCGCCAATACAGCAAGAAAGAGTGGGGTTGAAACGCCAAAGACCCTTTCGCCGGGATTGTAGACCAGTCCGCGGCCGGCAATCAAATTGTCGACATAGCGGTAAATGATGAAACCGTCGTCCTCGGGCAGAATCGGTGCGGTCAGGTGCACGACGAGAGAGAACGCAACGCTCAGAGCAAAAAAAACCAAGGCCGTCCGCGCAACAAAAAGACCGGGTTTCATTGCTCAACCGCAACCCGGGCAATCAACCAGGCGGCGACAGGCTGGCCGGAAATGTGATCAGTCACCGCGGCGGTTCCGTCTTTGCATTGTCGTATGGCAAACTTTTGCCAGTGGAATTCGCCTTGTCAAGCCTGCCGGTGGCTTGACCGCACGCAACCGGCCGATAAGATGCTGAGCAACGTGGAAGGCACTACCGATTTCTCTGCGCGTACGCTTGACGCCGGCTTCGAGGCCGTTGATCGGCTTGAGGTCGAGCGCCTGCGTCGCATCATTGCAGCCAAAGAGCCGGGTTCGACCCTGCTCGGGTTGAGCGACGAGGACTTGTTTGTACGACTGGGCGGGCTCGTCGGCGACGGCGAACGCCGCCTCACTGTGGCCGGGCTGCTGGTCGCCGGCCGCGAGGAAGCACTGCGCCGGTTCGTTCCCGGTCATGAGGCGGTGTACCTACGGATGCAGTCTGACACCGCCTACGACAAACGGATTGATTCGGCGAAACCGTTGCTGGCGCTGTTAGAGCAGTTCACGCAGGCAGTTGAACCGCACAACCGTATCGTCACACTCAAGTTCGGCCTGTTTCACTTCGAAATTCCCGACTTTCCCGAGGAAGTCTACCGCGAGGCGCTGCTGAACGCGTTCACCCACCGCGACTATCAACGCACCGCTCCGGTCTACCTGCGGCAGTTCGCCGACCGGCTCGAGATTTCTTCGCCGGGCGGTTTCTGGGGGGATGTGCATCCGGGCAACATTCTAGGTCACGAGCCGGTCAGTCGCAACCGCCTGCTCGCCGAGATGTTGCAGAAGGTGCGTCTGGTTGAGCGCGCCGGGATGGGTGTCAAGCGGATGTATCACATTCTGCTCTCCTACGGCAAGGAGCCGCCGTCCTACGAGTCGGGCGCGGACTTCGTTCGCGTTACCCTGCGCTCCGGCCGCACGGTCGGGGCCAATGGACAGGAAACCCCGGCGATAGACGAAACCTTTGCCCGGTTTGTTGTTGACCGCCAGCAGGAGGGCCGCGAACTGACTCTCGCCGACCTGCTTATTCTGACATGGCTGAAGCGTAACCGCGAGATTGACCTGGGTGAGGCCGAGCGGTTGCTGCAGCGCAGCGAAAACGAGGCACGCGAGGCGCTCAACTCGATGATTACCCGCGAACTGCTTGAGCCTTTCGGGGAGAAGAAGGGCCGGGTCTACCGGCTGTCCAAGAGCGCTTACCAGAAACTGCGCAAGACCGTCACCTACTCGATCTTCCGACGTGCCGAGGCGGCATTCGCCGAGAGCGCAATAATGGCCTACCTCGAAGAGCTGCCCGGCCCCGAAGACAAGCGATTCGTAACCAACGAGATTGTCCGCACGTTGTTGCGCGTCAGTCCATCGCAGTCGGGGTATCTGCTCGCGAGTCTGGTAAAGAAGGGTAAGTTGGTGCTTCGCGGTCGCGGCCGGGCGGCAAAGTATTACCGGAGCCGGCAGCTCTCGGTGTTCTAACTCGCGGTTCTTCTGCGATTCCGAACTTGGTAGAACTTCCCTGATTCAGCCGGGGACCTTGCGGCGGCGGATTTTTCGAGCGACTATGACCACGAAGCTCGCGCCGGGGTGCCAGCCAAAGAGTGGCGGTCGGGCTGCGGGCTGTTCGTCGGGTCCTTCGAAAAGAGTGGAGATGACGTTCTCGACCTCAAAACCGGCCGCTTCGGTTAATGCTCGGACGGTCTGGTAATCGCCGAACCGGGCATGGCGGAAGAGGTGATGGCCGGACCGGGCTTTCTGGATATAGCGGGCGGCCCATTTGCCGTTGCGGTCGAGCCAAGCGTTGACCAGCCGGCCGCCGGGATAGAGTACGCGACGGGCCTGAGCCAGAACCGCTGCCGGCCGGGAAAGAAATTCCCAGGTGGTGAGCAGGAAAACTGTACCGAACTTGCCGGCAGCGAAGGGCAACTTTTCCCCCCGACCAAGGATGGTGCGGATGCCGCGGCGGCGGGCAATGGCAAGCAGTTTTTTTGAGGGGTCAATGCCGAGCGGGATTTTGAGTCTTTCGGCAAAACGACCGGAGCCTACGCCAATTTCAAACCAGGGTTGGGGCAGGGCGGGAAGAAGCGGTCGAAGCGCAGCGAGTTCGGTAGCGAAAGCGGCGCGGCCCGGGCCGTCGTACCAGGCGTCGTATTTCTCTGCAACCGCGTCGAATGGTGACTCTTCGTGCGACATCAAACGGGTGCGCCGGGCTGGGGCAGTCAGAGCGTGATTACAGTGTATCCGGCTTCGAGCCAGCGGGCGATCGAGGGGTGACCGTTCATCTCGTCACTGGTGCGCAATCCCTGTTCGATGCAGGCGGGCAGGACGCCGTTGCGGGCCGCACAGGCTTTGCAGACAGAATCGATGACGCCGTGTTTGAGGGCGCGGTGCCATTCGACCGAGCCGGGTTTGGTTTCGTTGCGCAGGAGCGAGACCAGCCGGGTGGAGTCGCCTTCGATGACGACGCGGACGTCCCAGCCGCGCTGGTGCATGTCGAGCGCGTTGAGGAGCAGGTGAATGAAGGCGGTGGGGTTGTCGGAGAAGGTAAAGAATGCAACCTTGCGGGCAGTGGAAGGGTCAGGGCTCATTTTTTCTCCTTGTTTTGAGCAGCAAATTCAATCACACGACGGACGATGTCTGCCATTGCCCGGGCCGCCGCCGATTCGGGCCGGGTAAGCACCCAGGGTTGACCGCTGTCGCCCGCCTCGACAATCGCCGGGTCAAGCGGAATCCGGCCGAGCAGCGGGACTAGCATTTCCCGGGCCATTCTGGCGCCACCGTCTCGCTTAAAGAGATCAATCTCTCCCCCGCAATGCGGACAGGCAAGCCCGCTCATGTTTTCAATCACGCCGATGACCGGCAGGCGAAGCAGTCGGGCGAAGTTAAGCGCCTTGCGCGAGTCGAGCAGCGCAATTTCCTGGGGGGTGGTGACAACGATCGCTGCAGTTGAGGGAATGAGCTGGGCCACTGAGAGCGGTTCGTCACCGGTGCCGGGGGGGGAGTCGATTATCAGCCAGTCGAGTTCGCCCCAGTCAACATCGGTGAGAAACTGGCGGATAACAGCCATTTTCAGCGGTCCGCGCCAGACGACGGGCGAGTCTTCAGTCTGCAGAAGCATTGCCATGGACATCACCGCGACACCCTCGGGTCCGGTTGCTGGTTTCATCCGCCCGGCAGCCGTCAGTTCGGGCTGGCCGGCGGTGATGCCGAGCATACGAGCGGTGTTAGGGCCATGGATATCGGCGTCAAGCACGCCGACTTTCTGACCAGCCCGGGCAAGGCCAAGGGCGAGATTAACGGCCACGGTGGTTTTGCCGACGCCCCCCTTTCCCGAGAATACCAGCAGACGGTTGCTAATGGTGGCGAGGCTTTGAGCAAGTTGCTGTTCAGCAGGATCAGGTCCGGTCAAGTTGCAGCTCCTTTTGTTCGATTCATTCGTGGTTCGACTTCAGAATGGTAGCCCGAGGTGCAGTGCGAGTCAATTGACCGGGATTTGACATCGGGTATGCTCTGGAATGATGAGCGGTCTGTTGCTTGCAGCGCTGATCACTGCCGCACCGGAACTGCGGGTGGCTTATGTTGCGACAACCAAGTGCGCGCCACTTTATAACGCCTGTCTGGAGAGCAAGGAATTCAGTCGCCACTACGGCCTGAGTTTCGTTCCGGTACGACCTCCGACAGATTACCAGCTGGTTGAACAGGGCCGGCCGTCACTGGAAGTGCGGCTGGTCAGGTGTGCTACCGACAGCGAAGCTTATCAACTGGTGCGGCAGGGTCATTGCGAACTCGGGCTTTTGAATGTCGAGGCGGTGCTGGCCGGTGTGTTGCGGCGTGAGCCGGTTCGGATTCTTGCGCCGGTGCAGAACCGGGGGGACATGCTGGTTGTCGGGCCGACAATGGTAGCGGATTCGTGGCGGGATTTTCTCAAGAGTCTGCGGGTGGCGTCGTCGGTGGTGCCGGTGGGGTACCTGGGCAAAGAGTCGATTTCGATGCTGGCACTGGAGTGGGCGTTGAAGCTGGAGAATATTCCATCGGCACGTGATGGCGTACCCGATACCGGCCGGGTTGATCTGCGGCGTTACAGTGAGCGGGAGAAGCTGGCCCGCGACCTGGCGGCGGGGGTGCTGACAGCAGCGGTGGTGCAGGAGCCGGATGCGGTGGGGCTTGCGCAGTGCCCGGGTGTGCGTCGGGTATGTGAGATTCACGATTTGCCGCCGAACTGGTTTGCCGGCCGGCCCGGGGTGGTGGCAGCTGCGGCTGATTCGGTTGTCGCAGTGCGGCGCGGGGAGGTCGAACGGCTGCTTGAGGTGCTGGCTGTCGCGACCCACTATACCAACAACCACAACCACCGGACCGCCGTGAACTGCGCCCGCTGGCTGGGGACAGCTTTTGCTCAGGAAAGCACGGCACTGGCGGTGATCGGATTTACTTCAGTGCCGACCTTTGGCTTCAAGGACGGAGTCTGGAACTGGTACTTCGCCCAGCGGCTGCGGGGCGCAGTGCCAGCCGGCCTGGACAGTTTCATGTCGGTTGAAGAATGGCTGGGTGTGCCCTGGGACAGTTTTCCCGGCCGGGCGGCACGGGAACGGGCCGGCGCCCGGATTGTGCCCCGGCGCTAAGGTTCGGGCGGGCGAATCAGCACGGCCGAGCCGTCGGCGCAAAGCACTTCCGCCGGCCGGCCGACACTCATAAACTCGACCAGCGACATTGTCCGGCCATAGGCGCCGGCACAGAAAAAGCCGATGCAGTCTCCCGGTTCGGGTTCGGGCAGCGCAATGTCACGGCCGATGCAGTCAAGCGGTGTACAGATCGGGCCGCAGATGTCGAAGTTGCCGGCCGGAAGCATTTCCGGCCGGCTGACCAGTCGTGCCGGATGGGGGATGCGCATTACTACCGGTCGGGAGAAGGCATTGAAACCACCATCAGTGATGATGAAGCTGCGACCGCGGGAGTGTTTGATCCGGATTACCCGGGTCAGGAATACTCCGGCTTCAGCCACCAACCAGCGGCCGGACTCAATGACTGCCCGACAGCGGTCTGGCGCCAGCGAACCACGGCGAATCTTCTGCCAGACTGCTGCGACCCGGGCGAGGTCGAGTTCCTGCTGGCTTTCGCCGTAGGGGATACCAAAGCCGCCGCCGAAATCGACGCATTCCAGTTCAATGCCAAGCTCGGAGCTGATTCTTTCCGCCAGACCTCCGACATACTCGAGGTGACCAGCCAGCCAGTCGGCGTCCAAGACCTGGCTGGCGGAATAAACCTGAATACCGGCAATGCGAACATTGCGCAGTCGCAGTGAGCCGACCTCGTCGATGACGGTTTCTTCGTCGAAGCCGAATTTGCTCGGGCCGCCAACCATGACTTCCTTGGCTTCGGGGCGGGTTTCACGGGTATTGATCCTCAGCAGGGCCCGAACCGGCTGTTCAAGACCGGCTGCTGCCGCCTCGAGCCACTCCAGTTCACCCGGCCAGTCAACGACGACGGCGTAGATTCGGCTTTCTACCGCCAGCCGAATGTCGCCGCTGGTTTTGGCCGGGCCGACCCAAACGATGTCGTTGGGCGCAATGCCGGCGGCGAGCGCGGCCCGGAGTTCACCGGCTGACGAGATTTCGGCCCCGGCACCGCAGCTGCCCAGCAGGCGGACGATTGCCGGGTTGGGATTAGCCTTGACCGAGTAGCAGATTTTCACATCGGGGAGGTTCTGCTGGAGGTGGTTGAACCGGGTGCGGATGAGTCGGGTGGAGTAGGCATACTGAGGCGTGCCGCCGACGGCAATCAGCCGGTCGAGCCCGACGCCGTCGACGCTGAAACGGCCGTCGCTGAAGAAGTGCCTTTCAATCAGAGGATTCATTGCCGATGATGCCGGTCACTCCCGGCGATAAACCTCAATCGTACTTGTGCCCTGAAAAATGTAAAACGGAAACGGCTCGGCTACCACCGCATCAATGCCGACCGAGCGGCAGTACTCCCCGCCAAAGTTGGCGCCGGTTTCGGCAAAGACGAGCAGCCGGGTACCGGCACGGCGGGCCTGGTCGACGATCAACTCCAGCGAATCTGTGGCGATCGTCATGCCGGTGACAATCGCGAGGTCACAGTCACGGACCAGATCGAAGGTCCGGGTGCCGTCTTCCACCCGGACGCCATGGACTTCAGTGCCAACGGTGTCACGTTCCAGGTCAGTGGCAAAGACTTCACAGCCACGCTGCTGGAGTTCACGGACGATGTTGCCGACAAGGCCGACATTGACTACCCGGGGCCGGCGGCAGGCAATGCTGGCCAGCAGACGATCGGCTTCGTGCATGATGATGCCGGTCCGGGCGCTGGTTTTTTCTACCGGGTTGCCGACAATCTGATAGCGGGCTGCTGGATGTCGCTCGAGCGAGGCATAGAGCGAGTCGAGCACGGCGATAGCGATGCAGGTTTTGGTCTGCAGAACTGAACGCGCATCGGTACCGACCAGCCGGTGACCCCGTTCATCGTCGCCGGTACAGTAGCAGCAGCCCTGACCGCGGGTCATCGCCAGCCAGAAGGTGTACTGAAAAGTCCTCTCGGCCGGGTTGGGTTTGAAGGCAAGTTCAACTTTCCAGGTGCCACGGATGAGAAAATCGCTGTCCGGTGCGCCGGCCAGCTGCTCAAAGGCACGCTGACGGAGCAGTTCGAAAATGTCGGTCATCGGTTTGTTTATTCTTTCTGTCGCCGGGTTGGGGCAGTCGGCGGTTGCCGGTTGAGCCAGCGGGAAAGAACCTGCGCAAGCACCGCCTCGCGGCCGAGATAGTTGTGGGGAGCCCCGCGGATGACCGCAGTGGTCACTGAAGGTGAGCCGGCAAGCGCAACCCTGATGGCAGCGAGGTAGTCTTCGGCTGAACCGACGAATGCTTCTGCGACAGTCCCGCACACCGCCAGCACCGGCACGCGGATGCGGCCGAGCAGTCGGGAACGACTGGGACCGGAGCCAGAGAAATTGAACAGGCTGGTGATGGAGTCCGGGCCGAAGGCATCGAGAAAAGTTCCGGCAGAAACCGGGTCAGGAAACAGCCCGGCCGGAAGCAGGTCACGGTCGCGGCCGGCGGCAACCAGCCGGCGGGCAGCCCGCAGTGCCGCGGGAAAGCGGCGGCCGAGCAGTGTTGGTCCCCAGTTGTGGTCGTCGGAAGGAGAGAGCAGTACCAGTCCGCGAATGCGTCGGTCGGGACGGGAGAGGCAGTACCAGGCCGCTTTGATTGCGCCATGGCTGTGGCCCTGAATGACCACTTCCCGCCAGCCGCGCCGGGCAAGAAAAGTCAGTGCAGCGGCGATATCGGCGATGCTGGCATCGATGGTTTCGTATATCCCGCCGAGCCGGACATAATCACGGCTGGCCGGCCGGAGAATGTCGGCGATGTAGTCGTGACCGCGGTTGTTGAAACTGAAGAAGGCGTAACCGGCACGGTTTGCAACCCGGGCGGCAAACTCAATGAAGCGGTTCTCGTAGCAGTTGCCGTTCCAGCCGTGGACGTGCAGCAGTGCGCGGGATGTGCGGACACCGGGCTCAAAAAGCAGTCCCTGCAGCTCAAGGCCGTCGGCAGTGACAAACCGACAATAACGGCAGATTGGTCCGGAGAAAGACGGCACGGGTAATCCTAGTTCCAAACACGGTATAACGCAACTGCGGCCGACGGACTTGGCTTGAAGCATGCCGGCGCTATAATCGCCTATCGTTGTCATCGTCGGCCGGCCCAATACCGGCAAGTCCACTCTTTTTAACCGCGTAGTCGGCGGCCGGGTGGCAATCACGCTCAAAGAACCCGGGATTACCCGCGACCGAATCGTGCGCGAAGCAGAGTGGCTGGGGCGTCGGTTTACCATTGTCGATACCGGCGGGCTTGTCCCGGATTCACGGGAGGCCATCAACCGGGAGGTGGAGCGACAGGTCGGCATCGCGCTCGAGCAGGCAGCGGTAGTGATACTGGTGACTGACGGCGCGGCCGGGGTGTTGCCAATGGATGAAGAGATTGCCGCACGACTGCGGCGGCGGGGGCAGCCGTTTCTTGTGGCGGTAAACAAGTGCGACCTGAAACGGCAGTTCGACAGTGCCGATTTCTGGCGGCTGGGCGGTGAGGCGTTGTTCGCGATTGCCGCCGAGCATGGTACCGGGGTTGATGAACTGCTGGATGCGGTGGTGCAGCGTCTACCGACGGGGCGGTCGGCCCGACCGGACAAGGCGCTGGCGATGGCCATTCTCGGTCGGCCCAATGTCGGCAAGTCGTCGCTTCTGAACCGGCTGGTCGGAAGCGAACGGGCGATAGTCACGCCCGAGCCGGGGACAACCCGCGATGTGGTCGAGTCCTGCTGCACGGTTGACGGGCGTACCTGGCGGCTGCTGGACACCGCCGGCATCCGTCGGCGCAGCCGGGTCGAGGCACCGGTTGAGTACTACTCGGTAAGCCGGGCAATTGACCAGATTGAACGCTGTGATGTGGCGCTGGTGATGTTCGATGTCACCGATGGGCCGAACGCCCAGGACAAGCGGATAATCCGGCTGGTGGCCGACCGCAATCGCGGACTGGTAATCATGGCCAACAAGACCGACCTGGTGGCGCCTGAACTGAAAGAGCGGGTACGGGAGTGGGTGGGGCGGCAGCTGGCTTTCGTTGATTACGCACCAGTGGTCTTTGCTTCAGTGCTGCAGAATCGCAATGTCAATCTGGCCCTGAAACGGGCGGCGGCGGTGTGGACCGCTGGCGCCCGGCAGATTCCCAGTGCGGTGTTGCGGGCGCGGGTGCTGGAGCGGCTGCAGGACAGTCCGCCGGCCCACGATTGCCGATTGCTCGGACTGGCGCAGGTCGGTACCCGGCCACCGCGATTCCGGCTGCGTCTCAGCCGGCCCGAGGCGATGACACCGGCATACGAACGACGGATTGTGGCGCTGCTGCGGCAGCTGGAACCGTTCACGGGTTATCCAGTGCGGCTGCGGGTGGTGTCTTAGGATGCGGCGCTGGCTGGTTGCTGCCGGGGTCGTGCTGCTGGTAATGATTCTGGCCGGCTGGTGGCTGTTCTGGCCGCACCGGCCGGCAGCGTCCGCCGGCACGCCGGCAAGGCCGGAGGGGGAGCTGAACGTGCTGGTCATTGGCAGCGATGCCCGAGCGGTGGGGCCGGTGCGGGACGAGGGGATTCGACGCAACCGGCGCGAGGAGCGTTCGCACTCTGATATCATTATCGTCTGCCACATCAGCTATGACCGGCCGGCATTGAATTTGGTCGGAATCCCGCGCGACCTGCTGGTTGAGGTGCCGGGAATTACCCGGGCGGAGTCACCGACCGATTTCCCGCGGATGGAGAAAATTACCCATGTGCTGGCAATTGGTGGCGAGCCGCTGTTGCGCCGGACGGTCGAACACCTGCTCGGCATCAGAATCCACCGGTTCATTGCTTTTGATTTCGACAGTTTTCGGATGACCATCGGCCTGCTGCGGCCGTTTCTGGGAGTGCTGCGTATTGGTGGCGAGGCGGTAAAAAATCGCGACCATGCGCTGTGGCTCGCCCGGCGCCGCCACGGTCTGCAGTTTGACGATGCCGACCGGTGCCGGAATGCGGTGGGGCTGGTGCGGACAGTGATTGCCCGCGGCTGGTATCTTGGCCGCAGCCGGTTCGGTCGCCAAATCATCCGGCGGGTGCTGCAGATTGTCGGTGAAGACACCGATTTGACCGTTGACGAGATTGTCACTGCTATTGATGGTCTGAGCCGGGCCGGGATGGTGCCGGGCCGGATTCAGACCGCGGTACTGGTAGCCGAGGGACGGGATGTGCTGCTGGAGCGCTACAATCAGCGCCTTTCCTGCTATCTGCCGGTTTACCGGGAAATTGAGCGGCAGGTACGGCGGTTTCTTTTTGACGAAGACAGTGTGCCGGCGCTGGATTTCATGACCCAGCAGGCTTTTGCCCTGCCGGCCTATTTTGCCCGCGACTACAGCGGCGGCGCGACCGACAGCGGCGCCATGCCGCCGCCGTTTGACACGATCGGGCTGGACAGTTCTCGTCGCGTCACTTTGACCCGGGAGCTTCAGGAACTGCAGTCTGAGACCGCCGGCGTCGACACCGGTCGCCGTTAGGCTGTAGCCGCCGGGTTACTGCTCAGCGCAGTTCGGAATGCAGCTTCAGCCTCCACAATTAGGTCGGCCCGCCCGCCGCCTTCGGCAATGTCGGCCCGCCCGCCGCCGCCACCAGCCAAAGCACTGCCGACCGTGCGTGCCAGCCGGCCGGCCGGCAGCTTTTCTTTCAGGTCCGAGGACACGAACACCACGTAGCGTACCCGGCCTTCGCTCGGTGCACCGGTGAGCAGTCCGGCGTGGGGAACCGGCAGCAGTTCGCGCAGCCGGTCAACCACCAGCCGGAGGTCATCGGCCTCAAAATCGGGCAGCCGGGCAATAACGGTGGTGATGTTGCCGTGGGTTTCGGTCCGGGCGGCCAGGTCAACTGCGGTGGTGCGTGCCGTTGCCGCGGTCAGCGCCCGCAGCCGCACTTGCAGTCGCTTGATTTCTTCGGTCAGGACTTCGACCTTTTTCGTCAGCGTTTCGTCGGTGCCGCCCAGCCGGTCACGCAGGTCGCTGACGATGCTGCGGTCGCGGGCCGCGCGCTCAAAAGCCGCCTTTCCGGCCAGTGCTTCAATCCGGCGGATGCCGGCGGCAACGCCGGTTTCGGCGACGATACGAAACAGACCGATTTCGCCGGTCGAGCGCAGATGGGTACCGCCGCAGAGCTCTTTCGAAAAGTCACCGATGCTGACGACGGTAACCCGTTCGCCGTAGGTATCGCCAAAAAATGCCAGTGCGCCTTCGGCCCGGGCCTGTTCGAGCGACTTTTCGGTGCGCTGGAGGGGAATGTCGGCGATGATGACGTCATAGACCAGCCGTTCGACCGCCGCGAGCTGTTCGGGCCGCAGCGGCTCGAAGGCCGAGAAATCGAACCGCAACCGGCCCGGCTCGACCAGCGAGCCTTCCTGCTTGACGTAGTCCCCGACGATGCGGCGCAGTGCCGAATGAAGAAGGTGAGTAGCAGTGTGGGCGCGTTCGATTTCGCGCCGGCGTTCGACGTCGACCTCGGCAACTACCGGGCCGGGCACGGGTGTGCCAGTCTTTGCCCTGGCCTTGCAGACGCGGACGCCGTGTTCGACCACCGTGTCGAAGACTTCCAGTTCGAAGCCGTCGCCGGTGATGCGACCAGTGTCACCAACCTGGCCGCCCATCTCGCCGTAGAACGGGGTTTCTTGGAGAATGACATTGTAACTGCCGTCGGGGTTGGCCTGGAGTGAGGTAATCGCGGTTTCAGTTCGCAGGGTCTGGTGGGCAATGAATGCCTGCGGTGTCAGGTCGGCGGCAACTGTCGCGCCGGGTGCGAAAACGGTTGTCCGCCGGCTGCGGGCACGCTGTTCGGCCATTGCCCGTTCGAAACCTTCGATGTCCAGTTCGATACCGGCTTCAGCCGCCAGTTCACGCACCAGCTCGATATGGAAGCCAAAGGTATCGTGGAGCCGGAACAGTTCTTCGCCCGGCACCAGCCCGGAGCGGCGGTAACGTTCCACTGCTTCATCCCAGCGTTCGAGCCCGGCCGCCAGGGTACGCAGAAAACGTTCTTCCTCAGACTTGATTATCAAGGCGGCCTGCTCGCGCTTCTGAGGCAGTTCAGGGTACCACTGCTCCATCAGCGCGGTCACCTCGCCGGCAGCTTCGTAGAGAAACGGCCGCTCGATTCCGGCGCGGTGGGCAAACAGCAGTGCCCGGCGCAGAATATTGCGCAGGACATAACCGCGGGCTTCGTTGGAGGGCACGGCACCATCGGCGATGGCGAAGGTCAGGGCCCGGGCGTGATCGGCGGCCACCCGAAGCATGGTACGGGTGGCGTCGTTTACCTCGATGCCGAGGGTGCGGGCGATCGAGCGAATCAGCGGTGCGAAGAGGTCGGTTTCAAAGATCGTCCGCTTGCCCTGCGCCACCATCGCCAGCCGTTCCAGTCCCATGCCGGTATCGATGCCCCGGTTTTTCAACGGTTCGCGGGTGCCGTCAGGAAGCTGGTTGTACTGGGGGAAAACGATATTGTAGACTTCGGAGAAACGGTCGCAGTCGCAGCCCGGGGCGCAGGTTGGGCTGCCGCAGCCGAATTCGGGGCCGAGGTCAACATAGATTTCCGAACACGGGCCACAGGCGCCGCCGCCGCCGACCGGCCCCCAGAAGTTGTCTTTTTCGCCAAGCCGGACGATGCGCCCGGCGGGCAGGCCGACTTTCAGCCGCCAGATGTTGTAGGCTTCGTCGTCCTGCTCGAATACCGAAGCATAAAGCCGCGACTTGTCCAGCCTGACCACCTCGGTGAGGTACTCCCAGGCCCATGGTATTGCCTCGTGTTTGAAGTAGTCACCGAAAGAGAAGTTGCCCAGCATTTCGAAGAACGTGCAGTGGCGCGGGGTTCGGCCGACCCGGTCAAGGTCCGAAGCCCGCAGGCACTTCTGGATTGAGCAGGCACGGCGATAGGGCAGCTCGACAGTACCGGCCCAGAGCGGCTTGAACTGCACCATGCCGGCGCTGGTGAAAAGCATTGTCGGGTCTTCCCGGGGAATGAGCGACATGCTGGCGACGACCTTGTGGTCGCGGCGGGCATAAAATTCAAGAAAGGTCCGCCTCAACTCGCGGTGATTCATGCCGGCTATTTTAGTCGGAAACCCGGCGCTGACAAGTCAGCGGGGGCGACGGCCTCCGACTGCAGCGTTGCCAGTAGCAGCGGGCGACCGGCGCTAACGCCCGACGGCGATCCGGCCGCGGCAGTTGCCCAGCTGATAGACATACACGCCGGCCGGCACCGGTCGGCCGTCATCGGTGCAGCAGTCCCAGGTAACGCTGCCCGCTGCCGGCAACCGGCGAACAATCCGGCCGGCGGCATCGATTATTTCGACGGTACCGGCCGGACCGGCAGGCAGCCGGAGCATCACCTGACGGACGGTCGGGCTGGGGACGGCGTTGTTCTGCTCCAGCTGGGCCGGTTCGGGTTGTTCGGCGACCTCGGCGCCGTCCCAGCCGTAAACTTCCAGGGTTCGGCTCGGCGAGCCGGTGACAAGAAGGATTTCGCTCTTGCCATCGCCGTCAACGTCGGCAACCGAAAGCGAAGGGTAGCCGGAGCGCTGGGGGCTGGAGTATTCGAGGCTGCGGCTGGCACAGTCGTAGATGAAGAATCGGCCGCTGTAGTTCGGATAGCTGTAGTTGTAGCCGAGCAGTACCAGTTCGCGGGCCGGGTCACCGTCGGTATTGGTGATGTAGGGGAAACCGATGGTGCCGAAGCCGCTGGCGGTGATTGTCCACACCGGTCCGCGCGTCACTCCGCTGAAGATGCGCAGCGCGCCGCTGTCACTGATGAAGATGTCGGGGATGCCGTCACCGGTAGCGTCGTAGTGGACGGTGGTGTCGGAACTGTAAACAGTCGCATAGGAATAGCCGACGTTGCTTGAGGACCATTCGATAATGTAGCCGGCGTGGCCGACGGCGGCAATCAGGGCAAGGGTCAGCAAAATCCGGGCTGGATGCAAGGGCAATTTTCCTCCTTGGGTTGAGACGGAGTTCTTACGAGGCGGCGGACCGGGGCGAGCGGTCAGTCATCCTCCTCGGGCTGGTCGATGACACTGCTGATCGTGTCCGGCGAAAAGCCGCGCCGGGCCAGGAAGCCGTACAGCCGGCGCCGGAGCACGGCCGGTTCGAGCCGCTGGTTGCGACGGCAGAACTGCCGGGCAGCGGCCCGGGCCGCAGTCAGTTCATCGGGCGCTTCGGCAAGCGCCTGTTCAATCTGTTCCCGGCTGACACCCCGCCGGGTCAGTTCGGCCCGCACCCGCCATTTACCCTTCCGCCCAAGGCGGATGCGGTCTTCGGCGAAGCGTCGGGCGAACTGTTCATCGTTGACCAGGTTGAGTTCGGCCAACCGGCGGAGGGTTGAGTCAATCGCAGCGGGACTGAAGCCTTTGCTGGCGAGCCGGGTCCTCAGTTCCGCGACCGTGCGGGCTTTGTAGGACAGCAGTAACAGCGCATAGTCACGGGCCCGCAGCGATTCGTCGGCACGGCAAATCCGGTCAAATTCTTCCCGGTCGATTTCCATTCCCTCGGCCAGCCCGAGCGCCTGGACGGTTTCCAGGGTCAGGCTGCGGGCAAAGCCACCGTCGAGATAGACCGATATCCGGTGGCTATTTCTTTTTTGGCTGCGAAGGGCGGTTATCTTCATCGGCCGGCGCGCTGCGCCGCGGCCGCGGGATGCCCAGTTTCTCGTAGAGCATCGCCTCGGCACGGTCGGCAATATCGGGGTGGCCTTTCAGAAAATCGATTGCCCCTTCCCGACCCTGGCCGATGCGCAGTTCGCCAAACGACCACCAAGTGCCGGATTTGGTAAAGACGCCGTGCTCGACACCCAGGTCGCAGAGTTCGCCCAGCCGGGAGATGCCTTCGCCGTAGATGATATCGAACTCCGCTTCGCGGAACGGCGGAGCGACCTTGTTCTTGACAACCTTGACCCGGGTGCGGCTGCCGATGACTTCTTCGCCCCGTTTGATGGCGGCGACGCGACGGACATCCAGCCGCATGGTGGCGTAGAATTTCAAGGCCAGGCCACCGGTGGTCGTTTCGGGGTTGCCGAACATGACGCCGATTTTCTGGCGGATCTGGTTGGTGAATATGCCGCAGGTTTTCGAACGACTGGCGACACCGGAAAGCTTGCGCAGGGCCTGTGACATCAGCCGGGCCTGAACGCCGACAAAGGCGTCGCCCATCTCGCCTTCAATCTCGGCGCGCGGTACCAGTGCTGCCACCGAGTCAATGACAAACAGGTCGAGTCCGCCGGAGCGGGTAAGAATCTCGGCGATTTCCAGTGCCTGTTCGCCCGAGTCGGGTTGAGAGACCAGCAGGCTGTCGAGGTCAACACCCAGTGCCCGGGCATAGGTCGGGTCGAGGGCGTTCTCGGCGTCAATGAAGGCGGCACTGCCGCCCAGCTTCTGACACTGGGCAATGATCGAGAGCGCCAGCGTGGTTTTGCCCGATGCCTCGGGGCCGTAGATTTCGACAAACCGGCCGCGGGCAACACCGCCGATGCCGAGAACCGCATCAAGCCCGATCGAGCCGGTGGGAATTGCCTCGACCGGGACGACGGTATCGCCGCCCAGGCGCATCACCGAGCCCTTACCGAACTGTTTTTCGATCTGACTCAGCGCGTTGGAAAGCGCCTGGTCTTTTTCGTCTTTTGCCATGATGCCTCCGCCTTTGGCGTCTCTGGCGCTGAGTATAAGACCGGCGGCAGGCTAGTCAATCGGAGGCTGGCGGGCGAGAAGCACCGCCCGCTTTTCCAAGTCATAGAGCCGGAAGCGCACAGACTTGAACTCGGCGGCAAGCGCGGGCCGGTCGAGTTTGAGAACTTCTTCCAGAGTCCGCGCCGCTTCCTGGCAGCGCTTGAAACCGGCGGCCAGGACATCTTCCAGTGTGGCGCGGCGACACTGGTCAAAGCCGGCCGGCCGGCCCGGGTCGGTTTCGCTGGCACGGTGGGCAATGACTGCCCGGCGGAGTGAGCGTGTCCGGTTGTTGATTCGATGGCGCAGCGCCCGCACCGATTCGAGCAGGCGCCGGTCAGTCAGCGCCAGCCGGACAATGTCCTCGACTACCCGCAGTCCTTCGGTAAGCCGGTTGAGGTTTACGTCAATGATGCGCGCGGCACGGGGGTCCATTGCCCACAGTCTAGGTACGCCGCACGCAGAATCAACCGGCTGCTGCCGGACAGAGCAGACGGGCAGTTACCGGCCGGTGGCTACTTCTTCGGTTTCTTGGCGGACTTTGCGGCCGGCTTGCGGACCGCCTTTTTCTTCATCGGCTCGCCACAGCAGATCAGCTCGTGGGCCGAGCAGCCGCATTCGTCGCAGACCACAACCGCGAGACCGCATGAACCACAGACCAGCTGGTCACCTTTTTTGGCTTTCATGTTTGTGCTCCTTTCGAGTCTTGGACCACATTACCACTCCGTCGGTGCTTCAGGGCAACGAGGCCCAGATGTCCAGGCCGAGCGTAAATGCCGGCAGGCTGCCGCCCTTTGACAGCATCGTCAGGGGGAGACCGGCTTTGGGCCGGACGACGAGGAAGCGCAGCGGCCGGGTGAGCAGCAGCACTGAAGCATAGTGCTGCTGGATGGCAGTATTGGCCACCGGTGTGCCGTTGACTTTCTGTGCCGCGCGCCGGGAGCCGGATAGTGCCAGTTCGGGAACAACCGTCCGCCGCCGACCGAGCGCGAGGTCAAATACCGCAACGTATTCCAGCAGGTTGCCGGGCCGGGTGGTGTCGTTCTTTTCACCGCTGAGCCAGTAGCCGGCACGGCCGTGGACCGCGAACGGGCCGGGCGGGGTGGCAAGCAGGGTCAGCCCGGCACCGAGGTCAAAAGTATGGTCATCCAGCGCCAGCGGTGAACTGAGGTCGGAAGCGGGCAGATTTGCCGCCAGCGCAATTGTGGCCCGCAGCGGAACAAGGCGCGGAATGGGCAGGCCGTGCCGGAGCAGGATCGTGACATCGCCGATGCCGCGGGAGCGGACCGAGTCGTTGGTCTTGACCCAAGCCGGTACAATTACATTCAGCTCATTGCGTCCGGGCAGTCCGACCGCGCCCCACAGTTCGGCACCCCAGGTTGTCACCGGCCGGGTACTGCCCAGCGGCTCGTATTCACCGCTGGTCCAGTTGTATTTTTTTGCCAGCCGGTTGTAGCCGGCGTTTACCCAGACGAATGCCTGAAACGGTTTGCTCACCGGCGCCGCCCGGCCGATGAGCGGAGTTGCCGCGGCGCTGCCGGCGGCGATAACGACGATGCTCAGGGCAATGATAATCCGCGTCAAGTACTGCCTCCATGCCGGTCGGTTATGTTTATCGGGGAAGCATAACTTTGCCATTGTGTCGGTCAAGAGCAGAGTCGGCCGGGCCGGTCTGTTGCGTTGACACTGACCACCGCAATCCTATACTGGCGCTGATGAAGCGCACAGGAATTTTTTTCGGTCTGGTGCTGCTTTTGGCGCTGGCGGGCAAGGTGGTCGCTGCCGAGTCCGGGCCTGAGGGCTGGCTGATTCCTTTCGCGTTCGGCTGGCGGCCGCCGGTGGCGGGTTTCAACGCCGTTTTCCGCAACAATGCGGTGCCGGAAAGCCGGCAGAATCATTTCGGCTGGGGCGTCGAGCTGCGTTCGCTGGTCGGGGGCGGAATGCTGGCCGGACCGATGTATTTCAACACCACCGACGAGGTCGGTAACGACAGTTTCCAGCTGCGGGTGAACTCTACCGGTGTTTTCGGCGAAATCGCTTACCGGCTGGAGATTGCGCGGATGATTCTGGTGGTGCCGATGGTCGGGGTTGGCGGCATCGGTCAGAAGTACCATCTGCGCCGGCGGGTGGGTGAGCGGACACTGGAAGAACTGTTGCAGAGCCGGGAATCGCAGGTGGATATCAACAGCGCAATGAAGCTGGCCGGGATGGCGGCACTGGAGCTGGGACTGGCGGCCAATACCCGGGCAGGCCGGTTCGGGGTTGCCCTGCGCGGTGGCTATCTTTATTCGCCGTTCGATCCGGACTGGCGCAGCGGTACCGGCGAGCGGATTCGGAACACGCCGGCCGGGACACTGCGCGGGCCGTTTGTTTCGGTCGGGCTGCTGCTTTTGCCGGCGGCGGAGGTGAGTGCGACACCCGCCCTGCCGCAGCACTGAGGGGTGACGATGCGCCGGGTTATTTTAGTGGCAGCCGCGCTGGTGGCCTGCATCTATACCGTCGAGGCGACCGACGAAATCGCGGTCGTTCATGCCGCCGCCGGCATCAGCGAACTGCGCATCAGTACGGCCAGCGGGGCAGTGACAGTGACGGCCGGTGGCGCCGATTCGGTTCTGGGCCGGGCCGAGCGGCACGCCTGGGGTCGCAATGAAACGGATGCCCGCGCGGCACTGGCCGAGATTACCGTTACCGATACGGTAATCGGTACGGCAATCGAGCTGGCGGCGCGAATGAGCCACAGCCGCCGGCCACTGGGTTGCAGCTTTGCAGTAACGACGCCGGAGAGCATGGCGTTGACGGTTACCGCCACTTCCTCGCCGGTGACCGTGACCGGCCTGACCGGCGCGGTGAACGTTGCGACTTCGTCGGCCCCGGTGAGTGTGACCGGTACCCGGGGCAGCCTGAATCTGCGCACGAGTTCGGGCCGGATCGATTTGCTGGATACCGAAGGCGAGGCATGGCTTTTTACTCGTTCGGCGCCGGTGTCGGTGCGGGTGCACCGCGGCACGATTGACCTGCAGACTTCCAGCGCGCCGGTCCAGTGCGAGCTGGCGCGGCTCTCCCCCACCGAGTCGGCTCGACTGGTTACCAGCAACGGGTCAATCGAACTCTGGCTGCCGGCCGACGTGTCGGCAAGGGTGCGCTGTGCGACCGATCGCGGCATCATCACGCTGCACGGCTTTACCCCCAGGTTTGATACCCTGACCTCGACGCTGGTCGTGGCGGTAATCGGCAGTGGTGCATCCAGCGTTGAGCTGGCCACCAGCAACGGCGACATTACTGTCCGGGCGCGGCAGTGAAGCGAGGAAAAATCGTCCGGGAGGAAATGAAGTCTAACAGAACTGATCAGCGAACGGGCTGTCATGTTTTCAGTACCGGCAGCGACAGCGGTCGGGCTAAAGCGAAGCCGTGAGCCCGGAAAGGAAGCGAAATGGCTGATGTGAAGCATGTCAACGACACGACCTTCGAGAATGAGGTAATCAAGTCCGACCTGCCGGTGCTGGTAGATTTCTGGGCGCCGTGGTGCGGCCCATGCCGGATGCTGGCGCCGATTGTCGATAATCTTGCCACCAGATACGCCGGCCGGGTCAAGTTCTGCAAGGTAAATACCGATGAAAGCCCGAACACGCCGGGACGATACGATATCCACGGCATTCCGGCGCTGGTGATGTTCAAGAACGGCGCCGAAGTCGGCCGCCATGTCGGTTATGCCCCGGAATCGCAGATTGCCCAGTTTATTGAGAACTCAATCGGATAGTCCGGTTCTGGCTGCGGTGCGTCCCGGCCGGTGCGCCGGGACGCAGCAGTTTGATTCGGGGCGCAGTTGCGCCGTTTTCTGCCGGTGAAGACGAATCGCTGTTCGGCGGCTTTTATCCGGGCACTGGTGGAACGAATTGACGCCGAACGGGTCATCACCGATCCGGAGCGGCTGAGCAGTTACGCCCGCGATGAAAGCAGTGAAGAGCCGCATCAGCCCGATGCCGTGGTTCAGCCGATCAGCACCGATGAGGTTGCCGCAGTGCTGCGGCTTTGTGCCGGTGCCGGCGTGCCGGTAACGCCGCGCGGGCTGGGTACCGGTCTGACCGGCGGCTCGGTGCCGCTTGCCGGCGGACTGGTACTTTCACTGGAACTGATGAACCGGGTGCTGGCGGTGAGCGCGGCGGACATGGTTGTGCGTACTCAGCCCGGGGTTACCACCGGCCGCGTTGCCGCAGCCTGTGCCGAGGAGGGGTTGTACTATCCGGTTGACCCGGCCTCGCTGGATGATTGTTCCATCGGCGGTAACGTTGCCGAAAACGCCGGCGGCGCCCGTGCGTTCCGCTATGGTGTTACCGGCGACTGGCTGCGCGGTGTCGAGGCGGTGCTCGCCGACGGCTCGGTAATCCGGCATGGCGGCGGCATTCACAAGAACACGGTCGGCTATGACCTCGCCCGGCTGCTGGTCGGCAGTGAGGGCACCATTGCCGTGATTACCGAACTGGTACTGAAAGTGATTCCCCGGCCCCGCCGCACCGTTGACCTGCTGGTGCCGTTCGAGCGGATGAGCCAGGGACTGGAGCTGGTCGCGCGAGTGCTGGCGGACGAGCGAATCACGCCGGCCTGTGTCGAGTTTATCGAGCGGAAAGGTATCCGCGCCTGCAATCAGGTGCTGAAAAGCAGTCTCCCCTTTCCTGATGCCGAGGTGCAGCTTTTGATCGAGCTGGACGGCAACGAGCTCGAGCGCGTCAACGCCGACGCAGTGGCAATCGGCGAGCTGGCGCTGAAACTCGGTGCCCGTGAACCGCTGGTTGCCGGCGATGCCACCGACCAGGCGCGTATCTGGCAGGCCCGGCGCGAACTGCATAACGTGCTGAAAGCGGTCTGGGCCGGGCTGGCGACCGAAGACATCGTCGTGCCGCTGAGCGCGATTCCGGATACGGTCGATTACCTCGAACGGCTGGAGAAAAAGACCGGCCTGCCGATTGTTCCCTGGGGTCATATCGGTGACGGCAACATTCATGTCGGGTTCTGTCAGGACAGTTCGTTTGACCGGGCCGGTTTTCTCGCTGCCAAACGCGCGGCGGTGGCCGAGCTGGCTGAATTCATCCTCGCCCGTGGCGGGCAGATTTCGGCCGAGCACGGCATCGGCTCGACCAAGAAATGGCTGATGCCGCGCGCGGTCGGCGCCAACGAGCTGGCGCTGATGCGCCGGCTCAAGGCGGCGCTGGACCCCAACAACATCCTCAATCCCGGCAAAATCCTGCCCTGAGTTTGAACGGCGCCGGCACTGAAGCGGCGACCGGTCGTGCTGTGGCTGCGATACCCCGGCCGGCGGGCCGGTTGCCATAACACTCTGACAACAATTCAGTTGCCGCGCTGCGCCCGGTGGATGCCACTGACGGCGGGACACTGCGTTGACGCAGGCGCCGGGCGGCTTACAATTGCACTATGAAAAGAATCGCGGCGGTTGTTCTTGCCAGCCTGTTTCTGGTCGTTTGTGCGCCGTCCAAAGGCCGCAGGGTTACCGTTACCTTCTGGCACGCGATGGGTGGTGAATCACAGAAAACACTGAAGGCGATGGTTGAGCGCTACGAAAGTCTCAACCCCGGCGTGCGCATCGAGCTGGTGGGAATGGGCAACTATGATGCGCTGTCCCAGAAACTGATGGGAGCGGTTGCGGCCCAGAATCCGCCGACCATTGCGCAGATGTACGAAAGCTGGACCACCCAGCTTCTGGCCGGTGGTGAACTGGTATTTCTGGACAGCTTCGTTCACGGGCCGGAAGGCCTGAGTGATGAGGAACTGGCCGACATTTATCCGGCACTGCTGGCGAACAACTCCTGGGACGGCAGGCTGCTGACGCTGCCGTTCAACAAATCGGTGCCGACCTATTACTGGAATGTGCCGATGTTTGCCGCCGCCGGTTACCACGAGTTTCCCCGCACCTGGCCGGAGTTTCGGGCCGCGCTGAAAAAGCTCACCCGGCGCGACGCTCAGGGCAACGTGACAGTCTGGGGCGCAGCGGGCGGGACTGACATCTGGATTTTCGGTTCGATGCTGTTCCAGCGCGGCGGGCGGTTTGTCGACCGCGAGGACGGCGAGCCGGAGTTCAACTCCCCGGCCGGGGTGGCGGCACTGCAGTTTCAGGTTGACCTGATTCACAAGGACCGGGTGCAGAATACCGATGTCAGCCGGACGCCGATGGACGACTTTCTCACCGGCCGGATCGCGACACTGACCGGTTCCTCGACCTGGCGGGCGCCGGTTGTGGACAAAGAGACTTTCAAGGTTGGCATGGCGCCGGTGCCGCAGTGGGACAAGCCCGCGGCAATCATCTACGGCACCAACATAGGAATGTTCCGCCGGGCCCGGCCGGAAGAAAAGACGGCGGCGTGGCGGTTCATTAAATGGTTCATTGCCCCGGAACAGCAGGTCGAGTGGTCACTGGGCACGTGGTATGTGCCGATCCACCGCCGCTGTCTGGAAGACCCGCGGCTGAAGGCACGGCTGGACAGCACGCCGGGCATGCGCGAGTGCTACGGCCAGATGGAGGTGGCCGTATTCGAACCGCGCGGGTTGAAGTGGCTCGCCGGGCGCAAGGCACTGGTCGAGGAACTCGAGCAGGCAATGCTTGGCGCCAAGACACCCCAGCAGGCGCTGGACGATGCCGCCGCGCGCTACCGTCAGGCGCGCTGATACTGCTTGTGAAGCCCGCGATTCGGTCGCGCCGGATTGACGTGGCCGCGCCGGGGTCTATAGTTCATTAATGACCTTTACTGGAGGCAAGCTATGAAGCTGAAGCTGCTCGCGCTCGCGCTCTGCCTGGCACCGGGCCTGGTCTTGGCGTGGCCCCAGCCGGGCGAGCCGGCCCCGGACGTGGCGGTGTCCGACACCGCCTGGGTGTCCCACACCTTCCCCGGCGAGTTCCGGGGCAAGGCCGTGTTCTTCATGTGCTGGCAGAGCACCTGACCGACCTGTCTCGCGGAGTTGCCGCGAATGCAGGTCATCCAGAACGATTTTGGCACCGACCGTCTGGCGGTAGTGGCGGTCAACCTCTGGCAGGATATGGAGAACGTCGTCAAGTACTATGCCCGGCAGTACACCTATACCCATTACCGCGACGGCGGGGCGCTGTGGAACATCTACAAGATGAACAACTACATCCCGTTGAACTACGTCATCGACTGGCAGGGGAACGTGGTCAACGGGATGGAGGGCTGGAACGAGGCCACCATCCGGTCCTGGATCGAGCAGGGCCTGCCGCCGACCGGCGTGGAAGAGAGGCCGGCCGTGATGGTGCGCGGGCTGACCGCGACCGCCGGGCCCAACCCGGTGCGCGAACAGGCATGGTTCCGGTTCAGCGCGCCGGCCGCAGCGCAGTACCGGCTCGGGGTCTATGCGCTCGATGGCACGCTCGTGCAGGAGTTCACGGGCTCGGCACAGGCGGGCGACAACAGCGTGAGCTGGCTGCGCGACGGTTCGGTTGCGCGCGGCGTGTACGCCTGGCGCCTGACCTGCGGCGCTGAGACCGTATCGGGCAAGCTCGTCGTTACCGACTAGCTTCAATCCAATCCTCTGGCGGGGGTGGACAGGTCGCCCCCGCCAGTCATTCACTGCCAGTCACCGTGAGGCAAAGCCTTAAGGTCCTGCGCAGCACCGACTCGCATTGTGCCACACCCGCGGTTTTGTTCAGGGTAACGGCTGCCGTCAGGCGGGCGTCACCGGTGCGGTTTCAACCGACGGTCGAACCGGCGAAGGTCCGGGCAGACTGTCAAGCGGGTTGAGAGGGAACCGGTCGAGATCCCGCTCAGAATGACCGTCAACCGGCCGGGTTCAATGCCTTGCAGGCCGAACGCAGAAGTGCGAGGGACGCAGCGACGCAAACGTCCAGTCAAACACAGTGAAAAGCGACGAAGCAGGCTGGCACCCAAACCGCCCTGGAAACGGGGGAGTCCATGACTGACCCGGGCGGCGTTGACCTGCAATCCTTTCGCTGATCTGCACTTGCACGATCGGACCGCCGCAAGGTCACTATAACCTTGGTTATAGTGGATCAGCGAGTGGTCAAAGAGGACTCGCACAGCTTCGTCGCATTACTCGACACGCGGGTGTGTCCTCTTGTACGCTTGAGACCGGCGGCGATTCCCGCCCCACAACCTCAGGTTACACACCAGATGGTTCGATCTTCAGCGGGGCGGGCGTCGTTGTCCGCCCAGCTGCCTTTTGTTGACAGCCTGTGTCGGGGCGTTAGCTTTGCGCATCAGAATCAGACAGCCGGGCCGAAATCAAAAGCCAAAGGCCAAACGCCAGAAGCCAAAACTGGTCGAGCAGACGTGCGCGTGCGCGCTCGGGCTCCTGTTGCTGTTGTCAGCCGGCGCGGCCGAGGCGGCAACCGTCTACGGCTTCGTGCGGGATTCGGCAACGGGCGAGCCGCTGGCGTTCGCATCCGTCGATCTCTCTGACCGCAGCGCCGGGACCGCGAGCGAGCGCAACGGGTACTACATCCTGTCCGGACTGCCTGCGGGCCGGGTGAAAGTCGTCTGGTCTTTGGTCGGGCATCGTGACCTGGAGCGGGAGTTCACGCTGGCCGAGAACGCGTCGGTGCGGGCCGACGTGCGGCTGGCAGTCGAGGCGATACCGCTGGGCGAGGTTACCGCGTCGGCCGCGCGGGAGCGGTTCCGGCGCGAGGTCGACATCGGCGTGCGGCGACTGGACCTGCCCGAGCTGAAGATTGCGCCGGGGTTCATCGAGCAGGACCTTTTCAAGTCGCTGCAGTCCCTGCCCGGCGTGCTGGCGGTGAGCGACTTCTCCAGCGCCTTGTATGTGCGCGGCGGGTCGCCGGACCAGAACCTCGTGCTCCTGGACGGTGTGACGGTCTACAACCCGTATCACCTGGGCGGGCTATTCTCCACGTTTAATATGGACGCGCTGGCCGGGGCCGAGCTGAAGGCCGGGGCGTTTCCGGCCGAGTACGGCGGTGCGGTTTCGTCAATCATCGACGTGGAGATGAAGCAGGGCAACAGCGAGCGGTACAGCGCGAAGTGGGACGTGGGACTGCTGACCTCGAAGGTGATGGTGGAGGGGCCGATTCCGCGCGGGTCGCTGCTGGTGGCGGGGCGGCGCACCTATATCGACGCGGTGACCTGGGCCATCGACAGGCTCATCCGCGATTCGACGGTCAGTGTCTACCTGCCGTACCATTTCTACGACCTGCAGGGCAAGCTGAACTTCGACGCCGGCGAGCGGGACCGGCTGACTTTCTCGGCTTACTCCGGGGACGATATCATCGACATCAGGGAGCAGTCTGACCGGCTGGCTTTCCTCTGGGGCAACTATGCGCTGGCGCTGAAGTGGCGGCACATTTTCTCGCCGAACCTGGTCGCGACGACGATGGCGGTGCGCGGCCGCAACCGCGTGTCGCTGTCGCAGGAGTTCGTACCGCCGGACACGGCGTGGGGCGACACGAGCCGGGCCGAGCTGCGGTTCGGGGTGAGCGACTGGGGCGGAAGAAGCGACTGGACCCTGTTCCTCGATTCGTCGCACACGGTGCGGTTCGGCGCCGAGGCCAAGTCATTCGACCTGCGCAACTACTTCAAGTCGGACACTGTGACCTTCTGGAACCAGCGGTCGCGGCCGATCCTGGCGGCGGCGTACGCGGCAGACAAGTGGCGGCCGATTGAGCCGCTGCTGGTGGACGCGGGGGTGCGGGCCGAGTACTTCTCGGGCGGAGGGTACTTCCGCGCGTCACCGCGCGTCGGGGCGAAGTACATTCTCGCCGAGGACTTCGCGCTCACCGCCGGCTGGGGCCTGTACTACCAGTACCTGAGCATTCCGTTCCCGCGCAACGACGAGCTTGTGAAACTGCCGGCGCTGTTTTTCCAGCAGTGGCTGCCGGCCGACTCGGCGCACGCGCCGGTCGCGGCGATGCACTGGGCCGCTGGCGCGCAGAAGGGTCTGGGCAGGGGATTCGACCTCGGGTTTGAGGCTTACTACAAGTCGATGCGCAACCTGCTTGAGACCCGGTCGCCCCTGCCCGGCATCGGGCCGGACCCGGGCGGCGGCGAGGACAGCGCGACGCTTCTGGTCGGCACGGGCTGGGCCGCCGGGGCCGAGGTGCTGCTGCGCCGGCAGGGCAGCTCGGTGAGCTACAGCCTCGCTTTCACGCGCCGGACCTTCGACTCGACCGCGTTCTGGCCGGTGTTCGACTCGCGCCACAACCTGAATCTCGCGCTGGCGCTGCCTTTGAAGCGCGGCTGGGCGATAACGAGCCAGTTCCTGCTGCGCAGCGGGTTTCCTTTTACCGGGCCGGTCGGCCAGTTCCAGTACGTCGGCGAGGACCCGGGCTGGCGCGGCGAGGAGACCGAGTGGTACTGGTGGACTCCGCTGGGCGGGCGGCGCGGCAACTACCGGCTGCCGGCGTATCACCGGCTCGACCTCGGGTTCGAGAAGCGGTTCCGGCTGTTGCGAGCCGACTGGGCGGTGTACCTGCAGGTGGTGAACGTCTACGCGGCGCGGAACGTGCTGTGGTATGACTACTACACCGACGAACAGGGCCGGATAACGCGCGAGCCATTCGTGCTGCTGCCGTTGCCGATACCGAGCCTGGGGATACGGGGAGGATTCTGAGCCGATGGCGAATCGCGATCGTGGAATGTCGTTGGCGCGGGTTGCGGCCGCCGTACTGGCAACGATACTGCTGGTCGGGTGCGAGCCGAGCGTCGAGGATTACCTGCCCGAGCCGAACGTCTACTGCGTGGTGCGGGCGGGCAGCGATTCACTGCGCCTGCTGGCCGGGATGAGCATTGCCTACAAGGATTCGGTGCCGCAGTCCGGGCGCTGGAACGGTGTCACCGGGGTTGACGCGCGGGTGCGGGGCCGGGCGGGCGAGACCCTGCTGCTGCCGAAGCCGGACAGCACCGGGTACTACTTTGCGGCCGGGTTCGGGATTCAGGCCGGCGAGACCCTGCGGCTGGAGGCACGCTACCCGGGCGGCGAGGTCGTGCGCGGCAGCACGGCCGTGCCGGCGGAATTTCGCATCGAGCGGTTGGCCGTGGATACGGTGCTGGAGGTGCCGTGGCCGGGCGACACCTGGCCGTTGCTCCGGTTGCGCTTCGAGTGGAGCGAGAGCCGCAACGCTGCGAGCTATTCTGACCGGGTCACCGGGTACTACAGCGGCAACGGCCGGTTCGTTGAGCAGATCGGCTATGCCAACACCGCGATTGCGGGCCGGCGCGATTCGGCGCGTATCCAGCTATCAACGATCTACTGGGACACGCTCGGGCTCGAACCCGAGGAGGTCTGGCTTGATTCGGTGCGATTGTCGGTCGAGGCGCTCGACCGCAACCTGTACGACTACTGGCGATTCGGCTGGTGGCTGGGCGGAAGCAACCGGGAGTTGTTGCACCTTGACGGCGGGCTGGGTGTTTTCGGCTCGCGCACCGCGGCACCGGAGACAGTGGTGCCGGTTGTCACGCTCCGCCGGGCATTTGACCGACGGCAAAGCGCCAATTAGGATATGGCCATGCTGAATGTCAGCGCAGTGATGATTACCGGCAAGACACCAGCCCATGAACGCTGGGCGCGCGTGGCGGTGCGTTGCTTTCTTGAACAGACCTGGCCGGACCAGAACCGCGAACTCCTGATCGTAAACGACGGTTCCTACCGGCTGTGCGACGGCAGTGAGCCCACCGACAGCACCGGGCGACTGCTGGTGCGTGAACTGGTTCTCCCCCATGGCGGGACAACGCTGGGCGAATTGCGCAACATCGGTATCGAGCAGGCCTGGGGAGATGCGATAATCCAGTGGGACGACGACGACTGGCATGGCCCGCAGCGAATCGAACTGCAGGCAGCACCACTGGTTGAAAACGAGAAAACGGTGGCGACCTTTCTACGCCGGCAGTTGCGGTATTCGTTTCCGATGAACCGGGCCAAGATTCACACCTGGAACCGGATTCACGGCACAATCATGCACCGCAAGACCGCAATCCGTTATCCCTCCCAGCGCCGGGCCGAGGATTCGGTATTTCTGGACCGGCATATCCTCGCCTTTGGACTGCGGTCGCTGGTGACGGTCGATGTCCCGAAAGACGAATGTGACCGGTATTACATCCGCTTTCACCATTCCGACGAAGAAAACACCTGGCCGGCCCGACACATCATGGGAATACTGCCCGAGCCGCGCGGACGCTGGAATATCAGCCCGAAACAGGTTGAGCGGCTCAGGGAAGTGCTGCGCGACTACTACGGCGTCGAAGCCGAACCCGACCTGAGTCGGCCAGACTAGTCACTGTCGGCACAGGCAACAAAAAGGGCTGGCCGCGCACTGACGCGGCCAGCCAGACTGCGGATCAAGCTTCCCCCGGAACCAGGCCTGACTTTCAAGTTAACCGATGACCGACATCGGCAGGTGCAGCAGATCCAACCGATGACGGCGTCGCCTTCTTGTGCTGGCCCGAAACCGGAGCACGGGTTGGGCACTCTGTCCCAGAGGCGATGAGCCGTCAGCTCTTGCGCCTGCTCCGGGTGACGCCTTCTCCGCGCGTGTCCACCTCCCCATCTCCGAACCCTTCCCCAAGGTTACTGCCTGCGAAGCACCCTCCGGGCTCCCTTTCCCGGCGTGGTCCCCTGAACCGGGAACCGCACCACCCCACATGCGTGGCCCGGGTAGACCGGCCCGACCACCGGCGAGCCGTCTCCATAACCCACTTTTCATCTTGGACTCCTCCCAGCCGTCGCAGGCAGTCTGTCCTATGCACGCAGCGTGCCAGACAATAAAGACAAGCTTTTGTCTATAACAGATTGGTAAATCAGGGGTTGTATTTTGGTGGTGCGACACTGGTTCACTGCTGGTGGCTAATAGTGTCGCAGCGCTGCCGAAAAAATCGGCAGTCAAGTCTGAAGACCGTGCGGGGCGGGGGTGTCTTTGCCTAATCGCGAAACGTAAGGTACACGCTGGCGACAGACGATGCCGGGTTCAGCTCCTCCAGGCTTCGCAATGATCACAAAGCAGGTTCAAGGCACGGACGGGCCGCTTCTGGGGGGATACCGGCCGCTGAACCAGGCCGAGAGGCAAAAATCAGTTCAAAAGCAGCCGGTTACAGGAACCGGCCGTCTTTCATTATCGGCTTGCCGTCGCCGTAGACCGTGAAGCCTTGGCGGGTGTCGCAGACCATATCCCAGTGCAGCGAGCTTTTGTTGCGGCCGCCGGTCTCGGGCAGGGATGCGCCGAGGGCGATGTGCATCGTGCCGCCGATTTTCTCGTCAAAAAGCGTGTTGCGCGTGAACCGCGTGATGCCGTAGTTGGTGCCGAACGCCAGTTCGCCGACGTAGCGCGCGCCCGGGTCCGAGTCGAGCATTGCGTTGAGGTAGTCCTCGCCCTTGTCGGCGCGGGCCTCAATTGCCTTGCCCTTCTTGAACACCAGCCGGACATTCTGCACCTCGCGACCGCCATAGACCGCAGGGAAGGTGTAACGGATGTGGCCCTCGGCTGAATCCTCAATCGGGCCGGTGAACACCTCGCCGTCCGGGAAGTTCTCGTGGCCGTCACAGTTGATCCATTTGCGGCCCGCAACCGAGAAGCTGAGGTCGGTATCGAGCCCGACGATGCGGATGACCTTGAGCCGGCCGAGCCGGCGGCAGAGCGCGGCCTGCGAGCGCGAGAGCTTTTGCCATTCCGCGACCGGGTCGCGGGCATCGAGCTTGCCGGCGCGGAACACGAAGTCGCGGTACTCATCGAGCGACATTTCGGCGTCCTGGGCCGAGGAATGGGTCGGGAACTGGGTGCCGCACCAGCGCAGCGAGCCGGCAGCGATGCGTTTGAGCATCCGGTCGAAGAGTGGCCGGCGCGCCCGGCGCGCCCGGGCGAGGCGTGAAGGGTCAATCCCGGTCAGTTCCCGGCTGTTGTAGCCGCCCCAGATTGACAGCAGGCAGTCGATGCGGTCCATCTCGGCCTTCTCGAAAGGGGCGATGAAGTCGAGCTGGGCATCGCTGGCATGGGTGAAGAAGGCCGTCTGGAAATCGGGCAGGGACACACGGGTGTATGGGAAGGCGCCGCAGCGCAGCGCCTCGATGTAGGCCGCGCGCAGCAGGTCGGCGGCGAGTGCGGTGCCCTCGAGCCGGACGATGTCGCCGCGTTTCACCCCGATACTGTAACGAACCAGCACGCGCGCCAGTTTTTCAATCATCTGGTCAGCCATTCAGAGCCTCCATCAGGAAACGGCCGTTTTCGTACACCAGCCGGCCATCAGCCCAGACCTGCCCCGGGTTCATTGTCCGGATAAGGTCCCAGTGGATGCCGGACTTGTTTGTGCTGCCGCATTCGGGATAGCCGGCACCGAGCGCAAGATGGATGGTGCCGCCAATCTTTTCATCGAAGAGAATGTTGCCGGTCGGACGGGTGATGCCGTAGTTCAGCCCGAACGCGACCTCACCCAAAAACCGCGCGCCCGGGTCGGCGTCGAGCTGGGCGAGCAGTACATCCTCGCCCTGTTCGGCCGTCGCTTTGACCACGCGCCCGGCTTCGAATTCGAGCGTCACCCCGGTCACGCGGCGGCCTGACTGGCTGGAAGGAATGTCGAAGCGCACCCGGCCCCGGGCCGAGTCCTCGACCGGCGCGCTGAATACCTCGCCCGAAGGGAAGTTGGCTTTGCCGTCGGAGTTGATCCACTTGCGGCCCGCGACCGAAAGCTCCAGCTCGCAGTCGGGCGCGACGAAACGCAGTGTTCTGACCCGGTCAAGTGCGTCCACGTAGCGCTGCTGGTTGCGCGACAGCTCGAGCCAGGCCGCAATCGGGTCGTCCCGGTCGCAGAAACAGGCGGCGAACACGAAATCTTCGTAGTCGGCAAGTGACATTCCGGCTTCCTGGGCCGCGGCCGCGGTCGGGAACTGGGTGATGCAGGTGCGCAGTTCACCGCGGGCCTTGCGTTCCATCGAGCGTTCAAAGAGCGGCCGCTGGGCGCGGCGCACCAGGGCCAGCCGGTCAGCCGGCACGCCCGCAAGTGCACGCAGATTGTCCTCGGCGCGGATGACCAGCCGGGCAGTCGCGAGTTCGGTTTCGATGCGGGCGGGTTCAGGGATGAAGCCGAGCTGGTCTTCGGAGCCAAAGCGATAGAGGATTTCCTCCAGTTCGGGATGGCGGGTGCGCACGACCGGGTTGGCGCCAACCGCGACCGCGCGGCGATAGACCTCGCGGACAAGAGGCAGGCCGGCCGGTTCGGACTGAATCAGCAGGTAGTCGCCTGCGCGCAGCGCCAGACTGTGGCGGGCGATGGTCTCGGCCATTCTTTCGATGCGAATGTCAGGCATCGGCCATTGTCGATTGCCGGCAATCGGTTGTCAAATCGGTGCCGTTGTCGGCTAGTCGATAGAAAGGCGGCGGGTCGTGAAGAAGCCAAGCATTCCCGCCGCGACGGTCGCCAGTCCGACCGCAAGCAGCAGACCGCGGGCGGGCAGGAGGCGCGTGGCCTGGCCGATACCCAGAGCGAAGAAGGCGAAGAGCAGGTGCATCAGCCACTCGCGTGCCGAGAAGATGCGGCCGCGCGCAGCATCGGGTACGGTCTGATGAAGCAGGGTGTCCATCCCGATGTAGAGCGGCGAGATGCCCAGTCCAGCGGCAAAGGCCAGTGCGGCCGCGTGTTCGAAACGCCGGGCAAAGGCAAGCCCGACCGCGGCCAGACCGATGAGAACGAAGCTGGCGAGCATCACCCGGTGCTTGGGCACGCGCCGGACAACGCCGTAGGTCGCCGTGGACAGCAGCAGGCCGACCGCGCCGAACCCGGCGATGAACCCGACGCCGCGCGTGCCCAGGCCGAGTCCGGCCGCGGTTCTGTCCTGGATAATTGGCACGTAGAGTACCAGCCAGGCCGCGCCGATGAAGACCAGTAACGCGGCCGAGCAGTAGACGAACAGCACGGTCGGGGTGCGCCGGGCCAGGCCAAGCGCGGTGCGCAGGTCGGCGATGAACTGATCCGCGCGGCGCGCGATCGCCCAGCCGATGGAATCGCGGAACGCCGGGCGAGGCGCAGGGAACGGGGTGGCGGCGCGTTCCTGCGGGGCGATGCTGCGGTAGACCGCGAACAACGCGATGACCGAGACAGCATAGGTCAGTGCGTCAATGTAGTAACCCGCGGCCCAGGGCGGACTGATGCCGAGGCGGGACCAGCCCGACCAGTCCACGATCATTCCGCCGCCGAGCGTGCCGAGCACCGTGGCGACGCGGCCGGCGACGTTCATCAGTGCGTTGGCACCGAGCACGCGGACAACCCCGACAAGGTTGGGTATGGTTGCCATTCGGGCGGCCTGAAACAGGACGCCGAGAAGGAACACCATAAACGCGACAGCGTAGATCAGACCGAGCGAACCAGTTGCCAGCGCGACAAGCGGTACGGCGGCAACCAGCAGGGTGCGGCCGATGTCGGCGCCGACCATCACCGCCCGGCGGTCCCAGCGGTCGGCAAGCACTCCCGCGAGCGGGCCGAACAGGACCGCAGGCAGGGCCATTATGACCGGCACTGTCGACAGCACGCGCGCACCGTTCCAGCCGTGACGTTCGGTGAACCAGGCGACCATCGCCAGCAGCGCCATGTAATCG
>CBFGJX010000010.1:85541-86170 GCA_965649225.1 Caldifarciminota bacterium
TGGTCGCAAAGACGATGAAACTGCGGTTCTGCAGCAGCGGCAGAGAAGGGCGGACTGGTCTGGCGTCCGGACCGGGGATTGTCATCGGCAGTTGGCGGAAATCGAACGAGACCCAGACAACCGCTGATAGAGTTCTTCAATCCGGTCGGCGATTGCAGGCCAGTTGAAGCGCAGAGCGCGTTCACGCCCGGCGCGGCCGAATTGAGCGCCGAGGCCGGGGTTGGCAAACAGCCGGCAGATGCGGTCGGCGATTGCCGTCGGGTCGGCCGGTGGGACCAGAAATCCCTGGACACCGTCCTGGATTACCGTGCGGTAGCCGGCGATGTTGGATGCGACAACCGGCCGGCCCGCGGCCATTGCCTCGAGCAGGACGATGCCGAAGCTTTCACTGCCGGTGGAGGGCGCGCAGAGCAGGCTGGATGCAGTGAGGAGGCCGGGCCGCAGCTCAGCCGGCACCCGGCCGAGCCAGCGAATCCGGGACTGGAGCGAACGGGCTGCCCGCGGCCAGCGGCTGAGGGGCGTGCTTGGCGCCCCGGCAACAACCAGTTCGGTGTCGGGAAACCGGCGTAGAATCAGAGGCAGGGCGTCAAGGAGGTGGCGGAGTCCTTTGCGCCGGTCGAAGCGGCCGA
>CBFGJX010000011.1:0-80466 GCA_965649225.1 Caldifarciminota bacterium
TTCAACTGGGTCTGACCCGCCGATACCCACATCAGCGAATCCTGTACATCGGTCACACCCACCTGATAGGCACCCGAAGTCCCGTGCTGGACACTGCGCGTCCAGACGACCTCGTAGTCAACCGTCGTCGGCAACTCTCCGATTGGTTTCCGTTCAACCGCACGCCGGTTGACATCGGCGGACAGGTCGCTTGACGGCAAGCCGGCCGGTGACACCGCAAGCGCGATGCCCGCCAGCACCACAAGTACGGTCAGGTACTTCATAAAACCTCCTCACCGGCAATCTGGTTCTTTCGAACTTGCGCCGGTTCTTGCCCAGTGTCGCATCATAAGTCTGACCCGCTGACTTGTCAACGCTCCTGCCGGCCGGTGAGAACCGCGTCAACCAGCAGGTAGTCGGCGGCACGGTCCGGTGCCGGAGTGCTGTCATCCGGGACAACCACCCAGCGTTCTGACGCCCGCCGCACACCGAAGCCGGACCGTTCAATCAATTCTACCCACTGCTCGGCGGTAAATCGTCCCCGCGGCGCAAGCGGGACGACAATCACCAGCCGGCCGCCTGGTACAAGCGTCCTTCCGACGCTGCGCAGGACTGCCTCCGGCCGGGTCACATCGCCGAACGTCGCCGAGACAACGATATCGAAACTGCCCTGTCCCCACAAAGAAGCTGCTGCCTGTGGTTCAGCCGTTTGATACTCTATTCCCAGCGGCTTTTCAATCTCCTGTTTGAGCGCCGCCGCCACCGCCCTTTCCGATGGGTCAACTGCGGTCACCCATGCTCCGCGCAATGCCAGCTGACGGGTGAGGATTCCCTCGCCGCAGCCCAGTTCCATTATTCTCGCCCCGACGATATTGCCGAGCGCTTCAATCAGTACGGGGGCAATCTCCTCAATCATCGACTGAACCATGTTGAGGTTTTTCCCCCGCCATGGCGGCCGGCCAGCCGATCGCCGGCGAGCGATAGCTGTCTCCCGTCACTACGGCAATCGTCTTCATTGCTTCTTCTCGCCGAGCCGGCGCCGAAAATGGCTGTTAACGGCAGCAACATAAACTGAACGTGGCACCAGTTCCCGACTGACCCGTGCGGAAAGCTCCGCCGGTATCCGTCCCTCCTTGGCCAGCCAGCGGCCCGCTTCCCGTACGGCCGCCAAGACATCGGCGACCGGCAGACCGTGCCGGGCAAACTCCGGCAGCGACGCGGCACACGGCCGCAGGAGTGCACCGACGAACTCACGGCTGACGTTGCGGCAAATCGCCCGGACGTGCTCAATCAGCGGAACGAAATTGTCCAGCTCGGGAAAGCCGGAGACAGCAACCAGCGCCAGCTGGCCGGCTTCTACCCCCTGCCGCAGGTCATGACGGCAGTGTCCATTGCGGATTACAAAGAACGGCTCGAGCAGTGGCAGACAACGGTCGAGAAACATCTTCATGGTGCCGGTCATCCCGTCGACATATAACGGCGTCGCCAGCACGACGAGATCAGCGGCAGCAAAGAGTGCCAGCAGCTCCGCCATGTCATCATGCTGGCTGCACCGGCCGGGTGTAGCAAACCAGCAGGTCAAGCAACCGCGACAAGCCCCGACAGTCTTGTCGGCAAGCTGGACCAGGTCAACCGTCGCACCGCCCTCGCGCAGACCGCTGATCAGCGGTTGCAGCAGTTGGCCGGTACCGCCCCGATCGCGCCGGGGCGAACTGCAGAAGACGGCAACCTTTCTCGTCGACATTCCCGCTTCGCCTTTCTCCTGACGCCATCGCGATATTAACACAACCGGTCCGGTGGCGCAAGCCCTGTCGCCTTGACTCGCCCGGTCACAACGGTAGAATGCTCCCGCCATGCGACTCGCTGTCGGTGCCACCCGAATGCAACTGCTGCGCCTGCGTCGGCGGCTGGTGATAGCCCGGCGCGGACACAAGTTGCTCAAAGACAAACAGGAAGAACTGCTGCGCCGGGTGCTGGCACTGACAGCGGAAATCCGCTCCCACCGCAAACGTGTCGAAGCCGAAATGGCTCGCATTTTCGGCCGGTTTGCACTTGCCCGCGCCGCCTGGGGACCGGATGAACTCGCCGCCGCAATAGCGCTGCCGGCAAAACAGACAACCGTTGAAGTCAAGGTTGTGCCGGTGATGAACGTCCGGGTGCCGGTATTCTCGTACTCGTTTACCGGCACGACCCGTTGCTACGGTCTGGCCCACACCTCATCCGAGCTCGACTTTGCCCTTGCCGGACTGGACGAACTCCTCGGTAGTCTGCTGGCACTGGCCGAAAAAGAGAAGGCGCTGGAGCTGCTGGCCGATGAAATGGAAAAGACTCGGCGCCGGGTGAACGCACTCGAATACCTGCTGATCCCGTCGATTGAAGCAACGGTGAAGTTCATCGGGCTGAAACTGGCCGAAACCGAACGCGGCGAGCTGACCCGCCTGATGCGGATCAAGGATATCATCCGCCGGGAGGATTGATTGCCCCAGCGCGGGAGGGTGCGCCGTGGTCGGGCCTGGCTGCTTCTGACGCTCTGGATTGTCATCACCGGCATCACCCTCTCGGTACGAATCGAACGCCTGCCACCTTTACTGGAACGCGGTGGTGACAAGCTGGTACACGTTGCTCTCTTTACTGTCATGGGCACGCTGGCCCAGGCGGCCTTGCCCTGGGCATCGGTGCTGATTACCCTGCCCCTCGGCTTCGGCCTCGAACAGGCTCAGCGCCTGCTCCGCTGGCGCAACTACAGTCCGATTGACCTGCTCGCCAACATCTCCGGCGCCCTGCTGGGACTGGTCTGTTTTGAACTGTCACAGCGTCTGGTGCGATGAGCGGCGAACTCCGCAACCGGCCCAAGGGTACGCTGGATTTTCTGCCCCCCGATTCCGAGCGCAAACGCTGGGTTGAGGCGGCGTTCGTCCGGCTGGCCGAAGTTTACGGCTTTCGTCCGGTTGAAACCCCGCTGTTCGAACATACCGAGGTGTTCATCAAGTCGGCCGGGGAAACCTCCGATGTAGTCGGCAAGGAGATGTACACTTTCACCGACCGGGCCGGCCGCAGCCTGACTTTGCGTCCCGAAGGTACTCCCGGCGTTGTCCGTGCCGCCCTGGAAGCCGGCACGCGGCTGCCTTGCCGGCTGTGCTACACCGGTCCGTTCTTTCGCTACAGCCGTCCCCAGAAAGGCCGCTACCGGCAATTCCACCAGCTTGGCGTCGAGGCACTGGGCGAAGCTTCACCGTACGTTGATGCCGAACTGATAATGTTCGGCGCCGAGTTCTTCGCTCTGGTCGGTATCGCCGATTGTTCGGTCAGCATCAATTCAATCGGCTGTACTGCCTGTCGGCCGGACTTTCGAACCCAACTGATTGATTTTCTCAACCAGCGGCTTGACCAGCTCTGCGCCGACTGCCGCCGCCGCGCCGCCATCAACCCGCTGCGAGTGCTCGACTGCAAGAACCCGGCGTGCCGCGCGGCCACTGCTGAAGCTCCGCAGCCGATCAACTACCTGTGCCCGGAATGCCGGGGACACTTTGACGCGATACTTGACGAGCTCCGGCGCCGGAATCAGCGCTTTGTTCTCGACGGGCGCCTCGTGCGTGGGCTCGATTACTACAACCGCACGACCTTTGAATACATCTCGGCCGCCCTCGGCGCTCAGGACAGCCTGGGTGGTGGCGGCCGCTACGACTATCTCCTGCGGGAAATGGGTGGTCCCGACATGCCGGCAATCGGCCTGGCCATCGGGCTGGAGCGAACGATGCTTGCCGCGCCGGTGCCGGAACAACCTCTCCGGCGCCGACTGTGCTGGGTGGCATTCTTTTCCGATACCGAACGCCAGGCCGCGATTGATATTGCCGACCGCCTGCGTGCTGCTGGAATACCAGCCCAGCTCGACTTCGACGCCACCGGCATCAAACGACAGTTCCGTTCTGCCGATGCCGCTGGCGCTGCCTGTTGTCTGGTGGTCGGCCCCGACGAACTGTCCCGTGGCGTTTACACCGTCAAAGACCTCAGTACCGGCAGCAGCCTTGAAGTCGCGGCCAATACGGTGATTGAAGAAGTCCGCGCGCTGTTCCGCTACTGACCCGCTGCCGCCGGCCTAACCAAGACCGGCAATACAGTAATCCCCCAGCACCAATCCCCCGCCCTGATCATCAACGACGATCGCCGCGGTCCAGCGACCTTCCGGCGCATCCGGCAGCACCAGTTCGATACGGTCCCGGCCTCTGCCTTCACCGGCATAGGCAGTCCCCGCCGCCGGTGCGGTAAACGTGCCGTCGGACAGATCGCCGCAATCGGGTTCGGTTCCCGCCGGCCACGCGGCCAGCCAGATCCGGACGTTACCGCTGCCCAGAGTCTGCCAGTCGTAATCCAGCACCAGCCGGCGAATCGGACCCCGCAGAAAAGGCATTGCCAGCCACAGCGTTGCACCCGCCTCCGGTACCGTTTCGGTCTCTACCTCGAGCCCCCGGCCGGCGGCAACCGGCACCAGTACAACTGACGCTTTCGACGGCGCTGGTGCGGCCACGACCGGCCGGTCCGGCTTCGGCTCCTTCGTGGTGATGGTGACCTCAATCACCGGCTTTGACTGGGCATTTGCCGCCGTCAACTTGTCCAGCCACTCTTGATAGTCGTGCTCACCCTTCAACTGGGCGTGCCGCCGGCACATCGGAATCAGATTGTCCACCGACGTTCGCCCGCCCTGACTGAACGGTCGCTTGTGGACCAGCACAGCGGCATCCTCAAAACAATTGGGGACGACACAGGAGCTGCCGCGCAGCGCAAAAACGACTTCCTCCATGTCGCGAGGATAGTGCCGGTCATCAACATAGCCGTAATGATCCTCGGCCGGTGTCGGCGGATAATGCCGACGGCCGCAATGTGAACACTTGGTCTCGCGCACCAGCCGGTCCCAGTCCACTGCCATTGCTGCCCCGCAATCCGGACAGTTGTAATGCCAGTGCATGGACACCTCCTTGACTGATTGCCCTTCAGTCCCGGTGGACTACTAAAGAATTGTAATCGGAAGATGTTGCGCCCGCTGGCGGCGGCTGTCAAGCAGCACTGCCGGGCGGCCGGGCCGAGACATCGTGGAAGACCAGTCCGCGCCGGCGGTGCCATGCGGCCGGGTCACGGAAATAGTCGTTCACCTCGACAAACTCCTCGTCGGTAAGCAGGGAAATCTCACGCGGTATCCGCTCCGACAGGCCGGCGGTGCGGTCGGTAAGCGAAAGCAGCCTGACCCCGGCCCGCGCCAGATCGGCACTGCCCTGCTGCTGCCGGTCGAAGATAACGAAACAGGTGTCCACCCGGGCCTCCTGCGCACGAAGCTCGGCAATCACCCGTGCCTTCGTCCAGCCGTGGACCAGTGTATCGTCAACCAGCAGCACCCGCTTGCGGAAAAGCTCGTGACTCTTGATGCCCTCGAAAACCGCCGCCTCGGGAAACCGCCGTGTCCGCCGGGCGTAGAACATCGGTCGAGCCAGTTTCTGCGCCAGCAGGGCGGCGATCGAAATGCTGCCCGATTCAATCCCGCAAATCGCATCGAACTCGACATTGCGCAGCAGCAGCGCGGCGGCAGAAAGCACGAAATCGTTCACCGCCGGATAGGCAGACAGCCCTTTTACGTCGATGTATATCGGCGAGAAATTCCGGCCCTCATCGACCTTGAAAAGCGGCCGCAGGTCACCCAGACTCACCTTGATTGCACCCACCTGCCAGAACAACGCCGCCACGGTTTCGGCCAGACTGCCGGCCATGGACCGGCGCACCAGCTCCAGGTCCGGCCGCACCAGCCGCTGCTCACGCAGCAACCGGTAGCACTTGCGGGCGTCGGTCTCGGCCAGCTCCAGTGCCAACCGGGTTTCTTCGATGTCATAGACGACGTGCAGTCGGCCGACGGGAGATTCGCCGGCGAAGAACTCGTAGCTCTCGGCGTTGGCCTCGCGCCGACGTGGACCGAGCCGGCTTGCCGCCGGATTCACCAGTTCGCGATAGACCGAAAACAAATCCGCTGCCAGCGCGGCGGCTTCCGAGTATTCGAGAATGAACGGTGTGCTGGCGCGAACAACTCCCGCCGCACATTCCAGTTCGGAAAGGGGTACCTGATTGAGTTTCACGGCAGACCGGCAGGGTCAGTCGCCGGTTCCGGTCGGCTTGATATTTTGAAAACGGGCACTGTAGAAGAAATTCCACAATGCCCGGGCCTTGCGCTTCAGCTCCGGCAGAGAACCGGAATTCTCCAAGACGAAATCGGCCCGACGCCAGACCTTGGCATCCGGCTGCTGCAGTTTCAGTCGCGCCCGGGCCGCCTCGGGTGACATGCCGGCGTCGGTCATTCGTTTCACCTTCAGCCGCTCCGGCGCGGTCACCAGAATCGAAACGTCCATTTCCTTGTCCAGCCCCCAATAGAACAGCAGTGCCGCGTCAACAATCACCAGCCCTTTCTTGTGCCGGTTGATTTCGGCGCGAAGCTTGGCCAAAAGCCCCGGGTGGGTAATCCGGTTCAACTTCGTCAGTGCCGCCTTGCTGGCAAACGCCCGCTCGGCCAGCCGCCGGCGGTCGATTCGGCCCGACTTGTCGAGAATCTCACGTCCGAATGCCTTGACCAGGGCCGTGTACTCGGGACTGTTCTTGGCCAGCAGCGACCAGCCGATTTGATCGGCGTCGATGACACGGGCACCGTAGCGCTTGAGTTCGCCGACGACGGTTGACTTGCCCGCCCCCATCTGGCCACCGATACCCACCAGCAGTCGCTCACGGCCGAGTTTGCGGTCAAAAACCATCTCGCACCCCGCCTAGATTACCCTGACTTCCTCGTGCAGAGCCCGCACCAGTTCGTCAACTGCCGCGGCCGGCTCTGCCACGATGACCCGACCCGGTTTTCGTGCTGGTGGCAGCCGGTCGCCGACCGGCACCAGTCCGCGCGTCAGCTTTGCCGGGTCAAGCGCCAGCTCGGTAAGGTTCAGGGTTGGAATCTCTTTCTTTTTTGCCGCCATCATCCCCTTCAGGGTCGGCAGCCGCGGCTCATAGCGTCCCTTCTGGATCGACAGCAGACAGGGCAGGGCGGTTTCGACCACTTCGGTGGCACCTTCCACCTCACGGTGGGCCACCACCCGCCGGCCTTCGATCTGAACCTCGGCCACAACCGCAACGTGGGCAATGCCCAGAAAATGTGCCACAGCCTGCGGCACCGCCGCCATATCGTCATCGATCGCCTGCTTGCCGCAGAGCACCAGATCATACTGCCCGCGGGCGATTGCTGTCGCCAGCACCCGGCCAATACTGAGTGCATCCAGTCCCTCATACGCCGGGTCCCACAGGTGCAGGGCGTTGTCCGCGCCAGTGGCAAGCACGGTCTTCAACGCCGACTTGACACGATCGGGCCCCAGCGCGACGGCAGTGATGCTGACATCGCCAAGCTGTTCTCGCAGCCGGAGCGCCGTTTCCAGCGCATACTCATCGTAGGGATTTACCACCCACTCCGCATCGCTGGTATCAACAAACCCGGTCTGAGTGCTCACCCGGATGCGCGTTTCGGTTGAGGGAACCTGTTTGACGCAAAGTATGATATTCATCAGCGCTGCCTGTTCTGTAATCTGCTCACGATCCGTAAGCGCGAACGCAGAGACAGCAGTTATGACCGCCGAAGCCGAATGAGTTCGACAGGGCCGCCTTTAACTTCTGTTCGCGGGGACCGGCTTTGACAAAGTCCAGCTCCACCCCTTCATCGGCCTGCTCGAAGTTCACTGTCGCGTGCAGCCAGCCGTGTTGCACCTGCAGACACATCGCCACAAACTCCATCGCCCCGGCAGCGCCCAGACCGTGGCCAATCATCGACTTGGTCGAATTCACCGCCAGCCGCCGGGAATGATCGCCGAACAGCTCGACGATTGCCTTCACCTCGGTGGCGTCGTTCAGGGGCGTTGAAGTCCCGTGGGCATTGATGTAATCAATCTCGTCCAGACCCAGCCCGGCCTCGGCGACCGCGAGCCGCATGGCATTGATTGCCCCCCGGCCTTCCGGATCGGGCGCAGTGATGTGATGGCCGTCGGCGGTTGCGCCGTAGCCGGCCAGCTCGCAGACAATCGGCGCCCCGCGGCGGCGGGCGTGCTCCAGCTCTTCCAGAACGCAAATCCCGCAACCCTCGGCGATGACAAATCCGTCCCGACTGCGGTCGAACGGCCGCGATGCCTTCTCCGGTTCGTCGTTGCGCCGGGACAATGCCCCCATGTTGGCAAAGCCGGCAACGGTGAATCTGGTAATCGCCGCTTCGCTGCCGCCGGCAATCATCACGTCGGCATCGCCGGCAACGATGTGCCGGAAAGCGACTCCGATCGCGTGGGCGCCGGAAGCACAGGCCGAGGTCGTATCGTAGTTCGGACCGCGCAGCCCGTAGTTGATGGCAATCTGCCCGGCCGCCATGTCCGGGATCATCATCGGAATCAGCAGTGGCGACACCCGCTTGGGCCCCCGCTCGAGAAACAGCGCATGATGGGCTTCCCAGGTCTGCACTCCGCCCATGCCCGACCCCACCAGCACGCCGGTTCGGTCCGGGTCGAGTTTCGAACTGTCCAGACCGGCAGCGCGCATGGCTTCGTCAGCGGCACAGAGGGCGTACTGAACAAAACGGTCCGAACGCTTGACGAGCTTGGGGTCGAGCCGGCTGGCCGGGTCGAAATCCTTGATTTGCGCTCCAATCGTCACGTCCAGCTCGCTCAGCTCGAAGCCGGTCAGCCGGGCAACTCCCGAACGGCCGGCCAGCAGGTTGCGCCAGAACGTCGGAACGTCGTTGCCGATTGGCGTAACCGCCCCCAGCCCGGTGACCACCACCCGGCGCCGGCCGGTGGTCAATCTGCGCCCGGCGTCTGTCATTTCGCCTTCCTGTCTGTTGTCAGCTTACTTCTTCTCTGCCAGGCGTTTTTCGAGGTATTCGACCGCCTTGCCGACGGTAACCAGGCTCTGGGAGTCCTCGTCCGGTATCTCCAGCCCGAACTTCTCTTCAAACGCCATAACCAATTCGACGATATCCAGCGAATCGGCCCCGAGGTCATCAACGAAGTGGGCATTGTCGGTGACCTTTTCCGGGGTCACATGCAACTGCTCGACGATGATATTTCTGACATCGTCAATCAACGCCATCATTTCCTCCTATAGGTTTTGCCGGGCCGCGGCCGCATTACCGCCACTGCCCTGATAAAGCAGTGTATTGACAAGTTTCACCGAGTCAAGCCGGCCGCCGGCGCCGCCGGGCCGGCAGCGACAGAAGATTCAGTCCGGTCAGCGGGTCAGGCGCCCGCCCCACCTGTGCCCGGCCGGGCAGAATCCAGATTTCGCAGGTCGCCGCGGTGCGGGCGGCAAACAAATGTCCCCCCCAGGCGCGCAGCTGACGGTCGGACACGACTGCGTGCAGGTGACAAACCGGCTTTCGGTCGAGCCAGGCAATGTTACCGGTCAGTGCCGCCAGTTCGCATTCGGCACGGATGGTTCGCCGGTGATAACGCCGGCGGGCGAGATGGAAGTACCCGAGCTCGATCGCACTCGCGGCACCGATACCGGTAACGATGCCGGACCGGATCCGCTGTTCCTCGACGAAGCGGGTCAGTGTTGCCGGAATGTCCTCGCCCCGCTCCAGCCGCAGCAGATAGCAGCTGCCGACGCGGCACCAGGTCATTTGCCCTCCCCGCCGCTCCGGCCTTCGCGTCGGACATAGCGGCACTCGGGATAGCCGGAACAGGCGACAAACCTGCCATACCGTCCCTGCCGCTCGACCAGACCCCGGCCGCATTTCGGACAGTTGCCTTCAACCGGTTTCGGCTCCGGTTTCGGGTTGCGCCGGACATAACGGCATTCGGGATAACCGGAACAGGCGACAAACTTGCCATACCGTCCCTGCCGCTGAACCAGCGGACGACCACACTGCGGACATTTCTCGTCCAGCTCGTGTCCCGGGTCGCGCCGGACATGCCGGCATTCGGGCCAGCGGCTGCAGGCGACAAACTTGCCATACCGTCCCCAGCGCTCGGCCAGCTTCGCTCCGCACAGCGGACAGGTTTCATCCAGCAGCGTCACCAGTCCCTGTTTGATGCCGCCGATCGCTTCCGGACTGAGCCGGTTCAGGTCCTCGCTGAATCGCTGCCAGAACCGGCCGACGACCGCACGCCACTCTTCCTGCTGCTCTTCCACCCGGTCCAGCTCCGCTTCCATCTCGCGGGTGAAGCCGATTTCGAACACGTCCTGAAAGCGGGGCACGATCACATCATGGACCGTCATCCCCAACTCGGTCGGGTGCAACCGGCCCTCGCGGCGTTCGACGTACTTGCGTTCAAACAGCGTTGCGACGATTGCCGCATAGGTCGAAGGCCGGCCGATGCCGTTGGTATCCAGTCGCTTGATCAGCGTCGCCTCGGTGTAACGGGCCGGCGGCTGGGTAAACCGCTGCTCCGGCTTGAACTCGACGAGCTGCAACCGCTCGCCGACCTCCAGCGGTGGCAGCAGCTTCTCCTTGTCCGAATCGCCCCACACCCGCTCGAACCCGCTGAACTGACAGTGCAGCGCCTCGGCACCAAACAGATACTCGCCGCCCTTCACCTTCACTTCGGTCAGCTGATAGACCGCATCGGCCATCTGGCTGGCCAGAAATCTCCGCCAGATAAGGTCGTAAAGCCGCCACTGATCCGGCGTCAGCGATTCCTTCACCCGTTCCGGGGTCAGTTCCAGTCGGGTCGGTCGAATCGCCTCGTGTGCCCCCTGGCTGCCCTTGCGGTCCGGATAGTGACGCGGCTTCGGGGCGACGAATTCGGCTCCGTACTGCTCGGTAATCAGCCGTCGGGCCATCTCGATCGCCGCATCGTTCACCCGGTAGGAATCGGTACGGGGATAAGTTATCAGACCGATCGTCTCCCCGCCGACTGTCAGCCCCTCGAAAAGCTCCTGCGCCGTGCGCATCGTCCGCCGGGAAGGCATTCCCAGCCGCTGAACCGCATCCTGCACCATCGTCGCCGTCACATAAGGCGGCAGCGGCCGCCGGACTCTCAGCCGCGGCTTGACGGCAGCGACTGAAAAATCGGCCGCAGCACAGCCGGCCCGCACCTGCTCGACCTCAGCGGCATTGCGCAGCTTGACTTCGTTGTCGGCAATCCGTTCCAGCTGGGCTTCGAATGTCCCGCCGGTACCGGTCTGGAACACGCCCCGCACCAACCAGTATTCTTCCGGCTGGAAGCTCTGGATTTCCCGCTCGCGTTCGACAATCATCCGCAGGGCAACCGTCTGCACCCGGCCCGCCGAGAGCCCGCCCCGCACGACCTTCCACAATATCGGCGATGTCTTGTAGCCCACCAGCCGGTCGATAACCCGCCGGGCCTTGTGGGAATCGACCCGGCTCATGCCAATCTCGCCCGGCGCCTTGAATGCGGCCGCCAGCCCCTCGGGCGTAATCTCGAAAAACAGCACTCGCTTCACCGGTTGACCGTTTTCCAGTTCCCGGGCCACCGACCAGGCGATTGCCTCACCCTCGCGGTCCGGGTCACAACCGATATAAACTGTCCGTGCCCGCGCTGCCGCCGCCTTCAGCTCGTTGATGACCTTGGCCTTGCCCCGGATGCGGATATATTCGGGCTCGAACCCGTTCTCGATGTCCACACCCAGTCGCGACTTGGGCAGGTCGTGAATATGGCCGCCCGAAGACAACACGGCCAGCCGGTGACCCAGCATCCGGGCAATCGAATGGGCCTTTGTCGGGGACTCGACAATCAGCAGGTCGCGCCGCCGCGAACTGCCGGATTTTGTGCTCTTTGCCTTTGCCATTGGCCGCAAGAATAACGACCGACACCGGCCCGGTCAAGCCGCAGCCGGCATCAACGGTCTTCGATTATTACAATCGCGGTAGCGTAATCGTTGAGATGTGAAATACTTAGATGGACAACCCGGTTGCCCAGCAATTCGGCGGCCCGGCCGCTGACCACGATTGCCGGCCGGCTGCGCTCATTATCACGGACCTCGATCTCCCGCCAGCCGATTGCACCGCGCAGACCGGTACCCAGCGCCTTGGAAAATGCTTCCTTGGCGGCAAACCTGCCGGCGTAGGAGGGATACTTGTCGCTCAGCGCTTCACAGAACCGGGTTTCGGCCAGGGTAAATATCCGGTCGCGAAACCGTTCGGGATGGCGGCTGAAAGCCTGCCGAATCCGTTCGACGCTGACCAGATCGATCCCGATGCCGAACACCGCCATCAGGACTGCCGGTTGAGCCGCTCGATTACCGCCACCAGCTCAAGGATGTCGCCAATCTCAAATTCGGCCCGGGAGTTGACGGTGCCGAAAGTATCACCGTAGCGGGCAAAAACGGTGTGCATGCCGATTTCCCTTGCGCCGACAATATCGCGTTCGGCCCAGTCGCCCACCATCACCGCTTCTGCGGCCGTCACTCCCAGAAGCTCCAGCGCCCGCTGAAACGGCTCCGGCGCCGGCTTGCGCCGGCCGGTATCATCAAACGTCACCACCACGTCAAAGAAAGCATCCACGCCCAGCTGGGCCAGCCGCATCCACGCCTGCAGCCGTGGCGCGTCAGACACCACTGCCAGCCTGAGCCCCATCCGCACCAGCCGGAGCAGGGTCACGTTTACGTGGGGATAGGCAACCAGCACACCTTCCCGTGCCCGGCGGTAGGCGATAATGCCGTTGGCCAGAATCCGATAATCGATGCTGCCCAGCGTCTCGGTCAGGAAATCGTCAAAAACCTGCTGATACTCGATGCCCTTGCGCCGGTAAATCTCGTCAATCCGCGCGCGGGCCTGGCCAACCGTCATGTTCAGACCGGCATCAATCATCGCGTGAATTGCCGCATCGATCGCCGCATCCTTGAAACGGACAAAATCGACCAGCGTGTTGTCGACGTCGAAAACGACCGCCTTGATCACTTTCTTTCCCGTCCGCCGGCAAAAAACCCGGCCAGCCGCCGGTAGGTCTCGGCGAGGTGTTCGCTGACGACTTTGGCTTCGGCCACTACGGGCATGAAATTGGTATCGCCATCGTAGCGCGGAACGACATGCAGATGGACGTGCCCGACAACCCCGGCGCCGGCCGTGCGGCCGATATTGACGCCGAGATTGAACCCGTCGGGGGTAAAACTGCGCCGCAGCGCTGCCAGCGCCCGCCGGAGCAGTGCCAGCATTTCTTCACCTTCGGCGTCAGTCAGCCTTTCGGCAGTTGCCACATGCCGCACCGGCACCACCATCAAATGGCCGTTATTGTAGGGAAACCGGTTCAGCATCAGAAAACACCGTTCCCCGCGCCAGAGAATCAGATTGCCGACATCGTCCCGCTCGCGCCAGAGCCGGCAGAAAAGACAGTTCCGCCGCCCCGTACCGCCCTGCCCCCCCGCGGCACAGACGTACTGTGCCCGCCAGGGAGCCCACATTCGGCGCAGCGCCGGCCCGCCAAACTTCGAATTACCCTTCATCCAAAAAGCCCCAGTTGTTCTCCGGGAGCGGCCTTGCGGGTCGCGGTGGGACCGACCGGACTGTCGGGCAACACCCGAATCTGACCGAACTGGCCATCAAAGCCCGGTCGCCGGTCAACCTGACCCGACCGCATCCGTTCAATGCCCAAGGCAATCCGTTCGTCCGCCACCCGGGCAATCTCGGCGGTCGGCGCCTCCAGCAGGACATAAAACTCGCTGCCCAGTGCATCCACCAGCGCATCATAGCTGCGTGCCACCGCCGCCGTGTCGCGTCCCTGGCCGTGGGCCTCGGCGATAATCTCTTCCAGCGGCACGGCACTGCGGAACGGCACCCGGCCCGGCGGCACCTGGTCTTCGCTGCGGTCAGCCAGCTCCAGTACCCGGTGCATCACCCCGATGGTCAGCCGCCGGCCGCACACCGGGCAGATATCACCGCCCGTCCGGGTCTGCTCGGGCGAAAGTACCACCCCGCAGGCGCGATGACCGTCCCAGTGATACTTTCCCTCTTCGGGGTAGAACTCAATCGTATAGAGCAGCCGACCCGGCCCCGCCCCGCGCAAAGCCGACCGCAGCGCGTCAAAACTCGGCTCGCAGTCAAAAACATTCGCCTCCCGTCCCAGCCGGTTCGGCGAGTGGGCATCGGAGTTGGAAACCAGCGTGAAGCGGTCCAGTGCCGAAAGCCGCCAGTTCATCGGCGGGTCACTGGAAAGCCCGGTTTCCAGTGCAAAAACCTCGCCGGTCAGATCGCCGAAGCATTCCTCAACCGCATCAAATCCGGAATTGGAGCCGAACAGGGAAAACCACGGCGTCCAGATATGCGCCGGAACGACAAAACTCCGCGGCTCAATCTCCAGCACCTTCGCCAACAGCTCCCGACTGGAAAGCCCGGAAAGCGTCGGACGACCGTCGGCCGCCAACCGGCCATAGATATCCAGCCATTGCGAAAGCCGCTCGGCCGCATCGAAATCGGGAACGAACACCAGCTGGTGAATCCGACGCAGCCGGCCGCCCTGGTTGTACAGCAGATTCAGCTCGGTGGACAGAATGAACCGCACGCCATCGTGAACAAACAAACCGCTGCCGTCATCGGTCAGCTCCTGCTTCAGCTCGGCGCGGTACTGAGGGTGGGTAAAATCGGCGGTCGCTACCAGCCCGATACCCTTCCGCTTCGCCATCTTCGCCACCCCGGCAACAGACATGTCCCGACTGGTGGCACGGGAAAACCGCGAATGGATGTGGAGGTCGGCAATCAACTGCATCAACGCCAGTCTAAAACTGCCCCGCCGGGTGTCAAGCTGACCGACCCGCTTCCGGCGCCCGGCAGCCGGCGCTGCGTTGACTCTTCATTTCGCACTGGCCCTTGATAACTCCTCTCCGCCGGCGACGCTGACCAAACCGGCGCGCAAGACGGGCGCATCGAAGGCCGTCAGGGAAACGGGGGAGTCCAGTCGGAAGTCGGCGCACCCCCAACCACGCAACCCGCTGTCCTGTCGCTGCCTGCTGCACCGTCGTCGCCCCGCTGACCCTCGCTCGCGCTTATAACCCTGATTATAGTCACAGCGCCCCCCGCTTGACCGCTTCCCGGTTTCCGAATAGTCTGTCGGGATGACAATGCCACAGACTGCCGACCCCGAGCTCTACCAGGCCCTGCTCGAACGCCGTTCGGTGCGGCGCTACGCGAAGCGACCACCGGAACCGGAAAAACTCAGTGCCGCCACTGCCCTCATTCCCGACCTCCAGCCGCTGGTGCCGAACAACCAGTTCCGCTGTGAACTCCGGCCGATTACAACCGCCAGTGACACCCTCGCCACCGCCATCGGCTCCTATGCCCGGATTATCTCGGCGCCCTGGCTCGCCCTGCCCGGCATCCGCGGCGAAAACCGCCTGCTCGAAGACTGTGGCTACCGGCTCGAACAGCTTGTCATCGGCCTCACCCGGCTCGGACTCGGCACCTGCTGGATCGGCGCACTCACCAGCGAAACCAGAACCGCTCAGACCTTGGGAGTGGAACCGGGCTGGCGCGTCCCGGCGGTCATTGTCTTCGGCTATCCCGATACCGGCTTGGTCGGCCGCAGTGTCAACCAGCTTTACCGCGGCGTAATCGGTGCGCCCAACCGGTTGCCTTACGAGAAATTCGTCTTCGCCGACCGCTTCGGTCAGCCCGCCACGCCATCGCCCCAGGCCGAATATGTCCTCGCGGCGCTGCGCTGCTCGCCTTCAGCCGGCAACGCCCGGCCCTGGCGCGTGATACTGCGCGGCGACCGGATGTTTTACTGTGTGGACACCGCTGCCGGCTTCTATCGCCGCTACCGCTGCGACTACCCGCTGCTCGACGGCGGCATCGGCATGGCCAGCGTGACGCTCGCCCTGCGTTCCATCGGCCGGCCCGCCGAATGGGAACTGCTCGACGAAACTCCGGAATTGCGCACCGACCTCGGCCTGCCACCTTCGGTGCGCCCGCTGGCCGCTATCCGGGTCGGCTGGCCGGCTTGACCGGCCTCAGCCAGACCAGCACTGTCTCGACGATCATCCACAGCTCCAGCACCAGCACCACCGCGCTGACACCGAAGAGGAGCCAGTTCTTCTGGCCGGCATAACTGCTCAATCCCCGCAACAGCGACCAGCTTGTCGTCACCAGCATGAACAGCGCCGGCACCAGCGAGAGCCAGTAGAACTTTGTCCGCTGTCGCAACCAGACGGTGATGACCAGCAGTGCCAGCCCGGCGAGCAACTGGTTGAGCGCCCCGAACACCGGCCAGAGCGCCAGCGCCCCGGCCCCGGATGCACCATTGGCAAAAGCCAGCGCCCCGGCCGACACCACCGCAACCGTCGTGGCAACCCACTTGTTCTCCAGCGGCCGCAGCTTTGCCGCGCCGGCCAGCTCGGCCACGACGTAGCGCTGGAGCCGGGTCGCGGTATCCAGCGTCGTCCCGGCGAAACTCACCACCAGCACACCCATCACTGCCACTGCCGCGCCCAGCGGGATGCCGTAAGAATTCAGCAGGTTGGCTGCTCCCGTGACAAACGCGTCGAGGTTGGCGTTCATGCCCGACGCCGCACCCCAGCTTGCATAGTGATGCAGCCAAGCCGCCGCACCGGTCAGCACCGCCCCGTCATGCGTTACATACCTCATCCCGATGCCGGCGCAGCAAGCGATGATGACCAGCACCGCCAGCACCGACTCCACCAGCATCGCGCCGTACCCGACAAACAGCGCATCCGGCTCGCGCGCGACCTGCTTGGACGAAGTGCCGGATGAGACCAGCGAATGGAATCCAGATATCGCACCGCAGGCGATGGTTATGAACAGCACCGGCCACAGCGGCGGCGCGCCCGGCACCGCGCTCCGCACCGCCGGCGCGACCAGCGGCAGGTTGCCCGCGAAACCGGCAACCAGCACCCCCAGCGTCATCAGCACCAGCGCCACCGCCAGCTCCCACGCGTTGATGTAATCGCGCGGCTGCAAGAGCGTTGTCACCGGCAACACCGAAGCCGCGAAGGCGTACACCAGTAGAATAACTGTCCACACCCCGGTCGCGGGCATCCCCAGCACCGCCGGCATCACCAGCGGAAACTTCCAGCCGACAAGAATCGTCGCGTACATGAGCAGCACCGCGGCGATGTCAAACAGCAGCAGCTTTTTGGCCAGTTTGCGGCGATACACCAGCCAGCCGAGCGCGACCGCGATCGGAATCTCCATCCACACTGGAATCACCGCCGCCGGGAACCGGTTGAAAATCAGTGCCATCACCAGCCCGAATATCGCAATCACCACCCAAAGAATCAGCAGCACTACCAGAAAGAAAATCGTCCGCACCCGCGGCCCGATCAGCTCCCCGGTGATATCGGCGATCGAGCGACCCTCGCGCCGCAGTGACAGCACCAGCGACCCGAAATCATGCACCCCACCCATTACAATCGAACCCAGAAACACCCACAAAAACGCCGGCACCCAGCCCCAGATTACCCCGATTGCCGGTCCGACGATCGGCCCGGTCCCGGCAATCGAAGTGAAGTGGTGACCGAAGATGATGATCCGCTTCGTCGGCACAAAATCAACCCCGTCCCGCCGGCTTACCGCCGGCACAACTGCCTGTGGATCGATCCGGAATATCTTTCGCGCCAGAAAACGGCCGTAGGTATTGTAGGCAACGATGTAGCCGACGAATGCGGCAACCATCAGCATAACTGTACTCATAACGACCCGCAGTATAAACCCTTTGTCACACCGGTCAAGCCGACGGGAGCCGCGCAACTGCCAGCGCCAGCACATCCAGCGTCGCGGCCACGGCAAAGTGCAGCACTGCTCCGGGCAGAAAGGAACGATTGCGCAGCGCGACAACCCCCAGAACCACCCCAGCGACAATCGAACCCAGCGTTTCCGCCAGTGGCTTCCCGAAATGCAGCACCGCAAACGGAATCAACTGCACGGCAACCGCTGCCGCCGGGCCCACCCGGCGCTCGAACCCGAACAGCAGATAGCCACGCAGAATGAACTCCCAGCAGAACATCCCCACCAGCCGAACCACCAGCCCGGCGACAAACACCTTGGCGTCCCACCGGCCGGCAACGAAGTAGGGATAAACCCTTTGAAACCCGGGTTGAAATGCCGCCCACACCAGCGCCGGCAGCAGCAGCAGAAACAGCAGCCCGGCATCTCTGGCAGCGCAGCCCGGTTTGGGCAGACCGAACCCGACATCCTTCAGTCGCAACCGCAGAACCGGCAAAGACAGCAGTGGCAGCAGCAGGTACACCAGACTGCGAACCGCATAACCCGCCAGCGGCCGCAACGCCGGCTCAATCCGGCCGAAATCCAGCCGCAGATAGCGGCCGACGATGAACGCCAGTGCCGCAACCGCCGCAACAACCAGCAGGTCCGGCGCGGCACTGACCACCCGCCGACAGTCGCGATACAGGTCAATCAAATGGCCCACAGGCCAGAATAGACCGGGCCGCAGTGTGGTCAACGACTACCCGCCGGAGTCTGCTCTCTGCCGTCTTGACTTGACCGGCCGGCTGGGGTAGAGTCTCGCCCGTGCGCCCGTAGCTCAGATGGATAGAGCGGCAGACTCCGGATCTGCAGGCCACGCGTTCAAATCGCGTCGGGCGCTTTCCCGGCAGGAGGTCAGATGGATTTCTATGACTGTGTCCGTTCCCGACTGAGCATCCGCTCCTACAAACCCGACCCGGTTCCGGAAGCTGCGCTGAACCGCATTCTGGAAGCGGCGCGGCTGGCACCTTCGGCCAAGAATCTGCAACCCTGGAAGTTTATCGTCGTCAGCGACCCGGCGGTGCGGGCAGCATTGGTCCCTGCCTGTCGCGGCCAGTCTTTCATCGCCGAAGCACCGCTGGTCATCTGTGGTTGTGCGCTGGAAGCCGAAGCCTGGGCCGGCATGGGTGGCTACTGGCGGTCGGATGTCGTTGACGTTACGATTGCGTTCGAACACATTGTGCTGGCCGCCGCCGCGGAAGGGCTGGGCACCTGCTGGATTGGCGCGTTCCTCGAAGAGGAAGTCCGCAAGGTCCTGGCTATCCCCGAGGGCGTCAAGCCAGTTGCCCTGACCCCGCTCGGCTACCCGGCGCGCGAGGCGAAACCCCGGCCGCGCAAGCCGCTGGCAGAAATTGTCTGCTGGAACCGCTACTGCTGAGGCGGTTCCAGCTCGCGTTCCATTATCAGGGCGTCTTCGCCGTTTTCGTAGTAGCCTTTGCGCACAAACGTCGGCACAAAGCCATGCGCGGCATAGAACTGCCGCGCGGCGGCGTTTGAAACCCTGACTTCCAGATAGGCTGTCCGGGCGCCGGCCGTCGCGCCAAACCGCAGCACTTCGTTCATCATTGCCCGACCGATGCCGCGCCGCCGGGCCGCCGGCGCCACGGCGAAGTTGGCGATGTGAAGTTCGTCAGCACCCCAGGCAACCGCATAGCCGACTATTTCGCCCTGCTCCTCGGCAACCAGACAGATGCCCTGCGGCCGGCCCAGGTCGGCCCGAAAAAACGACCGGCGCCAGGGATTGGGAAAGATCGCCTGCTCCAGCGCCAGCACCTGGTCGAGGTCGTCTTCGGTCATCCGCCGCAAAGTCACCACGCCGTACTATCGGCAGCGCCGGACGCCTGTCAAACCGTACGGCCGCCCGGTCCCTTGCCGGGCCTGCGACCAAGTGATTCCAGCACCCGCAACAGATTGTGGTGGAATGCCTCGGCGGTGTCCGGTGCCGCAGCCTTGCCCGGGTAGATTTCGTACAGGGCCCGGTACTGCGGCGGTGTCAGGTTCGGCATCCAGACATTTGCCCCGCGCACCAGTCCCAGCTCGCGCCCCTGCCCGGGGTTCACTGTCGCCAGCGCCGTCGTCGTCGGGATATTGGCATCCGGACACGCCAGCCGCACCAGCGCCATCACCCGGGTCGTCATCTCGTCGGTTGCCGGAACCTGCTCCTCGGCAGGCAGTGCCAGTCTTGCCGCAGCACGGCCGAGCGGCGTGTCCGGGTGCGCGAGATATGGCCCGACCCCGACCATCTCCAGTCCAATCTCGCGGAACAGCAGTATGTCGTCGGCCAGCGACTCGTAGCTCTGGCCGGGAATGCCGACCATCACCCCGGACCCGGTCTCGTACCCCATCGCCTTGATGCGCCGGAGCAGTTCCAGTCGTGGCATTTCTTCATCGCCGCAAGGCGGATGGATTGCCCGGAACAGCTTCTCGTCCGACGTTTCGTGCTTCAGCAGATAGCGGTCCGCGCCGGCCGCCCGCCACAGCTCCAGTTCGGCCAACCGGCGTTCGCCCAGGGACAAAGTCACCGCGAGCGGCGTTTCGTCTTTGATGCGCCGCACGACGCGTTCGACCCAGTCCGCCCTCAAAGCCGGGTCCTCACCGGCCTGCAGCACGACCGTGCCATACCCGAGTCGCTCGGCCAGCCGGACGCACTCCATCACCTCGCCCTCGCTCAGCCGATAGCGCTCAATCCGCCGGCCGGCCCGAATGCCGCAGTAGTGGCACGCGCGCCGGCAGTAGTTGGAGATTTCTATCAGTCCCCGGAGATGGACCTCGTCGCCGACACGCTCGCGCCGCACCCGGTCGGCCTCAAGCCAGAGCACGTCGAGCCGCGAACGGTCGGCCTCTCGCAGCCAGCCGAGAATCTCCGCTCGCGTCATTGTGCCTGCCGCGTCTGCCGGTAGGCCTCGAGCGCGGCCGGGAAAGGCTCCAGCGCCCGCTCGAAGATGCCGAGCGACCAGGCTATGGCAAGGCCGTAGTTGGTGATTGGTACGCCCTGGGCCCGGCATTGCGCCACGCGGTTGAGCACTGCCCGGCGGTTGGTCATGCACGCCCCGCAGTGAATCACGAGGCGGTACTGTGATACATCGGCGGGAAAGTCATGGCCCTGATGGGTGACGAACTCGACCTTGCCGCCGACGTACTGGGTAATCCAGCGCGGGATTTTGACCCGGCCGATGTCGTCGGCGATTGGATGGTGACTGCAGCTTTCCGCCACCAGCACGCGGTCCCCGGGCTTGAGCCGGTCGATCGCGACCGCGCCCCGCACCATCTCGACCAGGTCACCCTTGAACCGGGCGAACAGAATCGAAAACGAAGTCAGCTTCACGCCCGGCGGCGTGTCGGCCGAAACCTTGAGAAACGCCTGCGAGTCGGTCACGACGATGTCCGGTGGCCGGTTGAGCCGCGCGAGCGCATCCGCGAGCTCACGCTCCTTCACAACCAGGCAGTAGCCATCGTTGTCAAGGATGTCACGGATGGTCTGCACCTGCGGCTGAATCAGCCGGCCGCGCGGCGCTTCCTTGTCAATCGGCACCACCAGCACTGCCATGCCGCCCGGCGGCACCAGGTCGCCGATTATCGTCGGCGGGTTCACGAAGTCCTCGGGCGCCGCTTCGATCAGGGCCTGCCTGAGTTCCAGCACGCCAGCGCCGTCGCGTGCGGCCGTACGCACGGTCCGCACCCCCTCCGCCTGCAGCTTTGCCTCGACGCTGTCCGGCGGCACGGCGACATCGCATTTGTTGAACACCGCGACCACCGGCACGCCCCGGGCGCGCAGTTCGGCGGCAATGCCCGCTTCGAATCCGCCCCAGCCGGCAGTGTCGGTCACGACAATGCCGACGTCGGTGCGCTCGATAATCCGCTGGGTTTTTTCCACCCGCATCGCGCCGAGCGCGCCCTCGTCGTCAATACCAGCGGTGTCGATGAACAACACCGGCCCCAGCGGCAGCAGCTCCATCGGCTTCTCGACCGGGTCGGTTGTCGTGCCCGCCACTTCTGAGACGATTGATACCTGCTGGCGGGTCAGCGCGTTCAACAGCGACGACTTGCCGACGTTGCGCCGGCCGAAGATGCCGATGTGCAGCCTCAGTGCCTTTGGCGCCGGCCTCATCCACCGGTCCCCTGCCGGCCGCCCGGCTCTGGACTCCCCAGCCGGTTGACCGCCTCCGGCGCCACCAGTTCATCAAACCGCTCCGGTGCCAGCCCGAAAAGTTCCTGGGCCAGGTCGCGCAGCTGCCGACCGGTCCGGGCCGCTTCCTGCACCAGCCGTTGACAGTTTTCATAACCGAGTTCGCCGACCAGAGCGGTGACGGTGGCAGTGGCGGTTTCGACAAACCGGCGGCAGCGCGCTTCGTTTGCCCGCAGGCCGGCCACGCAGTTCCGCGCCAGAATCCCGGCGGCGTTGCGCAGCAGGTCGAGTTCGTCGAGCAGGCAGAAGGCAATCAGCGGCAGGAACTGGTTGAGTTCCAGGTTGCCGCCAGCCGCCGCGGCCGCCAGCACGCCGTCCAGTCCCATCACCAGCAGTGCCGTCTGCGCCACCGCTTCGGGAATCACCGGGTTGACCTTGCCCGGCATGATCGTCGAGCCGGTCTGGCGTGCGGGCAGCACCAGTTCACCCAGTCCGGCCTCGGGGCCCGACGCCAGCAGCCGCAGGTCGTTGCTGATCTTGAAAAGATTGACGGCACAGCTTTTGAGTATTCCCGACACCTCGACAAAGGCATCGCAGTTCTGGGTTGCCTCGACGAGGTTTTCGGCCCGGGCCAGCGGCAGAGCGGTAATCTCGCGCAGGATATCGGTCGCCCGAAAAATGTAGCGGCGCGGGGCGCCGATGCCGGTGCCGACAGCAGTGCCACCGAGGTTGACCGTCCGCAGCCTCTCGCTGCTTTTGAATACCCGCCAGCGATCGCGGGCAAAGGCCTCGGCATAGGCCCCCATCTCGCGCCCGAGCGTAATCAGCACTGCATCCTGCAGCTCGGTGCGGCCGACCTTGACCACACCGGCAAACTCCTGTTCTTTGGCCTGAAAGGCTTCCTGCAGTCCCACCAGCGCGGTCTCGAGTTCGGCCAGCGCCCACAGCGCCGCCACCCGCAGTGCGGTCGGAAAGGTGTCGTTGGTTGACTGATGCCGGTTGATGTCGTCATAGGGCGACACCCGACGGTAGTCGCCTTTGCGCCCGCCCAGTATTTCCAGCGCCCGGTTCGCCAGTACCTCGTTGACATTCATGTTGGTTGCCGTGCCGGCCCCGCCCTGAAGTGCGTCCACCACTACCTGGTCGTCGAATCGGCCGGCCATCATCTCCCGGCAGGCCTGCTCGATGGCGTCGGCCCGGGCGGCATCGTCACCAAAGACCCCGATCTCACGGTTGGCGCGGGCGCAGGCGAGCTTGACCGCCCCATAGGCACGCACCAGCCGCGGATGCACCGGTCGGTTGCTGAGGGGAAAGTTTTCCCGGGCCCGGACGGTATGAATGCCGTAAAGCGCCGCTGCCGGCACACTGCGTTCGCCCAGCAGGTCCGACTCGGTGCGGTTCTGCTCGGCAGGAAACTCAGAAGCAGAAGTCGCGCTCATCGGTTGTCCGGATTCGTTCAATCCGCTGCTGCACCTGCTGCCGACGGACAGGGTCGGCAATTGCGGCCAGCTCGCGCTCGATCAGCGCAAAGCCGGCGGCGCGTGTCTCGGGCCCGGCGTAGTCGACGAGGTACTCGGCCAGAGTGACCAGTGCATTGGGAGTGCAGTAACGCTTGATGAAGCCGGGCCGGGAAAACTCCATGAAATGCTCGCCGGTCCGGCCCAGCCGGTAGCACGAAGTACACCAGCTCGGCACAAAGCCATCGGCAATCAGCTCCCCGACAACCGTTTCCAGCGACCGGGTGTCCTTGATTTCGAACTGCTCGCGATTGAGCTCCTGGCTGCCGTCGCCGCGACACTCATGGTAGCCGCCGAGCTCAATCCGGGTCCCGGCGTCAATCTGCGATACGCCGAGCTGCAGCGCCCGCCGCCGGATTTCCGGCCGCTCCCGGGCGGTGAGAATCAGTCCGGTATAAGGGACGGCAAGCCGCAGGACGGCAATCAGCCGCAGAAAGTCGTCGTCGCTGACAAAGTACCTTCGGTCCAGCTTGACGTTGGCAGCCGGGTTTATCCGTGGAAAGCTGATGGTGTGCGGTCCGACACCAAACTCGTCTTCAAGGTGAATGGCATGCAGCAGCAGGCCCAGCACCTCAAACCGCCAGTCGTACAGCCCGAACAGCGCACCGATGCCGACATCGTCCACCCCGGCCTGCATTGCCCGGTCGTGCGCCAGCAGCCGCCAGCGGTAGTCGCCCTTGCGGGTGTTCTGCGGGTGTACCCGGCGGTAGGTTTCGTGGTGATAGGTTTCCTGAAAGACCTGGTAGGTACCGATGCCAACCGCTTTCATCGTCCGGTAGCCCTCCACATCGAGCGGCGCCGCGTTGATGTTCACCCGCCGTATCGCGCCCTTGCCGACCCTGGTCGAGTACACGATACGTACCACTCGCGCCATCTCATCGGCTGAATAGTCCGGATGTTCGCCCCAGACCAGTATCAGCCGCTTGTGGCCCTGTTGTTGCAGCGCGGTCAGCTCGCTGTGCAGTTCGGCATCGGTCAGTGTCTTGCGCACGACATCGCGGTTGGTGGCCTTGAAACCGCAGTAGATGCAGTCATTGACGCACTTGTCGCCGATATACAGCGGTGCAAACAGCACGATGCGGTTGCCGTACACCGCCTCCTTCAGCTCGCGGGCGGCGGTGAAAATCTCCTCCCACAGCCCCGAGTCTTCGACTGCCAGCAGCGTCGCCGCTTCCGCCGGTTCCAGCCGGTTCTTGGCCCGGCTTTTGGCCAGAATCTCGCGCACCCGGCCGGGATCAGGCTTCGTCTCCTGCAGCAGCCTCTGGATTCGGCCGTCGTCAATGAAATCAGTCACGCCCGTGCCGTTGTCTGTTTTCACGAATCCTCCCCGTTGGTCCGGTCACCGCGCCCGCCGTCTTTCTTGCGCAGTGCCACCTTGACACTCACGCCCGGAATCGAACCGAGCCGGCCGGTCATGGCCCCGATTTCATCGTTGGTGCCATCGACGATGACCGCAACCACCGACAGATTCCTTTCCCGGTACGGGATACCCATGCGTCCGACAACTATCCGGGCATAATCGGACAGCACCGTGTTTACCAGTGGCGCTGCCGCCAGCCGGTTCTCCACAAACACCGCCACAACACCCAGCCGCTGCTCGGCGGTCGACGACGTCTCGCTCACTTTCGTTACCTCTTTCGCTGCTAATTCTGGGAAGCATTCGAGGCCGGAACGCCCCGCCGGACTCAGGCGCCTGCGCGCCCTTGTCCCGGGACCAGGCTTCCGAACTGGGTCCTTCGGACCGGCCGCTGCCCGTCCGTCAGACAAGACATTTTAGCTGGCTGACCTCACTGGTCAAGATGGTTGACTCACATCGTCGTTCGACCCCAACCCGCCGAGTCGCCCGGACCAGTCCTGCTGTGGACATCGGGCCTCAAGCGGTATAATTCCCCGATGGACTACGCGCTCTATGCGCTGCTCGGCATCGGCCTGGCCGCGGCCTGCGGGTTCCGCGTGTTCGTGCCGCCGCTCGTGCTGAGCATCGCCACGCTCGCCGGCAAGGTCGAGCTCGCGCCCGGGTTCGACTGGCTCGGCACCTGGCCCGCGCTGGTTGTCTTCGGCGTGGCGACCCTGCTGGAAATCGCGGCCTACTTCATCCCCTGGCTCGACAATTTGCTCGACACCATCGCCACCCCAGCGGCCGTAGTCGCCGGCGTCGTGGTAGCCGCGGCCGTGATGGTCCGGATGCCGCCGCTGGTCCGCTGGCCCCTGGCCATCATCGCCGGCGGCGGCATCGCCGGCATTATCCAGGCCGCGACCGTCGCGATACGCGGCGCCTCGACCGCCACTACCGGCGGCGCGGCCAACCCCATAGCCGCGACTGCCGAGGCCGGTGGCGCGACCGGAATGTCCTTGCTCAGCCTCTTCGCACCGTTTGTCGCTGGAATCGCCGCGGTCGTGCTTGTCGCGGTCCTGCTGTCGGTGTTCCTGCGTCTCCGGCGCCGGCGGGCGGCAGCGCGCTGACGCACCGACCGGCTGATCTGCGAATTGAAGCCGGGGCGCGCGCGACTCTAGTTCAGGCCGACCGCCCTCACCTTGCCGGTGAATCTGAACAGACCGTTCTCGATGGTTATCGCATCCGACGGCGGTTCCGCCGCCGGGTTGCGGCCCGGTGCCCACCAGCCCAGGGTGCCGGAAAAGTGGCCGGTGATGGCGTCGTTGCGGCACCGGTCGACAGCGATGGTTCCGTTCACCCCGACAAAGTCCTTCATAACCATGTAGGTGCGTTCACGGGCGACGTCCATCCAGTAGATGATCGCGCCCTCGTCCGATGAGCAGTTGAACTCGCCGGGCTGGCCGCTGGGAAAGTAGATGTTCACGGTCGCAGCGACCTCCGTGCTTCGGTCCGGGCAGAGCAGTGCGTTCACGTGCGAGCCGGTGTTGCCCCGTGTCGCCTGCACCGCTGCCGCTTTCAGCAGCTCTCCGGAGCGCGTCGCGTTGCAGACCGCGCGCAGCAGGACCACGCTGTCGCCGTACACCCGGAATTCTGCCTGACCGCCGCGTCTCGGCTTGGGGTCAACAAGGCTGCCCATCGCTGACCTGGCCTCGCCCGGGAAGCAGGAGTCCGCCATCGCGCTGAAGAACATCGTGTCCTTGCCGCACGACCACTCGTCCCCGACAGCCCAGGTGTAACCGCAGACAATGTCAGCCCCGGCATCGAGAAAGGCCTGCACCAGCGCCGGTGTCGAGAAAGCGGCGTAGGCGCTGTAACAGCACGAGAGGTAGACAATGGTCTTGGTCTGGTTCAACGGCAAGGACTCGGCCGTGTCGAAATTCGCGTTGACGCGGATGAACCCGGGCAGGATGACGATGCTGTAGTTCGGCGTCCCCTCGAACCGCACCACCGCGGCCTGGCGCACCTGGTCCGGGCCGGGATTCAAATAGCCGGCGAGCTGTGTGACCGCCGCCTCGGCCATTGACCGCTTCGAGTAGGTCTTGCCGAGCACAAGCCCGGCAACCTCCACGCCGACACCCGGTTCGATCGGCACGGTCGTGCCGTGACCGCTCCAGAACAGCACGTCTGAGCCGGGGTTGAACTCGCCCAGTGCCAGACCGAGGTCCACTTCGCTGCCCCGGAACCGATCGTAGCTCTCCCAGTTAAGCTTGCGGCTGAGGATACCCCGGATTGCATCGCTCGCCCGCCGGGTCCCGGGCAGCTCGGCATCGAACGGCAGCACGTAGGTGGCGCCGTCCTGGACCTCGCCGCCGCCGGCGACCCGCACGGACGGTGTCTGCACGCGCGCGGCCGTGTCGCAGGCGGCGGTGTCGCGGCTGATGTCGCCCGTGCCGGCCAGGAGACCGTTCGAGAAAAAGGCCCAGACCGTGCTGTCCGGCGCCACCTGCGCGGTGTCGACGCCCTCCTGCGTCAGGAGGAACGTCTGCGCCTCGGCGCAGGCCGCGTCGACGTCCCCAGCCGTGAACCGGGCGTGGTAAATGGCCGCAGCCGAGTCCATCACCGAAAGATTGGCCTCGATCGTGCGCCGCTCGAACTCGTCGTACTTCACCGGTCCGATGTCGCACGCGCCCAGCACCACGACCGCTGCGCACGCGAGAACGCGAAAGTCCAGCTGTCTGCTGCTCGTAATGCCTCCTGCGTTAACGGTAACGTTTGTCTGTCTGCGGAAACCCGGATTGACGCTACCCGCAGCCGGGCCGGATGCTCCCGGCCGGGGTATCCTAAGATGATGCCTGTCTCATCCGGGCGAGTGTAGAAGACCGGGCAAGGTTGTCAATGGACTTACGGCAAGCAGTTGCGGACAAGCAAAGGTCGAAGCCCTTGCCCGCACCGGTAATCTTCACGATTACGACCGGGATGACCATTCTCAACCTCGTCGCGCGGTTTGTCGCCGGTATCGTTACCGTAACTCTTGTTGCGGTCCTGCTGTCAATATTACTGCCATCTGCCCGGCTTTGTTCAAGAAACAACACCTGAGATGGCAAACCGCCGACCCTGTCATTCAGCAAATCGGTGCCGACCTGCTGCTGAAAGTGCCAATGTTCCAGCCCGCAGGAATCAAAGAGTTTCCCCCGCACCTGGCCCGAGTCCTGCGAACGGTCAACAAGCTGACCAGATGCAACAATGAGGACAACGTGACGGTCCGGGCGCAGCCGGACTGCTCGTCAACCCGAGCTAGAACTGCCCGGTGATGCGGACTGAGAGCAGATGTGACGCGGCCGCGCCTGAAGGCAGGGTCGCGTCGTAGTCAAACTGGAGATACAGGAACCGCCAGAGGTTGAGGTTCACCCCGGCGCCGGGCGTCGCGGTCAGTGTTGCGCTGGCTTTGTCGGTCGAACGGCTGCCGCCGAGCCGCGCACGCAGGTATGACTTCTCCCCGACGCGGTACTGGCCCTCGGCCGCGGCCTTCACCTCGCCGCTCTCCAGTTCGGCCCTGATGTAGCGGTCAATCTCGCCGCGCCAGTTGCCGGTGAGTCTTGTGCGCAGGCGGTCGGTCCACGGCCGGTTCCATTCGAAGTAGATGTTGTTGACTTCGGAGCGCGGGTAACCATCGGCCGAGCGCCGGTCCCAGACCGAGCTGAACCTGCCGGCCCGACCGGGTTCCCAGTCGACCTTGACCCTGTCCTCGACTGTCAGCCGCGTGTCGGGCATCGAGAAAAGGCCGCTGGCGCCGCGGTTGTACTGGCGCCGCGCCCACACCGACAGCCCGCTCACGGGCGTGAGCTGAACCGTGCCCTGCAGGTTGGACAGCGTTGCGACCGATGCGGTTTGGCCTGCCCCGAGCGGCCGCATGGCCAGCCACGGCCGCTCGAATCCCGGTTCGAGCCCGCGCAGGTATTCGCTGAAGCTCGTGCCTGCGCCGACCGAGAAGTTGACGACCGACAGCGCCGCGACCCAGCGGCCCGGCGCGATGTGCAGGTTGTTGAGCTGGGACGCGGCCAGGTCCAGCTCGCTCGCCGCGCCGCGGTACTGCCCGGCAACGAGGTCGTAGGACCCGGTGTAGGAGACTCCCGGCACGAGGTCGAGGTTGATCCGGGCCCGAACCTCTTCGCCTGACCGTGGCGCCGCGCCCGCCTCGAGCCAGCCGCGCCGCCACGAGATATCGGCGTTCAACGGATTTCCCAGACTGAAGTTTGCGTCGGCCCCGACCTCGGTGTTGCCCTCGGTCGCGCCGTCCGGACGCTCGAGCGCGTCGCTGCCCGCGACTGCGTCAACCCGCGCGCGCGCCCGGCCCCGTTCGGTACCCCAGCCCAGACCGGCTTTCAACCGGCGCTTCCGGTAATCGGGTACCGCGTCGGTTCCGGCAAGAGCCCAGACTGTTGCGATACGTGGGTTGGAGTAGCCGACCTTGCCCCACGCGTGACTCTCCTCTGCCCGCGCGCCCAGCGTATCGCGCAGCCAGTCGCGGTCGTATCGGCCTTCCAGCTTGATGTGACGCACCGGCTCCACCGTAATCCCTGCACCCGCGCCGTGCTCGAGCCGGCCGTACCGGCGCACCTCGGCTCCGTACCCGGCAAAGCCCGGCGCATAGCCGCGGTAATTCGCACTGACACTCGCCGGGCCAATTCCGGCAGTCAGGTTCCAGACCTGGGCCCACTTGCCCGCGAAATCGACCGCGGCCTGCGGCGCGACGCGCAGGCTGGCGCCGCGACCCAGGCTCGGTTGCCAGCGCGCCGACAGGTGGACTGCACTGGTGCTGTCCAGGTGCGTGAACCCGGGCGCGACCAGAAGCCCGGCAGCCGGCTCGAGTATCGGCTGGGCCGAAGCCAGCAGCCCGCCCCGACTGCGCGCGATTGAAGAATAGCGCACCTCGACCGCGCTGAACTCGCTCACCGCGTCGTCACGCAGGAAAAGCAGCGTGCCCGACGTGTAGTCAACCGCGTAGTCGGTGCCGCGCGCCATCGGCTCGCCGTCCACCAGTACGGTCTCGCTGTTCTTGACTATCGGTCGGGCCGAGAGCACATAGAACGCCGAGCGCGACTCGTAGCGGCATTCGAGCGTGTAGCGGCTCAGTGTGTCCTCATAGACCCAGACCGGGAACGGCCGCGCCGCCGGAAAAACCAGCCAGCCGAGCCGGTGATCAATTCGCCCCCAGTCAACCCGACCGTCACGGTCGTCATCGAGGCCGAACTCCACCAGCGGTCGCACGGCTCCCAGCGAGTCACGGATGGTCAGCTCCAGACTGCCCGGCACGATATTGGGGCCGAGAAAGTAGGCATTCTCCTGTGCCGTGCTCGAGTCCCGGGCCTGCAGCAGGTAATCGTGTCCGTTCAGCCGCAACGCGATGATTTCGGAATCGCCCCGCTGGGACAGAAACTGCACTATCCCAGCCTGGCGGTCGACAAAGTAATGAACTCCCGGCAGCAGCGGGTCGTAATCACCCTCGGTCCCGGCGACGATGCGTCGCTCGGTATCCGGCCCGTTCGTCGCCGTGCGCCGGTCGTCAACAAGGATCGTGTCCGCCTCGCCGGGCAGCGGCACCACGCGCAGGCGATAGCGGACCCGGCGCGCAAAGCCACGGTCGGGCAGCGTGATGCGCTTCGCGGCCTTGCGCCCGGTGAAGTAGTCGCGCTGAGGAACCGACTGCAGCACGCCGCCCTGGGCGACCAGGCTGTGCCTGCCGGCACGCAGCCGGGCCCGGCCCCCGAGCAGCTGGTGCGCCGGCACGATGCCGTACTCGAAGTAATCCGAGTCCAGCAGCCCGGCGTCGGCCCGCGCGAGGATGTCACGCTCGGCGCCGCGCCAGCCCGCGCCCCAGGGCACGGTGCCGCGGTCGGTGTCGTCATAGAACAGCCGCAGGTTTCGGCCGGTCTCGTGCTCCGCGGTCAGCGCCAGGTTCAGGTTGCGGTACTCGCTGCGCCGACCGAACTCGCCGGGCAGTGAGAGGGAACTCGAGTAGTAGGCCCGGCCGGCCAGCCGCAGGTCGGTCTTCGGCAGCAGCCGCAGGTGCGCGCCGTTGTCGTCAAGATAAACCAGTCCGGCCCCGGCCCGCCCGCGCTCAAGCACCTGGCTGCGCCACGTCCCCGCCGACTTGTCCAGCACCGCGACACGGCCCGCACCCAGCGCGTAAACAAACTGCGCGTCCTCGTAACAGCCGACCAGCGAATCAATATCGAGTCCGGTCGTCCGATTCCAGGTCCGGGTTGTTCGCTCGGCCCAGTCAAAAGCGACCAGCCCGGCATCGGTCGCGACCAGCAGGCCCGCGCTGCCCACCGTCAGGCCGCGCGCCGCGCCGAAATCCGCGTCGCGGAAGCCGGCCCACTGCCGGGCCCTCGGGTCAAAAAACCGTACCCGCCCCGCGACGATTGCAAACACCGAATCGCCCAGCGTCCCTACGTCACCGACATTGTCAAGGTTGTAGCGGGCGACCGCGCCGCTGCCGCGTTCGACTGCCAGCGCACCGGCCGTCCCGAAAAAGAACAACCTTGCCGGCGTCGCAACGATACGCTCGCAGCGGCCCTGGGCGCCGGGTACCGGCTCGAGCCGTTCGAACTCGGGCAGGTAGCGCCAGACGCCGCTGTCGGTTGCCAGCCACACCGCGCCGCCCGCAAGCAGCACGTCGCGGCACGGCAGCCCGCCCAGGCTCTCCCAGGTCTCGCTGAACTTGTCGTAGCGATACAGCCCGCCCGCCGCCGCCACCCAAACGTAGTCAGCGTCAAACGCGAACCCGCTGACAGCCACTGGCCCGGGCCGGACCTGCCAGTCGCGCGCCCGCGCGTCGGCCACGACCACCCCGGCCAGAGTCCCGGCCCAGAGCAGACCGTCGTCGGCACCCAGTGCCTGCACTGAATCCAGCTGTCCGGCACCGGCCGCCGCCCGCTGCCACACCCCGGTGCTCCGGTCGAATGAAAAAATCCCGCTCGGCAGCAGAAAATAGACCTGCGCTGACCCGGCCGGGTCCAGCACCACTGACCGGCCCGGCGGCACCCGGCCCGGCAGCAGAAGCGTCAGCAGTACCGCTGCAACCAGAGACTATTCCTGAATGAAACCGGAAGGCAGGTCCTCGCCGCTCTGCTGGCCGCAGCGCAGCTGGACCTTCTCCTCGGTGATATAGGACCCGGTGCGGCGACGCTCCTCGCCCATCCGCCACACCTGGATCGCGGCCGGCCCGTCAACCGGGCAACGCGACTCGCAGACCCCGCAACCGACGCACAACCGCTCGTCCACGAACGGCCGCAGCAGCGTCTCGCCGTGAATCGTCTCGTTGAACGCCTCGATGGCGTTGTACTGGCAGGCCTCGTCGCAGACCAGACACACCCGGTTTTGCTCCCACGCGATGCAACGCGCGCGGTCGACGACCGCGGTGCCGATGCGCGCGTAGCTCTTCTCTTCCAGTGAGAGACTGCGTATCGCCCCGGTCGGGCAGTGCTGCCCGCACAGGTTGCAGTTCTTCTCGCAGCCACCGATGCGCGGCACCAGGTGCGGCGACCACGCGCCCTCGACCCCGGCCTCGAACAGCGCCGGCTGCAGGCCGTTCGTCGGACAGACCTTGTAGCACAACCCGCAGCGCACGCAGGCATTGAGAAACTCCGGCTCCGGGATGGCACCGGGTGGCCGGATGAACCGGCCCTGCAGCTTCTTGTGTAACAGGCTGCGCGCGAGCGGCGCCAGCACCGCGGCCGAGCCGATCGCCAGCAGCGCCTGCCGGCGCCCGATGTCAAACTGCGCCGGCCGCGGATGGATACGATAGGCGATTGCCGAATCGGGACAGCCAAACCCGCAGCTGCCGCAGACGACACATTCGCCCGCGTCGATGTACGAACGGTCGGACTCGATTGCGTCGGTCGGACAGACCCGTTCGCAGGCCCGGCAGTGGTGACATTCCCGCCGCCATGCGAACTTGAACAGTGCAAGCTTGGACAGCAGCGCATACATCCCGCCCAGCGGGCACAGATTGCGGCACCAGAACCGGCGCTGGCTGAGCCCGAGCGCAAGGATGCCGCCGAACAAAGCAAGCGCCAGTGCCACCTCGGTGTAGGCCGGCCCCGAGTGCAAACCCTTGGCGATGTAGGTCCATGCCGGCCAGAGCGCAACGGTCAGGGTGCGCTCGAAAATCACCAGCGGGTCCAGGAAACCCGTGAACGATGCGCCCAGCCCGGCCCCGGCCAGAAGAAAAGCCAGTGTCGCGTACTTGCCGTAACGCAGCCAGCGCGGCCCCCCGCTGTCCCGTCGCGCCACCGCGTCAAACAGGTCCACCGCCGTGCCCAGCGGACAGACATAGCCACAGAAAAACCGGCCCAGCACGACTGTCAGCCCGACCAGCACCAGCGCCGGCAGCAGTGTCGTCACGACCGAGCGCGCCGCGACGCTGGTCACCAGCAGCGCCAGCGGGTCAAACCGCAGAAACAGATTCTGCACCCCCGGTGCGACGCCGTAGCGTGCCAGCGCGAACAGCACCAGAAACAGCCCGAGAAACAGCAACTGCACCACCCAGCGCAGTGCCCGCCACGCCCTCCTGCCGTCTCCCTTTTTCGTCATTAGAGCTTCGAGTTTGTCCTGCCGGCTTTGACTTTTGGCTCTTGGCTTCTGGCTTCTGACTTCTCCGCTCTACGTTTCGTCATTCGGACTTAAGCCGCGGCCCTGTCCTATGCCGTGACCGCCTTGACCTTCATCTTCGCCGTATCAATCTCGCCCAGGCCCAGCTCGCTGGCCGCGACGATGTGCTTGACGCTCCGGCCGGTGAACGACTTGTTGTACCACTGGGTCAGGCCGACCGCGTAGGAATCCACCGCCACCGGGTCAGCCCCGGCCACGACCTTGTCCAGTCGCACGGTCTTGCCCGGCCCGCCCGGCCCGCCGCTGGTCAGCGCCCGGGTTGCATCGACGATCGTCAGGTCCGGCTTGATGACGAGCGCCAGCTCGGCAATGGCCTTGTGCAGGTTTCTGATATGCAGATAGCCGCGGTCCCATATCAGCCCCATCAGATTCTTCAGCCCCAGGCTGACTCCGGTCGCCGAATGAGATTTGGCAGTCGGCAGGCTGATGAGCTTGTCGGCCTGCCGCACGGTTCGCGCAATCTTGACTTTCTTCAGCTCGGTCGCACCCGGAATCGCCACCTCCTCGTACTGCCGCTCCTCGTTTGGCGTCAGCAGGCTGACCTTTTTCGGGTCGACGATGGCGCTGCTGATGCCGCTGCGGTCAATGCAGAGTTTCGGGTCGGCAATGGTGTGGTCGAGCAGAACGACCCGGGCTGCACCCGCCTCCAGGCACAGCTCGACGACCTGCCGGGCGACGCCGGCGCTGGTTGTCGCCCCGCAATCCGAGTTGGCCGCGAACGAGATGTTCGGCTTGATGACAACTTTGTCGCCGGGCTTGACGAACTGGCCGATGCCGCCGAGCGCATCGACCGCGGCCCGCACCAGCTTCGAATTGTCGCCCGCGGCGACCGCGACGGTCGGCCCGGTTGTCGGCTGCGGCTCGGCCCCGAACAGCCGCCGCGGCAACAGCGCCGCCGCCGCGATACCGACGCCGACCTTGATGAAATCCCGTCTCGTAATCCCGCTCATCACCTTCTCCGCTTCATTGACACTCCGCCTACTCGGCAATCGCCTGCGCAACGTTCAGGCAGAACAGCTTGGCGATGTCCAGCGCCGCCTGACTCTTGTCGAGGATGCTGACCGATACATAGAATTCCCGGAATCGGAAGTCGACTCGCCAGGCGAACAGCAGCGATTCGTCAACTCGCGCCTGGTCCCCGGGCGGGTTGTCGGTCCAGGGCGTCTCCGTGCCGGTCCCGACCACGCCGTAAACCGCCCGGGCGTTGCTCGAGTCGCCCATGTCAAACACCCGCAGCTCCAGTTCAACCGCCGCTCCCCCCAGGGTACCGGTAAAACTCTGAAAGGCACAGCGGACAAAGCCGTTGTCAATGTAGGGCTGACCCTCGCCGTCAATCAGGGCATAGAGCCCGTCAGCGTTCTCGGCCGTCCTCATCGCCCCGGAACGAACCCAGCCGCTGATTTCGTTGTCGGTCGGCACCAGCTCGATGACGTCCTTCTTCACCGGTGCAGCCGGCTGACATGCCACTGCCGCCAGCACAAGCATGATCGGCAGTCTCAGCAATCTTCGTTTGTCTGATTTTCCGGTAATCATATTCCTCATTTCAACGGACTACGCTGACCGTCCGCTCCAGTTTCGCCTGACCGCTTTCCAGTCTCAAGACGTAACTGCCGGCCGGCAGACCGCGACCGTGCCAGTCAATACTGTGGCGGCCCGGCCCGAGCATTCCGTCAAAAACCCGCTGCCGCACCCGGCCGGCACCATCAACCAGGTCCACACGCACTCTGCCGGCACGCCCGAGCGAAAACGACACGGTACCGCGCTCACGCAGCGGCTGCGGCCGCACGGCAAGGCCGGCGGCGGCCGAACCCGGCCGGCCCGGTTCGTTCACCCCGACGTTGACCAGCCGTACCAGCTCGATATCGGTAGTACCCAGACTGTAAGGCGGCTGAGCCGCAGTGGTAATCTGCGCCGCGTTGAGCTGAGACAATCCCCGGCTCTGACGTTCGCTGTTGATGACCTGCTGACCACGGAAATCACAGGCAACGATATCCCGGCTCATGATCAGCACCTTCGGGTTGAAGTTCGGCGAACCGCCCGGCCCGCCGGAATACAATCCGAACAGCCCGTCGATGATGAAAAGCTTCTGGATATTGTTGGGTGTTATAACATCGCGAATCTGTTGATTCAGGGCCGGAATCGCCGGCGAACAGCCACTGGTGTGCTGCAGCCCGCCCGGATTGTGCACCGAACCGTAGTGATTCTTCAGACACAGCGTCACCACACCCTGCGAATGCGTCTTCAGCACCGCCGCGTCAATCAGATAGTCACAGAACTGCGACAGTATCCGGCTCGGATTCTGACTTGAACCGTAAACATTGAAAGTTACGCCGCTGTCGTAGCCCACGCCCGACTGGTCGGAACCGAAAACCCGCACCGTGTTCGGGTCCGAGCCGGTGTAGATCGTGTAACCGGAGCTGGATAGCTCGCTGTTGGTACGGTCCCAGACAATGACGTTATTGGCGCGAAAGGAAGTGCCACCCACCTGCATCCGCACCAGTCCGTTGACAATCGCGTTGACAACTTCCCGATGTGTCGGGAGATAGCGGTTGATGCAGTTCACCTTGATTCCAATCACCGAGTCGGCGGCAATGCCGGGGAAAACCGACTTCCACGCCTCACCGACATCGGGGATATCGGTCAGCGCTTTGATTGATTCGTCAACCATCGACCGCACCACCGCCTCGTTGATAACGCTGCCGCTGGTGGCATTTTCGTGGTAGCACTCGACCACCCGGCTGGCATCGCTGCCGGCCGGTACCGCTCCGCTTCGGTCGCCCAGCGCCAGTCGCGGCCCGGCGATAATCCCCGCCGCACCGACGCCGAGATACTTCAGAAACTCCCGCCGACTGATATCCTTCACAAGAACCTCCGCTGCTGACATCTGGCCCGGCGCCGCCCGCTGGCACCTCGGCCCGCTGCCGCTGTTGCCGCAGTGTCCGGCCGGCACCGGCACCATCCGATTATCCTGCCGCCGCTCTCCCGGGTCAAGCCGGGCCGGTGCCAGTTGACCATTTTCCGGCCGGGACTATAGTGAACTGTAAACCGGCGGGCGGGCTGATTCCGCGACCAGCAACGACCGGCCGGGAAAGGCATTGGATATGTTTGGCATCGGCTGGCAGGAAATCGTCGTCATCGTCCTGGTAGTCCTTTTGCTTTTTGGCGCCCGCCGCATTCCCGAACTGATGCGTTCACTGGGCCGGGGCGTGCGCGAGTTCAAGGAAGGAATGAAGGAAATCGAAAAGGACGTCCGGGAAGAAGACAAAAAAGACCCCAATCAACACTAGTCCGATCTGCCGCTGCCGCTCTCCGCAATGAACCGGTCAGGGCCTGAAACGCTACCGGCAATGTCGTTTCTTGACCACCTGGAAGAACTCCGCCGCCGCATCTTTTACTCGCTCATCGCCCTGGGCATTGGCGCAATTGCCGGCTGGTTCGTGTCCGCGCCGCTGCTCGAGCTTCTCACTCGGCCGGTGCAGAAACTCGTCTTCCTCGCGCCGGCCGAGGCGTTCACCACCCAGCTCAAGGTCGCACTCATCGCCGGTGCGCTCATCGCCGCGCCGGTCATCCTGTACCAGTTCTGGCGCTTCGTCCGGCCCGCGCTCCTGCCCCGCGAAGCCGGTAGCATCGCGCTGGCCGTGATTGCCGGAACTTTCTTCTTCTTCGGCGGCTTCGCCTTTGCCTACTTCGCGGTCCTGCCGGTCGGCCTGAAGTTCCTGCTCGGCTTTGAGACCGCCAGACTCACGCCGATGCTCTCGGTCGGCCGCTACACAAGCTTCGCCACCGGGCTGATGCTCGCCTTCGGCATCGTCTTCCAGATGCCGGTCGTCCTGTTCTTCCTCACCAAGCTCGGCATCGTCACCCCGCGATTGCTTTGGAAGAACCAGCGTCTGGCCATCCTCATCATCGTCATCGCCGCGGCAATCTTCACCCCGCCCGACGTCATCTCCCAGATGCTGATGGCTGTCCCAATGCTCGCCCTTTACGAACTCAGCATTCTCGGCTCCTGGCTTGCCGCCCGGGGACGACATGCAGCGCCGACAGCCGACAACTGACCGCGCCTGTCTGAAATTTGTCCTCGCACTCCGCCCTTATCGCTGTCTTGCACTGCCACCTGGCCACTTGAACCGGCCGACAACAATTCACCGGACAACTCAAGATGAATCGTCGGCGCACAGCAAATTTGTTGTCGGCCCGGCTTCCGGCTCTGATTGGCAAACAGTCTGACAGACCGACACTTACCCTGCCGCAGTCTTCGACCACCCGGCCGCCGGGGCAATGACGCCCCTTCTGTTTCCCGAGTCAATTCAAGTAATAGCCTTTCACGTCACTTCCCTTAGCCGGCAGACACCTGAGTCAACCCGCCGGAATGATGTTGCAGCCGAGAACAGAATCTCAGCCCGGCCTGCGGCCGAGGGCGGCGAGGGCTTCGCCGGCGAGGTAGAAGGAACCGGCGACGACGACCGGGCCGCGGCCAGCGATGCGCCGGGCCGCGGCCAGCGCCGAGGCCGCATCGGGCGCAGCGTCGTGCGGGATGCCGAGCCGGGTGAACGTCGACTTGAGCCGCGGCAGCGGCATCGCGCGCGGCGAAGAGGGCGCGACGAGGACCGCGCGACTGACCCACAGCGCGAGCGGCCGCACGGTCGGGCCGACAAGCTTGCCGCGCAGCGAGCCGTAGACGAGCGTGACCTTGCGGCCGATGTGACAGCGAATCGCCTCGGCCAGGGCCGCGCCGGACTCGGGGTTGTGGCAGGAATCGACAACGACCAGCGGACTGCGCGACACGATCTCGCAGCGCGCCGGGATGCGCACGCCCTCCAGCCCGCGCCGCACTCCCGCCGCGGTGATGCGCGGGTCGCTCTTTGCCAGCAGGCCGAGCACGGCCAGCGCGGTGCGGCAGTTCTCGACCTGGTGCGCGCCCCACAACGGCAGTGCCACCGTGCCGCTGCCCAGTGAACCGCGCCAGCCGAACCGCACTCCCCGTGCGCCCGGTCTGACCCGTTCCACGCTCACCGCCGACACGGCCTCGACTGGCATTGCCCCGACCCGCCCGGCCTCTTTCAGCAGCGTTTCCAGCGCTTCCGGATAAGCCTGGCGGCCGATGACCGCGGGCCGTTTCGGTCGCATTATCCCGGCCTTCTCGCGTGCGATTTTCGCCGGAGTGCCGCCCAGCACCTTGATGTGGTCCAGCCCGATGAGCGTGATGACCGAGATGTCGGGATTGGTGAGATTGGTGGCGTCAAGCCGGCCGCCAAGTCCGACCTCCACGACCGCGCAGTCGACCCGCGCCCGCCGGAACGCCTCCAGCGCCAGCGCCGCAGTGAGCTCGAAATAGCTGACCGGCTGGCGCCGCACCAGTGGCGCGAACCGCTCGACCAGCCGCGCGAAAGCTTCGGGAGTAATCAACCGGCCGTTGAGTTGAATCCGCTCGCGGACGTCGAGGACGTGAGGCGATACGAACAGGCCGGTGCGCAGCCCGCACGCGCGCAGGGCCGATTCGATGAGATAGCAGGTCGAACCCTTGCCCTTGGTCCCGGCCACGAGCACGATCCGGCGCAGACGTTCCTGCGGGTTGCCGGCCAGCCCAAGCAGCCGCCGGATGTCATCGAGCTTGAACTGGTCACGGGGCTTGGCCAGTTTCTCGTAATTGACCAGTCCGTCGAGAAAGGCGAGGACTTCGCTGTAACGCAACCGGTTAGGCTAACGCAGTATGACCTTCTCGACCGTGCGCAGCGTTGGGCCGGCAAGTTCGACCAGATACACGCCCGGCCTGTAGCCGGTGAGGTCAATCCCGTTGCCGGTTCGCCGCACCCTGACCTCGCGTCCGGCTGCGTCGAACACGCGGCAGCGCGCGTCCACGTCTGCGGCGCGGCTGAACCGCACCAGCCCGGTCGTCGGATTGGGCTGAAGAGCCACTGCTGGCCGCACCGTTCCTGTCTCGGTTACGGCCGAGCCCGCGCCGAGAAAGCAGTAGAGGGACTCGTTCATCGCCCCGAAGTAGACGCGCCCATGACGGCTGATGGCAGGTGACGACCAGACTTCGTCGCCGATTGTGTGACTGGAAAGTACCGTCGAATCCGGGCCGATGCAGTAAAATGCACTGGCTGCGGCATTGGCTGAACCGACATAGACATAGCCGCTGGCGTCCACGGCCGGCGAGCAGTAGTTGGTGCCGCCGATTGATTTGCGCCAGCGCACGCCCGAATCGGTGCTGACGTTGTAAAGCCGGGTGCCGGCCGTCACGTAGAGCGTGGACTCGTTGGCCACGGCCGGGCAGGAATTGATGACCGCAGCCAGGCTGTCGCGCCACCTGACCGTGCCGTTGGGCCGCACCGCGTACAGGTACCGGCCCGCGCCGAGGTAAATGGTCGAGTCGGGCCCAACCGCCGGCGAAGCGAAATCAGACCCGGCCGCAAGCGGCAGCCGCCACGCCTCGGTGCCGTCGGGATTGAAAGCCCAGAGATTCCAGTTCGCCCCGCGGGTCGTGGCAACGAGAATGCGGCCGTCCAGCCCGATTGCCGGCGCCGAGTTGATATCGCCGCCGAGATTGGCGGCCCAGGCCAGCGTACTGTCGGGATTGAGCGCATAGAGCGAGTCCGAATATGCGCCGAAGTAGATTTTGCCGTCGGTGCCGATAACGGGCGAATGGCTGATCGAAAGACCGTTGTGCGACGGCCAGGCCCAGAGCACTGTGCCCGTTGGGCTGACCTTGACCAGCTTACGGTTGGTGGTGATGTAGGCGTTGCCCGATTCGTCCAGCGCCGGCGTCGAGTAGTAGATGCTCGAACCGTATGCCGACAGGTCGGCAATCCAGTAGACGCTCGCCAGACCGGGTTCAAAACAGTAAAGCTTCACGTCCCGTGCCCCGACCAGAACCGCGTTATCGTCGCGCACCACCGGCGAGCCGGATACATCGCCACCGACACGGTACGATGCCAGTCGGACCAGCGGTGCGCCCACCGGCGCGCTGGAGCGGCCCGAATGCTGGGGGTCGCCGTGAAAACAGGCCCAGGGATGCGCCGCCGCAGCAACCGACAGCGCCGACAAAACAACGACAAGGCACTTCATCTAGACCTCCTGCGGGTTTTCCGGCCCGCTTCTCAGCTCGATGCCGCGCCGGCTCGAACCAATGAACGCCAGTATCGCCTCCAGTTCTTCCCGGCCCTGGCCCGGCAATGCCGCCGGCAACAGCTCGGTTCTGATTCTGGCGCACGCCGCCGACAGGGTCAATCCCGCCCGCCACACCAGCCGGAATGCGGCCTTGATTGCCGCCACCTGCCCGGGCGAGAATCCAGCCCGCCCCAGCCCGACGCTGTTCACTCCGCGCACCCGCGCCGGCCGGCCGGCAGCCAGCATATAGGGCGGAATATCCTTGTTAACATAGGAATGGGCGCCAACCATCGCCAGTGCGCCGATCCGGCAGTACTGATGTATCCCGGTCTGGCCGCCGATATTGGCCCGGTCGCCGACTTCGACGTGACCGCCGAGCTGGACTCCGCTGGTCAGTACGCAGCCCGAACCGACCCGGCAGTTGTGCGCGATATGAACGTAGGTCATCACCGTGTTGTTGTCGCCGACGACGGTCGAATTGCCCGCGCCCGAGGCCCGATGCACCGTCGCATACTCGAAAAATGTATTACCCGAACCGATGACGACCTCGGTATCCTCGCCCGCGTACTTGTGATCCATCGGCGGCCCGCCGATGCACACTCCGGCCGCGAACCGGTTACGCGGCCCGATGCGCACCCGGCCCTCGAAAACGCAGTAAGGCCCGACCGAGCAGTCCGGCCCCAGTTCGACCTGCGGCCCGATGACCGTGGACGGATGCCGCACTAGCGCAGTGCACCGGTGACCCGGGCAAAGCAGGCGAGTTCGTCGCCGGCCCGGGCCTCGCCACTCAGCTTGTAAACCCCGGCCTTGCCGCCATCAACCCGGGCACGCAGAATCAACCGCTCGCCCGGCCGCACCATCCGCCGGAATCGCACCTGGTCGATAGCGGCAAACAAGGTATTACGGCCCCGCCGCTCCTCATATTTCGTCAGGACCAAAAGAATCCCGGCCTGCGCGATTGCCTCCACCATCAGCACTCCCGGCAGCACCGGGTTGCCCGGGAAGTGACCGGGGAAGTAAAAGGCGTCGGCGCGAACATCGTGAAACGCCTCGATGCCCGCCTCACGGTCGAGCATCGTCACGCCATCAACAAAAAGAAACGGCTCACGATGGGGCAGATACTGCTTCACTGCCACGCTGTCCATAACCAGTTCCTGCATTCAACCTCCGTTCTCTTCTTTCTCAATCATTCGCACCAGCCGCCGGTTCATCTGGTGACCGGGCAGCACCGCCAGTACAGCCGCAACCAGCGGCCGGTTCAACAATGCCAAATCGCCAAGCAAATCCAGCAGCTTGTGGCGGCATGCCTCGCAGTCAAGCCGCGTCCGTGCCGGCACCAGCCATCCCCCTGTCTCACGTACCGCGAAACCGAGTTTGAGCCGCGCGACCAGACTCATCCCGCCCCTGACCGGTCCGAAAGTCCTTGCCGGGGCAAGTTCGCGCAGGAAACCGGCTGCACCTGCCCGCCAGCTCATGGTCTGGGCCGAACCATCCGGCGCGAGTGCGAGACAGGTGAGAGCCAGCCGTGCGGCCGGCAGCGCGACAATCACCCTGTTGCCGCTGGCCACGGTTACCTTCCGCCGCAGCCGCAGCGGTTCAATCCGGCCGGTTCGCACCAGCCCGGCGGTCAGCAGCGCCCTGGTCCAGGGCAGGGCGCTGCCATCCAGCAGCGGCAGCGAATGGCCCTTGACCGTCACTGTCAGGTCGGTGACGCCGAGCCCATTACAGGCAGCCAGCAGATGCTCCGCCAGTCCCACCCGGCCGATGTAAACGGTGTGGTTGCACACCGAAGCCGTAGCCGTGCTGGCGCGCACCCCGTTGATGGTGATACCGCTTCCGGCCGGAGCCGGTGCCAGCATCGCCGCGGTCGGTTCCCGCCGCCAGGGATCAAACCCGCGTCGCGCAACCGGCCGACCGATTGTTGCCCGCTTCAAGCCCGGTGCCGAAACCGCCGCCACACCGCGGCCAGTACCCGCTGCACCTCGGCATGAGGCCGGGCCGGAATACCGGACCAGACCGCCCCAGCCGGCACCGACCGGAAAACCGCCGACTTGGCCAGAATCACTGCATCATCGCCAATCACGACGTGGTCGCGCACCCCGGCCTGCCCCGCGATACGCACCCGGTTGCCGATGTGGGCGCTGCCGGCGATGCCAACCTGTCCGGCAATCGCGCAGTCCCGGCCAATCACGACATTGTGGGCAATGTGAACCTGGCAGTCAATTTTCGTGCCGGCCCCGATGCGGGTTTCGCGTCCGGTGCGTGCCCGCGCCACCGTGCAGTTGGCGCCGATCTCGACATCGTCCTCGATCGTCACCGTCCCGTCATGCTCAAGGCGCTGCCAGTGACCATCGACCAGTGCAAACCCGAAACCTTCACAGCCGACCACGGTGCCGGCGCCGATCCGCACCCGCTCCCCCAGCCGGGCCGGCCCAAGGATGACGGCATTCGGGCCGATTTCGCTGCCCGCGCCGATGCTCACCCGCGGGCCAATCACCGCGCCGGGATGAACCGTGACATCCGCGGCCAGTTCTGCATCGGCCGCAATCAGCGCCTGGTTATGGCTTCTGAGCACTGGCCAGCAAAACCCGAACCACGGTCGCCACCCGCTCGCGCAATTCCTCGTCCCGCGCCGACTCGCCCGACTCGGTTTTCAGCACCGTGCCGAGCCGGACATCGACCACCGACAGCTCAAACCGAGTCCGCCGCTCTTCCTTGCTGCACACGCCCCAGACTGCATAATCGGCATCCAGTGCCCGGGCGACGTCCAGCACATCCGAACTCGCCAGCTGTTTCCCGGCCATGCCGCGATCCTGCAACTGCTGGTCAACCTTGCCCGATGGCGTCATCTCGGTCCCCGACTGGTCACGGATCAGGTTGTAAACAATCTCGCGCACCCGCTGACCCGCCAGGTCACGCTGAGCCTGATCGTTGGTGTTGCTGATTGGCATCACCGCCCAGATGGTCTTCTTTGCCGCGGGGGTGACCGGCACGTATTCGCGGTTCAGCTCCTCGATCACCGCCTCAGTGATGTCCAGCCCCGGCTGAGCATAGACCACCGGTGCCTTGGCGGCATCCAGCACGATGGCATAACCTTCGCTCTCGGCAATCCGCGCCACGGCCGACTCGACCTGGGCCGTAATCGGCGCAATCAGCTCGCGGTTACGCTGATCAATCCGCCCGCCGCGTCCCCAGACTTCATTGACATAGCTTTCCCACGCCCGCTTCAACCGTTCAACCTCAGCCGCCCGCTGCCGCCGGCCCGATTCTGACAGTGTCGGCGACTGAGACTCAAACTCGGTCTTGGCGGCCTCCCAGGCGCTTTTCAGCGAATCGGCCCGCGTCTCAAAACGGCGCACGGCCTCGTCCATTTCCTTTTTGGCATCCGCCGCCTTCTCATAGCGTGCAACGACCCGCTCGGTATCAACGTAACCAAGCCGGAATTCCTTTGCCAGCAGCGGCACTGCCAGCACCAGCACCGCCAGCGATAAGTTCTTCAACTCATCCTCCTAGTCCGGATACGGGCGCAGCGATTCTGCGCCTGACGGCTTTTTTCAGCTTATTGACTCGTTTTCGGATTGTCAACGACCTTGCCGGTCAACCCGTCGGCACCGGCCTCAAGCCGCACTGTCTGGAGTTCACCCGCTACTGCCGGTCCTGCCAGCCGCACACGCAGATAATTATCGGTCAGCCCCCGCTGTCCGGATTCAGCCAGCACCATCCGCACCTGCCCGACAAACCGCGCGGCAAAACCGGCCCGGTGCCGGTCGCCAAGTTCCCGTAGCCACCGCACCCGCTGCCGCACCACCGCACTCGGAATCCGTCCCGGCAGCGCTGCCGCCGGTGTTCCCGGCCGGGGCGAAAAACTGAACGCGTGCAAATAAGCGAGCGGCAGATCGGCAATGAACTGCCGGGTAATCTGAAACGACTCCTCCGTCTCGCCCGGCAGCCCGGCAATGACATCCACCCCCAGTGCCACATCGGGGCAGCGGCGCACCGCCTCGTCGCACAACCGTTCAAAATCGGCCGCCACTCCCGGCCGTCCCAGTCGCGCCAGCAGCCGGTCATCGGCGGTTTGCAGCGGCAGATGGAGATGGGGACAGAGTTTCTCATGCCCGAGCAGGTCCAGCAGGGCATCGTCAACCGTGTCCGGCTCCAGCGAACCGAGGCGCAGTCGGAACCGACCCGGTCGTTCCAGCAGCCGGGCAACCAGGCCGGCCAGCCTGTTGCCGACGCTGTCCCGCCACGCGCCCAGATTCAGCCCGGTCAGCACCACCTCTCGGTAACCGGCCGCAACCAGCCGGTCCAGCGCCGGCACCAGCTCGGCGGCCGGCACCGACCGTTCCGGTCCGCGCAACTGTGCGACAACACAATAACCACAGCGGCGGGAACAGCCGTCCTGGACTTTCAAAAGCGCCCGCGTCCGGCCCGGCGCCGGCACCGCGCCGGCAATAAACTCCTGCTTCCGACGGTTGTCCCAGACTTCAACCACACCGGGCAAACCCTGCAGCCGTGCCGGCGCCCGCTCAGCCAGACAGCCCAGCACGACAATCCGCGGTGCGTGCGCCAGCCGGCCGGCACGTCGGATCATTGCCAGCGAACTGCGGTCCGCGGCCGCGGTAACGGTGCAGGTGTTGACAAACACCACATCGGCGGCGGCCAGACTGGCAACAATCGCGATGCCCTGCCGGTGCAGTTGCGCCCGCAGGGCATCGCTCTCGGATTGATTCAGCCGGCAGCCGACCGTGACAATTGCCGCCCTTGGCGGCCGGCTGTCGTTACTCGTCGTCGAATTCGCGCAGATGATCCTCAAGCGTGAACTTGTCAAGCGCCGCGTCCTCGTGCATCCGCTCCTCCTCGGCCTCGCGCGCCCGGCGGTCGCGGTCACGACCCCGCCGGCGGGGACCGGCTTCAGGCTCGACCGGTTGCGGAGATTCCTCCGCTGCCGGCTCCTCAGCTGCCTGCAGCGCCCGTTCGCTGAGGGCAATCCGGCGATGTTCCATGTCGACCCGGATAACCTTCAGCTCCAGCTCCTCGCCGATAACGTATTTCTCCTTCGCCTTCTTGCCACCGCGGGCAAGATGGGAAAGAGGTACGAAACCCTCGATGCCATAATTGAGTTGAACCACAACTCCCGGCTTGGGCAAATCGACGATCCGGGCGCGGACGACATCGCCCTCCTTCAGTTCGCGGCTGATGGTATAAAACGGATCTTCCTGCGTCTGCTTCAGTCCAAGCGTGATCCGGCGATTCTCCTTGTCGATACCAAGGATAATCGTCTCAACTTCCTGACCCTTCTTCAGCTCCTCGCGCGGATGCTTTATCCGTTTGGTCCAGGAAATATCGGCGTTGTGAATCAGGCCCTCGATGCCCTCCTCAATCTCGACAAACGCACCGAAATCCTTCAAGGCCCGCACCTTGCCGGTCACCCGCTGGCCGACGAAATACTTCTCGTCCACCAGCGACCACGGGTCGGGCATTGTCTGTTTCAGCCCGAGCGAAATCCGGCGGTTCTCCTTGTCGATACTCAGCACCACCGTCTCGACTTCCTCGTCGACCTTGACAATCTGGGACGGATGGTAAACCGACTTGGTCCAGGACATTTCCGAGATGTGAATCAGACCCTCGACGCCCTTTTCCAGCTCGACAAACGCGCCATACTCGGCGAGTGTCGTCACCCGGCCGCGTACCCGGCTGCCGACCGGATACTTCTCTTCCACCCGCTCCCAGGGGTGAGGTGAAAGCTGCTTCAGCCCGACGGTAATCCGGCCCGAAGCGGCATCGGCCGACAGCACCTTGACATTCAGTTTGTCGCCGACCTGCACCACTTCGGTGGGATGAACCACCTTGGTCCAGGACAGGTCTGAAATGTGCAGCAGCGCATCGATTCCGCCGATGTCAATGAACGCGCCGAAGTCGGTGATGGTCTTGACCGTACCCTCAATCACATCACCGACCTGAAGTCGGGAAAACACCTCGCGCCGCACCTGCTCCTGCCGTTCCTCCAGCAACAGCCGGCGGGAAACGACGATGTTCTTCTTGTAAAAGTTGACCGAGAGGATTTTCACCTCGAGCTGACGGCCAACCAGCTCGTCGAGGTTCGGCACCGGCCGGAGATCCACCTGCGAACCGGGCAGAAACGCATCCAGGCCCAGAATCTCGACTGCCAGCCCACCCTTGACGCGCTTTATTACTGTCGCGGGCACACCCTCAGACGACTCCGACTTCTGCTTGATCATTTCCCAGCCGAGCTGGAAATCGGCCTTCTTTTTGGAAATCACCGGGAAGCCGTCGCGGTCCTCCAGCGCCTCCAGAAAAACCTTCACCTCGTCGCCTTCGGCGACGGCATCAAAGTTGCGGAATTCTCCGGCGTCCAGCACACCCTCGGCCTTCAGGCCAATGTCAACCAGCACAACTCCGGGCAGCTTTTTTACCACCCGGCCGGTCACGATCTCGCCCGGCCGGAGACTGGGAAACGAATCGGCGTAAATATCCGCCGGCTTCGTCGCTCTGTTATCATCAGACATCAACCAGGTCCTCCTCTGCAGACTGGATTTCTGACAATGGCAACAATTCTCTCCACCACCGCCGAGGGCGTGGAAGAACCCGCTACCACGCCGACCCGGGCACGCGGGTCGATGGCGATCTTGCGCAGCTCCTCGGCGCGTTCGACAAACACGACCTCACGGCCGGCCGCACGGACAATCTCGGCCAGCCGCGATGTATTGGCACTGTTGCGGCCGCCGGCCACCACCACCACATCACACCGGCTGGCGATCCGCGCTGCCGCCTGCTGCCGGGCCGTCACCTCCCGGCAGATAGTATCAAAAACCCGAAGCTCAGTATAACGATTCCGGCCGATGCTGGCAACAGCCGCCCGCAGCCCCTCTCGCGACATCGTCGTCTGAGCGACTACCCCCAGCCGGCCGGTACGAGGCCGCAGCCGGGGCGAATACACCCGGCCGGCCGGCGCACAGTAGCCCAGGATCGAGCGCACCTCGGGATGATTGCGTTCACCCACCACCACCACCTCGTATCCGCCCTCGCGCAGCCGCCGGGCAACACTCTGCACCTTGCGGACATAGGGACAGGTGGCGTCAATTATTCGCACCCCCAGCCGCCGGCACTCCAGAGTAACTGCTGGCGGACAGCCGTGGGCTCTGATGACCAACGCACCGCCCCGGGCAGCGCTGACAGTCTTCACCGCCCTGATACCCTCGGCCGCCAGTTCCTCCAGTACCAGTGGATTATGGACCAGCTCACCCAACGTTGCCACTCTGCCGTAGCGGGCCAGCCCGGCCCGGGCCAGGTCAATTGCCCGTTGCACCCCGAAACAGAATCCGGTCGGCTTGGCCACCAGCACCGGTCGCCGTACCGCTACCGACACACCAGCTCCCGCACCCGCTCTTCCACGAGCTGTGTCAGCGCCAGCTGCCCGCTCCGACCGGGCGCGAAATCCTCCGGCCGCACCGGCGCGCCGAAACTCACCCGGATTGGCGTACTGCGCACTGGCCGGCGACGCCAGCCCCGGGCGACGAAGTCGCGGTCGACGAGCCACGTAACCCACGAAGTCGGCACTCCGGCGATGCCCACCGGCACCACCGGCACTCGACTCTGCTGAGCCAGCAGCCCAACTCCGGGCCGGAACCGGCCGGTTACTCCGCTCCGGCTCCGGGTGCCTTCGGGGAAAACCACCACTGTCGCACCCGCGGCCAGCAGGGACCGGCAACGCTTGATCGCGCCGGCATCTCCGCTGCCACGTCGGAGCGGCCAGGCATTCCAGCTTCGAATCAACCGGGCGAAAAACCGCGACGCCAGAAACAGCTCCTCTTTGGCCAGAAAATGTACCTCCCGGTGTGCGGCGAGCCCGACAATCACCGGGTCAATGTTGGAAACGTGATTTGCCGCCAAGACCAGCGGCCCGGGCAGCAGGTTATCCAGCCCGCGCACCCGCAGTCCGGCCAGCAGCCAGGCCAACGGATAGAGCGCCAGCCAGGCCAGCCGCCAGCGCAGCCGCATCAATCCCTCCCCGTCAGTCCGCGGCGACGGGCCAGCCCGCAAACCACCGCCACCTGCTCTTCAATCGTCAAATCGGTGGTATCAACCAGCACCGCATCGGCGGTACGCATCAGCGGGCTCATCCGGCGGCTGGAATCCAGCCGGTCCCGCTCGCGCAGCCCGGCGGCAACCGCCCGGCGGCTCTGGGCCGTCCCGGCCGCGGCCAGCTCGGCGCGGCGGCGGGCCGAACGCACTGCAAGGTCACAGTCCAGAAACACCTTCAATGCCGCAGTCGGAAATACAACACTGCCGATATCGCGTCCCTCACAGACGACATTGCGGCCGGCCGCGGCCCGGCGCTGTTCAGCCACCAGGCGCCGTCGCACCACCGGCACCGCACTCACCGCCGACACCAACGCACTCACTGGCGCGGTGCGGATACTCCGGCTGACATCCCGGCCGTCCAGTCGCACTCCCATACTGCCATCACGCTTCCAAACCGGTTCAATCCGCGTCGCTGCCAGCAGTCGCCGCAAGGCTGCCGGCCGTTCCAGCGCCGTGCCGGTCTGCAGCACCTTCAGTGTCACTGCCCGGTACATCGCGCCGGTATCCAGATGTCGGAACCCCAGCCGGCGGGCAACCAGCCGGGCGGTTGTGCTCTTGCCGGAACCGGCCGGACCGTCGATGGCAATCACGACTCCGGGCCGCGTTACTGCACGCTGCTTCAAGGGGGAAAACTGCGCCCGGCTGGCTATTCGGCCTGGCTGAGCGCGAACTGCTGCACCAGCTGCAACTGCATCGCCCGCAGCCGTGCTGCAACGGTGCGGGCGACCATCTTCATTACTGCATATCCCAATCGGGGGTCGGCATCCAGCGCCGCCTGCAGCTCGCGCACCGACCACTCAATATAACCACAATCGGTGAGCGCCCGGCTGCCGGCAGTGTAATTCGGATTGCCTACCAGCCCCGACCAGGCAAACATCTCGCCCGGACCCACCGTTGTCACGACATAGGTCTTCCGGCTGACGCCCAGATCAAGGTCGAGCGTGACACCCAGCCGGCCGGAATGGAGAATGTAGAACTTCTCGGCCGGCTCACCCTGACGGTCAACCGGTTCACCGGCCTTCACCGTCCCATAGCGGGCCAGCCTGGCCAGCTGTTCAATATCATCCTCATCCAGCGTCTGGAAATCGGGGATGGTTTTCAGAAACTCACTGATATCCACAAACAGCCTCCTGCGGAGCGGGGTAGAGTCGGCAGACGATAATCGCCGGCGGCACCATTGTCAAGCCTGCTCCCTTGACCCCGCACCCTGCGGCAGTTACCATCCTGTGATGACCCGGCTGCTCTGGCTGATCTTCATTGTCCTCTTTGCTGCCCTGGTCCTGCTGACGTTGAGTCGCGCCTGGACCGCCGGCCGCCCTCTCAACCGCCAGCTCATTGCCATTGCCCGCAGCGGCAACGAACTCAGCCGGCGCTTCCCCGGCCACCGCTTCCGGGTCCAGGCATCCAGCCCGGACCGCTACCGTCGTGAAATTGTTATCTGGATCCAGCCCGGCACGGCCGATTCGGCGCTGCTGGCAACGCTGCCCGATTCGGCGGCCGACTGGCTGGCTGCCCGTCTCACCCTGCCCGGTTTCGACTCGCTGCGGATAGTACTTTTCGACTCGGTTGTGCGGGTCCGGCCGCTCGTTCGACCTAGAACCGGTTCACCAGCGCCACGCTGAAAACCCGGTTACGCACGGTTTCCGCCCGGTTCCCCAGAATATCACGCAGAGCAAACCCCAGCCGCACCCGCCGGTCAACCGTCCATGCCAGTCCGGCGTTCAGGAAACCGCGGCCGCGATCGTTGCGGTCATTCAACGCCGGATCATACTCGGCGATCAGTTCCAGGCCGCCGGGCAGCAGCTCACTGACAGCCACACTCCCGTTCAGGCCGTGCTGATAACTCACTGCCACTTGAAAGTAAGACCGCGTCACATCAACTGTTTTTCCCGCTGCCAGGTACACTCCCGGCTCGCGCACCAGAAAACGACCCCGGACGCAGTCATCGTAACCCTGGCTGTCAAATCCCAGTACCAGGTCCGGCACGTAACCGGCCTCGCGCAAGAGCGCCAGCCGTGCCTGAAAATCCGGCCGCCCGCGGTCAAAAAGCTGCACCGAATCATTACCGATAATCCGGTTGCCGCCGTAAGACATCCCCAGCGTTACGCGCTCAAACAAACCCACCGCCAGCCGCAGCAGCACCCCCCCCGAACCCCACAACCGCGCCTCGGCCCAGTACTCACCGTGTCCCAGCGACACCGGCACCGGCTGATCGACCTGATACAACAGACCGCTGGCCGACAGTGCCAGCCAGCATAACAAAACAATCACCCGCATGCCCCAGCATAGACACGGCAACCGACACTGTCAAGGCAGCCACCGCACGGGCCTTGCCGCTTGACAACCCCGTCGCTCTGCCTACAATGCCCGCAGGTGACAGCCATCCGCATCAACATCGGCGGCATTGAACTCGCTGGCCGGATTGAACACTCCGACCTCGCCGAACTTGTCATCCGGCAGCTCCCGCTTGACTCGTGGGGAGAAACCTGGGGTCGAGAAGTGTACTTTCCGATTCCGCTCAAAGTCGGCAACACCGCCCCGGTACTCGAAGTGAAGCCGGGCGACATTGCCTACTGGCCGGACGGGCCCGACCTGTGCCTCTTCTTCGGTCCGACGCCCAAAAGCACCGGCGACACTCCGGTAGCTGCCAGCCCGGTAACAGTCATCGGCAGCTTCCAGTTCGCCCCCGACGACTTCGACCGTATCGCCCGCGGCCGGCGCGGCATTCGAGTCCGGATTGAAAAACAACCTGCTGCCGACTAATGCCGGACAACTCCGGCTCTGCGCCCTCGCCGGGACGCAGAACACACTAGCGCACGGGGCAGTAGCTCAGTTGGGAGAGCGCCAGAATCGCACTCTGGAGGTCGCCGGTTCAACTCCGGTCTGCTCCATTATCGGTCATCCGGCAGCCGTCGGCTGCAAAAGGAGGGGCACATGATCATCCTGCCCAAATATGTCTTCCTCACCAAAGGTGTCGGCGTCCACCGTGAAAAACTCGCCAGCTTCGAAGCCGCCCTGCGCGACGCCGGGATTGCCGCTTTCAACATCGTCCGGGTCTCATCGATCTTCCCCCCCGAATGCCGCATCATCTCGCGCCAGCGCGGGCTCAAATTCCTGTCCCCAGGCCAGGTAGTCTTTGCCGTCGTCAGCGACAACGCTACCAACGAACCCCACCGGCTCGTGTCGGCCTCAGTTGGCCTGGCCATACCCAAAGACAGCTCCCGCTACGGCTACCTTTCTGAATACCACTCCTTTGGCGAACGGGAAGAACGCGCCGGCGACTACGCCGAAGACCTCGCTGCCCAGATGCTTGCCACCACCCTCGGCGTCCAGTTCAACCCCGACACCTCCTACGACGAACGCAAGGAAATCTGGAAAATCTCCAACCAGATCGTCCGCACCCAGAACATCACCCAGAGCGCTATCGGCAACAAATCCGGCCTGTGGACTTCAGTTGTCGCCGCCGCCGTCCTCATAACGCATTTCCGCGACGACAACTGCGAAAACGGCACGGCCTAGACTACCAGCGCCTCTCCAGCACCACACCGCGATAATAGGCCGCCAGAATCTCGGGATAACCCTGCCCGGCCCGGGCCCGCGCCAGCGCCCCCTCCTGGCACAGTCCCACACCGTGACCCCAGCCCCGTCCGGAAAAACAAAACCCACTGCCCTGCCGCCGCAGCTCAAACAGGGTCGAACGCAGCCCGAGCCCCATTCGCAGCTCATTCGCCCCCACTGTTACCCAACTTCCCCCGGTCTCGAACCGCACCCGCCGTACCCTGCCCGACATCTCGTCCCGCTCCAGCCGCCAGCCCGAAATCACCGGCATCCGCCCCAGCCGCGCCAGCCGCATCACTGTTCGGGCCACACTCTCTGCTGGCAACACCACCTCCCACTCGAACCACTTCCCGCCTGAACACCACGCCGGCCGACCCCGTCCTGGCACATCGCTGACACTTGTCAGATACGGCTCCGAACCATTACCGGTAACCCCGCCGCAATTCGCATGATACAACGCCATCACCGGCGCACCCTCAAAAGTCAATACCTCACCCCGCGTTGCATCCACCGCTTGACGTGCCCAGTCCGTCTCCACACCGGCTCCACCGTACTCCTGATCCCGGGTGTGACTGTCAAAAAGGTCATGCCCCAGCCCCTGCCGCCGCCCCAGCCGCGCCAGCGCAAAAGACCTTGCTGCAACTGCCTGTGCCTTGGCCGCCTCAAAACACTCCGGCCCCGCCGCCCCCAGCTCCCGTGGCAGCACCCCGTAAAGATACTCCTCAATTCCCAATCGGTTAACCACCGCCAGCCCGCTATCCGACGCGGCAAAAACCACCAGCTCGCCCCGATACCGACGCCCACTCAACCGCAGCAAACACCCGCCTGTACCCCGAACTACAACTGTATCCAGCCCTCGCTGCCAGACTCCGCCGCTTCGGCCGGCCGCCACCCGGACTCCTTCGCGCCAGAACTCTACCACCTCATCCGGCCCAACCCGCAGCACCGCCTGAGCGCACTCTACCATCACTCCCCCCGATCCGCTCAAACTCACCCTGCCCCCCTCACCGGCGCTAACCCGAACCCGCACAACCGGCATCACTTGCCCGCGTTCTCCTTGTGATACCCGTTCACCCGCCTCAACCCAGTCTGCCCGCGCATAACGTCCACCTCGAACGCCCACCCGCCACATTGCGCAACCGGAAAACGCGACCAGCACTCCGAACAGAATCAACTGCCGCACCGCTCAAACTAACCCCGCACATCTGCCTGGTCAAGCTGCTCTGCCCCCGGCCCGGCTTTGACTTGCAGCAAAACCGCCTTATCATGAGTTATGCTCTATCGCGACCTGCGTATCGCCGACGCCATCAAAGACACCGTCGCCGACATAATCACGACCAAAATCAGCGATCCCGGCATCGGTTTTGTCACCATCACCCGCTGCACTGTCAGCCCCGACTACCGTCACGCTACGATCTACCTTTCAATCCTCGGTGACGACCGCCGCCGCGCCGACGGCCTCGAACACATCCGCCATGCGGCCGGCTACATCCGCCACCAGCTGGGCAAACGGCTCCGCCTCCGCTACCTGCCCCAGCTTAACTTCGCCCTCGATGAACTCCTTGAACAGCAAAACCGCATCGGCCACATCCTCAACGAACTCCAGCACCACCCACCGCATCCCGACACCGGGTACCCCCAGCCCTGACCGGTGCCCAGCTTGATCCCCGCCGGCGTACTGCCCATTGCCAAACCCGCCGGCATAACCTCCTACGACTGCATCCGCCGAATCAAAAACATCGCCAGACCCCGCCGCATCGGCCACGCCGGCACCCTCGACCCCATGGCCACCGGCCTCCTTCTCATCCTGCTCAACGAAGCCACCCGTACCAGCAGCCTGCTGATGCGGCAGCCGAAAACCTACACCGCTGAAATCCTCTTTGGCATTGCCACTGATACCGACGACGTCACCGGCAGCATAATCGGCCGCGGGCCGGTGCCCGCTGTCGACACCACCATACTCGACGCCGCACTGCAAACTTTCACTGGCACGACGAATCAGACCCCTCCCACCTACTCCGCCTGCAAACACCACGGCCGTCCGCTCCATCGCCTTGCCCGCCAGGGCATCGCGATAACCCCCAAACCCCGGCCGGTCACAATCTACCACATCACCCTGCTCGACTGGCAGCCGCCCCGGCTGCGGATAACCCTCACGGTTGGCGCCGGCACCTACGTCCGATCACTTGCCCGCGACCTCGGCCAGAAACTCGGCACCTGTGCGACCCTTGCCGAGCTCCAACGCACGGCCTCAGGAACAATCAGTCTCCAGCAAGCTCTTCCATTGCAAACCGCCGACCCCGCCGCCATCGCCGCTGCCATCATCCCCATCCCCCAGGCCCTGCACTTCCTTCCTCTGCTGACCATCACCCCCGCGCAGGCGCGCGACATCACGCTCGGCCGCAGCATCACCATCGAGCAGGCTCCGGATGGCCAACTTCTCCTTCAAACCAACAGCAGCGGCTTTCTTGCCCTCGCCCAGGCTGCTGCCGGAGTTGTCAAACCCTGCCGCATGATCTGTTCGGCATAATGAAGAGCGCCGACCGCGCACCGACAGCCCAGCGCACCGTAGTCGCGCTTGGCAGCTTCGACGGCGTCCACCTCGGCCATCAAGCCATCATCCGGCAGACCATTAGCCTCGCCCGCTCCCTCAACGCCATACCGGCCGCAACCACCAGCGATCCCCTGCCGGCACAACTGCTGAACCCTGACTTCACCTGTGTCCTCACTCCACTCCGCCAGCGCATCCGCATTCTCACCGAACTTGGCATCGAACTGATACAGGTACTGCCCTTCACTACTGCCCTTGCCCGGCTGAGCCCACCGGCCTACCTCCGGCGCTACATCATTTCCCCCCTTAATCCCGCCGCAGTTGTCATCGGCCACGATCACCGCTTTGGCCACCGTCAGCAGGGCGACGCCACCCTGCTGGCCCGCCTCCTGGCCCGGGCTGACATTGCACTGAATGTTGTACCCGAGTTTGTACTTGAGGGAGTGCCGGTAAGAGCAACGTCGATCCGCGAGAGTCTTTTGCTCGGTGCAGTGGCACAGGCAGCCCGGTTGCTGGGTCGCTGGTATCGGATTGAGGGCCCGGTTGTTCCCGGCACCGGCACCGGTCGCCGGTTGGGGTTTCCAACCCTGAACTGCCGGCCGCTGGAGCGGGAAACACTGGTGCCGGCGGATGGAGTATACGCCTGTCGGTGCGATGTTACCGGAGGCTTGAGTTTGCCGGCAGTGGTAAATATCGGCCACCGACCGACTTTTGGCGGCGAGTGCCGAACGATTGAGGCACACCTGTTTGATTGTGAGATACCAGACAGAATCGACTGGCTGACTCTGAGTTTCGTGGAGCGTATCCGCAGTGAACGCCGGTTCGATTCGCCCGCAGCACTGGCAGCGCAGATTGTTGCCGATATTGCCGTTGCCCGGCGGGTGCTTGAACGGACACCGGAGTTTCTTGGCGTTTGACAGGGAGAGGAGTGGGGGTTATGCTTGCGCCGCTGGCGGCGGCAGGGGGGCTGCTGTCTGCCGATTTGGAGGTTTCATTCGATGATTAGTGGTTTTGCGATTGTATTTGTGTTCATTTTGAGCGCGGTGCCCGCCCCGGATTCTGTGGCGGCGCCGATGCTTTGCGATACCCTGCGCGAGGTGGAGATTTTGATTTTTCCGCCCGCCGGCGCCCGGCTGCCACTGTGGTACGAAGTGGACTGGGGAGACGGAGAAATGTCGGGCTGGTCGGGGCCACTGCGGACGCCAGTTGATGTCTCGCGGTTTCACCGCTATCGACAGGAGGGGAGTTTCGATATCCGGGTGCGCGCCCGTGATTCACTGGGCGGAACCTCACCTTGGTCGCGACCGGTAACGGTGCGGGTAGGCCCAGGAGTGCTCAAGTGGTCTTTTGCAACGCTGGATCCGGTAGTGGGTTCGCCCTCGCTGGACCGGGACGGAAACGTTTACTTCGGCGATGAGGGAGGTCGGGTGTATTGTCTGAGCCCGACCGGCTCGCTGTTGTGGGATTTCGAGGCGAAGGATGCTGTGTACGGGTCAGTGGTGGTAGATGGTGAGAAGGTATATGCCGCGTCGGTTGATTCTTTTCTTTACTGTCTGAACCGGCAGGGACAGCTGGTGTGGCGGCTTTTTCTGGGTGATGAGTTCTACTGCCCACCAGCGCTGCTGGCCGATGGCGGGCTGGTTCTGACTTCGGATGCCGGCAAGGTCTTTTGTGTTGATCCGGCCGGCCGACTGCGCTGGTCTTTTCGGGCCGGTGACGAGATCAGTAGTCCAGCGACCGTGTCTGGAGACGGCCGGGTGTTTTTTGCCGCCGATTCGGTGTATTGTCTGGACCAACGGGGACGGCGGGTATGGGCTTTTGGAACCGGCGAGGGCGATTACTTTTTTGCCGCGCCGGTGCCGGACAGTGTCGGGAATCTAATCTGCGGCTGCACCGACGGTTTTCTCTATTGCTTGGGTCCGGATGGCCGCCAGCGCTGGCGGGTGAGTGCGCCGGATGGCGATGAAATCCGCTCCGAGGCGGTTTTCGGACCGGACGGCTCAATCTATTTTGGCACTGATGGTTATTATCTGTGCCGGCTGGTACCGGGGCGGACGCCCGAGATTCTGTACGAGGCAGGGGATATTGTAGTCGCGCCGCCGGCGCTTTCGGATTCTGGGACGGCTTACTTTCTGCCGGATGACGGCGTAGTCTATGCCCAGTCGCGTTCGGGCCGACTGGTGTGGACTTATGAGGTCGCCGAGGGGTCGAAGGACCTTTTTTACACCTCGGCGCCGGCGATTGGTCCCGACGGAACGGTTTATGTCGGTTCATGGGATGGCGGACTGTTTGCTTTTAGGGGTGATGCACCACCGGCACGATCGCACTGGCCACAGTACCGCCGTGACAGTGCCCACACCGGCCGGGTGAGTTTGCCCGGCCGTCGGCGCGGGAGACGATGATGCTGGAAGTGTTTATTGCCCCGAAACAGTTTTTCGGCCGACTGCGTGAGCGGCCGGTTTGGCTGCTGCCGGTTTTGCTTGTGCTGGTGACAAATCTCGCAGCAGTGGCGGTTTCGACCGTTTTTGTCGACTGGACAGCACAGCGGGAGCGGGCAGTCGCCGCAATGCAGGAACGGGGGATGACGCCGGAGCAGATTGAAGCAGCGCTGGAGCGGATGGACCGGTTTGTGAATTCGCCACTGGCACGCTGGGGTCTGCCACTGGCCGGGGCGCTGGTATCTGGTCTGGCCGGAGTGCTGGTACTTGCACTGGTGTATAATCTGGCCCTGCCGCTTCTGGGCGGGAGTTCCAATTACCGGTTGACGTTTGCAGTGACAGTGTGGTCGGGGCTCCCACTGGTGCTGGGAGCACTGGTCCGAATCGTACTGGTGCTACTGCGGCGGTCGGCTGAGGTTTCAACAAGTCTGCTGGCGCTGGTGCCAGGACTGAAAACAGGATTCTGGGCAGCCTTGTTGGGCCAGGCTGATCTATTTGCGTTCTGGCAGCTCGGGCTGTGCGCCATAGGGCTGAAGACGGTTTTCGGGCTACGTGGGGCACGGGCCTGGCTGCTGGTGTTTGGCGTCTGGCTGGCACTGGCAGTAGTGTTTGCGCTGCTGGGCGCTGGCGCGGGGCAACATTGATGCCGGACAACAGCCGGCCGGGTTTGGCACAATGGTAAGCCACCGGTTGCGAAGTATCGGACTGGTCACCGTCGGTCTGATCTTGCTGGCGCTGCTGGTCGTGGCTAATCTGCGCCGGCCCGGCGATGGCGAGCCGGTGGAAACAGTCGTTGCCGGTTTTGGTTCGATTGTATCGGTGGTATCAGCAACCGGGGTGCTGCGCGCCGCCGATCAGGTAAGTCTGCAGGCACAGGTTATCGGCGTGGTGAAACGGCTGGCAGTGCAGGAAGGCGACTTTGTCCGACCGGGAGATGTGCTGCTTGAGCTGGACCGGCAGGGTTATGAGGCTAATCTGGCCATGGCCCGCGCCCGCTACACCCAGCTTGCCGCCGCCCACGCCCGGATTGAAAGCCTGGCCGCGGCGGGACTGGCCGCGCCCGAGGCACGGGAGGCGTCGCAGGCGGCCTTGGAGTCAGCCCGGGCCCAGTTTCTCCAGGCCGAAGATCAGTACCAGAAGGCGGTGATACGTTCGCCAATCGCCGGGACCGTTGTGAAGGTGGCAATCAAGGCCGGGGAGACGGTGCTGGTTGGTACGATGAACAATCCTGGCTCGGTGCTGATGGTGATTGCCGATCTCTCCCGAATGGAGGCAATTGTCGGTGCCGATGAGGCGGATGTGGTTAACGTCGCTGTTGGCCAGCCGGCAAGGGTGGAAGCGGATGCACTGCCCATGCAATCGATCCCCGGCCACGTTGTTCGCGTCGGGTGGATGCCGGCACAGGATCTCTTGTCGACGACTGGCGCAGTCGAGGGGACGGTATTTGAGGTAGCGGTGGCGCTGGATTCGGCGGTCGAACAACTGCGGCCGGGAATGAGCGTCCGGGCCGAGATCACCACCGCCAGTCTCGACAGTGTGCTGGTGCTGCCGGCCGGGGCAGTCGGTCGCCGTCAGCTGGAGGGCAGGGAACAGTCAACCGTGTTTGTCGTCAGCGGTGGCCGGACGTTGCTGCGGGCAGTGACGACTGGCAGTTCGTCTGATGACAGCGTCGAAATCCGCTCTGGCCTGCGGCCGGGTGAAACTGTTGTCAGCGGACCCTACAAGACGCTGGCTCGGCTGCGCGACGGTCGCCGTGTCCGGCCGCAACCGGTACAGTAACCGGTGACGACGATTCCGGGCCAGAGCGATCCGCCGCTGATCCGAACCGAAGGCTTGAGCAAGGTCTATCGCACCGGCGCTGTGGCATTCACAGCACTGACTGATGTCAATATTACTATCGCCGCTGGCGATTACATTGCCTTGACCGGACCGTCGGGTTCGGGCAAGTCAACGCTGATGCATCTGCTGGGCTGCTTGGATACACCATCGCAGGGCCGCGTGATTTTCCAGGGTCGCGATACCGGAACGCTCGACGACACCGCACTGGCGGCGTTACGCAACCGGTCAATCGGCTTCGTTTTTCAGAATTTCAACCTGCTGCCCCGTTTGTCGGCACAGGCGAACGTTGAGCTGCCCATGATCTATGCCGGCGTCAGCCGCAGCGAGCGTGCCCGCCGGGCCGCCGAACTTCTGGCGATGGTTGGACTGGAAAACCGGCGCAACAACCGCCCCGGCGAACTGTCCGGTGGCGAAATGCAGCGGGTAGCAATCGCCCGGGCACTGGCGAACCGCCCAGCGCTGATCCTGGCCGACGAGCCAACCGGTAATCTGGATTCCCGCACCGGTGCCGGGGTAATGAAACTTTTTGATGAGCTGGCCGCCGCCGGCAATACGATCGTACTGGTAACCCACGATGCCGCCGTCGCCGGCCATGCTGGCCGGCAGATTCGCATCTGTGACGGCCGGATATGCAGTTAGCCGATGCGGTTTGTTGATCTGCTGCGCCTTTCGCTGGAGACTTTTCGCACCCACCGGCTGCGGTCGTTTCTGACCGCACTGGGAATCATCATCGGGGTGATGACGGTAATCGCGATCGTCTCGCTTATTCAGGGGATGAACTATGAGGTGGAGCGGCAGATTGCCTCACTGGGATCGAATACGATTTTTGTCCAGCGGGTGGCCTGGGGTATGGGCCGGATTGACTGGGATGAAATCAACCGTCGCCCCCGGCTGACCAGCGCCGACGCGCTGGCGATCGCCCGACTGCACGGCGTGGCCGCAGCGGCACCGGTGCGCTCGCGACTGGTGAACCGGATTGTGTACCGCGGACGCCGGGTGACCAATATTGAGCTGCTGGGAGTGATGCCGGCGCAGGCGGCAATCAGCAACTACCAAGTGGCTGCCGGCCGGTTCATCGGCGCCGATGACAGTTTGCGCCGACGAGCAGTGTGTGTGATTGGTGCCCACCTTGCTGACAATCTCTTCCCCGACACCGACCCACTCGGGGCCCGGCTGCCGATCGATGGCGTCAGCTTCACCGTCGTCGGCATTCTCGCCCCGAAGGGAAGTTTTTTCGGCCAGAGCCAGGATGCGCTGGTACTCATTCCGCTGCCGGCGTTTGAAAAATACTATCAGCCGGCGGGCGGATTTATGGGCTTTTCCGGCGAGCTGTCGATTCAGGTGCTGCCCGAACGGGGCACACTGACCGCCCGGGTGGTTGATGCCGTCCGCGAGCTTCTGCGTCGCCGGCGTGGACTGGGCTACGATGCGCCCGACGACTTCGCCATCAACACTCAGGATACGCTGCGCGAACTGTACCGCAATATCACCCGGGTGGCCTACATCGTAATGGTGGCAGTGGCGGCGATTTCGCTGCTGGTCGGTGGGATTGGCATCATGAATATCATGCTGGTGGCGGTGGCAGAACGGACGCGCGAAATCGGGCTGCGCAAGGCACTGGGCGCTACCAGCGCAATGGTGCTGTGGCAGTTTCTGCTCGAGGCCGTGCTGTTGGCGCTCGCCGGTGGTGGCATCGGCATCGCCATCGGACTCGGCATCGCCAAGGCAGTCGAGCTGCTGGCACATCTCCGGGCCGCGGCACCGCTATGGGTAATCCTGCTCGGTTTCTTCTTTTCCGCCGGGGTGGGGATATTTTTCGGCATCTTTCCCGCCTCGCGCGCGGCAAAGCTGTCGCCGATCGATGCGCTGCGCTACGAGTAGCCGTATCCCCACCGGCTTGACAGCCGAAGTCGCACTGGTATAATTACTTATGCCTATCAGGGAATACCGATGCGGCCGGTGCCGCCACGAATTTGAAGAACTTGTTCTGTCGACCCGCGACGAGCGGGCGCAAAAGTGCCCCAAGTGCGGCAGCCGTCGGTTGATCAACCGTTTCTCCGTGTTTGGCGTCGCCGGCGCCGAAAAGAAAGTAACCGGTTCGGCAAAGTCCTGCGGGACTTGCAGTTCGCGCAGCTGTTCCAGCTGCAGTTAGGAGGGCAGCGATGACCGTCACCAAAGCTGATCTTGTCGAAACGATTTCGCGCCAGATGGCACCCAATATCACCAAACGCGATGTCGGCCGGATTGTCCAGATGTTTATCGACGAAATCTGTCGGACCCTGCAGGAAGGCAACCGGATCGAAATCAGAGGTTTCGGCGTGATGTCAACCAAGCTGCGCAAGCCGAAGGTGGCGCGCAACCCCAAGACCAAGGACCCGGTCAACATCCCGCCCCGGCGCGTGCCGGTTTTCAAAGCTTCCCGCCTGCTCAAGGCCAGTCTGATGAAGGGAGGAATGTAGCCAATGCCGTGCGGCCGCAAACGCAAGCTCGCCAAAATCCGTCGCCACAAGTTCAAGAAACGCATCAAACTGCTTCGCCACAAAAAGAAGCTGCGCTAGTCTGGCCGCGCCGGGCCACAGCCCGAACCGTCGGTTGACTGGTTGACTTGCCGGGTCGGGCGGTGTACGCTTGCCCCAAGCAGGAGGTCTTATGTTGAAACAGTTTCGTGACTTCGCCCTGCGGGGCAACGTCGTTGACATGGCGGTCGGCATCATCATCGGTGCCGCTTTCAGCGCCATTGTCCGCTCGCTGGTTGACGACATCATCATGCCGCCGGTCGGACTGCTTTTGGGCCGGGTCGATTTTGCCAACCTGTTTCTGGTGCTGCGGCCCGGCAGTGGCGATCCCGGCCCTTACCAGTCGCTGGCCGCCGCCAAGGCCGCCGGCGCCGTAACCCTCAACTACGGCGTTTTCACCAACAGTCTGCTCAGCTTTCTGATTGTCGCGCTGGCGCTGTTTTTTGTCATCCGGGCAGTGAACAGTGCCCGAAAGCCGGCGCCGGCACCGGCAGCACCGGCGACAAAAGAATGTCCATTTTGCTTCAGTGCGATTCCACTGAAGGCGACGCGCTGCCCAGCCTGCACGTCCCAGCTCGGCGGCTAGGCCCGCGGCGATAGTACACCCGCTCCAGTACCAGCCCGGCGGCCGGAGCGGTCTGAAACGGCCGGTGTCGGTGGCCGGCCAAGGCATTCGTGATATCGTCAGTGCTGAGCCGACCGGTCCCGACAGCCACCAGCGCGCCGACAATCCGCCGAACCATCTTGAACAGAAACCGGTCTGCCTCAATTGTGAAGACGATCACCCGGCCCCGCGCCGCCAACGCCAGCCGCCTTACCCGGCACACCCCGCTGGTGTCGGCGGTGTGGCAGAAGAGCTGAAAATCCCGCTCACCCACAAACAACACCAGTCCGGCACGGCAGCGGGCCACATCGATCGGCAGTCGGACCTCCCAAGCCCGGTCACGCCAGAGCGGTGCGATGCCGCGGACAACCGTGTAGCGATACTGCTTGGCAACAGCATCAAACCGGGCGTGAAAGCCAGCCGGTACTTCAACCAGCTCTTGAATTGTCACCGCCGGTGGCAGGTGATAGTTCAACGCCAGCCGCAGCCGTTCGCTGGGCAAAGTTGTCCGGGTGTGAAAATTGGCGACAAACCGCCGGGCTGACACGCCAGCGTCGGTGCGCGAACAACCACACACCCGCACCCGTTCACCGGTCACCCGTTCAATTGCGGCTTCCACCGCTCCCTGCACCGTCGGCCGGTTGGGCTGAAACTGCCAGCCGGCAAAGCCGCTGCCGTCAAACTCGATTGTCAGTCGGAGATTGCGCACCGCCGGGCCGCGTCCGGCCTCACTGGCGGCCGCTGCGCCCGGCAAGACACTTCATGCACAACCGGGCTTGGGGCACTACCTCAAGCCGGGCCCGAGCAATCGGCCGGCCGCACGACTCGCAGATGCCGTAGCTGCCGTTGGCAATCCGCTTCAGCGCTTCGTCAATTTCCCGCAACGCTTTCGCCTCGACCGACTTCAGCATGTAGGCCCGCTCGCGTTCGTAGTTTTCAGTGCCCTGATCGGCGATGTGAGTGCGGTGGCCGGAAAGATCACCCGTCGCGTCGGGTCCGCTCTCCTTGCCGATTTCCGCAGTAATACTGGCCTGTCGCAGCAGCCGCTTTTTTTCCTCGAGCAACGCCTTCTCAAATCGCCGCAGGTCGCTTTTGTTCAATGCTGCCTCACTCTCTCCAGTGCCACTTCAGCGGGCCGGCCGTTCACCTTCAGTTGGCGGACAATGTCGGCCGCTGCCGGGATGGTATCGGTCAGCTCAACCGCCAGGGTCTCACGCCGGATGTAATCACCGTGAACTGCCAGCGCTGTACTGAGCGGCGCTTCCGCCCTGACCGCCAGCCGAATCCGGTCAGCAACATCAAACCCGGCTTCCTTGCGCAGATTCTGAATCTGATGAACCAGTTCACGTGCCATCCCCTCGGCGAGCAGTTCCGGCGTCAGCGCGGTATCAAGTCCCACCGTCAAATCCGCTGTCGTTTCGGTCGCCAGCCCCGGCGGCAGTTCGCCGGCCGGCAGGACAAACTCTACCGTCTTGACGTTCAGCTCCTCGCGCAGCGAATCTTCATAGCGCCGCAGGCTCGCCGCCGCTTCCGGCCCGGTCCGGCACACCAGCCGGGCCAGTGGCTGCCGCACCTTCAGTCCAGCCCTTTCCCGCACCGCCCGGCCGAGCGAAATCGCTGTCCGGACCAGTGCCACTTCGTTTTCCAGTTCGCGGTCCACCAGCTCGCGGTCGGCCTCCGGCCAGGGACAAAGGTGAACCGATTCCGGTGCCGCCGGGTCGACCGCCCGTACCAGCCGTTGATAAAGTTCCTCAGCCAGAAACGGCATGAACGGAGCGAGCAGTCGGCACAGCGTCGCCAGACACTCATACAGTGTCCGGTAAGCAGCCGCTTTGTCGGAATCGGAATCGGATTTCCAGAATCGCCGCCGGCTGCGCCGGACATACCACACCGACAGGTCTTCGACAAACTCCTCTATCGCCCTTGTCACCGGCGGTGCGTCGTAATCGTCCAGCCGGTCGCGGGCTACCAGCAGTACCGAGTTCAGCCGTGAGATTATCCAGCGGTCGAGCCGGCTGCGCTGCTGGGGCGTAACATCCAGGGCCGCCGGGTTGATCCGGTCAATAGCAGCATAGGTGGCCAAGAATCCGGCACAGTTCCACAGCGTCAACAGCCGACGCCGGACTTCGTGCGCGCCGCCCCAGCCGAACAGCAGATTTTGCGCCGGGTTGTGTCGAGCAAAGATCCAGCGCATCACATCGGCTCCCATCCGTTCGACCGCGTCCTTGATTTCGATCGCGTTGCCCCAGGATTTGTGCATCTCGCGGCCGTCTTCGGCTTTCATCGTCGCGTAACCCAGCACGGTGCGGAACGGTGCACAGCCTTCCAGGACAGTCGACATCGCCAGAATCGCATAAAACCAGTTGCGGAACTGGCCGGGGAAGCTCTCGGTAATGAAGTCGAAGGGAAACCACTGCTGCCAGCCGGCACGGTCGGTCAGATAGTGAGTCGTCGAGAACGGCACGATGCCGGCATCAAGCCAGGGGTTGCCGACGTCGCGGATTCGCGCCACTGGCCGGCCGCAACGCCCGCAGGCAATTCGCACCGCATCCACCCAGGGCCGGTGCGGGCTGTGCCCCTCAAACTCGTCCCAGCCGGCCACGGCCCGCTGCTGCAGCTCCGCGCGGGAACCGACGACATCAAACCAGCCGCACTCGCACTTGAAAATCGGCAGCGCCAGTCCCCAGTAGCGCTTCTTGGAAATGCACCAGTCGCCCATGTTCGACAACCAGTCCAGCTCGCGCTCCAGCCCGAACTCCGGAATCCAGCGTACCTGCCGTGCCGAACGTTTGATTGCCTCGCGCAGCGGCTCTGTTGGCATCCCGGCGCTGACAGTTCCCCGCGGGCCGTCCATCGCGATAAACCACTCGTCCACCAGCCGGAACACCAGCTCCTCACCACAGCGCCAGCAGACCGGATAGCGGTGCCGGTAATCCTCCAGCCGGAAGAGAATTCCCTTTGCCTTCAGCGCCGAAAATACCAGTTCGGCCGCCTCGGCAGCGGTCCGCCCGGTCAACTCGCCATAGCCCTCATGAAACCGGCCCGACTCATCCAGCGGTGCTATCACCGCCAGCCCGTGCTCCCGCCCCAGCTCGAAGTCTTCCTTGCCGCAGCCTGGGGCGATATGAACAATGCCGGTGCCGTCGGCCGCGCTGACTTCATCCCAGGGTACGACCCGGTGATCAACGCCAGCCTGCACCGCCAGCTCGTCAAACGGTCCCCGGTAACGCAGCCCCACCAGCTCGCGGCCAGCCATACTGGCTGTCACTGCCGCCGTCGGCCCAAGCACCCGCAGCAGATCGCGGGCCAGGATATACTCGGCCCCGTCCAGCCGGGCCCGGACGTATTCCAAGTCCGGATGCACCGCCGCCGCCGTGTTGGCGGTCAGCGTCCAAGGAGTCGTTGTCCAGACCAAAAGATACTCATTCTCCCGACCGACAACCGGCAGCCGCAGATAGACCGATTTGTGCACCAGCTCGCGGTAACCCTCGGTAACTATTTCCTGGTCCGAGATTGCCGTACCGCAGCGGGCACACCATGGCATCACGTCGGTACCTTCGTAAATCAGACCCCGCTGGTGACACTGCTTGAGAAAATGCCAGATGGTATAATTGTTTTCATCCGACATCGTGTAATAGGAATTGTCCCAGTCCATCCATTGCCCGATCCGGATCGACTGCTCGGTCTGAATTGCGGCGAATCGCCGCACCCGAGCCTTGCAGGCCTCGACAAACCGGTCGATGCCCAGCCGCTCGATATCACGCTTGCTCTTGAACCCCAGTTCCCGTTCGACCTCAACCTCGACCCACAGACCCTGGCAGTCGAAACCGTTCTGAAACCGCTGATCGAACCCCTGCATCGCCTTGTAGCGCTGCCAGATGTCTTTATAGGTACGACCCCAAGCGTGATGCACGCCCATCGGATTATTGGCGGTAATCGGCCCGTCCAGAAATCTGAACTTCGCCCGACCACGATTGCGTTCGACGAGCTGGCGAAAGATATTCCGCTCGGCCCAGAAACGGAGAATCCGTTCCTCAATCTCCCGGTGGTCGGGTTGACGCGGAAAAGCGGCGTACATCAGCTCACACCCCTCATGCCGGTGTTATTGCAGCCAGCTCCGGCCAACCGCCCGTTAACATCAGCGCACCCGTCCCGAGTTACGGCCATCATTTTGAAAAGTCGGCCAGTAACCAGTCGCCAGTCCGGACGAACCGACAACACACCAGGCCCGCAGTCCGCTGCCGACATACACCAGCCCGGCGCCATCAACTTTTGGTGCCGACAGAAAGACATCCGCCAGCCCCTCACCCAGTCCGCAGGCCCAGCGCCGGCTGCCGTCGGGGCTGACCGAATAGAGCGAATCGACAATCTCGACGCCCGCAGTCCGTTTCTTGCCTGACGACACCAGAACGATGATCTGACCGTCCGCGCACACTGCCGGCGGTGACACCACGCCATCAAGCCCAGGGACGAATTCCCAGCGTTTGTTGCCCTCGTTGTCAAACGCCCACAGCTTGCCGCCACCACCGAGATAAACCGTGCCGTCGGGTCCCACCACCGGCGTTGATGCTCCCTCCCCGACGAAGGCACTCCAGCCACCGGTCCCGGCAAAACTGACACTTGCCAACCGGCCGTCGTCGTCAACAACGTAAAGCACTGACCGGGTTGCGTCGAGGGCAAGCGACGCATTCACCGGCGTACTGGAAACCTGAAACGGCCTCGGCCACTTCTGGGTGCCATTGGTCGGATCAAGCGCGTAAACCATCCCCTCCTGGGTCGCGACGAAAATTGTTCCGTCAGGCCCCACCGCCGGCGAGGAAAAACCGCCGCCCAGCGCTGCTGTCCAGCGGCGGGTACCGCCGGGATTGAAACAGACAACGCCCGAATCCTCGTTCTGTACGACTATTCCGCCATCGCCCAGCAGTGCCGCACTGGCATGCACCGCACCGCCGCAGTAAGCCTGCCAGCGGCGGGTATTGTTTGGATTGATTGCGTAGAGGGTATCGTTGGTGCAGCCGATGTAGATCGTGCCGTCGTCAGCCACAGTCGGCGCCGCCTCGAACGGATCCTCATCCGGCACTCGAAATCGCCAGACCGTCCCGTTCGGCCGCCGGGCGGTCATGATCCCGTAATCGCAGCCGATGTATACTGTGGAATCCGGACCAATGGCAAAGGTGTTCATGCTGAAGTCGGCCGAGTCGTCCGGCTCCTCGCCGGTGGCCCCAAACGACCACAGGACTTCACCCTCCCCGCCTGTAACCATCACCACCAGTGGCGCCGACCACCGGCTGGTGCGACGGTCATTGCGTGCCCGCACCCTGATGCTGTAGCTGCCCGGCTCTCGGTAGCTGTGAGTGTCCGACCAAGGCACGCCCGGGTCTAGCCTTGGCGACCACTGTGACTGTGACGCGTCGCCCCAGTCAAACTGGTACTGCACCTGTCTGCCCGACGGATCGGTAGTAACTGTCGTGCAGGCTTCAGCAATTCCCCGTCGCCACCGAGCCGGACCGCGTGGCGGCTCCGGAACGTCCGGTGCCTGCCCGCAACCAGCCCCGAAAAGCATCAGCCCCAGACCCAGCAGGTATAACCAGCGGCCTGCATCCACAGAGCGGTTTTTCATGCTTGCCTCCCCGGTCGGGATTATCAGCAGGTTACGATTTTTCAACATGTTGCGATTGCGGAGCTCTCATTCCGTCAGACTAAAAGCATAGCGCTAAACCGCCGAATGTCAACCGTTCGAGCACTGCGGACGATGCCGGCTCAGGAAATCGCAGGCCCCCGGTTTTGCCGGGGGCCTGGTAGTCTCAGTCGTGGGCCAGCAGTTGCTGGGTTGCGCCGTCCTGCTACTTGCCGCTGTTGTGCAGGTTCTTCTGCCACTTCGGCCAGGGCTCACTCGTGGCAAGCAACGCGTCGGTGTAGCCGGCGACGCAGTACAGCGCCTCGGCACCAACCACGATGATGTCGCCGCTGGCGGTGATCGTCGGGTTCGGCGAATAGTCAACGGTCTGTTTTCTGGCACCGCGTCCCTTCAGTTTCTCGGGCAAAAAGTCCGGGCAGTTACAGCTCCAGATGATTGCCCCGTCCGCCATGTTCACACAATAGAGAACATCGGCCTCATTGACCGCATAAAGGTATCCCTTGGTGGTCAGAATCGGCGTCGTAGCGAACTCATTGGATCCGAACTGCTTCTGCCAGACAATGCTGCCATCGGTAAGATTGAGGGCATAGAACTTTCCGAACGCAGTACCCAGATACATCGTTGTGCTGGTCAGTGCCGGTCGCGACCCCTCGGCATCCAGCTGCCGCGACCACTTCGTCTGACCATTGGCAGGGTTGATGGCGAATACCTTGCCCTGGTCGGTCACGGTGTAGATTGTCCCGTCACTGCCGATCACCGGGCCATGCACCTCGCCATTTGCCTGCAGCGACACCCGCCACAGCGGCGCGAGCGTACTGCTCATCTTGTAGAGATAGCCGGAATCGGTCCCGAAATAAACGTTGCCGCCGGCGTCGATGACTGGAGCGTCGACGATCGCCGCGCGTACCCCGTAGGCAGCAATCTTGTTGATTGCCCCGGATGTGACTTCAAAGTAGAAGATACTGTCATCAGCATGGGGAATGTAGAGCTTGGTTCCGTTCCAAGCGCCTGAACCCCACTCGATGAAATTGCAGGAATCCTCACGTGTCCAGCCCGGCCAGCGCCGTTCATTGCTCATGCCGGCGTTCCAGACATACAGGATCCCTTCGTCCGAACCGACGGCGATGTCGCCCGTTGTTGGGTTCATCGAGGGGTGGCCGGTAAAGGTAAACTCGGGGAATTTGGTAGTGTTCGAGCCGGCACTCCGGCCGTTGTCGGTGCGGATGCGATAAAACTTGTAGTCGTCGTCACAGGCGGAATAGATGCACTCGCGCGAGCCATCATTGGCGCATACCGCCGAAGTGATCAGCGGCCCCTGGTCGTCATCGTTGTTCCACCAGGTCCATTTCACCGCACCGGCCGTGCCGACGATGACGCGCACCGAATCAACCGCCGACTTGGTGCCGCGTTTGTCCTGCAGCGTCGCCTTGGCCCAGAGCGTCTCAACCCTGGCGTAGGCGTGGGTAACCCGGAAACTGGCCGGCGAAGCCTGCCAGCCGGTAGTAGTGTCCTTGCCATCACCCCACTTTACCGTCAGGCGCACGGAGTCCCCATCCGGATCCGCACCCGCAACCCGGAATATCGCCTCGACACCCTTCACTGCGACCGGTGGCCCGACAAAAGTGTCGATCACGGGGGCGGCGTTGGGCAACACCAGTACCGCCCGGCTTGGTGAATAATCTGAGGACTTTGTCGGATCAGCATCTAGCACTGCCAGTGCCTTGATCGAGTAGGTGCCGGCAACGCTCCAGGAGTGGGCGGCCGTTGCCTCTTCATTGGAGCCATAGGCAAGTTCAGTAGTCTCTGGCGGCGTACCGTCACCCCAGTCAAAAACGAACCGTACCGGCCCGGAAGGCGACTCGGTCTTGATACGGTATGAGGTCATCGCTCCGGTCCAGGTGGTATCAGGCCCCGCCGGTGCCTCGGTCGGCGTTGCTGGCGGCTTCTTGGGACAACCAATCACAACCAGCGCCAGCACGGCACACAGCAACACTGCCGTTGTTCTCGTCCAATTCATCTGTTTCTCCTCCCTGACGTCAGTCATGCCGTCACAGCGCTAGCGGGTAACCACCGGCCCGTGGAAACTGCCCACTGCCGGGAAACGCACCGCCCCGCCTTTGCCGTCTTCAAAATAGTAGTAATACTCATGCATTACCGACCGTGGCTGGCGCGAGCGGAAAACATAGTTGCCGGACCAGGCCTTGCCACCGGCATGTCTCATCTGGTAGGGAACACCATCTACGAATACCAGCGCCACCGCCGGCGGATCGCCGTCATCATCACGATAGGTAACCGACCAGGTGTAGCGCCGCTCCTTCGTACCGATGTTGGGCGTAACGCCGTTTTCGAGCAGTCGCGGCGGTCGGTTCTCGCGCTGCTCGACTACCGGTCCGCGGATGAAACCGTTGGCCGGCAACTTGACACAGCCGCCATCACCGTCGACCGCCTCAAAATAGTAAGCGTGCGGGCCTTCGGACAGCACTGTCGAGTAGAGATAGACGCCGTCGTTCGGTTCACCCGAATGAAGCTTCATCGGGTGAACTATACCGTCGACATAAACTCGTACGACCTTGGGCTCCTTGCATTTGTCCCGGTCGGTGAACCGCACCGTATAGGTGTAGAGTCCGTTGATTTCATCGGAATAGTGAACTCCACCATCGGTCAACGTCGCCGGCCGGTTGTAGGGTTTGCTGCGGGTGCCGACGAACGGACCCGTGCGGGCCCCATAGCGCGGGAAGCGCTCGGCCGCGCCGCGGGCATCCTCGGCAAGAAAGTAGTGATTGTGCTCACCGGGAGGAAGCGAGATCTTCGCCTGATAGATGCCGTTATTGGTTTTGCCCTTGACCAATCGCATCGGGTAGGCCGCACCGTCGATATATACCTCGACCTTGGCGGCAGGGTCGCCATCGGGATCGCTGTAGCGGACCTCGGCAACGAAACGGGTCCGGTCGGTGCCGGAGATGGGGCGTATCACCGGCTCGCAGAGACATGGCTTGCCGTTCAGCGCGTCGGCAAGACTGACCGATGGCAAAGCCATCGCAACAAGAATCAATACGGCCACTGTCGCAGCGGCATGCTTCGAGCGCATTCTTCCTCCTTTTTCAGGACAGGGTATTATAGTTTTGCTCCATCACAGTGTCAAGGCAGACCGCCGGTGCAATGACAGGGTAAGTGGCGTAGAGTCGTTAGTTTCACCCTTGACCGGTCTGGTCGACTGGCGCCTGAGTGGCCATCGCCGCCAGTTGCCGCGCGGCCAGAATGCCGCCGCATACCGCGCCAAGATAGAAACTGAAAAACCGCCAGACCACTACAAATACACCAAGCAGATGGCGCGGACATATTGCGTCATAAACCAGCAGTGCTCCGGCCTCGGCGATACCGCCGGCGCCGGGCGTGGGCATGAAAAGCAATACCGCGGTGAGCACCATGTTCAGACCAGCGGCCCGACCGAAGTCAGCCATCACACCCAGGCCACGCAACAGCGCTCCACTGATGGCAAACCACGCAGCTCCGTAAATGACAGTAAGCAGCAGCGCCAGTACCAGCAGCCGGAGGTTTCGCCGGACAAAGTAACCCTTCAGCCCGTCAGCCATCTGAAGGAACTCCACTAACAACCGGTCAAGCCAGCGACTGACCCGCGACTGCGACCGCCCTGCCAGGCGACCCGTCCGCAGTCTCTCAATCTGACGGGGGAAAACCGCCGCTGCCAGAACCAGCACCGCACCGAGCACCACTATCACTGCAATGTAGCCGCCCATCAGTCGGATCATCCGCGACGACACCCCCAGTTGCATCGCCACCAGCGGTGCCACAGCAAAAAGCAGCAAGTAGAAGATTATGCCCCGGGCGAGCAGCACCGCTGACGCCCGGCCGGGCGGGATACCGCGCCGGTTCATCAAATAAAGCTGCAGCGGCAACCCACCGAACTGAAACGGCGTCACTGCGGCCATAAAGTAACCAATAAGCAGAACTTCCACCGCCATCAGGGGATTCATCCGGTGGGGCCCGGTCTGCGACAACACAGCGAGGCGGGTACCGTCGGCGAGCACTGCAACCAGCCATAACCCCACGGCAACAGCCAGCCAGCCGATACGTACCCGGCTGAGGTCGCGCCAGGTTTCGCGGCTGGCGGTGAGCGCCACGACCACCACGCCGGCGCCGACTGCCAGCAGCAGAAAAACAGCCAGACCACGCCGGAAACCGGCCTTGTTCGGGGATGGCAGTTCCGTATTCGCGCCGATTACTCAAAGCCTAGTCGCCGACCGCATACGGTCAAGCCCGCCCAGCGGTCATTGCCGGCAACCGGCACTGAGTTGACATCACTTTGCTTCGGGCTATCCTGTCCCAAGAAAAGAGTATTTCGGAGGAATCACTGATGGCTCTGTCGAAGGAACGCAAGTCTGCTCTGATTTCGGGCCACCGTCTGCACGAAACCGACACCGGTTCGCCCGAGGTCCAGATCGCAATTCTGAGCGAACGGATCGGAATGCTGACCGAACATCTAAAGGTACACCGCAAGGACAAGCACTCTCGTCGCGGGCTGATCAAGCTCGTCAATGAGCGTCGTACCCACCTGAACTATCTGGCCAAGCACCACAAAGAACGTTACGAGCGCCTCGTCAAAGAGCTTGGTCTTCGGGGCTAACAGGTAAACCCCGATGTACAAAGTAGAACGCGAAATCTGCGGCCGGTCGCTCTCGCTCGAGGTCGGTCGTGTCGCCCGTCAGGCCGATGGCGCTGTGCTGGCGCGCTACGGCGATACGGTAATTCTGGCCAGCGCCTGCTACAAGAAAGAACCGCCGGCAACCTATCAGGATTTCTTCCCACTGACTGTCGACTATCGGGAACTGGCCTATGCTGCGGGTAAGATTCCCGGCGGCTTCTTCAAGCGCGAGGGCAAGCCGCGAGACAAGGAAACCCTCACCTGCCGGCTCATCGACCGCCCCATCCGCCCGCTGTTCCCGGCCGGCTTCCGCAACGAGACCCAGATTGTTGCCTTCCTGATGTCGACTGACATGGAAAACGAAAGCGACTTTCTGGGGCTGATAGCGTCATCAGCCGCCCTCCACGTATCGGAAATCCCCTTTCTGGGCCCGATTGGCGCCTGCCGGGTAGGCAAGTTCGGCTCGGAGTTCATCCTCAACCCGCCGATGGGACGCGAGGAAGAAGCCGACATGTGGCTGATCTATGTCGGTGTCGGCGAAAGGGTAATGACCATTGCCGGGCAGGCTCGTGAGGTAGCGCCCGAGGATGTCGACCGCGGCTGGGAACTGGCTGCGCCGGTAATCCGCGCGACCATCGAGCTGCAGGAAGAACTCCGCCGGCAGGCCGGCAAGCCCAAACTCGCTCCGCCACCGTCACCGGTACCACCGGAGCTGGCTGAGGCTGTCCGCGCGCTCGCCGGCGACCAGGTTGCCGCTGCCAACGCAATAACCGACAAACTGGCCCGCTCTCAGGCCCGGGCCGAGCTGGCCCGCAAGGTCTGGGCAGGCCTGCAGGAAAAATTCCCCGAAATGGAAAAGGCGGTGTACGAGGTCCTGGAAGAGCTTGCCGGTGACGACATGATCCGCCGAGTCCTGGACACCGGTATCCGCCTCGACGGCCGCCGCGAAGACGAAATCCGGCCGGTCGAATGTGCGGTCGGAGTCCTGCCCCGGGCCCACGGCTCGGCGTTGTTCACCCGGGGGCAGACTCAATCGCTGGCGGCGGTAACGCTTGGCACCAAACAGGACGAACAGGTCGTCGACGATGTCGAACTGGAGCAGGAAGAGAAGAAGTCCTTCATGCTTCACTACAATTTTCCGCCCTTCTCGGTCGGCGAGGTCAAATTCCTCCGTGGCCCGGGACGGCGCGACATCGGCCATGGCGACCTCGCTGAACGCGCTCTTCTGGCGGTCGTACCACGGGAAGGCGAGTTTCCCTATACCATCCGGATCGTCTCGGACATTCTGGAATCCAACGGCAGCTCCTCCATGGCATCGGTCTGCGCCGGGTCGCTGGCAATGATGGATGCCGGCGTGCCGGTACGTACCGCGACTGCCGGTATTGCCATGGGGCTGATTACCGACGGCGACATCGCCGCCGGTGCCCGTTACCGGATTGTCACCGACCTCATCGGCGACGAAGACCACTACGGCTTTATGGATTTCAAGATCGCCGGCACCCGTCGCGGCATCACCGCGATTCAGCTTGACCTGAAACTGCCCGGCATACCCTACTCGGTGCTGGCCGAGGGGCTGCGCCGGGCTGGTGCTGCCCGATTGCGCGTACTGGACGCAATGGACGCCGTAATTGACCGGCCCCGCGCCGAAATCTCGCGTTACGCGCCGCGGATTGTTTCGATTGTCATCGACAAGGAGAAAATCGGCACCGTCATCGGCCCGGGCGGCAAGATGATCCGCAAGATTACCGAGGAAACCGGCACGACGATCGATATCGAGGACGACGGCACCGTCACCATCGCCGCCAACCGGCCTGAGGCCCTGCAGGCGGCGCGCGAATGGATCGAGTCGCTCACCGCCGAAGCCCAGGTGGGAAAACTGTACGAAGGCACTGTCACCCGGCTGATGACTTTCGGCGCGTTTGTCGAAATCCTGCCCGGCAAGGAAGGGCTGGTGCACATCTCCCAGCTCGGCCCGGAACGCTACGCCCAAGTCTCTGATGCCGTAAAACCCGGCGACCGCATCTGGGTGAAAGTCGTCGAAATTGACGAGCAGGGCCGCATAAACCTCTCGCGCAAGAAAGCAATGGAAGAACGCGGCGAGATTCCGCCCTCGGATGACACGGGTGTCGCGCGGCGCCCGCCCCGACGAGAAGGAGGCCGGGAACGCCGCGAATCAAAAGGTACCAGCCGACCCGGCCGTCGGCACTGAGTTGTCGATCGAACCGGGGCTGGTTGCCGACCGTTGCCGTTGATGTCGACGACCCGGCTCGAAACTGAAGCAACCAGAGCCGAAACCCTGCCGGGCGGGCTGGTGCTGCTGACCGAACGTCTGCCCTGGGTACGTTCGGTGGCACTGGCACTGGCGTTCGAGGTCGGCAGCCGCGATGACCCCGACGATGCTGCCGGTTCCTGCCACATGATCGAGCATATGGTCTTCAAGGGCACCGAACAGTATGATGCCATCGCGGTCAACGCCCGCGCCGAGTTTCATGGTGCCGAGCTCAACGCTTTCACCGATCGCGAATCGACCGTTTTCACCGGCCGCTTTCCGGCTTCAGCACGCCGGCCGATGAGCGAACTGCTGGTCGAGCTGGTCACCGGGCCGGCGTTCCGGCCCGACGAACTGGAGCGTGAACGCGGCGTAATCAGCGAAGAAATCCGCGCTGCCGAAGAAGAACCCGAAGCCCGTTCACTCACCCTGCTCTACCAGGCACTGTGGGATTCCTCACCGCTGGGCCGGCCGGTTGCCGGAACGCTGCAGTCGGTGGCAACAATCCGGCCCGACGCCATCACCGGCTTCTACCGCCAGCGTTTCACCGCGCCAAACTGCATTGTTGCTGCCGCCGGTGATGTTGACCATGACGAACTCCGTTCGGCCATTTCGCCGCTTGTCCACCGCCCGACCTCGGCTGATCCTGCCTCGGCCGACCCGGCTCCAACCCGTACGCTGGCCGGCTCTCTGCCGCCGCGGGTTCTCGCCGAAAGCCGGCGCGAGCTGACACAGGCTTGGGTCTGTCTTGGCACCCCCACCTTCGGCCGCAGCGACCAGCGGCGCTGGGCGCTGGCCATTCTCAATACCGCCCTCGGCGGTGGTGTCTCATCAAGGCTTTTTGCCCGCCTGCGCGAACAGGAAGGACTGGTCTACACCGTCTCCAGCTTCATCGAACTGCTGTCCGACACCGGTCTGGCCGGGATATTCTTTGCCGCTGACTCCCGTCGGCTGGCGCGCTGTGTTGCGGTCATTGCCGAAGAACTGGAGCGCTGTCGGCGGCAGGGTTTTTCCCGGGAGGAATTCGAGCGGGCACGCAACATGACTCGCAGCTCGGTGTTGCTGACGCTGGAGAGCACTGCCGCACGCAGCATGCGGCTGTACCGCACATGGCAGCTGCACCAGCGGCTGGCAACCATCGACGAGACTCTGGCCGGATTCGATCGTCTGACCCTTGACCAGGTCAACGAGCTTGCCGCTGAACTGCTGGTTCGGGAACGTTTTTCGGCCGGGGGCGTAGGCCCGTTGCCTGAGAATGAGTTCTGCCGTATCCTCTCTCCGGCATGTTGACAAGCCGTGACTATCGGCCGACTATCGTCCGCCAACTTTCGTCGGTTCCAACTAACCGCCTCGGGAGTTTTCGATGACTGAACGCAACCTGCTTTCCCGGCGCGCCTGCGCCATGCCTGCTTCACCCATCCGCCGGCTCGCCCCGCTTGCCGACCGGGCCCGCGAACGGGGCATCAAGGTCTATCATCTCAACATCGGCCAGCCGGACATCGAGACCCCGTCCGAAATGCTTGCCGGCTACCACAACTTCCGCACCCGCACCCTCGCCTACGGTCCCTCCGGCGGTTTGCCTTCTTATGTCAAGGCACTGTGCGGCTATTACCAGCGGGCCGGCATTGCCGTCGAACCAGCCGACATTCTTGTCACCGTCGGCGGCTCGGAGGCGATTCTATTTGCTTTTCAGGCTGTGGCCGATGTCGACGACGAAATCATTGTCCCGGAACCTTTCTACACCAACTACGCCGGTTTTGCCGCGATGGCATCCCTCCGGCTGGTACCGGTAACCTGCCGCGCCGAAGACGGCTTCGCACTGCCGCTTGCCGACATCGAACGCGCCATCACACCCCGCACCCGGGCAATTCTCTACTCCAACCCGGGCAACCCTACCGGTGCGGTTCTGTCAGCTGACGAACTGGCCGGGCTGCGCTGCATCTGCCTTGAACACGAAATCTGCCTGATTGCCGACGAAGTCTACCGCGAGTTTATCTACGGCGACCGACCCCACATTTCGGTATTGAACCTCGACGGGCTGAACGACCGGGCAATCATGGTCGACTCGATATCCAAACGTTACAGTGCCTGCGGTGCCCGCATCGGCTGTGTCGTGACTCGTAACCGCGACTTCACCGCCGCGATGCTCAAATTTGCTCAGGCAAGACTCTGTCCGCCAACCGTCGACCAGCTTGCCGCCGAAGCGGCGCTCGCGGTTCCCGATTCCTACATCCAGCGGGTCATTGCCGAGTACCGCTGCCGTCGCGACCTTGTCGTCGACAGCCTCAACCGTATTCCCGGCGTGGTCTGTCCCCGGCCGCACGGCGCATTCTATGTCGTTGCCCGGCTGCCGATTGCCGACGCCGAAGACTTCGCGGTTTTTCTGCTCGAACGGTTCAACGACAACAACGAAACAGTAATGGTTGCTCCCGCTGACGGATTCTACGCAACTCCGGGCCGGGGTCGCGACGAGGTACGGATTGCCTATGTGCTTAACTGCACCGACCTGGAACGGGCAATGGTGCTGTTTGAGCGTGGGCTCGCCGCCTATCGCAAAGCCACCGACAGCTAGGTGAATTCTCCGGCAGACGACTACGGGCGGCAGCCGGGCGCACTCGGTCCGGGTGCTGACGGCAAAGACCGCCCGTTGCGCGTCTGTATGGTCTGCGACTACTACTACCCGCATGTCGGCGGTGTTGCCGAGCACATTCGCCATCTCTCGGATGAGCTGCACCGCCGGGGCCACACGGTTCGAGTACTCACCGCCCGGATGCCGGTCACCGGTTCGTCGGCCTGGTGCCCTGCCCGACCGGAAGTTGAACGAATCGGCCGGGGCATACTTGTCCCCACCAACGGTTCACGTGCCCGGATTGTTGCCGCCTGGGACCCGGTTCGAAAGGTAAGAAACTCTATTCGTGCCGGGCGCTACGACATCATCCACATCCACGGGTCGCTTGCCCCGACTCTGCCGCTTGCCACTCTCCACGCTGCTGCCGGGCTGCGCCCGAGACCGGCAACCGTAATGACCTTTCACGCCGGTCACAACCGCAATGCCGGCTACGCCCTGTTTCGGCCCCTGCTGACACGCTACTTCCGGCTTATTGACTGCCCGATAGCGGTTTCACGTGCCGCCCGCTGGTCAACTTCGCTCTACTTTCCCGGCCGCTACGAAATCGTCCCTAATGGCATCGACACCGCTGTCTTTCGGCCCAACCTCCCCCCGCCGGCGACAATCAGGCCCGGACGTCCGCGGATACTGTTCATGGGCCGGTTCGACCCCCGCAAAGGCCTGATGCATCTCATCGACGCCCTGCCGGCAGTGCTGCGACAGTTCCCCGATGCCGAACTGATAGTTGCCGGAACCGGCCCGCCCGACCCCGGTCATTATCTCGCCCGGCTCGACCCGGTTCACCGCCCGGCGGTACGCTTCATCGGTACAGTGTGGGGCGACGACCGGGCAGCGTGGTATTCGGCGTGTGATGTCTTCTGTGCTCCGTCCACCGGCAATGAAAGTTTCGGCATCATCCTGCTCGAGGCAATGGCTGCCGGCCGACCGATTGTTGCCTCGGACATTCATGGCTACCGGGAAGTGCTTACCGACGGCGTTCAGGGACTGCTCTGTCCGCCGGCCGACCCGGCGGCAATCGCCGACCGCATCTGCCGACTGCTGGCCAATCCTGAGCTCGCTGCCCGGATGGGCCGGGCCGGACGTGAGCGTGCCCTGAATTACGCCTGGCCCCGGATTGCCGATCGCATCGAAGAAATCTACCGCCGGCTTGTCAGCAGACAGTGACTGCACGCTGTCCACTGCGAATCTGCATGGTCAACGACAACTACTACCCCTGTATTGGCGGCGTTGCCGAGCACATCCACCACCTCTCTGCCGAACTGCACCGCCGCGGCCACAGGATAACCGTCCTGACTGCCGGCATCGGCTCCCGCGCTCCGACCCCGGCACTCGAACCGCCCGGAATCCTCCGCATCGGAATGGGCATTCCTGTACCCGCCAACCAGTCCTGGACCCGGATGGCGATCGCCTGGCGACCGGTCCACTCAATTCGCAAATTGCTCCGCAAACGCCAGTTTGACATCGTTCACATCCACGGTTCACTCGCTCCGACCCTGCCGCTTGCCGCAATCAAAGCTGCCGCCATCACCCGGCCGCGGCCGGCAACGGTGATGACCTTCCATGCCGGCCATGACGTCAGTCTGGGCTACTCATTTGCCCGCACTGTCCTCTGGCCCTATTTCCGGGCGCTCGATGCCATCATTGCCGTCTCCCGGGTTGCCCGCGACTCCCACCGCCGCTACTTCCCGGGCAATTACCGGATAATTCCCAACGGGGTGGACACCGCTGTCTTCCGACCCGATGCCCCGCCGGCTCCCGGGCTTGAACCGGGCCGGCCGCGCATTCTCTTCATCGGCCGCTTCGACCGACGCAAAGGACTCCGCCACCTGCTTGATGCACTGCCCCTGATTCTGCACCGGTTTCCCGACGCCGAACTGGTCGTTGCCGGAGCGCCAAGCACGCCCCTCAGCCGCTGGCCGCGGCCAGCCCGCCCGCTCCAGTCCCGGATTCGCTGGCTCGGCCGGGTGCCGGCTGAAGTGCGGCCCGGCCTCCTCACCGCATCCAGCCTGCTCTGCGCACCCTCCACCGGCAGCGAAAGCTTTGGCATCGTCCTGCTCGAGGCAATGGCTGCGGGCCGGCCGGTTGTCGCGTCCAACATCCCCGGCTACCGCACGGTAATCCAGGACGGTGTCCAGGGATTTCTGGTCCCGCCGGCCGACCCGGCGGCAATCGCCGAACGCATCTGCGAGCTGCTTGCCAACCCCAGCCTCGGCGCTCAGTTCGGCCGGGCCGGGCGCGAACGTGCTCTGCGCTTCAATTGGCCCGCAATCGCCGACCGGATTGAAGAACTCTATCAGCAGTTGTCTGAGTCTCGTTCGATTTCCGCCAGCTACTGATGACAATCTCCGGCCCGGACGCCCGACCAGCCCGCCCCTCTCTGCCGCTGCTGCATAACCGCAGTTTCATCATCTTTGCCACCACCCAGGCGCTGTCGCTTTTCGGCGACAAACTTGACTACATGGCGCTGCTGGCAATGGTCGCCTGGTTCACCGAGCGCCACGGTTGGAACGGTGCGCGCGTGCTTTCTACCGTGCCGGTCATCATGGCCCTGCCTGCAGTCCTGTTCGGCCCGCTCGCCGGCGTGCTTGCCGACCGCTGGGACCGGCGCGCGGTGATGGTCGGCGCCGACATCGGCCGTGCCCTGCTGGTTGCGGCAGTGCCGTTCGTCGCACTGACAACGGGTTCGCTCGGTCTGATCTACGTTGTCGCGTTCATGGTGTTCCTTCTCGGGATGCTGTTTCAGGCCGCCCGGATGGCAACCATACCCAACATCGTCGGGGTTGACCGTGTGCTCGGTGCCAACTCGCTGATGAACGTCGCCGGCCGCGTCGCCACGGTACTCGGCACACTTGGCGGCGGAATGATAGTGGACTGGTCGGGCTGGTCCCGCTTCGGCATCAGACCGCCCTGGGCCGCGGGTTACTACATTGACGCGCTGACCTACGCCGTTTCGGTCATCGCACTGCTCGCGGTCTACCGCAGCATCGCTCCGCAGGAACGCGTCGTCTGCACTCCATCCCCTGCACCTCCTCCGGCGTTCCGCGATTATATCGGCTCGGCAATCGCCCGCCGCGCGGATCAGGTCATCACCGACCTGCGCACCGCGCTTGGTCTGGCCCGGCGCACCCCGACCGTGCTGTTCGTCTACTGCTCGGCCGCGTTACTGGTCTTCATCGGCGCGGCCTGGCT
>CBFGJX010000012.1:0-73118 GCA_965649225.1 Caldifarciminota bacterium
GTCTGCAGGAAGTCGGCTTCGGGTTGACACGTTTGGTGAGCCAAATATGATTGGGTACCGCGTGAAGACCATTGCGATCAAAACCGGCCGCCGCGAAGAGCTGGTCGACATCACGGCAATGGTCAACGAGGCGATCGCGGAGTCCCGAATTACCGCGGGCGTCTGCTTTCTGGCAGTGCCGCACACAACGGCAGCGGTGACGGTGAACGAGGGCTATGACCCGGACGTTGCTGCCGATATCATCAGCGGTCTCGCCCGGCTGGTACCGCGCTCGGCCGGCTATGCTCATGTCGAAGGCAATGCCGACGCGCACGTCAAGGCAACGCTGGTCGGTACCAGCGTGGTGCTGCCGGTGGCGGACGGGCGGCTGGTGCTCGGACGCTGGCAGGCGGTTTTCTTCTGCGAGTTTGACGGGCCGCGCCGGCGTGAGGTTAGAGTAAAACTGATTGCCGGCTAACGGCAGGATTCTGGCTGTCGACCGCAAGACGCGGTCGGCGGATTGGCCGAACAGGTTCAGAGATACCCGGAGGACTTATGCATAAGAAGCTCTTCATACCCGGGCCGACTGAGGTCCGCAAGGAGATTCTCGACGCTCAGGCCCAGTGGATGATCGGTCACCGGTCCAAGGAGTTCGGTGAGCTCAACAAGCGCTGTGTCGAAAAGACCAAACAGGTACTGGGTACCAAAAACCATGTGATGTGGTTTACCTCCTCGGGCACCGGCACGATGGAAGGGGCAATCCGCAACGTCGTGACCGGGCGGATACTTCACACCGTCAACGGTGCTTTCTCGGACCGCTGGTTCAAGATTTCCAAAGCCTGCGGCAAGGATGCGGTAGCGCTCGCTGTCGAGTGGGGCAAGGCGGTCAAGCCCGAAATGATTGACGCCGAGCTGGCGAAGGGCGGCTACCAGGCGATTACGATCACTCAAAACGAAACCTCGACCGGGGTACGGGCGCCGATTGAAGATATCGCCAAAATGATGAAAGCCAAGTACCCTGATGTGCTGATACTGGTCGATGCGGTGTCGTCACTGATGGGCGACTGGTTCGATATCGATGCGCTCGGCCTGGACATCGTTGTGGCGTCGTCGCAGAAGGCCGTCGCCCTGCCGCCGGGCCTGGCGGTTGCGGTTGTGTCGCAGCGGGCGCTGGACAAGTGTCGCACTGTGCCTGACCGCGGCTACTACTTCGACTACGACGCAATGCTCAAACGTTACGAAAAGGACTTTCAGACGCCGACCACGCCGGCGATTTCGCTGTTCTGGGCGCTGGACAAGGAACTTGACTACATTCTTGCCGAGGGCATGCGCAACCGCTATGAACGGCATCTGGCAATGGCGCGTTACACCCGGGAGTGGGCAGCGCGCTACTTCGCCGCGTTTGCCGAGCCGGGTTACGAGTCGGTGACACTGACCACGGTAGCCAACAACCGCGGTATCAGTGTCAAGGACCTCAATGCCGAACTCGGCAAACTGGGAATGCAGATTTCCAACGGCTACGGCGACCTGAAAGAGAAGACCTTCCGAATTGCCCATATGGGCGACCTGACGATGGACGATGTCAAGCAGGTAACGGCGGCCATCGTCGAAGTGCTGAAACTCAGTTAGTCCCGGCTGCACCCGGCCAGCGGGTGCAGGGAAAGGAGGCAGGCTGGTTCCGTCGCTGGTGTTGTCGGTCCTGCTGGCAGCAAGCGCGGCAGAGCCAGCCTGCCGTTTTCGTCCCGAACCGTATGCCGCCGCCGGGACAGTTCTCTGTGCTAACGGGCTGGCGATCGGTGCCGATTCAGCACTGGCGGTACTGGACAGTGTTCGCAGCGGGCAGGTGCTGCTGGCAGCACTCCGGACACCCGTCGATTCTGCGGCGCTGGCCGAGCTGCGTCGCGCGGGTTTCGAGCCGCTGGCCGGAGTCTGGCCCCAGGCGGTCGTGCTCCGTGCGAGGCTGAAGCCGGCCGGCGCGCTGCCAAGCTGTCTGCTCTGGCTGGCACCCTTGCCGGCGGCAGCGAAACTTGCTCCTGATTTGCCTGCCGATGGTGAATCTGAGCTGGTGGCGGCGGTCTGGCCGGGGGTAGTTCCGGAATCACTCAGCCGCGGTTTGTGGGCATTGGGGGCGGTTGTACGCCGGTGTGGCGAGCGGACGATTGAGTTTGACGGGCCGATTGGAGCAGCGCGGGCAGTGGCAGGACTGGACGGGATCGCCTGGATTCAACCCCGGGTGAACGCGCAACCGTTCAACGATCAGGTACAGTGGGTACTGCAGGTTGGCTGGTTTCCTGAGGAGCCGTTACCCGAGACCGCCCGACCGATCTGGCAGCGCGGTATCCGCGGTCAGGGAGTCGTGGCCGGCATTTTTGACTCCGGGCTTTATACCGAGCACAACATGTTTCGCGATGACCAGTTGGCCATAACCCGGCCCGGCATCTATCCCGAACACCGCAAAGTTGCTGCATACAAGCTGTACCGTAATGCCCATTTCGGTGATAACAGCGGTATTGGCTACCACGGCTCTGCCGTTGCCGGTTGTCTTGCCGGTGATGACTCGGCAGTCGGCGGGGCGAGCCGGCTTGATGGCATCGCTCCTGAATGCCGGCTCTATCTGGTTGACAATGGTACTGCCTACGGAACTTATGTTTTTGACCCCGACATGACGGAGTTGCTTGATTCAGCCCGGCTGTCGCTGGGCATGGCCGAGCCGGTCAAACTTGCTTCCGGGTCGTTTGGTTCGGGCATCGCGCTCGGATATTACCGGCTGGAGGAGGCAACAGTTGATGCGGTGCTCTGGCAGGACAAGTGGTTCACACTGGTCTGGGCGGCGGGCAATTTCGGCCGCGGTACTTACAACATTGCCCATCCCGCCGGGGCCAAGAGCGTTCTCACCGTCGGTGCCACCGGCAACGGTATCGCTGCCAACCAGACGGCGACATTTTCCTCGCGCGGGCCGATGCGTGACGGCCGCATCAAGCCGGAGGTCGTCAGCCCGGGTGAGGGTGTCTGGACCGTATATGGCGACAGCAGCGCAAGTTTCCGGGTGCGCAACGGCACCAGTTTTGCGGCGCCCGGGGTGGCGGGAGCGCTGGCGCTGGCAAAACAGTATCTGCGCGATGGCTGGTATCCGCTGGGCCGACCGGAGCCGGGTAATGCATGGCCGCGGGTAACCAGCGCGCTGTTGCGGGCGCTGGCAGTGGCCGGGGCCGACCCGAATGCCGGCAGCGGCTATGTGCCCAGCCCGGATTTCGGCTGGGGCAGGTTCAATCTCGGTCGGGTGCTGCGGTTCGAGGGTGACAGCATCGCGCTTGGTTTGTTTGAGGACACTGTCGGCATCAGTACCGGCGAGTACCGGGAATACTCTTTCCAGTTGGCAATCCGACAGCCACTGCGGGTTGTGCTGGCCTGGACCGATACCGCCGCACCGCCGTTTCCGGCGGCAGCGATCGTCAACGACCTCGACCTGGAGCTGGTCGGTCCGGATGGCAGTTGCTTTCGGGGCAATCAGATTTTCTACGGTCAATCGGTGCCCAGTCCGGCGGGACGCGACGAGTGCAATACGATTGAGGTCTGCATACTTGATCTGCCGCTCGCCGGCCGCTGGATTGTCCGGGTCCTGGGCCGCAGTGTTTACACTCCCCGACAGCCCTACGCGGTGGCAGTCAGGTCGGGACCGGCTCCCCTTTCGGAAGTGAGGGAAACGCGTTCAGCGCAACTGCCGGGACGTGTCGGTTCGGCCGGCGTCTGCCGGCTTGAATTCTTTGGCCCGGGCCGGCTGACGGTTTTCAGCTCTGACGGCCGGGTCGTCGCTGCGGCCGCACTGGGGCCGGGCCATCAGCACTGGCAGAACACCGGGCTGGCAGCCGGCGTCTATGTTGTCCGGTACAGGGATGCGAAGGCAGCAACCGAAACGAGGCGACTGCTGGTAGTCAGATAGTCGTCACGGGATCAGACTGGCGGCCCACTTGTTGTGAATCAGGAGCTGACGGTGCCACATAAGGCCGGCAACCCGTACGCCGGTGATTGAGTTCAGTTCGGCGACAGCGTCCCACAGCCCGGCAGTTCCCCAGACGTCGCGTTCGACCTGCAGGTGACGGTCGCGAAACCGGCGGCCGTCGAAAACCAGCGTGAATCCGGTCTCGCCGAGCAGTCGGCTGAGTTCGTCGGGGCGATGGCCGGTGTCCAGCAGGAAATGGTAGTGGCCGAAGTTCTCGGCGCGCGACCAGTCCAGTTCCGGTTGAACACGGACGATTCCGGCAGAATTGAATCTGCTCCAGAGCAGCCGGTCGAGTTTGGCCCGGACCCAGTTCTGGTCGCGGTTCAGGGCATCGGCGATTCCGGCAGCATCGAGCCAGGGTTGCTTGAGCAGCAGTCGGGCAAGGGCGGTTTCTTCGCTTGACAGAGGCTGACGGACCGGAAATGTCCAGCTCATCAGCTGGTGCACTTCGTGATAGCCGATTTCGGGAATGGCAGAAATGAACCGGGATTCGCTGACGAAGTCGCGCGAGTAGAAAAGCACCGCCAGCCCCGGACCGATGCCGCCGGGCAAACAGTCGTTGACAATCAGTTCGGTGACGAAGGGTAGACGCGCGGCCAGCAGGTTGCCGATGCCGACGTCCCGCTCGCCGGCAATCAGGACGGCACCCAGTACCCAGTCGCCGCCGGCCAGCGGCGGTACTGTCAGGGTTGTTTTCCAGCCGCGGATCAGGCCGCCCGCGGCCAGCCGGGCGAGACGCCGGCCGTATTCTTCGGCGGTCAAGCCCGCTTCGGTCAGTTCCGGTTCGGTGGCGAACCGGCCACGGGCTTCGGCCAGCCGGATCGCATTGACATCGCCGGGCTCGAGTATCACTGTGCCGCCAATCTAACGGCTGATGGTGTGTCCGTCAACTTGGGTCGGACAGTATCAGTAGGCACCCCGGCGGGAGAGTACGGCGGGGATTGTCTTGAGAATAATCTTGATGTCGTCCCACAGTGTCCATTGCTGAACATAACGGGTGTCGAGCTCGACGCGGGTATCGTAGCTGGCATCGGAACGACCCGATACCTGCCAGAGGCCGGTGGCACCCGGCGGAACCCGGAACATCAAGAGTGAACGGTCTTTGTAGTACTTGACCTCATCCTCAACGATCGGCCGGGGCCCGACGAAGCTCATTTGACCGGCAAGGATGTTGAAGAACTGGGGCAGTTCATCGATGGAGAACCGGCGCAGCCATTTGCCAATCCGGGTTACCCGCGGGTCGTTTTTGAGCTTGAAGGTTGTTTCAAATTCCCGTTTGAGTTCGGGGTTCGATTCGAGCAGTTCCTTCAGTCGTGCCGCGGCATCGCGGTGCATGGTGCGGAATTTGAGTACATACAGGTCACGCATGTTACGTCCGAGCCGGCGGTGGCGGAAGAACACCGGCCCGGGGCTGTCGAGTTTGATCAGGATACTGACGACCAGCAGCAGGGGGGACAGCAGCGTCAGCGCGATTGCCGATACCACCAGGTCAACGATGCGTTTCAGCCGGCGGTAGATACCGTTGAGCGAGTAGGATGCAACGGCACGCGGGTGCGGTCCGAAAAGATAGCTGGCAAGTCGAAATGCCGGAATGCCGACGAAGTCGACGAAGTAGTTCTGGGAAAGACCGGCAACGGCGTATTCGGTACGCGGGTCGGCAACATCAACGAGAATCGTGTCGTAATCCGGAATGCAGCCGTGTTTGTCGGCATGCTGTTCAAGCCATCCGGGGAGGTCATCAATCGGGATGATTTCCCGGCATTCGAATCCCCACCAGCGCAGGAGACCGAGGCGATGAGCGTTGATGTCGGTCACCAGCAGGGCGGGTTGGCGGGTGATCCGCCGAATGGCCATGCCGATCAGCGGGGCGACAAAAGAGAGCCATGCCCAAAGCACCAGCCAGAACCGGACGGTGAGTTCTTCGCACCAGGGCCAGATACTGTGAAGGGCACCATAGGCGACGTAGGTCATCCCGAACGCAGCCTGAGTACGAAGGGTCAGGCCAAAGGACCCGCGGGCCAGGGTTTCGAATTCGCCGACAACATAGCTGGTTATGGCAAGAATTGCCCAGACCGCCACGACGCTGGTGACACCCTGTGATTCAGGCACCAGCAGGTTGCGGGCAATTGTGATAAACAACAGCAAAGACAGCAACTCGAGTACGACCAGCCATGCCCGGTTGTTGTTCTGGTTGTCTTTCATCTGGCGTCGGTTGCCCGGCCAAGTCTAGCCTCGTCGGTGATGCAGTCAAGGCGACACCGGGTGTTTGCCTTTGCAGTAATGGCGTGGTAAACTGAGTCTTGATGCCGGATGAGTTCATTCGCATTCGCGGCGCACGCGAGCACAATTTGAAGAACATCGATCTTGACATTCCAAGAGGGAAGCTGGTTGTGTTTACCGGCCTGTCCGGGTCAGGGAAATCGTCGTTGGCCTTCGATACCATCTACGCCGAGGGTCAGCGGCGCTATATCGAATCGCTGTCGGCCTATGCCCGTCAGTTTCTGGGCATGCTGGAGAAGCCGGACTGCGATTCGATTACCGGGCTGCCACCGGCCATTGCCATCGAGCAGCGGACCTCGGCGCGCAATCCCCGCTCGACCGTGGCCACCGTCACCGAGATTTATGACTATCTGCGCCTGCTCTATGCCCGGGTTGGCCGGCCGTTCTGTCCGCGCTGTCAGAAGCCGATCACATCCCAGACCAGCGATGCAATCGTCGATGCGATTCTGGCCGAGCAGCCCGGTGAGCGCTTTGCCCTGCTTGCGCCACTGGTGCGGGGTCGCAAGGGCGAGTATCGAGAACTCTTCTCCAAGTATCGACGCAGCGGTTATCTGCGGGTAAGGGTCGACGGCACGGTTCACGAACTCGACAGCGTACCGCCGCTGGACCGCTACAAGCCTCATACGATCGAACTGATAATCGACCGACTGACCGTGCGGCCCGAGTCGAGATCGCGGCTGGCCGATTCGGTGGAGCTGGCACTGCGGGAAGGCGAAGGTCGCTGCATTGTTGTTTTCGGTCCGCTGGACAACACCGGGCCGGGTGAACGGCGGGAACGGCTTTTTTCAACCGCCCTTGCCTGTCCCGACTGCGGTTTCTCGTTCGAGGAGATTACGCCGCGGTTGTTTTCGTTCAATTCGCCGTACGGAGCCTGTCCGCGTTGCCACGGCCTCGGGACGATGATGGAGGTCGATCCGGACCGGCTTGTTGCCGACCCCAAGCTTTCGATCATGGATGGTGCGCTGGCGGTCTGGGGCGAGGTGACCGACCGCGGCGAGTGGCTGCATTCACGTCTGCGGGCACTGGCGCGGACTCACGGTTTTCGGCTGGACACACCGTGGCGACGGCTGCCGGCACGCATCCGCCGCATTGTTCTGCACGGTTCGGCGGCCGAGATGCGGGTTCGTTATGTCGGGAAGGAACACGAGTGGACATGGGATGCGACCTGGGAAGGTATCGTTCCGTGGCTTGAGCGGCTCTACCGCCAGACCGATTCAGACGCCCGGCGCGAGTGGGTGGAGCGATTCATGTCGATACTGCCCTGCCCGGCCTGTGGCGGTCAGCGGCTGAAGCCGGAAGCGCTGGCGGTGCGGATCGGTGACCGCAGTATCGGCGAGATGGTCAGACTGTCGGTTGACCGGGCATGGGATTACTTCAGCCGTGAACTGGTGCTGGGTCCGGCAGAGGAACTGGTCGCACGGGACATCCGCAAGGAACTGTGTCAGCGGTTGAGTTTTCTGCGTTCAGTCGGACTCGGCTATTTGACGCTTGACCGCACCGCTCAGACGCTGGGCGGGGGGGAGGCGCAGCGGGTGCGGCTGGCAACTCAGATTGGTTCCGGCCTGGTTGGCGTCTGTTACATTCTCGACGAGCCCTCTATCGGTCTGCATCAGCGCGACAATCGGATGCTGCTGGATACCCTGCTGCGGCTGCGTGACATAGGCAATACTGTTATCGTGGTCGAGCATGATGAGGAGACGATTCGGGCGGCCGATTTTGTGGTTGACCTCGGCCCCGGCGCCGGTCAGCAGGGCGGCCGGATTGTGGCCCAAGGCCGGCCGGATGACATTGCCCGAGCACCGGATTCGCTGACCGGCGGTTATCTTTCCGGCGCCCGGACGATTGCGTTGCCTTCCGAACGCCGACAACCCGGTCCGGCGCGGCTGACAGTGCGGGGATGTCGCGAGAACAATCTCAAGGGGATTGATATTGAGGTGCCGCTCGGGCTGCTGGTGTGTGTGACCGGGGTTTCGGGGTCAGGCAAGAGCACATTCATGCATGACATTCTCTATCGGGCGCTGGCGCGACAACTGCATGGTGCGTACGACAAGCCTGGCCGCCACGACCGAATTGAGGGGATCGAGCACGTTGACAAAGTTGTCAATATCGACCAGTCGCCGATCGGGCGAACTCCGCGATCGAACCCGGCAACCTACACTGACGCTTTCGGGCCGATTCGGCAGCTTTTCGCCCAGACCCGTGAGGCGCGGGTGCGGGGTTTCAAACCGGGCCGGTTCTCTTTCAACGTCAAAGGCGGACGCTGCGAGGCCTGCGCGGGTGACGGCATCATCAAGGTCGAAATGCACTTCCTGCCCGATGTCTATGTCACCTGCGAAGGATGCAAGGGACGCCGCTACAACCGTGAGACGCTGGAAGTGAAATTCAAGGGTCGCAACATCAGCGAGGTTCTGGAAATGAGTGTCAGCGAGGCATTGGAATTCTTTGCCAATGCCCCGGCAGTCGAGCGTCGGTTGCGGCTGCTGGCCGATGTCGGTCTGGGATACATCAAACTCGGTCAGCCGGCACCAACCTTGTCCGGCGGTGAGGCTCAGCGGATCAAGCTTGCCCGCGAGCTGGCAAAGATTGCGACCGGCCGGACGCTCTATCTGCTCGATGAACCGACCACCGGCCTGCATTTCGAGGACGTTCGGCTGCTGCTCGGTGTTCTGGACCGGCTGGTCAGCCGTGGCAATACGGTCGTTGTCATTGAACACAATCTTGAGGTGGTCAAGTGTGCGGACTGGGTTATCGACCTTGGACCGGAAGGCGGCGAGGGGGGGGGTGAGCTGGTCGCAGTCGGGCCGCCGGAGGCGATTGCCGCCTGTCCCCGGTCTCACACCGGTCGGTTTCTGGGCCGGCTGCTGGGGCGGTCGGCAGCGGGTTCAGCCGGTTGAATCAGCGGCCGCCGGCATAAGACAGTGGACGAAACGGCTGATGGACAGGCAGTGGCCGCTGGAGCGCTCGATTTCGATTACGACCCCGTTGAGCCGGCAGTCGTCCGTTGCCGCACGCAGTCGCAGCGGTACCATATCGATGATGCGGCGGAGTGAGGTTTCCCGCGTCATCCCGAGCACGCCGTCGAATGAACCGCACATCCCGATGTCGCTGATGTAGCCGGTGCCGGCTGGCAGTATCCTTTCGTCCGCGGTCTGGACGTGAGTATGGGTACCGACTACCGCCGACACCCGACCATCAAGGAACCAGCCCATAGCCTGTTTTTCGGCAGTTGCCTCGGCGTGGAAGTCGACAACGATGACCGGGGTCCGGTGCTGCAGTTCGTCAAGCACCGGCAGCAGCCGGCGGAACGGGCAGTCGAGCGGCTTCATGAAAACCCGGCCGGCAACATTCACGACTGCGACCCGGCATTCGGGCAGCTCGAATACCGACCAGCCCCGGCCGGGAGCCTGAGGTGGATAGTTCAATGGCCGCAGCAGTCGCCGGTCGCCGCTCAAAAAGTCCCAGATTTCCTTGCGGTCGAAGATGTGGTCACCGCTGGTGAGGCAGTCGATCCCGGCGGCGAACAACTCTTCGGCAATGGCGGGGGTGACGCCGTAACCGGCGGCGGCATTTTCACAATTGGCGGCGACAAAATCCAGTTTGAGCTGCGTGCGCAATCCGGGCAGGTTTGCGGTGACGGCACGGCGGCCCGGTTCAGCGCAAATGTCGCCAAGAAACAAAACCCGCAGAGTTTCACTCATTGGCCTGTCGGCATCGGCACAGCCGGTCAGGAGTTAGCGGGCATAATCGACCGCCCGGGTCTCGCGGATGACCATGACCTTGATTTGCCCGGGGTACTTCATCTCCGACTGGATCTGGGCCGCGACCTTTGCCGCCACTTCGCTGGTGCCGTCGTCCGATACCTTTTCCGGTTCCACCAGCACCCGGATTTCACGGCCGGCCTGAATCGCGTAGGCTTTCTCAACGCCCGGAAAGGCAGCGGCGATTGCCTCGAGGTTTTCCACCCGCTTGATGTAGGTCTCGAAGCTTTCGCGGCGGGCGCCGGGTCGTGAGCCGGAGACGCTGTCGGCGGCTGCAACCAGGAAAGCGTAGGGCGACGCGAGCGGGACCTCTTCGTGGTGTGCTTCGATGGCGTTGACGACGGTCGGGTCTTCGCCAAAGCGACGGGCAAGGTCAGCACCGATGTGGGAGTGGGTGCCTTCGAGTGACTGATCGGCAGCCTTGCCGATGTCGTGCAGCAGGCCGGCACGTTTGGCCAGTTGTGGATCAAGTTCGAGTTCCTGAGCCATTAGCGAAGCGAGCAGTGCCACTTCCTTGCTGTGAAGCAGGACATTCTGGCCATAGCTGGTTCGGTATTTGAGCCGGCCGAGCAGGCGGGCGAGTTCGGCGTGCAGGCCGACGACGCCGAGTTCCAGGACAACGGCCTCGCCGGTCTGCTTGATGATGGCATTCATTTCCTCGCGGGTGCGGGCAACGACTTCCTCGATGCGGGCCGGGTGGATTCGTCCGTCGGTTACCAGTTTCTCCATCGCCAGTTTGGCGATTTCGCGGCGCACCGGGTCGAAGCCCGAGATAATGATCGCGCCTGGGGTGTCATCAATCATCACTTCGACACCGGTGAGTGTTTCAAAGGTACGAATGTTGCGGCCTTCACGGCCGATAATGCGGCCTTTGAGTTCGTCGGAGGGCAGGTCAACCACCGAGACGGTCGTGTCAGCGGCGTGAGATACGGCACAACGCTGGATCGCGGCAACGATTATTTCCCGTGCCGCCTCTTCGGCGTGCTGGCGTGCCTCTTCTTTGATGTCCTTCACCAGCTGGGCGGCCTCGAGCCGGGCTTGGTTTTCCATGTTACGCAGGAGTTCCCGTTTTGCCTCTTCACTGGACAAGCCAGCGATTCGTTCCAGCCGGGCGTTTTCCTGAGCAATCAGCTGGTCCATCCTTTCAATCTTGGCGCGCAGCAGCTTTTCCCGGGCAGTGGCTTCCCGGTCACGGCGGATGAGGTCAGCTTCTTTCTGGGTCAGAATGCTGTCGCGCCGGATCTGAGATGCCTCGCGCTCGGCCAGTTTGGCCTCAAGCCGTTCCAGCTCGCGCCGGGTAGCGCCGGTCTGCGCTTCGAACTTGAGCTTTTCGCGGTACCTTTCTTCCTTGATTTCGTTTTCGGCGTCCTGACGCCGACGGCTGATTTCTTCACGGGCTTCAGCGAGCATTTTTTCCCGTTCGGCTTCAACCGTCCGGCGCAGCTGACGGGCAGCCCGGCGGGCAGTCAGCATGCCGATAGTGAAACCAATTCCGGCAAAGACCAAGACAATAACAAATGGCAGAACCCAACCGATTCCATTAGGCAGCATAGTGCCTCCTGTCAAAACAATACCCCGCGAGTGCCGTGTAGTGGCAAGTCTCTGAACCAAGAATACAGGTGGGCGCCTTCTGGCCAGGTTCGCGCCAGCTGTTGCCAGCCGGCGTTCCGCTGGTCTATGTCAGCACCCGGTTCTCGGGTGTTGGCTCAAGACTCAGCCGGCTATCACGAACACCGCAGGGAGCCTAACGAGCAGAATTCAGCTTCTCAATGAGCCGGTCCAGCCGGTGTGATATTTCTTCGGAGCTGATCCGGCTGGTACCGAGATGTTCGTCCAGCAGACTCAGACAGGCCAGGACCGCTGTGCGGGTGGCCGTCGGTGGCCGGAACTGGGCGTCAATCTCACGCATTCTCGTATCAATCAGACCGGCGATTTCCTGCACCCGACCCGGATCGTCGGTCCGGACATTGTATTCACTGCCGAAAACCTTAACCGTAACAGACTTCATTGGCTCCCGTCGCACTACTCTATGACGGGGAGTCAAGCTTGTCAATCAGGGAGTCCAGACGGTTTTCGAGCTCGCGGCGGATGCAGGCGGCCTCGGCCAGCCGGGCGGCAAGTTCGGCCTTTTCCTTCTTGAGCCGGGCCACGAGCTCAAGTACTGATGAAACCTGCTGCTCGAGTTGGCGCAGCCGGGCCTCGATTCCGTCCGGAGATTGCGGATGCTGTTTCATCCCGGTCAATGGGGTACCAATCGGAGCCCTTGAACCCGCTGAAAGCGGCAGATTACCTTGAGCCAGCCTTCAGGGGCAGTGATGGCACAAGCCTCGATTCGGGCGTAGTAGCCGTCGTGCGTGCGGCAGCCGATTGCGCAGGGGATGCGGACAAGATCGGAGTAGTTGAACCAGTAGAGCGATGAATAGGGCGGCAGAGCGGCGGTGTCGAGCGCCATCGGGTCGGTGAATTCAGTTGAACGCCAGTCGGCACTGGATACGCCGCCACCCGGGTCGGCCGGTGCCATGTCCGGGCTGGCAATCGAATAGGGCGGTTGCGGGACTCTGCCGGCGTGGAAGTCGGTGATGTAGAGGTCGACGGCGGCAGCCGAACCGGAACGGTTCATCGGCAGACTGCGTGCCCGGCCGGTTGTGCGGTCCCAACCCAGGCCCGAGTTGCCCGAAGAGTTCAGTTCCGCCAGCACAATCGTATCGGTAGTAACGGGTATTGTTGACGGTTCTGTCACGGCGACGTGACGCTCGTCACCGTAGCGGGCGCTGACCCGGTAATCGCCGGTCCGACCCTGCGGGTCATGGACGAACAGATTGAGGCTGGTTTCGCCGACAAGTACAAAGGCTGTTTCGCCAGCGGGACGAAACCAGACTTCATACCCGTCCGGTGTTTCGGCAGCCGGTATGCTCCAGATGACCTTGACCGTGCTGTCGCTCGCAGCGGTGAGCCGGACGTTGAATGGCCGGCGTTGATCGCGCCCGCAGCTCAGAGTTAGAGCAGTGAGCAGCGTCAGTGTCGTGCCGGCGACTAACGGTCGCATTGCTGACTTTGCTACCGGCGATGCCGGATGAGGCGCAGGCCGGGTACAAGCTGAAACCACGTCTCCAGCCGGCACGTGCCGGTGACCGCGTTGACTTCGTGGACCTTGACAAGCGCGTAGTGCCGTGGGTCCTCGCCGGCAGTGTAGACCGCAATCAGTGCTGGCAGCTGCGACAGCTCGGTGTAGATGAAGTAATTTGGTGGCGAAGGACGGAATGCCGGCAACGGGCTGTCTTCGTCGGCAAGGAGATTGGAGAAACCGTTACGCCGCCACTGGGCGCTGGGTACGATGCCAACTGCTCCAAGGTCGATCGATTCGGCCTTGTCCGGGCTGACCAGGGCGTAGGGCGAGCGGTTGTGGCCGGGCTGGAAGTCCGAAACGTAAAAATCGACGGCGCCGGCGCTGGCCGTCTGAGTCATCGAGAAGTAACCGCCGATGCCGGAGTCGCGTTGCCAGCCATAGGCACAGCGGCTGCTGTCGGCGTTGAGCTCAAACAACGTCAGGGTATCGCCGTGGACCGGCACTGTTGTCGGTCGATCCTTGCCATCATAGCTGTCGCTGCCGAAAACTGCCGTGACCCGATAAGTCCCGGTGTAGCCGTTCGGGTTGTGTATGTAGGAGGTGGCGGTGGTTTCGCCAATGAAGGTGAAGGTTGTTTCTCCGACGGGCCTGAAGTAGATAAGATAGTTGTCGGCAGTTCCTTCGATCGGGGCGGTCCAGACAATCTGGACGGTCGAGTCGGTGGCAGAACCAACCTGGACGTTCAGCGGCGGGCCGCCGAGAACACCGCAACCAGCAATCAGGATTGCAATAATGGCGGCGCCGGCACTCAGCACAGCAAGTGAAACAGTTCTTTTCACGTCAGACCTCCTCAGGCCAATGATGTGGTTCGCTTCACGGCCACTGGCGAGAGGCTAGTGGGGTGCGCCTGCAATGTCAAGACGCAAAAAACTGGCCCCGGCAATCTGCCGGGGCCAGTGGAAAGAATTCGATCAGTGCTGAATCAGCCGGAGTCCCTTTATCGTCTGGAACCAGGACTGAACCTGGACGGTGCCATTGCCGTAATTGTAGCCGGAAAGCTTGACAAGCGCGTAGTAGTCGTCGGCGTTGGTGTGGCAGCCGACCAGCACCGGGTCAGACGAGAGCTCGGTATAGTTGAAGTACACGGTCGGCGAGTGGGCGGGAAGTGGTGCGTTTTCGTCCGTAAGGGGATTGGTGAAACCGTTGACGCGCCATGAACCGGCTGGCACCACTGCGCCCGGGTCGCTTGGACCAAGGTCCGGGCTGGCGATGTGGTACGGCGTGCTGGATGAATTGGCGGCGAAGTTCGTGATATAGAAGTCGACACTGGCGGCATTGCTGGCCTGAGTCATTGAGTAGGTCGAGGCAGTGCCAGTGGAACGAGCCCAGCCGTAACCGGAGTTACCGGCGGCGTTCAACTCGGAGACCGAGGTGGCCGCATTGGCGACCGGTGCGGAGCTGGGAATGGTGAGGGCTTCGTACTCGGTGCCGCCAAAGTCGGAGGCAACCTTGTACTTGCCGGTCTTGCCGGCCGGGTCGTGGGTATAGGTGGTCGAAGTCGGCTCGCCGAGTTTGGTATAGGTCGAGGTCCCGGTTGCCATGAAGTACACGACGTACTTGTCGGGTGTGCCTTCGATTGGAGCGTCCCAAGTGATCTTGACCGTGCTGTCGGTAGCAGCCTCCAGCTTGACGTTGATCGGTGCTCCGCCGGAAATGACGTCGCACTGCACCAGCAGCAGGGCGGGCAGAGCCAGCAGGCCGATCGCAAGAATGCTCAGTAGTTTTTTCATTTATCCTCCCTTGGGACTAGCGCCCGGTACGCGGCGGCTTGCCTGTCGGCGCCGGCTGAGTGCCACCCGGCTGCTTGGCCGGAGCCTTGGCGGGAGCGACCGGTTTCTTGGCTTCCATCTCCTTTATCACGCCGGCCAGTGAGTCGCGCTCGGCGGTCAGCTTCGCGACCTGGCCTTCCAGTTCGGTGATTTGCTGGGTCTTCTGGTCAAGCTGGCCCTGCAGCTCGGTTACCTTCTTGGTGTCCTGGCAACCGATGAGAGCCACTATGGCGACCAGCGTCACAGCGGTCAGTGCCTTCTTCACTGCATCCTCCTTTTTGCCGGGGTGAACCCGGCATCTGCAATTCTTGAGTCATCCTGGTGCTTCGGACCGCAGCCCGAGCACCCGCAAGTTACCCTAACAAAAGCGACAATCGAACTATCGACTGTCGGGAGATTGTATGGCATGACACTGCAATGTCAATAGCCAGAGAGAGTTACAATCCCGGGCGTCCGGTTATTCCGTTGCTTGCTTGACCGCGAGGGCCGTCTGGCTAGTTTTCAAGTGATGACAATGCTGCTGACTAACTGTGAAGGACGATCGGGGGTCGTGGCGGCGCAGACGGTACTTGCAGAGGGGGGCAGCGCTTTGGACGCAGTTGAAGCCGGTATCCGGGTCGTCGAAAGCGATGAATCGGTGGATTCGGTCGGCCGTGGCGGTACGCCGGACGTCCTTGGCACGATGGCCTGTGATGCGGCAGTGATGGATGGCACAACACTTGAAGCCGGGGCGGTCGGGGCGCTTGCGGGTTTCCTTCATCCGGTATCAGTTGCGCGGGAAGTGATGCGGCGTCTACCCCACGTTTTGCTGGTTGGCGATGGTGCGGCGAGGTTTGCAGCGGAAACCGGGGCCGAACGGGGAGAACTTCTGACTGAGCGGGCACGGGAAGAGTATCGGCGCTGGCTGGAAACGGAACTCAGTCAAACCGAACGCAGGAAACTGACACAGGGCCGGCTGATTGATGCAGTCTGGGCCGCCGCCCGCTACGTCACCAGTCGCGGTACAGTTGTGTTCCTTTGTCGGGACCGGCAGGGCAACATTGCCGCCGGGACAAGCACATCGGGCTGGGCTTACCGCTATCCCGGCCGGCTGGGCGATTCGCCGATTGTCGGCGCCGGCTTGTATGCTGACTCGCGCTACGGCGCCTGTGGCTGCACCCATGCCGGTGAGATGACAATTCGCTGCGCGACCGCACGCTCGGTCGTGCAGTACCTCAAGAGCGGCATGGATGTGCGAGAGGCGTGTGGTGCGGCAATTCAGGACCTGCGGGAACTGCGGGGCGGCTATCTGGGCCAGGTGATGATTCACGCAATCGACCGTGCCGGCAATCCGTGGGTGATGAGTACGCATGACCTCGGCGAAAAGCGCAACGCCTACTACTGGGGTGAAGGACAGGAAGTGCGCCGGCTCAGAGCCGAGGTGCCAAAAACCTGACAAACCAAGTGCAGGTGCTGGCTTGACGCGACCGAGACGAGAAATATCCTGACGCGATGATCTGCGTTTATGAGGAAGAGGGCCTTGAGCGTTTGTCGCCGCTCGTTGACCTGCGGCCGGTGTTCGACCTGCGCTGCGGTCGGTTCACGCTGCTGGAGAAGATTAAGCAGTTGTATCCAAGAGAGCGATTGCTGCTCTGGGTGAGGCCGGAATTGGCCGAAGTTACCTTGGAACGACACCCGGATTGCCGTGTCAACGGCGCGGCGAAAGGGGTCAGGTTGTTTTTGTCCGGCCGCGCCATCTTTGCCGAGTCGGTGGCGCCAGCCGGGCCGGATTCGGTGCTGTTGGCCGGCGAGGAAGTCGTGGGTTTTCGCGTGTCGGCCGGGCAGGTGGAGAAGATCGAATCAGTTGCTGGTCTGCGGACGGCCCTCGCCGAACAACCGGTGAAGGCACGGGTTATACACTGGCCCTGGGATTTGGTGGAGTTGACTCCTTCAGAACTGGAAAGAGAGATTCCGAAGTCCAGGACGCAGCAGCCGAAACCGGACAAAGGAGCAGTCGTGCTGGGTCGTGGGCGGCTGGTGATGGCGCGGGGCGCACGAGTGTGGCCGGGCGCAACTGTCAGCACCGAGACCGGGCCGGTGATGCTGGATGAAAACGCTCAGGTGCGACCGGGGAGTTTCGTCGAAGGACCCTGCTATGTCGGTCCCGGTACGCTGATCGATGGCGCGCGGGTGCGCCCGGGCTGCAGTTTTGGTCCGCAGTGCCGGGTCGGGGGCGAGGTCGAGGCGAGCGTGTTTCAAGGCTATGCCAACAAGCATCACGACGGGTTCATCGGGCACAGCTTCGTGGGCGAATGGGTAAATCTCGGGGCACTGACTACTAACTCGGATTTGAAAAATACCTACGAAAACGTCACGGTCTTTTTCCGGGACGGAGTGGTGGATACCGGGCTGGTCAAGGTGGGCGCTTTTTTCGGCGACCATGCCAAGAGCGCAATCGGGTCACTGTTCAATACCGGCTGCCGGGTCGGTATTTTTGCCAACTGGTTCGAGCCGGGATTGGCCCGCAAGGAGCTGGCGCCGTTTTCGTGGGGGCGGCACGGGGTCTGGTCGGAAGCAGCGGCAGTAATGAATGCCCGGACGGTGATGGCGCGGCGGGGAGTGAAGATGAGTGATGGGTTGGAGAAGCTGATTCGGTTGCGGTATCGCGAGAGCGTTCGCAGCAAGGGCAAGGACTGATTGATGCCGGCGCGCAGGCAGTCAGCGGACCCGAGAACAGACCGGCTGACAAGGCTTGATCTCGGGATTGACCTCGGCGCCACCAACATCAAGCTCGGGCTGGTTGATGTGTCGGGCAAAGTGCTGGCCCGGGAAACTCTGCCGACACGCGGACGCGAGGGCCCGAGGCTAGTGTTGAAGCGGGTAGCTGAGACGGGACTGCGGCTGGCAGCGGGACGGCGATTGCGTTCAATCGGCATTGGATTGCCGGGGCTGGTTGATCACGTTCAGGGCATCGTCCGTGTCCCGCCCAACCTGCCCAAGTGGGATGGCGCACCGGTGAAGTACCTGCTGGAACAACTGACGGGTGTGCCGGTTTTTTGCGCCAACGATGTCAACGCCGTGACACTGGGTGAGTGGCTGTACGGCGCCGGCCGGGGCTGCCGTGATCTGCTGTGTGTGACTCTGGGCACGGGCCTTGGTGGCGGCATCGTTGCCGGCGGTCGGCTGGTGCTGGGGGCAAATCACGCCGCTGGTGAAATTGGCCACACCAGCATCGATCAGCGTGGACTGCTCTGCAAATGCGGCAACCGTGGCTGCGTCGAACGCTATGTCGGCGCCGCCTACATCGTTGACCGGGCTCGGCGACGGCTGCGGGCACAACTGCGCCGGATCAAGACGCATCGTAATCAGTTGCCGATGTTTGACGGTGTCAGCGTTGACCGGCCCAGCCTGATGCTGGAACTTGCCGGCGACGATATTGATGCGGTGACAACCAAAGTCATCGGTCAGGCGGCCCGGCGCGGCGACCGGCTGGCAGTCGCGCTGGTAGAAGAGGTTGGCGCAGCGCTGGGCGCCGGCCTGGCTAATGCGGTGCAGCTGCTTGATCCGGAGCGAATCGTTGTCGGGGGTGGCGTCAGCGGGCTGGGCAGACCATTGCTGCGGGCGACACGGCGGGTGCTCGCCGAGCGGGTACCGGCCTTTCCGGGCCGGCGGATTTCAGTTGTGCTGTCGAAACTGGGACGGGATGCCGGGGTCGTCGGAGCAAGCCGGCTTGCCGACTGCCGGCCAGGTTGGGAACTTTAGAGCTTTTCCCAGAGAAATTCCCAGATTGATCCCGGCTTGACCTTCTTCTCCATGATGAAACTGCCGTCCTGAATGAACGGGCGGAATTCCTGGGCATAGTAAAGCCGGCGCTGGTTGGTGTTGTTGGCGTACCAGCGTCGACCCTGGCGATAAATCCGAAGCAGCGTTTCGTCGTAGTTGCCCTCGAATGTCCGGAAGCCGTAATTGAGCAGCGTTACCAGCATCGCGACGTGGCGGGGATAGGCGACGACTGACCGGCCCCGGTGTTTGCGGGCGAGCGCCATTACCATTTCGACCATGAACAGCGAGTAATTGCGACCGCGGTACTTCGGTCGCATGTAGGCGCGGGTGAGTTCCCAGCGACCGAGGTCGCGGCCTTCGGCATCGCGCCAGCAGGGGTCGATGCGGTCGTAGCCCATGTATTCGGAACCGGAGTCCCGGTTGCCGAGATAGACCTCAAGGATATCCTCGGTGGTGACGGCGTCGCGGTAACGACGAAAGCAGAACCAGTGGTCGCCGATGCGGACCTCGGGAGCAGGCAGAACAACCTTGGCTTCGGGTTTGGAACGGATGAAATCGGCAATGCCCTGCTGGGTGGTAGACGGTACAATCCGGGCCAGTTCGTTGACCCAGCTCAAGACAGTCTTGCGGTCAAGCATTTAACGGTTTGTCAGTTCGGCGAGAAGCCGTTCCAGTTCGGCCTCGCCGCTGACCAGTACCTTTCTGGATTTGGAGCCGACATAGGGGCCGACAATACCGGCCTGTTCAAGCTGGTCGATGATGCGGCCGGCGCGGGCCCAGCCGACATCAAGCCGGCGCTGAAGCATCGAGACCGATGCTTCGCGATGACGCACTACGATCCGGGCGGCCTCAGAGAATTTTTCGTCGAATTCAAGACTTTGCTGTTGTTGCACCCGTGTTCGCTCCGCCAAAACCTCCGGACTTTCTTCGCTCAGCACAGCATAGTATTGACGATTAATCAGGTTGTCAATTGCGTCTTCGGGCAGGATTGAACGCAGCGTGTCCTGTTTCTTCTTGATGCCCGATTTCTCCGGGTCGTAGAGGGCATCGACGACATCGGCGGCGACCAGCTGCCCGGCCCGTTCGGCCGGGTTATCAACCAGTCCGGTGAGGAGTTCAGTGAGGTAGGTGCGTGTCCAGAGGTCAACGATACGCTTGGCAGCGCGGTCAGAGATGAAAGTGCCGTGGAGACGTACCGGTTCGCCCTTGCCCGGCGGCAGAAACAGCATGTCGCCGCGGCCCAGCAGTGCTTCAGCGCCGTTGAGGTCAAGGATAGTGCGCGAGTCGGTCTTGGAAGCGACCTGAAAGGCGATCCGGCAGGGAAAGTTGGCCTTGATCAGTCCGGTAATGACGTCAACCGACGGGCGCTGGGTGGCGATGACGAGGTGAATGCCGACGGCGCGTGACATCTGGGCAAGCCGGGTTATGCGCTGTTCGATTTCATTCTCAGCCCGCAGCATCAGGTCGGCCAGTTCATCGATAATCACGACGATGTAGGGCTTGCGTTCGAAGCCTTCTTCCTCGGCGCGGGCGTTGTAGCCGGCGATGTCGCGTACCCCGAGTTTGGCGAATTCGCCGATGCGCGCGTCCATGATGTTGACGACGCGGGTGAGCTGGTTGACGGCCTGGGTCGGATCGGTGGTGGTACGACCAAGCAGGTGTGGAATCGGGTTGTAGAGCGGCAGCTCAAGCTGCTTCGGGTCGATCGTCAGCAGCCGGACATCGCGCCACGATGAGCGGTAGATGATCGAGGCAATGATTGAATTGATGCAGACGGATTTGCCCGAGCCGGTGGTGCCGGCGATAAGTATGTGCGGCATCATCCGCAGGTCGGAAGAGTAGGGTTCACCGGTGATGGTTGTACCGAGGGCAAAACCGAGCGGTGATTGCTCACGGCGGAATTCGTCCGAGGTCAAAACATCGCGCAGATAGACTGTCTGGCGGACTTTGTTGGGAATCTCAATCCCGACCGCATTCCGGCCCGGTATCGGGGCGAGAATCCGGATGCGCTCGGCCGACAGAGCAAGCGAGAGGTCGTCGGCGAGGTTTTCCACCGCCGATACCCTGATGCCGGGAGCGGGTTCGAACTCGAAGCGGGTGATTACCGGTCCAGACAGAATGTCCGATACCTGACCCTCAATGCGAAACTCGGCGAGTTTGTCGAGCAGGAGCTGCTTTTCCCTTTCGGCTTCGGCCGGGTTTTTGAATGTCCGGTCCCGTTCGGTTGGCTGGTCAAGCAGGCTGAGGAATTCCTGCTGGAACTCGCTGAGGTCGAAACGGGGCAGCGGCTGACGCCGGGGTTCGGGACGGGGTGGCTCCGGTTGCCGGGGTGAGGGCTCCGGCGGTGGCGGTTCGGCCGGGCCGGTTGTGGCTGCGGGCGGCGTTGTTGTTTTGGGCGGTGTCTGGAGTGTTGGACGTCCGGGTTTCGGTTGACGCAGCCGGCGAACCCGGGCCACGAGATTTTCCAGCAGTCGTCGCAGCCAGCCGAGTTCGGGCACGCGTACGGTCGTAAAGACCGCAATGACGATCAGGCTCGCTCCGATGATCGCAAACAGAGTGCCGACCGTGCCGATGGCGCTTTCCAGCAGACGGACGAGTGCGATTCCAGCCGTTCCACCGGGGGGATAGGAGCCGTCGAGGCCGACAAGTCGGAGGGTGGGAAAAGCCCAGGCAAGAAAGAGATTGATGAGCAGGCCAATGAGCAGAACAAACAGGGTCTCGAACAGGTCATCACGCAATCGGGCGCGCAGTCGGATGTTCAGTCCCCAGATGAGCAGCACGGCGATGAGCATCCATGCCCCGAAACCCAGCAGCAGGCTCAGACCCGAACCGACAAACCGGCCGACAAAGCCGGTAAAAGTCGGGTAAGGACGGAGCGCAGCCTGGTACTCGAACAGGGCGATGGCGACGAAGGCGGCGAGCAACCAGAGGGCAAATCCGGCAACCGGCCGGGCACCGCGGCCGCGCGTGATTACAAGCCAGGCCGCCAGTCCGGTCATTACCGGGACGAGCGCTGCACTGAAGCCGAGAGCGGCGATGAGTGCGGCGGCAATCCAGTGGCCAAGCGGGCCGCAGTAGCTGGTTTCGGTCGAGCGCTGGCCGGCGAACCAGAACACCAGGCTGGCGGTGATGAAGAGTATCAGTACGGCCAAGGCAATCGTCAGTGCCAGTTGACCGTTGCGGGACCGGCGGCGCGGTGCGATTGAGCGCGGCATTGCTAGATGAGCAGGTGTCCGGTGAACAGCCGGCCGAAAAACTGAACCAGCGGACCGAGATAGAGCGAGAACAGCGATACGCCGGTGAACTGTCCGATAAAAATAATCGCCATCAGCAGCAGAAAGCCGTACCGCTCGAGCTGGGCGTAGCCGGCGGCGAGCCGGGGCGGCAGGAAGTAGTAGACCAGCCTTGAGCCGTCAAGAGGCGGAATCGGGATGAGGTTGAAGAAGCAGAGGATGATGTTGAACAGGACAAAGTAGTTCAGCAGCAGGGGCAGAAAGCCGGTGATGCCAAGTGCGGTCAGCAGCCGGTAGACCAGACCGGCGCCGAGGGCGGTGACAAAATTGGCCGCCGGGCCGGCCAGTGACGAGATGGCCATATCGCGGGTCGGATGGCGAAAGTAGCTGGGGTCAATTGGCACCGGCCGTGCCCAGCCGAACCGGAACAGAAACAGCGCAATCGTGCCGACCGGGTCGAGATGTTTGAGCGGATTGAGGGTGAGCCGGCCCAGTTCCCGGGCCGTAGGGTCGCCCAGTCGCCAGGCAACCCAGCCGTGGGCAAACTCATGGATGGTCAGGCCAAACAGAATTGCCGGGGCGGAAAGGAGCAGACTGCGGGCGTCAAACATCAGGCCCTCCCGGTAAGCAGCCGGCGGCAGAGCGCAGTTTCACCGGCACGATCGGTCACTCGGCCATCGAGGCGCGCCCAGAGCAGCCTTTCAAGGATACTGCGGTAATTTGGTCCGGGCCGCAAACCGAGCGATTTCAGGTCGGCGCCGGTCAGTTCGGTCCGGACATCGGCCATTGTGTCAAGATAGGTGCGGATTCGCCGTGCCACCGGTGGCGGCTCCGTGCAGGCCAGGATCTCAAGTGCCGGGCGGGGGACGGGGTTGAGCAGGCGGTAGATTGCGCTGGGTCGCCGGACGCGCATGAGGCTGCGCCGGAGTGTCGAAGCGCCGGCAATTGCCGCCGCGGCCAGGCGGTGTTCCCGGCGCAGGGGCCAGTTGTCAGCGACCGGCAGGTAACTGAGCAGGAGCAGAAACTTCAGCTCGGCATCACGGCCCGCCTGTGTCAGTTGGCGCATGGCATCGAGCAATCCGGGCCGGGGGCGCCAGTGCCAGGTTGCCGACAGAACCCGCTCTTTGATCAGTGCGTCAAGTATCGGCAGGACCAGTGGTTCCGCGCAGATGAGCCTGAGTTCATAAAGCAGCCGTTCGGGGGTCAGCAGTGCGGGCAGGCGTGCGCGAACGGCGGTACGCAGCAAGGTCAGAGTTCGGGGTTCGATGGCAAAGTCGAAGCGGACGGCAAAGCGGATGGCGCGGAAGATGCGGGTCGGATCGTCAATGAAGCTACGGTCGTGAAGAACGCGCACGGTGCGCGCTGCCAGGTCGGCTCTGCCGCCGAGCGGGTCGAGCAGCCGGCCGAAGGCATCAGGCGAAAGGTCCAGCGCCATGGCGTTGATAGAGAAATCGCGCCGGGCGAGGTCGGTTTCAATCGGTGCCGGATGAACGCGGGGCAGAGTCGCTGGCTGTGGGTAAGTCTCGCGCCGGGTCGCGCTGATATCGATGCGTCGACCATCGGCGAGGGTGATGGTGCCGGTCAGGAACCGCTGATGATAGACAAAGCTGCCACTGAGCTCCCGGGCAAGGGCACGACCGTAATCGGCCGAGCGGCCTTCGACCGCAACGTCAATGTCGAAACCGGTGCAACCGAGGAGAATGTCGCGGACCGGCCCGCCGACAAGATAGGCCCGTGTCCGCTCCTGGAGTGCGATGTGACCAAGCCGGATCAGCAGCGGGCGACTGGCTTCCGGGACGGCCAGGACCAGGCTAGAAGCCAAGGCCCTTGGCGACTTCGTCTTCTTTGCCGTGAAGTTTGATTTTGCCGAAGCGGTCTTCGTACTTTTTGATGTTTTCGGCGAGTGCGTTGTGGAGCAGGGTGGCATGCTGGGGTGTCATCACAATCCGGGAAAACACTTTCGCCTTGGGCAGTCCGGGCAGGATGCGGGCAAAGTCAATGATGAATTCTGAGGGCGAATGGGCAATGAGGACGAAGTTTGAATAAACACCCTCGGATTCCTTTTCACCGATTTCAATCTGTACCGGTGGGCCCGGCTGGGGTCTTTCTTCCTGAGCCATCAGTTCTCCTTTCGGGGATTTTAGAGGCAATCAAGAGAGAGTCAAGGCAGGTTACCGACAGAGAGGAGGAGATGATGTTGGCTAGGCCGGGAGCAGCCGGACAAAACGGCGTTTGCCGACCCGGAGTACGGCTGGCTGGTCCAGTCGGATGCAGAGCGTCGGGTCGCTGATGCGCTCGCCGTTGATCGTTACCGCACCTTCGGCGATCTTGCGCCGGGTTTCACTCTTCGAGGGCAGCAGGCCGGCCGCGACGATGAGGTCAACGATGTTTCTGCCGTCGGCGGGGAGGGTGATTTCCGGCATCTGGTCGGGCAGGCCGCCGTCGCGGAACATCCGGTTGAATTCGGCTTCGGCTTCAGCGGCAGCGGTGGCCGAGTGGTAGATAGTGATGATAGTGCGGGCCAGTCGGGCTTTGTAGTCGCGCGGGTTGGCACCGGCCTGGATGGCGGCCGTCATTGTGGCGATTTCGCTTTCGGTGGTATCGGTGCAAAGCCGGAAGTAGTCGGCGATGAGTGAGTCGGGGATTGACATCAGCTTGCCGAACATCTCGCGGGGCGATTCGGTGATGCCGACGTAGTTGCCGTAGGATTTGGACATCTTTTGAGTGCCGTCGGTACCAACCAGCAGCGGCATGGTCAGGACAATCTGGGGCGGCTGGCCGTATTCGCGCTGCAGTTCACGGCCGACGAGAAGGTTCCAGTACTGGTCGGCACCGCCCAGTTCAACGTCGGACCTGACTGCTACCGAATCAAAACCCTGAAAGAGCGGATAGAGCAATTCGTGGACGTGGACCGGCACACCGGTATCGAGACGTTTCTTGAAGTCTTCACGTTCCAGCAGCCGGGCGACGGTGTAACGTGAGGCGAGGGTGATGATGTCGGCGCCGCCGAGCGGGCCGCACCATTCGGAGTTATAGCGGAATTCGCACCGTTCGGGGTCGAGAATCCGGAATACCTGTTCCCGGTAACGGGCCATGTTGCTCTGGATTTCGTCTTCGCTGAGATGGGGACGGGTCCGGGAGCGGCCGGACGGGTCGCCGATGCGGGCGGTGAAGTCGCCGACAATCAGCACGGCACGATGCCCGAGGTCCTGGAACTGCCTGAGTTTGCGCAGCGGGACCGCAAAGCCGAGATGAATGTCAGGGCCGGTGGCATCAATGCCAAGTTTGATGCGCAGGGGCCGACCGTCACGGGCCGCAGCGGCAAGCCGTTCCAGCAGTTCGGCTTCGGTTTCCAGCCGGTCGACGCCGCGACGCAGCAGTTCGAGGGCCTGCTGGGGAGTCATGGTTCAGGGCATCCGGTAGTTGCCGAAATCTTCCGGCGTAATCTCGCGCAGGCGGGCGCGCAGCTCATCGGGGTTGCCGGTGTTGCCCTCCGGGCTGAGCAGTCCGGCTTCGTCCATCACCGCTTCGGCGACACCGATGGCCGCACCGGCGCGCAGCGCCAGCGCAATGGCGTCGGATGGTCGGGCGTCGATACTGACCTTGCCCTGAGGAGAATCGAGCACCAGCTCGGCGTAAAAAGTGCCTTCCGCCAGTCGAGTGACCACCGCCCGGCGCATGACTCCGTGCAGACCGGCAATGAGCAGGTTCATCAGGTCAACAGTGAGCGGGCGGACAAAGCGTTCACCGGAGAGAACATAGATGATTGCCTGAGCTTCGTTCGGGCCGATAAATATCGGCAGGACGCGATTGCCGTTGCGTTCGCGAAGAACGACAACCGGCAGGTCGGTATCGCGGTCGAACAGGACGCCTTCGACCCCGACCTCAATCACGCTGGGGCTTCAGCCACCCAGAGCTTGACAGTCGCGGTGATCTCGTGACCGAGCTTTACCGGGATGTCGTAGACCCCGGGTGCCTTGATCGGTTCGGCGAGGACAATAGCGTGTTTGTCGATCTCGTGACCGGCAGCCTTCAAGAGCTCAGCGATGTCGGCATTGGTGATGGCGCCAAACGCACCGGTTTCGCCCATTCTGATCGTCGTCTTGATCTGGACGAGTCCGAGACGCTCGGCCAGGTCGGTCAGCCGACGGGTTACCTTGGCCTGCTTGGACTGCAGCTGCGAGCGGATACGCTCGAGCTGGGCAAGCTGAGCCGGAGTCGCTGCCAGGGCCAGTTTGCGCGGAAAGAGGAAGTTGCGGGCATAGCCGGGTTTGACGTTGACGACCTCGCCGCGGCTGCCGACGCGTTCGATGTCGGAAAGCAGGATGACCTTCATTGCGGATTGTAGGGCAGCAGCGCGAGCGAGCGGGCGGTTTTGATTGCACGGGCAAGCCGGCGCTGATGCCGGGCACAGACACCGGAGACTTTGCCGGAGACTATCTTGCCCTTTTCGGTCGTGAAGTCGCGGATGTGCGGATCGCGGTAGTCGATGACCGCAATCTTGTTGTCGCAGAAGTAGCAGCTTTTTCGGCGCCGGGCCGGCTGTCGTCGTCTTCTCATCATCATAGCCTGTCAGGATAGGCAAAAAGCTTGAAGTGTCAAGATTGTGGAAGAATGCCGGTCGGCCGGGCGAGTGCGGCCGCAATCAGCGGGGTTGCTTTCGAGCCGGCGCAAAGAAGACGGGGTCCTGGAGGTAACTGTTTGATAATGTGTCGGTTGATTTGAAGGTCTCAACCGGGATGGATGCCACCATGGAGGCTGTCCGGTAACCAACCCTGAAAGCCCGAGACCTTGAGAGCAGTGTCGCGTAAATGGAGCGGGGAACGGTGGTTGGCCGTTCCCCGCGCGATGGTAATGAGGTACTAACGGGCCAGGGTCAGCTTGGCCGTGTGGCTGCTTTCGGCCGAACGGACATGCAGTAGATAGACACCGTTGTGCTGAAGCTGACCGGCGTTGTTGCAGCCGTCCCAGTTGAGCATGGAGGTTGGGGCTGTCTTGCCTGTCCAGAGGGTGCGGACGAGGTTGCCGGCGGCGTCGTAGATGGAGACCTCAACCGGACCGCGGAGGCCGGGACCCAAGGCAATCCGGGTGCCGGTCCGGAACGGGTTGGGGAAGATGCGCTGGATCGCCGGCGCCGGCGTGCGCTGGTTTTCGGCGATGCCGAGCAGACGGGTGCGCAGCGCGGCAGCTGAGTCGCAGTTCATCAGAAAGTCGGCGCGATTGATGCCGCCGAGCAAGGCGAAGTCGATACGCTGTGAGCCGCCGGCCGGCAGGTCAAACGGTCCCCAGGCGGCGACCGCCGACCAGTCGTATTCACGGTTGGACTGGCGCAGGCCATAAGTGCCGTTCAGAAAGCGGTACTTGATTCCCTCGCTGACGCCGGAATCGGGATAGACATAGATTTCGTGGTCAACCAGTGCCAGGTTGGAGAAGCCGTCGGGCGAGAGAATCTGGATGCCGACAGTCGGGTACTGGGCCGACTGGTTGGGTGACATCCAGACTGCCCGTCGGACGGTATCGGTGCCGCCGAAGTTGGCGTTGGCGGTAGCGATGTCGAAGTCGCACCAGATGCCGATGTACAGGCCGTTGACCGGCTCGCTGCCGGGGTTACGGACTTCATAGAAGAAGAGCACGAAGTCCTTGTAACCGGAGTCGGGCGCAGCAACCGTGTACTGGGAAAGCTGCAGGCCTTTGGGCGAGGGGTGGCCGGCATCGCTCATCAGGCAGCTGTATTCCTGCAGGTTGTAACTGCTGACCCGCTGGAGGGATTCGACCGTCGCGAAGTCGGGATCGGCAGCGCCTTCGGTGTTGAAGAACCGGTCAACGATGTAGTTGGTGTCGTTGCCGACCAGCACCGCTCCGTGGTAGAGCAGCGCCGGGCCGGTTTTGGGGTATTTCATTCCGTTGCCGATTGAATTGACATCGACATAGCCGATGCCACCGACACTGGTGACCGAGAGCAGGACCAGACCGGTATCGTGATTGGCCCACAGACCGCTGAGGGCGACCGGGGCGGCCCCGGCCGCGGCAACGGCGAGGGAACTGGCAACGGCGATCAGGACAACGGTTCTCATTCTGCCTCCTTTGGCATTTGATTATTGAAGTATCGTAACTGCTGACGGGCGGTCGTCAATCTCCGTTCCAGGCTTGTCGGGCCGGGAGGAAGTGGTATGCTGGATTGATGGAGCCGCCGAAATCCGCCGGTACGCCGGGCAACCCGCTGCCGCCGCCGCCGTCTAAACCAGACGAACCTGTGGTGAACGAAGCAGTCCTGCCGGCGGAAACCTGTCGTTCCGACCTGGAGTCGGAGTTCGAGGCGCTTTACCGTGCTTACCGGGGCAAGGTATTTTCGACTGCGTGCCGGATGGTTTCGAATCGTGCCGATGCCGAGGACATAACTCAGGAAGTCTTTATCAAGGTTTTCCGGAAGCTGCATGATTTTCGTGGTGATGCCAAGGTTTCGACCTGGATTTACCGGATCACAGTCAATGCCTGCCTCGATTTCCGACGTCGGCGTCGGCGCCGCGAGGCCGTGTCACTGGACGACACACTGGAAGCTGGTTCGGTGCCGATGAGTGTCGGACGGTTGATTGAAAATGCGGTACCGGATTTGCCGCCGGGCTGCCGTGAGGTATTCGTGTTGCACGACATTCAGGGTTTGAAGCATAACGAAATCGCCGAGGTGCTCGGGATCAGCGAGGGTGCCAGCAAGTCGCAACTGCATCGAGCCCGGGCTCACCTTCGGCGCAAACTGGAACCTTTTATTGACCGGGTGCGCTAGACGAAAGGTAATTGAATGAAACATCCCAGTGATGAAGAATTGAGCGCGGCGCTGGAAAACGAGCCGGCACCGGGCGTCGCCGAGCACGTTGGCGAGTGCCGGCAGTGCCAGGTGATTCTGGAGCAGCTGCGCCTTCTGCGGGCGGCAGCAAACAGCCTTGAGCCAATCGAACCACCAGCTTCGCTTGATGCCGCCGTGCGGCGCGCGGTCAGCCGCGTGCCGTTCCGACATCCGGGCTGGCTGCGCTGGGCATGGGCCCCGGCAGCGGTGGCAGTGCTGGTTGTTGTTGCGCTGCTGATCGGTCGGTGGGAAAAGCCGGAGTCGGTCCGGACCGCAGCACGACCAGCGGTTCCTGCCGGACAGGCCGAACTGGTGGCGGCGGATATCGAGGCTTATCTTGCCGGCCTGGATCAGGCGGTTGAGGAGTGCGCCCGGGCGCTGGCCGAGAACCCGGGCAATGACCGGGTACGCGCGGCTTGGACTGCAGCCCGCACCAGTCGCAGCGAGGCATACGACCGGTTTGTCTCGTGGGGGGATTGATGCGGGCGCTGGTGTGTTTTCTGTCGGCGGTTGTGGCAGTTTCCGCCCGGGCCGCGGTGGTGAGCCGGACGATCGAACGCTGGTTGCCGGCGACGACCGCGGTTGCAGTCGTTCACCGTTACGGCGATGTCAACGTGACCGGGGCGGAAATCGACAGTATCAGGGTAACGGCGCTGGTTCGGGTCGCGGCGGGTGATAATGCCACGGCGAAGCTTTTTGCGGACCAGGTCAGGCTTGCCGGCGTTACAAACGGTGATTCCACCGTTGTGCGGGTGGTGTGGCCGCCGGTGAAGGTGCGTGATTCCGGACTGGCCTATGCCGCCGAGATTGCGGTGACTGTTCCGGCAAGAACCGGCGTGGTGGTGAGTAATGCCTTTGGTGATGTCCGGGCTGAGGGTGTTGACGGCCGGGTGCGGTTGGAGAACCGTTACGGTGACATTGAGGCTGTGCGGCTGAACGACTGTGCGATTGCCAGTCGCTACGGCCGAGTCCGGGTCGAGGGTAACCGGGGCCGACTGGCGGTCAACAGCAGTTTTGGCGATGTTCGACTGATCGGTGGCGACGATACGGTCACGGTCGACAATCGCTACGGTTCAGTCGAAGTCCGGGGCAGCAGATCTCATGCCCAGGTTGCCAACCGCTGGGGCGGGGTACTGGTGGTTCCCCACGGTGGCGCGGTGCGGGTTGACAATCACTACGGCGACGTTGAGGCCGAGATAAGCCGGGCCGAAGTCGCAACACTGGAGCTTGCGGCGCTGGCTGGTGACGTGCGGCTGATGCTGGCCCGAAGTCTGCCCTTTTCGCTGCACGGGGTGTCTGAGAACGGAACAGCCCGGGTTGATCGGCCGTTGGCGATTGATGGCCAGGGTTCGCACCGGGTCGTCAGTGGGCGGCTGGGTGACGGCGGGCCGCTGATTGAGGTCCGGGCAGTGGGAGGCGACATTGAGGTGGACCGGCGGTGACGCCGCTGCCGAGCGGGAAAAGGGCAGTGATGTGTGAGGTGAGATGATGATGAACAGAATAATCCTGGCCGGAGCGGTACTGGCTGCAACCGCGGTTGCGGTCCCGGCTGACAGCGTTCCGACGGAACAGATTGGCTGGCTTGGAGTTCATACCGAGACGCTCACCGAACCGATGCTGGTAGCGCTGGATATCGAACACGGGGTCATTGTCACGGACGTGATGGAGGGTTCGCCGGCCGCCGCGGCGGGAATCAAAGTCGGTGATGTGCTGATGAGGATCGACGAGGAGCAGATCAGCAGCAGCAGTGAGCTGCGGGCGGCGGTGCGGTCACGGCCGGGCCGGTCGGTGAGAATCTCTCTCCGGCGCCGCGGTCGGGAGCGGGTGGTGAATCTGAAACTGGGTCAACGGAGCCGGGCCGAGGTGATGACCGAGGCCGGGTTCGACTGGCCCGGGGTATCGCTGGAAGCAATGCGCAGCGCCCGACAGCTGCTCAGGGATGCTGGTTCCAGCGCAACGACACTGGGGCTGGCGGCATCGGCCGAAGTGCTGGATTCGCTGCGTGCCGAGCTGGAGGAGGTACGGGCGGAATTGCGGGAGCTTCGGCGCCGCCTGGGCGAGGACAAGTAGAGTTCAGACCAGCCGGTTTTTTCGCAACGGTGCCGCCGGTTTGACCGGCGGCATCGTTCGGCTAGAGTGTCGGGCATGACCGAGCGGCTGAAGGTGGCCGTTGTCACCGACGCTTTTCCGCCCGCAGTGGGCGGAGTGGAGAATCACACCCTCAATCTGGCACGGGGCCTGGTGCGGTCGGGCTGTGAAGTGACCGTGATTACCCATCAGATTGCCGGGAAGTGGCGTTTCAAGAACAGCGGCGAGGACGGGCGTGATGGTTTCCGACTTGTCCGGCTGGATGGGGCGGTGCTGGTGTATCGGGACCACGATATCGCCGTTGACCCGCGGCTGGTGTTACGCTGCCGACGGCTGCTGCAGCAGGAACGATTCGATATCGTTCACGGCCAGGGTGAAGCTTCGCTGCTGGTCTATGGCGCGCTGTTGCTGGCTCGTCAGCAGGGTATCCCGACGGTTCTCACCCGGCATTCGTTGTTGCGGCTGAAGCCGCCGGCAGCGCGGCCGCTGGTGAATTTGCTGACCCGGCTGCTGCTGCCGCTGGCTGATGGGGTTATCAGTGTCAGTGATGACTGTGCTGAAGAGACGGCCTGGTTTGGAAAGCCGCAGACGGTGATACCAAACGGGGTTGACCTGGAACTTTTCCGGCCTGCGGCCGATACCAGAGTAGCCGAGCGGAGACGTCTCGGTCTGGATCCAGATTCGGTTGTCATCGGCTATGTTGGACGACTGCACCGGCGCAAGGGTGTTGGCGAGCTGGCTGATCTTGCCCAAAGGCTGAGGGTTGAAATGCCGCAGGTTCGGCTGGTGGTTGCCGGCCCCGGTCCGTTACGAAGACAGCTCGAACAGAAAGCTGACAGCGACAACGGGATTATCGTGCTTGACCCGGTTGATGAGGCCGGGGTCGCACGATTGCTGTCGGCGCTGGATGTATTTGTCTGTCTCAGTGCTGGCGAGTCTTTCGGTCTGGCAGTGCTGGAGGCGATGGCCAGCGGCCTGCCCGTGGTTGCACTGCGACGCTGGGGGGTGCGTCGGCTGGTACAGGACGGGGTGACCGGCTGGCTGGTTCGGGATTATGCTGAGGCCCGAACACGACTGGCGGCGTTGTGTGCCGATGCCGGCCTGCGCCGGGCGATGGGCAGTGCGGGACGGAGAGCAGCTTTGCAGTACGGATGGGATACCGTGATTGACAGGACGAAGGCGTTCTATCGCGAGGTCGGGTTGGCGGCGCAACATACTGATTAGTTATAAGTTAGGCGACGAGACCATCAATCCACCGTTGCCACGTCGGTGAATCCTGAGCCGGTTACGGCTGTCTAAGTAAAAGAGTGACAATGAGTAAGCCGGACAAAAAAGGCCCGGTTACAGCTTTGACTGAACAGTTTGATGCCCTCAGTTCTGAGTGTGCCAGACTGAGGGATGCTCATGTCCGGGCACTGGCCGACTTTGATAACTATCGGCGTCGGGTGGAACGTGACCTGGAAGTCAGTCGCCGGGCAATGCTTGAGGCGCTGATGCTGGACATCGTGCCGGTAATGGACAACTTCGGTCGTGCGATTGCCGCGGCTCAGTCCGCAAGCGGGGTTGATGCAGTCGTGAAGGGACTGGAGCTGATAAGGCGTCAGCTGGCCGAAGCACTGGCTCGGCACGGCCTCTGCGAGTATTCGTGCCTTGGTGCCGAGTTTGACCCGCGCCGGGCCGAAGCGATTGGTTTTGTCGAATCGGACCAGCATCAGCCAAACACGGTGGTCGAGGAGGAATGCCCGGGCTATTCCTGTGGGGACCGGGTGTTGCGGCCGGCACGGGTGGTCGTTACCCGTGCGCTGGCAAAGAATGAAAAGTCGGTGACTGAAGGGGATGAGCAGAAAAAGAATTAGTCGGGCGTGCGGCACGAGATGCCCCGTCAGGCAAAGGAGGATGTGAATGGCCAAGGTTATTGGTATTGATCTGGGTACGACCTTTTCCTGCGTCGCGGTAATGGAACGCGGTCAGCCGGTCGTTATCCCCAACCCGGAGGGCGGGCGGACGACACCGTCGGTGGTTGCTTTCGGCAAGGAAAGACTGGTCGGCACGCTGGCAAAGCGCCAAGCGGTAATCAACCCGGAAACAACGATCTACTCTATCAAGCGCTTCATGGGTCGACGTTACGATGAAGCGACGGAAGAAATCAAGCGGGTTCCGTTCCGCGTCGTCCCTTCGGCAAATGGCGACGCCTGGGTTGAAGTTGAAGGAAAGCAGCACTCACCGCCGGAAGTGTCGGCGATGATCCTGCAGTATCTCAAGAAGGCGGCCGAAGCCTATCTGGGCGAAGCGGTCACCAAGGCGGTGATTACCGTCCCGGCCTACTTCAATGATTCCCAGCGTCAGGCCACCAAGGATGCGGGCCGAATCGCCGGACTCGACGTGCTGCGCATCATCAACGAGCCGACAGCCGCGGCACTGGCTTACGGACTGGACAAGAAGAAGTCCGAGCGAATCGCAATCTACGACCTCGGCGGTGGTACTTTCGACATCTCGGTGCTGGAAATCGGTGAGGGTGTCTTCGAGGTGAAGTCGACCAATGGTGACACTCACCTGGGTGGTGATGATTTCGATCAGCGGGTGATGGACTGGATCATCAGCGAGTTCCGGCGCGAACACGGTATTGACCTTTCGCAGGACAAGACCGCTCTGCAGCGGATCAAGGAAGCGGCCGAGAAGGCCAAGTGCGAGCTCTCGACGTCACTGGAGACGACGATTAATCTGCCTTTCATCTGGGCCGACAAGGACAAGGGACCGCTGCATATCGATTATCGACTCACCCGGGCGAAGCTCGAGTCGCTGGTGGAGGATCTGATTCAGCGTTCATTCGGGCCAGTGAAGCAGGCTCTGACCGACGCCAAGGTCACGCCGCGCGACATTGACGAGGTGATTCTGGTCGGTGGTCAAACCAGAATGCCGCGGGTACAGCAACTGGTGCGTGAATTCTTCGGCAAGGAGCCGCACAAGGGGCTGAATCCGGACGAAGTAGTCGCAATCGGCGCAGCGATTCAGGGCGCGGTGCTGGCCGGTGAGGTCAAGGATGTGGTGCTGCTCGACGTGACGCCGCTTTCACTGGGCATTGAGACACTCGGTGGTGTGATGACCAAGATCATCGAGCGCAACACGACCATTCCGACCCGCAAGAGCCAGATTTTTACCACTGCCGAAGACAACCAGCCCGGAGTGAGCGTACATGTTCTGCAGGGCGAACGGGAGCTGGCTGCCGACAACCGGACACTGGGTCGCTTTGAACTGACCGGCATCCCACCGGCACCGCGCGGGATTCCGCAGATTGAGGTAACGTTCGACATCGATGCTGACGGCATTCTGCACGTTACGGCAAAGGACAAGGCAACCGGCAAGGAACAGAGTATCCGTATTACGGCTTCGTCCGGTCTGTCCAAGGAAGAGGTTGACCGAATGGTCGCGGAAGCGCAGGCACACGCCTTGGAGGACCGGCGTCGACGTGAGCTTGTTGACAGCCGCAACCGTGCGGATACGCTTATCTACCAGACTGAGAAAACGCTTAAGGAGTTCGGTGACCGTGTATCGGCCGACGACCGTCGTCGGATTGATGAGGCCGTTGCGGCGCTGCGCACTGCGATGAAAGGTGAAGACAAGGCGGCGATTGATTCGGCGGTTGAAGCCCTGCAGAAGGTCAGCTACAAACTTGCCGAGGAGATGTATCGCCAGAAGGAAGCCGGCGCGCAGGCCGGAGGTGGAACAGCTGGTCCGGGGCCGGATACGGGAAAGAAGGTCGACGCCGACTATACAGTTATCGACGAAGAGAAGAAATAAACGACGCAGTTCGCTGTCGAGCAACAGTGGCAGACGCCGGAGCGGTCCGGCGTCGGCTGTTGCGCTGACTTGGACGCAGGACTGCCGACTCGGTCCTGCGGCGGGGCTGCAGGTTTTGCGATCAGTTCTGAACGGTGAAAACTGATGCCGGCAACGAAACGAGACTACTATGATGTCCTGGGCGTGAGCCGTAACGCGACGGCCGACGAAATCAAGGCCGCTTACCGTCGGCTGGCCAAGGAGTATCATCCGGACCGTAACCCGAACGACCGGGCCGGTGCCGAGGAACGGTTCAAGGAGCTCTGTGAAGCTTACGAGGTCCTGGCCGACGAGAATAAGCGACGGCTCTATGATCAGTATGGCCACGAGGGTGTCGCACGTCAGTTTGGCCCGGGTGGGTTTGATCCTTCACGGCATTTCACACACACCGATGACCTGGGTGATCTTTTTGGAGACTTGTTCGGTGGTCTCGGTGGTGGCAGTTTCTTTGACCTGCTGTTCGGGGGCGGCAGCAGCAGCCGGGGACGGACAGTTCGGCGTGGCGGCAACATCCGCATCCGGCTTCAGCTCAGCCTGGAAGACATTGCCGAATCGGCAACAAAAGAAATCAGCTTCGGCCGCTGGGAGGCCTGCTCTGATTGCTCCGGCCGCGGTGGCAGCGGGGTAATGACCTGCCGGACCTGCGGTGGCACCGGACAGATCCGTCAGTCGGCTGGAACGGTTTTTGGTCGGTTTGTTTCGGTCGCTGATTGCCCGGACTGCGGCGGTACCGGGCGGCTCGTCCGGGAACGCTGTTCCAACTGCGGTGGCAGCGGTCGGGTAAAACGCACCCGGACATTGAAAGTGAGGATACCAGCCGGAATCAGTGCCAGTAACTACATGACGCTCGAGGGCGAGGGGCACTGGGGACCGGACGGTACCGGCTCGGTGATAGTCGAGATTGAGGAAAAACCGCATCCGCTTTTTCTGCGTCAGGGTGACGATATCGTCGTTGAATTGCCAGTGAGCTACGGTCTGGCTGCCCGGGGGGGCAGGGCAAAAGTGCCGACCCTCAAAGGCGAGCGGGAAATCGAGATTCCGGGCGGAACCCAGTCCGGCACTGTATTGCGGATGCGGGGAGCGGGAATGCCGCGGCTGGAGGGTGGTCGGGGTGACCAGCTGGTGCGGGTGGTTGTTTTCGTGCCGACTCGACTGTCACGGGAAGAAAAGCGATTGCTCGATCAGCTTGAGCGGGAACGAAGTGAGCCGGTTCCCGGGCCGAGGCGGCCGGAAGAATGACCGAGCTCTACTGCGGTAAGCCTGTCGCCGGCGGCCGGTTTGTTTTTTCGGCTGAAGAGGCACAGCATATCCGGCGGGTGATGCGGCACCGGCGTGGAGACCGGGTGCTGGCAACTGACCTTGCCGGCAATGAATACGATGTCGAGCTGGAGACGGTTACTGCCCGCGCAGTGGAGGGCCGGGTACTGGGCAGCAGGACTGGCGGCCGGGAGCCGACGCGCCGGCTGACTTTGGCGTTGGCAGTGTTGAAGGGCGATCACTTCTACCAGGCCTGCGGTCAGGCAACCGAGCTGGGCATCAGCGAGTTTCTGCCGGTCGTGACCGAAAGAACGCTGGGGCGATACGGCCCGGGTCGGGCGGAGCGGTTGCGGCGGGTAGCGCTGGCTGCGGTCAAGTCGTCGATGCGGAGCCGGCTTCCGGAGATTCCGGACCAGGCGGTCACCCTTGACGAGCTGATTCAACGCATCTGCCGCTACGGGCAGGCGCTTTTTGCCTGGGAGGAATGCACTGGTCCGGGTCTGGCCGCTCGGCTGGACCGCGAAGTCAGGTCGCTGTTGATACTGGTCGGGCCGGAAGGTGGCTTTACCGTGCCCGAGGCAGAACGGCTGGAACGGGCGGGATTCGGCCCGTTCAGCCTGGGTTCGCGACGGCTCAGGGCTGAGACCGCCGCAGCGGCGGTGGTTGCGGTCGGCCTCGAGCTGCTCGGTGAATTGGGACCGGAGTAATTGTTTGACCAGCGAAAGGAGGTGTCAGCGCTCAATGGTCGGTATTGTTGTTAAAGAGGGTGAACCCTACGAGAGCTTCATCCGCCGGTTTCGCCGTGCCTGCGAAAACGCCGGGATTCTGCGCGAGGTGAAGCGACGCGAGTACTACGAGAAGCCGAGCGAAAAGCGCAAGCGGCGTGAAGCCGAGGCGCGGCGTCGAGCTTTCCGTCGTCGCACTACAGAGAGTTACTAACCGGCACGAGTCCGGGCCGAAGTCATGAATCGTACCGACGAGCACACGCTTGACGTGCTCGATTACCGGCGGCTGCGCGAATTGCTGGCCGGCTACTGCGTGACGCCGATGGGGCGTGAGCGGATGCTCGGGTTACTGCCGTTTGATTCGGCCACCGCAGTTGAGGCTGAGTTTGACCGCCTGGAAGAGGTGATGGCTTTGCCGGAAGAACCGGCACTCGGCGCGGTTGCCGATGTGCGCCACCTCTGCCCACAACTGCGGGCCGGGGCAACACTCGGCGGGCGGGAGCTGGCAGTTATCCGGCAGGCACTGGTCGGCGCAATTGAATGTCGCGCTTTTCTCGAGCGAAACGGCAGCAGGCTGCGTCACCTGCGGGCGCTGTCGGCAAGACTGGCGGTTCGGCCCGAACTGGTGCGGGCAATCGAGACGGCAGTCGACGATTCGGGTTCGGTGCTGGATACGGCGAGTGTCCGGCTGAATCAGCTGCGGGCTGAATCCCGGCGATACCGTGACTTGATTGTCGGGCGGCTGGAAGCGCTGATGGAGCGGCACCCGGATTGGTTCAACGGTTCAGTTACAGTCCGGGGCGAACGCTTTGTCGTTCCGCTGCTGCTGGAACGGCGGCAGAACCTGCCTGGTGTTGTTCACGCCAGTTCGGGCAGCGGGCAGACACTGTTTGTTGAACCACTCGAGGCTGTTGCTTTGGGCAATGAACTGGCCGAGCTGCGCGATGCCGAGACAGAGGAGGTGGCCCGGATACTGCGGGATTTGTCGTCCCGGGCAGCGGCGGCGCGGGTCGAACTGGAAGAGACGATGGCGGCGGTGGCTGAACTGGATTGTTTGTTTGCCCGCCGGCGGTTTGCCCAACGGCAGGGGTGTATCCGGCCGTTGATTGACCCCGACCGCGGTGTTGAGATCGTCAATGGCCGTCATCCGCTGCTGGTACGGCGCGGGATTGAGGTTGTCCCGCTCTCACTCCGGATCGAACCGGACAAACGGGTCCTGCTCGTTTCCGGTCCCAACGCCGGGGGCAAGACCGTTGTGCTCAAGACCGTCGGGCTCTTTGCGCTGATGACTGCCAGCGGAATTCCGATACCGGCCGGCGAGGGCACCCGGCTGCCGTTTTTCAAACGGGTTTTTGCCGATATCGGTGATGAACAGTCGCTGGATGACAATCTGTCTTCGTTTACTGCCCACTTGCGCCGGCTGGCGGAGACGCTGGCCAGTGCTGATGCCGACTGTCTGGTGCTGGCCGACGAGATTGGTGCGTCGACCTCGCCGGAGGAAGGAGCAGCGTTGGCACTGGCGGTGCTTGAGGAGTTACGTGACCGGGGAGTGCTAACCCTTGCCACCACGCACTACGGTACGTTGAAATTGCTCGTGCAGAACGAGCCAGGAATGCTCAACGCGGCGATGGAGTACCGTAACGGGCCCACCTATCGGTTGAAGGTGGGCTATCCCGGTGACTCGGCCGCACTGGACACAGCGGCGGCAGCCGGTGTGCCCAACAGTGTCGTGATGCGGGCTCGTGAGCGGCTTGGCCGGCAATGGCAGGATTTTGAAGCGAAGCTGCGAGCGTTGGACGAAGAACTGGCGGCAGCGCAGGCGCTGCGCCGCAGAGCCGAACTGGCGGTACAACAGGCCGAGAGTGAAAAGCAGGCAGCCATGGCGCGCATCAATGCCCAGCGTGCCGAACTGGAATCGGCGCGACAACAGTTGCGCCGTGAGGAAGAGTACTGGCTCAGGGAGCGGCGTCGTGAAATCGAGAATCTGGTGCGCGAGATTCGGCTGAATCGCGCCGACCATCGCAGCGTTGTCGCAGCCAAACAGGCCGTGAGCGACAGCCTGACTGAACTCGCAGCGGCACCCAGTGAGCCAGCCGCGACCGATAAGATTCCAGTTCCAGTGGTTGGTGATACAGTCGAATCCGCGACTTTCCGACGGCAGGGGCAGCTGGTGGCATCTGACGGCGAGCGGGCTACCGTCGCGTTCGGCAACATCCGGATTGAGGTCGCCATCAGTGATCTGCAACGGGTTGAACCGGCACGGCCGGTACCAGCATCGCCGCAACCGCCGGTTGAGTTTGAGTTTCAGCCCCGGCTGTCCCTCATCGGGATGACGAGCGCTGAGGCCGAAGCAGCCCTGGGACGTTTCCTTGACGATGCGGCGCTGGCCGGGTGTCGCGAACTGGAGATAGTTCATGGTCGTGGTAGCGGAGTACTACGGCGTACCGTCTGGCGTTGTCTGCGCAATGACAGCCGGGTACAGACATTGCAGTTCGCCGAGCCGGGCCGGGGCGGTGACGGGGTTTCGCTTGTCGTGCTGAAGGATGAAGCAGCACCGGCGAGCGGAAAATCGGCAGCGGGGTAACACTGATGATCAGTCGAGAGCTGATTGAAGATATTCGTACCCGCACTGATATCGTTGAGCTTATCGGCAGCTACGTGCCGCTGAAGCGGGCCGGCCGCAGTTTTCGCGGGTTGTGTCCGTTTCATCCCGACCGGACGCCGTCGTTTTTTGTCAGCCCGGAACGGCAGTCCTACCATTGTTTCGGCTGTGGGGCGGGGGGAACCGCAATCAGCTTCCTGATGGCAATTGAGAAACTGGAGTTCCCCGACGCGGTCCGGGAGCTGGGGCGCCGACTGGGTATTGAGGTTCGGGCAGAGTCCGGTTCGGGCCGCAATCAGGCGCTCTATGATGCTTGTGAACTGGCAGCGGCTTTTTTCGAGGCCCAGCTGCAGCGGTCACGAGCAGCACTGGATTATCTTCAGCGGCGCGGGATCGGTCAGGCGACAAGGCAGCGTTTTCGGCTTGGCTTCGCCCCGGCAGGGAACATGCTGCGGGCTGAGGCCCGGCGCCGGGGTGTCGCCGAGGATGTAATGATTGGCGCCGGACTGCTGGCACGTCGTGACACCGGCACGGGCGACTATTTTTTCAACCGGCTGATGTTTCCGATCTTCTCGTTGTCGGGCCGGGTGATTGCATTCGGGGGGCGGGTGCTGGACGACAGCGAACCCAAGTACCTCAACTCGCCCGAGACGCCGGTGTACCGCAAAGGGGCAATGCTGTATGGGCTGTATCAGGCCCGGGCGTATCTGCGTGAGGGTTTGCCGATACTGGTCGAAGGCAACTTCGACTTGCTCAGTCTGGTCGAGAACGGCATCAACAACGTCGTGGCACCGTTGGGCACGGCCCTGACGCCGGACCAGGCCGCACTGCTGCGTCGTTACAACTCCCGGGTGCTGTTGCTGTTCGACGGTGACAGTGCCGGTCGCGCAGCATGCCGGCGTTCGATTGATCCGCTGCTGCGGGCCGATATCGAACCACTGGTCGTGCAGTTGCCTGACGGCGAAGACCCCGATTCGTTTGTGCGGCGCCGCGGCCGGCCGGCGTTGACGGCTCTGCTTGAGCGGCCACAGGACTTTGTTGTTTTCGTTGCTGCCGGTCGGCATCACGGCGTCCTAAATGAACAGCGCCAGGCGGTGCGGGAGCTGGCCGAGCTGATCCGGGGTGTCCCGGACGAGGCAACACGCCAGATCTATGCCAACCGGGTTGCGGCGGTTTTTGACATTGATCGCCATGCTGTACTGGCTGATGGTTCGCGAACGCCCCGGGCTGCAGTGCGTCAGCAAACCAATGTTATTGATCCGGCTGAACGGTTGGTGGCAGCGGCGGTTCGTTCGGCTGAACTGGCCCGGATCGCCGACGAGTTAGGCCTGGCGGAGACAATTGTTGATCCGGCGTTGAAGATTTTGACAGAGACAGCTGCGCGTAACGCTCGTTACCCGGGTTACAGCGCGGCGACGGTGATGGATGAGATCGCCGACGATACGCTGCGCCGGCGGGTGGCGCAGTGGACTTTTGACGAATCAGCTCTACCGAGTGCCGAGGAGTATCGAGCCAGGATTCAGCGGCGCCGAGCGAAGTGGCTGCAGGAGCTTATTGCTCGGGCTCAGCGTGAAAATGATGAAGCAACGGTAGAGCGACTGGTAAGCGAACGGCAGCGGCTTTTGCAGACGGTTGCGCGAAAGGAGTGACCGTAGATGGCCATGAGCGGTAAACGACAGCAAGGCAAGAGAGCACGGCAAAAGACCGGCAGCGGTATTTCTGCCAAACGGCTGACAGGCGACGTCGTGACTGATGAAACTCAGCGCGGCGAAGTGGAGTTGCCGATTTCCGGAGAGGCAGAGCCGGAAGAAGAACTGCTCGCCCCGCGTCGACGCGGCCGGCCAAAGGGGTCGCGCAAGCGTGCAGAGTGGCAGGTGAAAATCTATCAGCGAGCGGCCGGCAAGAAGCGTATAAGTTATGAGGAGCTGGAAGATCTGGTGCCGGATGAGGTACTGCTGTCGCCCAGCCGGCTGGAGGAGTTTGTTGCCGAACTGGCACGCAACGGTATACGAATGACCGACTCCCGGGAAGAGGAAGCCGCCCAGACCTCACTGCAACGGGGGCCGAAGCCGGTAATCCAGCGGACCGAAGATCCGACAAAGTCATATTTTCGAGAGTTGTCAAAACTGCCGCTGTTGACCCGGGATGAGGAAATTCACTATTCGCGCGAGATGGAAGAGGGCTATCGCAGCATTATACGTTTTCTGTTCGACCCGGTACCGATGATGCGTCGTCTTGTTGATGAGTGCCGTTCGGTCGAGGAAGGCACGCGATCGTTGGACCAGATTGCCCGGGTCGAGTTTGAGTGTCTGTTCGACAAGAAAGCCCTCTGGCGTGACCGGCAGCGTTTCGTCCGCTACCTGCACGAGATTGCCCGGGCGGCGGATCAAATTGCCGCAATCGAAAGCCGCAAGATGACCGCCGCCGGTCAACGTCGTGCCGCCGAACTGCGCAAGCGCGTGTTCAGCCGGGTGCAGGCACTGTCGCTGCAACATCATCTGATCAACAATTTCATCGGCCTTTTCAAGGCCCGCGGGCAGGAGGCAATCGAGCTTTCCGAGCGGATTGCCCGTTTGCGTGCCGAGGGGCGGGACAACGATGAGGAAATGACGGCGCTTCGCAAACGGTTGCGTGAGTGTCACGAGTTCCTGGGGCGCAATACCGCAGAAATCCGGAAGATTCTGGCCGAAATGTCGGCCTGCGAGAATCGGATACTGGCAGCGCGTGACAAAATGATTGAGGGTAACGTCCGGCTGGTGATCTCAATCGCCAAGCGCTACGCCAACCGTGGTCTGGAGTTCGCCGACCTTCTGGAAGAGGGCAATGTCGGCTTGATCAAGGCGGTTGAGAAGTTCAACTACCGCAAAGGATTCAAGTTCTCCACCTATGCTACCTGGTGGATCAAGCAGGCAATTACGCGGGCAATTGCCGATCAGTCGCGAACGGTACGCGTGCCGGCGCACATCATCGATGCGATCAACAAAGTCGCCAAACTCCAGCGGAAGTTCATGCAGCTCTACGGCCGCGAGGCGACGACCGCTGAGCTGGCTCAGCGACTTTCGACCCCGAAAGAGAAGATCGAAGCGTTGACCAAAATCTCCCAGTTCGGTGTATCGCTCGACAAGCCGGTGGATGATGATGAGACGAGCTTCATCGGCGATTTCATCTACGACGAGAAGACCGCTTCGCCATCGCATGCCGCCGGGGTTTCCCTGCTGGCTGAGAAACTGGAGGAAGCCCTCAGCGGACTGACGCGGCGCGAAGAGAAGGTGTTGCGGCTTCGGTTCGGTCTCGGAGATGGTTGCCCGCGGACACTGGAGGAGGTCGGTCAGATATTCAACATCACCCGGGAGCGGGTCCGCCAGATTGAGGCCAAGGCGCTGAAGAAGCTGCGTCATCCGGTACGGCTGCGGCGCTTTGAACCGTTGCGGGAACTGCTGCAGTGACCCGTATCGGCATCATTTCCGACACGCACGATAACATCGTCAACACCCGGCGAGCAGTTGATTGTTTCAATTCTCTGAAACCGGATCGGGTGGTTCATCTGGGCGATATCGTTGCTCGTTTCACGCTGGCGGAACTGCGCCGACTGCAGGCGCCGGTCTGGGTTCTGCTGGGGAACTGCGATGGCGACCGCGCCAGTTTGATTGAACTGGGACGCGAGTCCGGGTTCCAGGTCGAGACGGGACCGATTGAATTTGTCGTCGGGGGGCGAAGAATCTGGGCAGCTCATCTGCCGCCGCAGGTGCAGCCTGATTGTGATATCATTCTCCACGGTCACACTCACCATCGTTGCTGCGAGGGTGGGCCGCCGCTGGTTGTCAACCCCGGTGAAGCATGTGGCTGGTTGACCGGGTGCGCCACCTGCGCAGTATTGGAAGTCGAGACCGGCAACGTCACTTTTTTCGACCTCTGATTCGTGGGCAAGGGCAACAGGCGAAGGTATCCGGATGCCACTGGTCAGCAGCGGCCGACCATGCGACAAGAACCGGAGTCTCACCGGCAAATTCACGGGCGATTGATGGTGCCGGACGGTAGCGCTGATTCAGCAACGAACCAGCTCGAGCCGGGGTTGTACGTAGTGTCAACCCCGATTGGCAATCTGGGTGATATAACCGAGAGAGCTCGATTGGTGCTGGCTGAAGTTGACCTTGTTGCCTGTGAGGATACACGGCGGACAGGGTTGCTGCTGGCCCGGTTAGGCATCAGGCAGAAGCTGGTGTCGTATCATGAGAACAACAAGCTGAGCCGTACGCCGGAACTGCTGGAACGGCTGGCCGGAGGCAGCAGAATCGCGCTGGCCAGCGACGCCGGGACACCGGGAATTTCCGACCCGGGTTGGTATCTGATTCGCTCGGCAATTGAGGCCGGTGTGAGGGTGATACCGATACCGGGAGCTTCCGCACTGCTTGCGGCGGTGGTGGTATCCGGCTTGCCATCCGACCGGTTTGCCTTCGAAGGTTTTCTCCCCAAGCGGGCGGGCCGCCGTCGTCGTCGGCTGGAGGCGTTGGCCAGCGAGGAAAGGACAATGGTCTTCTGCGAGTCAGCACGGCGGACGCGACAACTGCTGTCGGAAATGCTGGCGCTATGGGGTGACCGGCAGGCGGCGGTTTGTCGCGAGTTGACCAAGCGGTTCGAGGAAGTACGACGCGGCCGCTTGAGTGAGCTGGCCGACGAACTGGCCCGGCGGGAACCGCGCGGTGAGATAGTAGTGGTGGTGGCGGGCAATGAAGGATAGTCTGAAAAGCACCGGGCGCCGACTGCTGGTGCCGATGGTGAAACTGCTGATTTTCATCGGGATTCATCCACTTGCCGTTACGCTTGCTGGACTGCCGTTGTCGCTCGGGGCCGGTTGGCTGTTTGCCAGCGGACGTTTTCGGCTGGGAGGCGTGTTACTAGCTCTAGTCGGGCTATGTGACAGTTTGGACGGAGAGCTGTCACGCCGTACCGGCAAAGCGTCGTTGCTGGGAGCATTGATTGATTCGACGGTTGACCGGCTGAGCGAGGCGATCATTCTGGTTGGCATCGGATGGCACTTCGTTGCTGTTCGTCCAGCAGTAACTCTGCTTGCCGCAGTTGCACTGACAGGTTCCTTTCTGGTCAGCTATGTCCGGGCGAGGGCTGAAGGGCTGGGCTGGCAGTGTTCCATCGGCTGGTTTGAGCGGCCGGTGCGGGTTGCGGTGCTGCTGGCTGGTGCACTTGTCGGTCAACCGTGGAGCATCATCTTGGCGCTGTGGGCAGTTACGGTTGGCAGTCTGATTACCGTGGTGCAACGACTGGCGATTACGGTCCGACAAAGCAGGCAGAGTTGAGCCAGCGCGTTCTATTGATTGGTACTGCCCGTTCCAATCGGTTGCGCTGGAGTCGGGCTGATTCCCTGCGTGAGCTTGAGGCACTGGTTGCCAGCGCCGGAGGTGTTGCAGTCGGCCAGCTGATTCAGGTTCGTTCCCGTCCCGACCCGGCTACTCTTGTCGGACGTGGACTGGTGAAAACCTTGGCTACCCAGCTTCGAGCCCAGCGGGTCGAGCTGGTCGTATTTGACGATGAGCTCAGCCCGACGCAGCAACGCAATCTCGAAGATGAACTTGGGGTCAGGGTGATAGACCGGGCTGCGGTTATCCTCGACATTTTCGCGCTCCACGCGCGCACCGCCGAGGCCAAGATTCAGGTTGAGCTGGCTCAGCTTGAATACCGACGCAGCCGGCTGGTCGGGCTGGGAGGCGAACTATCGCGGTTGGGCGGGGGTATCGGCACCCGCGGTCCCGGCGAGACCAAGTTGGAGGTCGATCGGCGCCGGATTATTGAACGCATTGCCGTCCTGCGTCGCAGTCTGGCAAGGGTTGAGCGTGAACGACAGACACAGCGGGAAAGGCGCACGAGCCAATACCGGGTTGTGCTGGTGGGGTACACCAGCGCCGGTAAGTCGACATTGCTGAAGGCGTTGACTGGCGCTGCCGTTCGGGTGTCGGAAAGCCTGTTTTCCACTCTGGATGCCAGCACGCGAACGCTGAAGCTGACACCGCGAATCAAGGTGCTCTTGACCGACACCGTCGGGTTTATCCGTGACCTGCCGCCCCAGCTGGTTGCGTCATTCCGTTCGACCCTCGCCGAGGTGCGGGATGCCAATCTAATCCTTCATGTAGTCGATGCATCGGATGAGCAGCTCGACCGGCGCATCGATTCGGTGAATGACACCCTGGAGCAGATCGGTGCAGCGGGGCGTGATGTGTTGATGGTGTTCACCAAGTCGGACCGTCTGGTTGACCCGGCAGCTGGCGGTCGGCTGGAACGTTTCTGGCCGGGGGCGCTTCTGGTTTCCGGGCGCACCGGTGCCGGGCTTGACCGGTTGCGCGCTGAGATTACCGAGCGGGTACGGCGGACAATGGTGACCCGGCGTTTTCAAATGCCACTTGGCCGCGGGGATGTCGTTAGTATTCTGCGCCGGGCGGGGGAAGTGAATTCCGAAACCGTGATGGGTGACTGTCTCGTCGTTGACGTGACCGGGTTCCAGGCGGATCTGGCACGGGCAGAAAAGGAAATCGGTCGCCGACTAGCCAGTCTGAGCGGTCGAGGCAGAGCCGAGAACAGCCTCGACGAAACGGTCTTCGGGCAGAGCTCCTTCAAATGACCGGCTGCGATTGATAACCACTTTGGGTACAGCCATCACGTCATAGAGGTTGGCCAGCTGGGGAAACTCGGCGGCATCGATTACTGACAGACGAATGTTTTCCCGTTCAACTGCCAGCCGCGCCCCAAGGGTTACTGCCAGAGGGCAGACCGGGCAGGTGAGAGTGACAAACACTTGGATATCAAGTGGTTCGGAGACAGCCGCGAGACGCTGGCGCGTTTCGGGTTTCAGACCACTGTTTCCGGCGGCACAGATTTCCATGACATTTATCAGCGAGGTGAACTCATAGCCGGCGGGGATGCCGTAGAAACGGATGCCAAAGTCGGCCGGGCCAACGACGGCAATTGCCGGAACCTTGTCAATACCCCAAGCGGTCGACAGCTCGGGCTCGGTGAGGTGGTTATGAATTTCAACGGTTACTTTGTCCGACAAAGCCGCGAGCTCTTCTGCCAGCTGGCGGTTTTCACGGCAAAAAGCACATTCCATTTCCTGGGTGAAGACGATGAGCTTCACCGGTGAGGGGAGGTTGGCAAGCCTTGCCCGAGTAGTGGCGGCGACTGTCGGGGAGATCAGTGTCATGACCGAAGTGCCGCGCGGGACATCGGTGTAATCACGAGGCCCCGCGCGGCAGTCATTAGTTAATCCGGTCGGTCAGTTCTCGACCTTTATGGCGCTGGATGGGCAGTCTTCAGCAGCCTGCTGAACACATTCCTCGGCGCCTTCAGGGATGATCTCGACTTTGACAGTGGCAACGTCGCCGTCCATCTCAAAAATATCGGGACACGAGCCAACACACAGTTCGCAGCCGGTGCAGAGTTCGCGGTCGACAGACGCTTTCATGGCTTACCTCCGTAATAACGTTCTTTTCGAAAACGTACAGCTGTATCTGCTGTGGCATTTTCAGGGTTCATCAATACCCGACGCTGGGCGGTTGTCAAGCCGCGCTGGCCGTGTCAGCCAGGCATGGACAAACGGCTCAATGTGACCGTCCAGCACTGCCGTTACGTCGCGGCTTTCCAGCCCGGTGCGGTGGTCTTTGACGAGCTGGTAGGGAAAAAGGACATACGAACGGATTTGGTGTCCCCAGGCAATTTCGGTCTTTTCGGCTTCCAGTTTCTCCAGCTGGGCATCGCGTTTGCGTCGTTCGTGTTCGTACAGCCGGGCGCGAAGGATTTTCATCGCTGCCGTTTTGTTCTGGAGCTGGGAACGTTCGTTCTGGCAGACGACGACGATCCCGGTAGGGATGTGGGTAATGCGCACTGCCGAGCTGATCTTGTTGACATTCTGGCCGCCGTGACCGCCGGCGCGAAATGTGTCTACCTTAAGGTCATTGGGATTGATCGTCACTTCGATTTCGTCCACCTCGGGCAGAACAGAGACGGCGGCAAAACTGGTGTGGCGTCGACCAGTGGCATCAAAAGGGGAAACACGCACGAGGCGGTGAACGCCGGACTCGGACTTCAGCAGGCCGTACGCCCATTCGCCGGTGACCTCGAGAGTGGCATCTTTGATGCCGGCTTCGTCGTTGGGTTGGTAGTCAAGCCATGACCAGCGGAGTCCCTGTGCCTCGATATACCGGGTGTACATTCGCAGCAGCATCTCGGCCCAGTCACAGGATTCAACACCACCGGCGCCGGGATGGATGGACAGTATTGCGCCACGGGCATCCTCCGGGGAGTTGAACACCGCGCGTTCTTCCAGCGCGTCGAGCTCGCGGGCGGCAGCGGCGATATTCTCCTGTAATTCCGCTGTGGCCGACGGGTCGTCGTCGTTCGAGTACAGTTCGAGGAGTTCGCGAGCAGTGGCGATTTCGGAGTCGAGGCGGTCGAGTCTTCCCAGCAGGTCACGCAGCGCCCCGATTCGGCGCATGACCGATTGGGCAGTGCGCGTGTCCGACCAGAAGCCAGGCTGGGTACTCTGTTCGGTCAGTCGTGCCAGTTCGTCGCGACGGGCCGGCAGGTCAAAGAAACTCCCGCAGTCGCGTCAGGCGTTCAGTCAGCCGGTCAAGGTCAAGCCGCCCGGCGCGGACATCGGGGTCGGCCATCGGCAGCAGCCTTACTTCTTATCAGTCGAGGGCTGGGCAGTTCGACCGTAGCGGCGGCGGAACTTCTCAACCCTTCCGGCGGTGTCGACGAGCTTCTGTTTGCCAGTGAAGAACGGATGGCAGGCAGAGCAGATATCGACGTGAATCGTCGACTTGGTTGAGCGCGTCTTGACCACGTTGCCGCAGGCGCAGGTTATTGTCGCATCGACATACTTGGGATGGATTTTATCTTTCATGTTGTCAACTTTCGCTCATGGATTGCAGGAACTCTTCATTGTTTCTAGTCAGGCGCATCTTGTCAAGGACGAATTCCATCATTTCGACCGGGTTCAATTCGGCGAGCAGCTTGCGCAGAACCCAGATGCGATTGAGCTCGAATTCGCTCAATAGCAGTTCTTCCTTGCGGGTGCCGGAGCGCTGGAGGTCGATGGCGGGGAAGAGTCGTCGATCGGCCAACTTGCGGTCGAGGATCAGTTCCATGTTGCCCGTGCCTTTGAATTCCTCGAAGATGACCTCGTCCATCCGCGAACCGGTTTCGATCAATGCCGTGGCAATGATTGTCAGACTGCCACCTTCCTCAATGTTGCGGGCGGCGCCGAAGAACTTCTTGGGTTTCTGCAGGGCGTTTGAGTCGAGACCACCTGAAAGCGTGCGGCCGGAATGAGGCACGACCAGGTTGTGGGCCCGCGCCAAACGGGTGATCGAGTCGAGGAGAATGACGACATCGTGCCGGTTTTCGACGAGCCGCTTGGCTTTTTCCAGCACCATGTCAGCGACCTGAACGTGACGTTCTGGAACTTCATCGAAAGTCGACGAGATCACCTCGGCCTTGACCGAACGCTCCATATCGGTGACTTCCTCGGGTCGTTCATCGATCAGTAGGACGATCAGGGTGATTTCCGGGTGGTTGGTCGTGATTGAGTTGGCAATCTTCTGCATCAGTATCGTTTTGCCGGCACGGGGCGGTGAGACAATCAGTCCACGTTGACCCTTGCCGATCGGGACGAACAGGTCATTGACCCGCATTGCGAAGTCGTTCTTCTCTTTGACCTCAAGCCGAATCCGCTCCTGAGGATACAACGGCGTCAGTGCGTCGAATGGTACCCGGCGTCGGTCGGCGTCAAGCGGCGCACCGTTGACGGTATCGAGTTTCAGCAGCGCATAGTAGCGTTCGCTGTTGCGCGGTGGTCGGGCTTTGCCCACGATTGTGTCGCCGGTGCGAAGACTGAAGCGCTTGATCTGCGACGGCGAGACGTAGATATCATCCGAAGAAGGCAAATAGCTGTAATCGGGCGAACGCAGAAAGCCGAAACCTTCCTCAAGTATTTCCAAGACGCCGGAGACCTCTACCCCTTCGGCATCGGGATGCTGTTTGCGTGTTTCCGCGTCCATGATGGCCATGATCAGGCCGTGCTTTTTCTTTTCGCGGTAGTCCGGGATACCCAGTGACTCGGCGAGCTCATAGAGCTCGGACATTTTCTTGGTCTTTAACTCTTCCTGATTCATCATCGCTGTCTCCTGCGGCTCGTTTCCAATTGGCTGCTCAGGGGTTATCAGGCCTGTAGCTGGTGTTGCCGCTTTCCTTGACTGCGGGTCAACAACTCCAAGCACCGGTGACGATTCTGGCAGACAGTGGCACCGGTGAGCGGGAATTGTTTGACCGGCGAATGCTGAGCAAGCGTAGCGGGTCTTTTTCCGCTTGCTCGTAAAAGTATAGAAAACTGGCTAGCGGTGTCAAGCACCCGTGGTTCGTCAGCTTGGATGCAGGGTCGCCGCCGGATTAATACCCGGGGCAGTGTGAGAAAGCGAAACGATCAGAAATCACCCAGGCCGGAGAGATTCAGCCCAAGACATAACCGTGGGCTGAACTCGGCGGGGCGTCGCCAGTCCCAGCGCCAGATGGTCAGGTCAAGGTACAACGGTCCGAGTTTGGCCCGGACACCACAGTTCATTCGGAAACGGGGTAGTGCTCTGGTTGAATCGGTAACGTTGCCGACATCCCAGAAGAATCCGATTGGACGGACTGGTCTCAACTCGGCACCAACGTTCCAGGCGAAATGTCCGCTGACAAACTCGCCAGTCCAGCCCCGAAGGTTTGCGTCGCCGTCAAAATGCCACAGCTGCATCGGTGAAGCCCAGCCCTGGTGCCCGAGGTTTACCGGTTCATCGTCCGTTGGCAGCAGTGCGCCAGAGAGCCAGAAACGGCTCTGGCGAGGTAGATTGCCGTTGCTTGCCCCGGCAAATGCCCGCAGGTTCAAGCTGGATTGACGTGTCAGGTGCAGGGTCTGGCGCAGGTCAAGAGAAGCTTTCCACCATTCACGGGTTCCGCCAAGAGCCGGGATACCCCGGCTGACAGCCAGGTAACTGCGTGACACCAGCCACTCGGTGCGGCGGGTACGATGGGCGGTCATCCTGATCTCTGCGGTTCGGGCTGTTTCCCAGGCGCGAGGGTCGCGTCCACGGATGTCAGTCAGGTCAAGCCAGAGGTACTCTAGTCGCAAAAGCGTCCCGGCCCGGCGGAAAACCGGGCTCAGGCCGTACTCGAAACCGAGCAGAAAGTCAGATTCGAGCACAGCATATTTGCCCAGAGCGCGCAGACGCAGTTCACGCGAGGACGTCAGTGGGGTCTGGTAGGAGAATCCGGTCTGCCATTTGCCCAGTCCGACACTGTAAGTCTGGGCCAGCGACCAGGTATGACGGCCACGCAGCGGCCCGGCGTCGATGAACTGACGGCCATTGACCCAGCCTCCCAGTCGAACACCGTGGTAGGTATCCCACCACGCGTATGGTCCCCAGAAGACTTGATAGGCGTCAAAATCAGGCAAATCAATGATTGCTGAGAATCTGACCTGGCGGGGCCAGTGATTGTTCCAGCGTTCATGTTCCAGCAGCAGTCGGTCCGGATCCAGCTCGATTCGGCGCAAGCGGGCACCGATCGCCGGAGTGACGGTAGTATCGCGTCCTTGCCCGGACCAACGGATTCTTTCGGTTGCGCGGTCGTAATGCAGTTCTGCCGTTATCGGATTTTTGACACTGCCCAAGCGGCGTAGACGGAACTGCCGTCGGCCGCAGGCCAGTCCGACGACCGAGTAGTCGCAAAACCCCCGTGTTCCCAGCCAGGGGACTACAACATCGGCGATGTCGACTCCCGCAACCCGTTGGCTCAACTCCAGCAGGGTATCGACCGTAGGCGCTGGACCGGACACAAGCCAGTTGTTCATTATTGAATAATAGGCCGTTTCGCCGACTCGCCGTTCCAGTGTTGTGAAGAAAAGACCTGCGCGGGAGAAGCGGGCTTCGGCTAGATTGACGGTATTCTCGGCAAAACGGCGGGGCGGCCAGTCGATGGGTTCGAGCAGTCTGCCGACGGCCGCGGAGTAATACATCAGACGATGGAAGTATTCGACCGAGAAGGGCTTGAGCAGGGATAATTCAACCGGCAGATTCAAAAACCCGGCACGAGGATGTCGGCGGGCCATAAGTCGCATTTCTTCGAAGACCGCCGGGCCGAGTGCCAGCCAGGCGCCGGTTTCCGGGTGCGGGGTGACTTTCACCGCAAACCACTGCAGTGCCAGCTGGCGATAGAGTCTGGCCTCACGAAGCCGTGTGAACGGCACGGTCGGACTGCCCAACAGAATCAAACCCGGAAGGCTCGTGTCGGTTTCAACAAAACCGCGGCAGTCGATGATGCTTACCGGTTTCAGCGGTGGTTCCTCCCACCGACCGGCAAGTTCAGCAAGGGCGGATTCTGCCGCCGGGAACAGTTCGCGCCAGTCGTCACGAAGCTCTGGAGGAGCGTAGACGTCAAGTTCGACGTCACCAGAACCTCGGAGGGGAACAAGCCAGTCGGCTGCTGCGAGAGTAAGTGGTGGAGTATCGGTGGCCCGGAGGGTGAAAACCGTATACGTTCGTACATCAGCAGATGCGCGTTGTACGTTCGTCTGTTGCGGCAGTGGTGCGACCACAAGGGGAAACGGGACAGCCAGTTCTATCCGCCAGTCTGCGCGGGCAGGCATGCCAAAACTGCCTAGTGATGGGTCAATCATTCGGGGATGCCAGTCGGCGAGGATGAGCAGATGCCTGGTGCCGGTGGAGGGCCGACTTCTCAGGTCGAGGCGAAACTCCAGTCTTACCGCCGTCGATTCGCCGGGGGGCAGCGGTGGCGCCAGGCAAAGATGAACTGTGTCTTCGCTTTCGGCGGTTCGGACGGCGGACGAAGCTGAAACCAGTTCCAATCGGGGTCTTTTTTCGGCCCGGTTGAACTGAAACGCGGCAGGGCGGTCGCGACGGACAAGGCAGCGGGTGGCGGTAGTGATTGCGAATTTCAACTCCGCCAGGCTGTCGGGGCCGGGGTTGGCAACGACGGCGGTCATGGCGCCAGTAATGACGCCCGATGTATCCAGGCTGGCGGTGATGTTGAATGTTGTGGCACTTGCCGATAGTGACGCAAGCGCAAACAGAAAGAGCGAGTTCCGAACCGTCGGGCCGATTACCGTTCGCTCCAGATTTCGGTGCAGAATGCCTCGATGTCCTTGATGATCGATCTGTCAAGCCCGGGTTCGGCGAAACCGGCTGCCTGAGACTGGTTCAGTGGAGAGGACGAACCAAGGCAGAGTTTCGGCGTCCCGGCAACGGAGAGACAGCGTGACAGCGCACGGGTATAGTCGATATATGCTGTGCGGGCGGGCGGCGGTATGTGAAGTCGGTCGAGCAGATCGTGGACCCTTTGTTCGACAATGCGGGTTCTCGCCCAGTATAGAGCAGAATCGTTGGCAAGCCGTTCGAAACGGTGTTTGCGCAATACGTGGCGAGCAGGGCGGCGGGAATGGGAGCTGGAAACCGGCTCGGGCGGTTTCGATGCGTTTTGACCTGCAGGCGGCGGGGCGGAAGACTGTCTGACTTCGGCTGATGGTTTTGATTGGGCCGGCCGCGGCTGTTGAGGGCGGGAAACGCCGGCGACCGTGGGGAGTACGTCTGCGATATCAGGCCAGTCTGCGCCGCACGACGCCAGAACAGCGGCAATGGTGCGCAGAGTCGGGTTGGGTATTTGACCCTTTTCGAGCCGGACGATGTACTTGTAACCGTGTGCCGGGTTGAATCCGAGTTTTTCAGAGAGTTTCATCTGCGACAGTCCGACACTGCGGCGCAGTTGGCGCAACCTCTGGCCCAACGCCACGAGACCCTCCAGCCGGCGAGGGTCAGAAGCCACAGACTTTTTTCTGGACATTGGTAACGGGAGGATGTTAAACCGGTTGCTGAATGAGTCAAGGCAACCATGGCCAGTGCTGAGCGTCTAGACGAATGTCCAGAGCTTGACAGTCAGGCAGCGGATGGCTAGATTGACATAGTCTTCAGGGTCCGCGGAAGGAAGGCCGAGAGTTATAACTGCTAGCAGACGTGTTATGTAGGAGGAATCTTGATGAAGAGAGCTGCAAAGAGTCTGGTGATTGTCCTGGGCGTTCTGCTGATACTCGTGTCGGCAGGATGTCCCAAGAAGAAAGTCGTAACCGAAGTTACACCGCCACCGCCGCCGGAGACCGTTACTGAGCAACCGGTCGAACAACCACCGGTGACGCTTGATCTGAAGAATATCTATTTTGACTTCGACAGATCAGACATCAGACCCGGTGATGCGCGGATTCTCCAAGAGAACGCCGATAAGATCAAGGGGGCGGGCGACAGGGTGGCAGTGACGATTGAGGGCCATTGCGACCCGATCGGTACTTCGGAATACAACATGGCACTGGGCATGCGGCGGGCTGAGGCGGCCAAAGCCTATCTGGTGAATCTCGGCGTGCCGGCAACTAGACTCACCACAATCAGCTATGGTGAGGAGCGGCTTGTTACTCAGAATGAGGCTGAATATCACCTGAATCGGCGGGCTGAGTTCAAGCCTGCACGTTGAGAGGCAACAGTGCCGGAGTCATCAGGAAGATATCTTCCTGATGGCAATGCCGGCATCAGACCATGGTCGGTTATGCTGCAAACTACGGGTGCTGGGCCAATTGTCCAGCACCCAAGTCTAAAGAGGAGAGCTGATGGTACGGAATCGTTACGGTCTGCTCGGGCTGGTTATGGCAGGTGTGGTGGCGCTTCTGGTCGCAGGCTGCCCCAAGCGCTGCGTTGAGCCGGTTGAGCCGGTACCACCTCCTCCGCCTGCGGGAAGTATCGTCGAAGAACCACTGGCCCCGGAATCGCCCGCGAGCAGTGCGACAGGGCTGCAGCCGGTCTATTTCGATTTCGACCGGTCTGAGATTCGGCCGGGCGATGCCGTGGTGATGCAGAACAATGCCGCGGCAATCAAAGGGATGCCCGGCAGTCCGACGGTAACGATTGAGGGGCACTGTGACCCGGTGGGAACCTCGGAATACAATATGGCACTGGGCATGCGGCGGGCTGAGGCAGCCAAGGCCTATCTGATCAAGCTGGGTGTACCGGCTACCCAGTTGAGTACCGTAAGTTACGGTGAGGAGCGGCTTGTTACCCAGAACGAGGCTGAGTATCAGCTGAATCGCCGGGTCGAGTTCAAAGTTGCCCGCTAGAAGTTCCACTTCCGGATTGTGACGCGGAGTGGCAATTCGGCGCAGTGTCCTGCGCTGAGTATCATTTTGGCAGGCGTGGTGATCGCGGCGGTTCTGCCGGGCTGCACCCTTACTCGTGAGTACGCCAGACGGGGGCTGCTACTTGATTCGCTGGCGGTCCGGACAGTACGGATCGAGTCTCGGCAGAACGAACTGGCGCAGGAACTGGCAGTTACCCGGGCCGAGGTTTCACGGCAACTGAATCAGACCATTGACCGCCTGGATGCAATTTCCGCCCGACTGGAGGAAACCGAGAACCGGTTGACCCGAATCAGTCTGCGGCTTGGGCTCGGGCGCGGCAATCTGACTCCTGCACCGGCAGAAGGTGACACACCGAGGCTGAAGCAGTCACAGCCGGCGCCGGTTCGCCGCGACACCATTGCGTTGCCCGCTGGCGGCAGCCCGGACCCGGTGAAGATGTACGATGCCGCCTATTTCGATTTCACGCGTGGCAAGTACGAGGTTGCCATCAACGGTTTCGAGCAGTTTATCAGCCAGTTTCCTGCCAGTGACAACGCTGACAACGCCCGCTACTGGATCGGTGAGTGTTACTATTCCATGAACGACCTTGAGCGGGCGCGAGCCGAGTTTGCCCGGGTGCTGCGTGAGTATCCGGACGGAAACAAAGTGCCGGCTGCCACCTACAAACTGGGCATGGTCGAACTCGGTCTGGGTCGCCGCGAGGAGGCGCGACGCTGGTTTGACGAGGTTATTCGAAAGTATCCTGGAACTCCCGAAGCCCGGCTTGCTGAGGACAAACTGCTGAGGCTGGAGGACTAGTGCCGCCGATGCCTGACCAGGGGGGCGGTTTGCTGGGGCCATTCGTCAATGCCGGCATCTTTGCCCAGGCCGTAATTATCCTGCTGCTGGTAATGTCGGTGGTGTCGTGGGCGGTGGCAATCCGCAAACTACGGCAGCTCAGCCGGGCACGGCGTGCGACGCGCCGGTTTCTGCAGGCATTTGGCTATCGTCGGCGGCTGGGCGACCATGCGCGACTGGCAGAGGAGTATGCCGATTCACCGCTTGTGGCGCTGCTCGTTGCCGGAACCCGGGAATGGCTGATGCTGCGCGATGAGTACCGGGGGGCGAAAGTGGCCGATGTCCTGCAGCAGTTGATGCCGAACATCACCGAGGCGATGGAACGTGCGGCATCACTTGAGTCGGACAAACTGCAGGGGGCGATGCCGGTTCTGGCCATTACGACGATGGTCGCGCCATTCCTTGGTCTGCTGGGAACTGTCCAGGGTGTGTTGCGGACTTTCCTTAGTCTGCGGGGAGCAACCATGCCTACGCTGCAGACAATTGCGCCCGGCATCTCCGATGCGCTGGTTACGACGGTAATGGGGCTGCTGGTAGCGATTCCGGCGGCGCTGTTCTACAACTACCTGGTTGCCAGGTCATCGGACCTGCAGTCGGAGATGGAAAGGTTTGCTTCGGAGCTGACCGGAATCATCCGGCGCGAGATTGCCCAACCCAAGAGCTCAGGGGCTGAGGATTGAGCAACGGTGATGCGCAGGCGACCGGTTGGCTGCGGTCCGTAGGCATTTTGGAAATGCATTCGGCGGTGGCGACGTGATTCATCGTCCACGCAGACTCAAACTGATGGCGGAAATGAATATCACATCGCTGGCCGATGTCAGTTTCACGCTGATGGTGATTTTTCTGATTGCCGGCGTCTCGACTGCCCTGAGCCGGAATCAGGGAATAGACCTCGAACTGCCCCGCACCACTACGGTTGAACCCCAACCCAAGCAGGGTCTTGACATCAGCATCAAGGCCAACGGTGAGATTTTCGTCGGCCGCAAGCTGACGGATATTGATCGCTTCAGCCGGACATTGAGCGACGAGCTGGCCAAGGGCGACTATGACCGTGTCTATCTGCGTTCCGACAAGCGTGTTGATTATGGCACGGTGATGACGGTGCTGGGCGCGGTGCGCGAACACGGCATCACCGACATCGGACTGGTAGCCTTGCCGCGGTGACGCGGGATCTGCTGTTTTCTTCTTTCGGCCATGCTTTGCTGCTGCTGATTGCGGCGGCAGTTACCAGTCGCAGTCCGGTGCGGGACATGCGTCGGCCGCCGGTCATTGCCGTCCGGCTGCCGCCCGGTGGCGAAGTACAGCCGCAACCCCGACCGGAAAAGAAGCAGGCGGAGGTCGTTGAACCCAAACCCAAGGCTCAGAGCGCACCCAAGCCAGCGACGCAGCCCAAGCCGGTAGAGCAACAGAATCAGGTTCGCCGGTTCGGTCTCGGAGTTAACATCGAGGGGGCCGAGGCGCTGGGGTACTCATACTACCTTACTCGGATGCTGGAGATGATCAATGCCAACTGGCTGAATCCGTATGCCGGGCAGGCGATCAGCCGCAGTGCGACGATTGTCTTTCTGATTGAGAGAGACGGCGTCATCAGCGATGTTCGTATAGAAAAGTCCTCCGGCGACCGGGCTTACGACCTGTCATGTGAAAGGGCGGTGAAAGTTACCGAAAAGCTGCCGCCTTTGCCGGCCGATTTTGCCGGGCCGCGGCTGAAACTGCACCTGGAGTTCGAGCAAAAACCCTGAACGTCGGCACCGGCAAAGCTGGTGTTGACAGCGCGGCCGGGGCGGAGTAAAGAAGTCCGTGCCCAGCAAAACCGCAACTGCCAGTTTCGTGCACCTGCACAACCATTCTGAATTCAGCCTTCTTGACGGGGCGTCGCGGATTGAGGACATGGTCAAGCTCGCGGCGGAATTCGGGATGCCGGCTTTGGCAGTTACCGACCACGGCAATCTCTTCGGGGCAATCCGTTTCTTCAAGGCTGCAGAAAAAGCCGGGGTGAAACCGATTGTCGGAGCCGAGGTTTATGTTGCCCCCGGGGACCGGCGGGAACGGAAGCAGTATCCGGGCATTGGCGACGCCAGTTTTCATCTGACGCTCTTGTGCCGTGATGAGACCGGTTGGCACAATCTGATGAAACTGGTATCGCTGGGCTGGCTGGAGGGGTTCTATTACAAGCCGCGGATCGATCGCGAACTGCTGGCCCAGCATGCGGCCGGCCTGATCGGCCTGTCGGGTTGTCTTAAGGGTGAGGTTGGTCACTGGCTGCTGCGTGATGAGGCCGAGCAGGCAATGACGGCCGCGGCGGCCTATCAGGCAATCCTCGGTCCGGAAAACTTCTATCTCGAGGCGATGCGTTCCGGACTGCCTGAGCAGGAGAAGATTATTCCCGGGCTGAAGGAAATCAGCGCAGCACTGGGGATTCCAATCGTTGCTACCAACGACTGTCACTACCTGCGACCCGAAGACGTGCGGGCGCACGATGCGCTGGTGTGTATTCAGACCGGCCGACGGATGAAGGACACCGGCCGGCTGTCAATGGCCGGTGCCGATTTCCATTTCCGTTCGCCGGAGGAGATGCTGCAGGTCTTCGCTGATATGCCCGATGCGGTCAAGCGCACCCGGGAGGTGGCCGATAAATGCAACCTGAATCTGGACCTTTCGCGCAAGCGTTTCTATCTGCCCCGGTTCGACCCGCCGCCGGAGTTTGAAGACGCCGACAGCTATCTGGAACATCTTGCCCGTACCGGCCTGCGCCGTCGTTATTCCCGGGTGACGCCGGCAGTGGAAGAACGGCTTGCCCGTGAGCTGGCGGTTATTCGTGCCACCCGCTTTGCCGGCTATTTTCTCGTCGTACGCGATATCATTGCCGCAGCGCGCGAGCGGGGTATCCCGGTCGGACCCGGCCGGGGCTCAGCGGCAGGCAGTCTGGTCCTCTACTGTCTGGGTATTACCGACATTGACCCGCTGCGCTACGGGTTGCTCTTTGAGCGTTTCCTGACCAGCGAGCGGGTAACGCTGCCTGATATCGATGTTGATTTCGCCGATGACCGCCGGCAGGAAGTGATTGACTATATTCGTCAGCGTTACGGTGCCGACTCGGTAGCCCAGATTATCACCTTCGGTACGATGCAGGCGCGGGCCGCTGTTCGCGATGTCGGTCGCGTGCTGGAGATTCCCATCGGTGACGTCGATCGCATTGCCAAACTGATTCCGGTCGGGAGCGAGCTGGGCGAGGCACTGGAGGAAAGCAGCGAACTGCGGGCAGCGGTTGCCGAAAAGCCGGAGTTCGGCGAGATGATTGATATTGCCCGGCGGATAGAGGGTCTTCATCGTCATCCGTCAATCCATGCTTCGGCGGTCGTCATCGCTCCGCGGCCGTTGCTGGAACTGGTGCCGCTTTACCGGTCGTCCGATGCCGGTGTCTGCACTCAGTTTGACATGCACTCGCTGGAAGACGTCGGGCTGTTGAAGATGGACGTTCTCGGTCTGCGGACGCTGACGGTGGTCGAGGAGACCAACCGGCTCGTTCGCGAAGGCGGTCATAGTTTCGACTTCAACCAGCTGCCGCTGGACGATGCCGCGACTTTCCGGCTGCTGCAGCGGGGCGAGACCGTCGGCGTATTTCAGCTGGAGAGCAGCGGGATGCGGGACCTGGTGCGTCGGATGATGCCGGACCGGCTGGAGCACATCATCGCGATCATTTCGATGTACCGGCCCGGGCCGATGGACCTGATACCGCGCTATCTTGCCCGCAAGGCAGGAAAAGAGCAGATTGAATACGAACACGAGCTGCTGGAGCCGATCTGCCGCGAGACCTACGGCATTCTGATTTATCAGGAACAGGTAATGCAGGCGGCACAGGCGCTGGCCGGATTTACCCCAGGCAAGGCCGACCTGCTGCGGTGGGCGATGGGCAAGAAGAACGTCGAACTGATGCGAACGCTCCGGCCGGACTTCATCGCCGGCTGTCAGCAGCACAACCGCATTCCCGCCAGCCGTGCCGAAAAGATTTTCGAGCTGCTTGCCAGCTTTGCCGGTTACGGGTTCAACAAGTCACATGCCGCCGGCTATGCTTATCTTTCCTACGTTACCGCTTATCTGAAAGCGCACTTTCCGGTCGAGTTTCTTGCCGCCACGCTGACGAGCGAACTCGGAGACTCGAAACGGCTGGCCCAGCTCGTTCAGGAAGCACGCCGGATGGGCTTGGAGCTGCTCGGACCGGACATCAACCGCAGCGAGGTCCGTTTCAGCATCGAGGACGGGGGCATCCGTTTCGGGCTTGCCGGTATCCGAAATCTGGGCGAGGGTGCCAGTGAAGCGATTGTCCGTCAACGCCGGGAGCATGGTGATTTTCGCGGTCTGGCTGACTTCCTTACCCGGATGCGCGGTACCGTCAACCGCAAGGCGGTGGAGTCGCTGATCAAGGCGGGTGCGTTCGACAGTCACAATCCGGACCGTGCCCAGCTGCTGGCCGGTCTTGATGCCGAACTGGCCCGGGCCGGTTCCGAGCGGCTGCGCTACCTGGAACGGCAGACGGCGCTGTTTGAATCCGCGGCACCGCTCAACGAGCCGGTCGTGGCAGTAGAATACAACAACGATATTCGGCTGGCCTACGAGAAGGAGGCGTTCGGGTTCTGGTTTTCTTCGCATCCGCTTGAGCCGCTGCGGCCGGTCTATGAAGCGCTGGGGCTGAAATCGAGCAGTGAACTGGGGACACTGCGTGACAACGAGACGGTTGCCGTCGGTGGAGTGGTGACGCAACGGCGGGCGCGGCGGGGCAAGGACGACCGGGAGTACTTTATCATCACGCTGGACGACTTCGACGGCAGCGTCGAGGTGATGGTCTTTACTGACCAGCTTGAAACCTGCCGGGCGCTGCTGAAGCTTGACAGCATCGTTGCGGTCCAGGGCCGGGTCAAGGTCCGGGCCGAGGGCGGCTCGGGCGTACCGCAGATCTGGGCCAGTCAGGTATTGCCGCTGGCCGAGTGCAGTCGCTATCTGCGCGTGCTGGCGGTGGAGCTGGAAGAAGACCAGCTCGATGAGCTGGTTCTGCGCAAACTGCAGGAACGACTGGCGGCCAGTCCGGGCGAAACACCGGTCTGGCTGCGGTTGCGTCGGCGTGATGACAGCTGGCGCAGTTTTCAGCTGCTGGACTGGCGTGTCAGAGTCGATAACGCCCTGCTCGCCGACCTTTCCCGGATCGAGAACATCCGGGCAGTGAAGGTCAAGGGCGAGCTGCCGAGCTGCAACGGTAACAACCGGCGGCGGTCACCGCGGTCGCGGAAGGCCGGTCAGTAAGTCTTCAGTCCAACTGTTTGTCCGAGTCGGGGACAACCAGTGCGGTGAGGCGGCGGATGCGGTCTTCGATCGGCGGGTGGGTGGCAAAGAGTGACAAGGCGCCGGCGCCAAACGGATTGGCAATGAACAGATGGGCGGTGGCGCTGGAAGCCGAGCGGAGGCGGCCGGAAAATGCCCCGAGCTTGGCCAGGGCCGAGGCAAGGCCGTTGGGGTTGCGGACAATCAGTGCACCGGCGGCGTCGGCAAGGTACTCGCGCTGACGCGACACCGCGGCACGGATCAACGCCACAAACAGCGGGGCGAGAATCGCCAGCACCAGCCCAACCAGTCCGATAACGATGCCTACCTGACCGCCGCCGCGGCTCGAACTGCGCCGGTCGCGGCGGCCACCCCAGAAAAATCCCCAGCGCAGGAAGATGTCGCGAAACAGCACAATCAGTCCGCCGACGATGGCGACAACGGTCATCAGCAGGATGTCGTAGTTGCGGATATGGGCGACCTCGTGGGCGATGACTCCCTGCAGTTCCTCGCGGTTCATTGTCTCGAGCAGGCCGCGGGTAACTGCCACCGCGGCATGAGCGGGATTGCGGCCGGTGGCAAAGGCATTGGGGGCCGGGTCGTCGATTACATATACTGCCGGTTTCGGAATGCCGGCGGCAATGGCGACTTCTTCGACGACGTTGTGCAGCAGGCGGAACTCAGCCGGGTCGGCGGGCCGGGCACGGTTGACGGCGAGGGCGAGCCGATCGGAATTGTAGTAGAGCACCAGATTGTAGATGATGACAAACCCGGCAAACAGAGCGTAGGCTTCGATGCCCCAGCCAAAGTACCAGCCCAGTGCCAGCCCGACAATGCCAAGCAGCAGGGTTATCAGCGCAATAAAAAGCGCTGTTTTCAGCCGGTTGGCTGCAATCAGCTGATAGAGATGTCGCCGTTCGGGCAAGGTCTTGCCGGTCAGAACTGGACTTTCGGCGCCGTTCGCTCCGATTCAGGCACCGAATAGAACTCGGCCGGTTCAAACCGGAACAGGCTGGCGAAAATGTTGGCCGGGAAGACTTCGCGCGAGTTGTTGTAGTCCATCACGACATCGTTGTAGAACTGCCGGGCAAAGGCGATCTTGTTCTCGGTGGTCGTCAGCTCTTCCTGCAGTTTGAGGAAGTTTTCGTTGGCTTTGAGGTTGGGGTAGTTCTCAACCACGGCGAACAGCGTCTTCAGTGTATCGGAGAGCATGTTGTTCGCCCGGGCCGATTCAGCCGGTGACTTGGCGTTGATTGCCAGCGAACGGGCTTCGGCAATCCGTTCAAAGATTGCCTTTTCGTGGGCGGCATAGCCCTTGACGGTCTCGACCAGATTCGGAATCAGGTCAATCCGGCGTTTGAGCTGGACATCAATCTGGTGCCAGCCGTTTTTTACCCGGTTGCGCTTGATTACCAGCGAATTGTAGATGCTGATGGCAATCACCGCCAGCAGGCCGACCGCAGCCAGTATTACTATCAGTGCAATCATTGTCTAACTCCTTGGACTGCAATTCTAACCTGCGCCAGCCGACTGTCAAACCATCGGACCGACTGCGGCGTCATTCGCGGCTCCGTTCCGGCAGTGGCCGGCACCCGGGGCAGCGAATACCGCCTGTCAGCGGGCGGTGCCGGGCAGGATGGCTGCTGGCTTGACCACCGTCTGGTTTCCCATATATTGGCCCTGACCGCCCGCACCGGGGCGGCGCAGGAGGCACAGTGGATTTCAAGTATCTGATACTGGACCAGGTCGACGGTATCGGCTGGCTGCGATTCAACCGGCCGCCGGTGAATGCGCTCTGTACCGAACTGGTGCTGGAACTGGAGCGGGCAGTGGACAATTTCGCCCGGCAGGCTGATGTCAGGGCGATTGTGCTGACCGGGGCCGGCAAGGCATTCGTCGCTGGCGCCGATATCGCCGAGATGTCGTCGTTCACCCCACTGCAGGCGCGGGCTTTTGCCCAGGCGGGACATCGCACCCTGACAAAGCTGGCCGGTATTGAAAAGCCGACAATCGCGGCGATCAACGGTTACGCCCTGGGAGGCGGGTGCGAGGTCGCGTTGGCATGCGACATCAGGATACTGGCCGAAGGGGTCAGGATCGGTCAGCCCGAGGTCAATCTCGGACTGATCCCCGGTTTTGGCGGTACGCAACGACTGGCGCGACTCGTCGGACCGGGCATTGCCAAGGAACTGATTTTTACCGGCGATGCGCTCGATGCCGCCGAGGCACTGCGGATCGGGCTGGCGAACCGGGTTGTGCCGGCGGACAAGCTGCTGGAAACCGCGACCGAGCTGGCCCGGAAGATCAGCAGCCGGGGGCCGACCGCAGTGCGGCTGGCCAAGACCTGCATAAACCGGGGGCTGGATTGCGGGCTGGAAGTCGGCAATGCGCTGGAAATAGAGGCGTTCGGTGTCTGTTTCGGCACTGGGGAGCCGGCCGAGGGTACGAAGGCATTTCTGGAAAAGCGCCCGCCGGTCTGGCCGGCGTGAGGCGGCACTGAACGTGATGCGGGACAGATTCCCGGCAGAAGGTCAGGAAAGGAGTAGACGATGACAATCGGCAAGGCCAAGGATACGGTGATAGTTGGTGCGGCGAGGACTGCAATCGGCCGCTTTCTGGGCGGGCTGGCCGGTTTGCGCGCACCCGACCTGGGAGCGGTGGCAATCCGGGCGGCAGTTGAGCGTGCCGGTATCAGACCGGCCGATGTTCAGGGCGTAATCATGGGCAATGTCTGTCCGGCCGGCATCGGACAGAATCCGGCACGGCAGGCGACGATTCATGCCGGACTACCAAGCGAAACCCCGGCGCTGACCGTCAACAAGGTCTGCGGTTCCGGGATGATTGCCGCAGCACTGGCCTGTCAGATGATCAAGGCCGGCGACGCCCAGGTGATTGTCGCGGGCGGAATGGAGTCGATGTCCAACGTGCCGTACTACCTCAAGTCGCTGCGGGGCGGCAACAAGATGGGTGATGCCAAGCTGCAGGACGGTATGATCTACGACGGCATCTGGGACTATTTTGGTAACGTGCACATGGGCGAGCTGGGTGATTTCACTGCCCAGCATGCCGGCATTACCCGTGAAGAGCAGGACCGCTGGGCGGCAGACAGTCATGCCAAGGCGGTGGCGGCAATCAAGGCGGGCAGATTCAAGGCGGAAATCGCGCCGGTAACCATACCGCAGAAGAAAGGTGAACCGGTGGTCTTCGACACCGATGAAGGCCCGCGGGCAGACACGACCTACGAGAAACTGGCGGCGCTGAAACCGGTATTCACCAAAGACGGCACAGTCACCGCCGGCAATGCTTCGTCAATCAACGACGGCGCTGCGGCGCTGGTGCTTTGCAGCGAACAGTGGGCCCGCGCTCAGGGGCTCAAGCCGCTGGCACGGGTCAATGCCTACGCTACCGGTACGGTCGAGCCCAAGATGCTGTTCTTTGCGCCGATTACCGCCGTGCGCAACCTGCTGGCGGTGCAGGGTGTCGACATCGGGCATTACGACCTGATCGAGATCAACGAGGCGTTCGCATCGCAGACCCTTGCTGACGGCAAGGCGCTGGGCTGGGACTGGAACCGGGTCAATGTCAACGGCGGGGCGATCGCACTCGGCCATCCGATTGGCTGTTCCGGGGCGCGAATCATCGTTTCGCTGATTTATGCCCTGCGCGACCGCGGCAAGAAGACCGGACTGGCCACGGCCTGTCTGGGCGGTGGTGAGGCGACCGCATTCAGCCTGGAGCTACTGTAGCCGAAGTATTGGAGCGACAGACCAGCAGCGCGGCCGAGACCATCGCGTTCGGCCGCGCGCTGGCTGAGCGGCTCGGCCCCGGCGCGGTCGTGGCGTTCTATGGCGACCTCGGCAGCGGCAAGACGACAATGATCAAAGGTGTTGCCGCCGGGCTGGGAGTCAGCGAAACGGTGCGCAGCCCTTCGTTCGTAATCGTCACCGAGTATCAGGGCTGGCTGCCGGTGTATCACATTGACCTGTACCGGCTTGATGACCCGGCGGCGCTGGAGGGTATCGGGCTGGAAGAATATCTGCTGGGCGACGGCGTCTGTCTGGTGGAATGGGCCGAGCGGGCCGAAAAGCTGCTGCCGGCCGACACCATTCAGGTTCGACTGGCGGTAACCGGCGGCGGCCGGACAATCAGCGTCAGCTTCCCCTAGCCGACAATCCGGTCGCCGGCACAGTTCGTTCCAGCCAGGTCAGCAGAGTGTTGATGTCGCCGGTAAAACTTTCGGTCTTCCCGTCTGGCCGGGTGATGGTGATGCGGCCGGCGGCGAGTTCGACCCGGGCAATGCCGGCCTGGCGGGCAAGCAACCGCACCCGGGCAACCCGGAACAGGTCGTCGAGCGCCGGTGGCGGCTGACCAAAACGGTCAGCGAGTTCGGCCCGCAGTTCGGTCAGCTCGCTGTCGGACGCCGCATTCAGCAGCCGGCGGTAGATTGCCACTCGTTCAAAGCTGTCACTGATGTAGTCTTCGGGCAAGACGGTGCGCAGATTGAGCTGCAGTTCCGGTTCGGGCGTCACCGTTTCTCCCTTCTGGCGCGCCACCGCTTCGCGCAGCATCCGGGCGTAGAGGTTGAATCCAATCCGGGCGACGTGGCCGTGCTGTTCAGTGCCGAGCAGATTGCCGACGCCGCGGATTTCCATGTCGCGCAGTGCAAGCCGGTAGCCGGAGCCGAGCCGGGAGTAGGCGGCCAGCGCCGACAGTCGCTGGCGGGCATCGGCGGTGATGTTGTCGTCGGTCGGCACCAGAAACAGCGCCCAGGCCTGTTGTTCGGAGCGGCCGACCCGGCCCCGGAGCTGGTGCAGGTCGGCCAATCCAAACCGGTCGGCGCGGTCAACGATGATGGTGTTGACATTGGGCAGATCGACGCCGGATTCGATGATGGCGGTGCAGAGCAGGATATCGGCCTTGCCGGCGGCAAACTCGGAATAGATCCGGGCGAGCGCGCGGCCGGAGAGCCGGCCGTGGGCGGTGAGCAGCCGTGCCTCCGGCACCAGCCGGGTGAGGCGTTGACTGACGCGGTCGAGGTCGCGGATTTCGTTGTGGACAAAGAAAACCTGACCACCCCGGTTCAGCTCGCGGTGGATATAGTCACGAATCAGCCCGTCGCTGTCGGGGGCGACCTCGGTGAGAATGTCGCGGCGGCCCGGTGGCGGAGTGTTGAGCTGGGAAATGTCGCGCAGACCGGCGAGGGCCATGTAGAGTGTGCGCGGGATGGGGGTGGCGGTGAGAGTAAGGACGTCAACCGAGGCGCGCAGGGCCTTGAACCGTTCCTTCTGGCGAACCCCGAACCGCTGTTCCTCGTCAATGATTACCAGTCCGAGGTCGCGAAAGCGTACCTGCGGGTCGAGCAGTCGGTGGGTACCGATGACGATATCAATCGTGCCGTCGGCGAGGCCGCGCAGTGTCGCCTTCTGAGCGTCACTGCCGGCGATGCGGGACAGCAGCGCAACCTGTACCGGCAGGTCACGCAGCCGGCGGCGAAAGATGCTGTAGTGCTGCCAGCAGAGAATCGTCGTCGGGGCAAGCAGAGCCACCTGACGGGTACCGGCAACCGCCTTGACCGCGGCGCGCAGGGCAATTTCGGTCTTGCCGTAGCCGACATCGCCACAGATCAGCCGGTCCATTGGTCGGGCGCGTTCCATGTCGGCACGCACTGCCGCGAGGGCGGCAAGCTGATCGGGCGTTTCCTCGAACGGAAAGGCGGCAGCCACCGACTCCGACCAGGCATCGTCGGGCGGAAAGGCAATGCCGCCGGCAACCAAGCGGCGGGCGTAGATGTCAAGCAGTTCGCCGGCGTATTCGGCGCTGGAACGTGCGGCGCGGGCCTTGGCCTGCAGCCAGGCGCGGCCACCCAGCCGGTCCAGCCGCGGGGAGGCGTCTTCGGCGCCGACATAGCGGTCGAGCAGGCCGATGTTTTCGACCGGGACATAGACCCGGTCGCCGTCAGCATAGCCGACAACCAGATAGTCTTTTTCCACGCCGGCGGCGGTTATCCGCCGGGTGCCCTCAAAGCGGCCGATGCCGTAATCGATGTGGACGACGAGGTCACCCGGTCGCAGGGCAACGAGGTTGTCGAGCGGCAGACCCCGGAAGCGACGCCGGGCGGTGCGGCGCAGCGGCGCGCCATAGAGCTCACGTTCGGTGAGCAGGGTCAACCCGGACGGTTCGTGAATGAAACCGCGGCTCAGCGGCGCGGCGGCAAAACTCACCCGCGGGCCGAGCAGACGACGCAGCCGTTCGAGCTGATGATCGGCGGCGCAGGCAATCAGCCATTCGCCGGCAGCAGCATCAATCTGTGACCGCAGCAGGTTGAGGTTGCCCAGATAAACCGGTGCCGGGCGGAATCCGAGGTCAAGACCAGCACCGGCGCTGCTTTCAATCACCAGTCGCGGCGGCAGGGCGGTGCAACCGGCGTCAGCGATGACAAAAGCATCAGCCGGAATGACTGCGGCAAGTGGATGGTCGGCGCGGGCCGGCGGCCGGCGGTCGGTGACTTCGGCCCGGGTCAGCGCTGCCGTCGAGCGCTGGGTGAGCGGTTCGAAGCTGCGCAGCGATTCAACCGCCTCCGGGCCGAATTCAATCCGCAGCGGCAATTCGGCGGTGTCGGGAAACAGGTCAACAATGCCGCCGCGGGCAGCATATTCGCCCGGCTCGGCGACGAGGTCAGTCCGTTCCCAGCCGTGGCCCTCGAGCCACTGGACAAGCTCGGCTGGCTGCAGCCGGGTACCAACCGTCAGCGTCAGTGCCGCCGGGGCAGCGGCGATGACCGGTGCCGGGCCGTGCAGTTGTTCGTCGGTGACCGCAAGTACTGCCGGTCGGGCGGCAATCACTGCTGCCAGCCGGGCGGCGGCGTCAGGTGCCCCGGGAGAAAAACAGAGTGTGTTGATGCCGGGGTTGAGCACGGCGATGTCGGCAGCAAGCGCCAGCGCGTCGGCTTCGCGCTCTGAAACGGCAACCACCAGTCCGGCACTGTGCCGGGCAACGGCAGCACAGAGCAGCGCGCGGGCGGCGCCGGCGACACCGGTAATCCGGGCCGGTGGTGCGGTCGGGTCGAAAGCCAGATTTTCGAGCGGAATCAGCCGGGCGAGAGCGGCGAGGTCAGGCATGAAACGCAAAGGGGGCGAAACGCCCCCCTGCGCAGCCCGAAACGGGCTGTTACTTTTTCTTGGCGACTTTCTTCGCCTTCTTGGCCGGAGCCTTCTTGACTGCTTTCTTTGCAGTCGCCTTGACTCCACGTTTCATGCAAGCCATCGAACCTCCTTTGTTACGGGTCATCATAGTGTTTCGTTGCCGGCTGTCAAGCCGGAAGTTGTGTTCCGGCGATGCGTCGGCGTCGGCGTGGCGACAGCGACAACAGCAGCACGACGATGACGATTGCTGCGGCGACGAGCGAAATCGTGCTGCCCAGACGCCAGCTCGGCGAGCGGTAGCGGAAGACGACTTCGTGTTGACCGGGTTCGAGCCGCACCGCCCGCAGGGTGTGAAAAGCCCGCAGCACCGGCGTCGGACGACCGTCAACCTCGGCCCGCCAGTCGGGATGCCAGTTCTCGGCCAGCACCAAAAGCGCCGGTGTTGCCGTGGTGGCCTTGACTGCTATTCGGTTCGGGTCGTAGTCGGTGACGGTGGCGCTGCCGGGGACGCTTTCGGCAACGGGCGGCAGGCCGGCATCGTCGTAGAGCAGGGCGGTGCGGTCGGGCCGGAACAGCGGGTCGGCCAGCCGGGCCAGCAGGGCGGTCTTGTCGGGCAGTTTTTCGGCCGCACCAACCAGAAATGCCCGGGGCAGTGCGGCAAGATTCTCATACACCGCGTACTGCCGGCCGGCAAAAGCCAGCCGGAACCAGGGTCGGTCGAAGAAGGCGCGCAGCTGGCCGATGACTTGCCGGCTGCGCTCATCGTAGCGGGAGTCGTCGTCGGGCAGCGGCACGCTGATGATGTAACGGATGCCGAGCAGGTTCATGAAGTTGGGGTTGGTGAGATTGCCGGCGGCAAACATCACGCTGGTGCCGGCGCCGGTGAAGTCCTGATACGACTGCAACGGGTTGGGCATCTGGCCGCCGGCGTTCTGCAGTCCGGCGCCCATCAACCGACCGTCGTCAGAACGGTCGTAGTAAAGCGGCAGCACGCGCCAGAGCCCGGGCTGGTTTCTGAGAAAACTGATCGCCTCGTCGTCGGCGAAATACTCTCGCGGCGGCGGGACACCGCGGATGTAGCCGCGGCTTTCGTTCCAGAGATCGAGCGACAGGCCGATGTCAAGCGTCAATAGCAGTGCCGCGGCCAGGCCGGCGGTGAGCAGGCCGATGCGGCGGTTGAACACCAGCCAGATCAGGCCGGCACCGAGCAGCGCAAACAGCGTTGCCAGAGCGAAACCGTCGACCATTGCGGGCCAGTTCTGGCTGAGTGCGGCGGATTTCTGTTCCAGCGCCAGCGTCGCTGAACGCAGCAGCGACTCCAGCGGGCCGCGCAGCACGGCGGTGAGGATAAACAGTGCGGCGGGTACCGCCGCGGCGATGAAAGCGGTGCGGAGCGTGCGGCGGCGTTCCGGGTCCTTGTGAGCCTGAATCAGCCAGTCGAACCCCAGTCCGGCCAGTACCGCCAGCGAGAAAGCGGCGACAAAGAAAATCATCGCCGGTCCCCGGAACTTGCTGATGCCGGGAAAGAGATAATAGGGAATGTAGTAGAGCGGCGTGTAGCCGCCCCAGGCCATTACCGTTGCGCCGGCAAAGGTCAGAGTGAAAAAGCGGGTTGAGCGGTCACGCCAGCGGCAGAAGACGGCGATTGCTGCCAGCAGCAGCGGCAGAATGCCGAGATACTCGCTGTGCAGTTTGAACGGGTTGCGGCTCCAGTAGGCGCCGAGGCCGCCGGAAAAACGGGGGGTGATGAGGTCGAAGGTTTCGACAACCGGCATTGACCACGAGGTTGCGTATTCCCAGCCGCGTTCGGCGCCGCGGGCGGCGTAGGGCATGTTGGCCCAGATGGGCAGATACTGGGCGGCGGCGAGTGCACCGGCAATCACCATGCCGGCGCCAAAGAAAAGACAGAGCCGGATTGCCAGTCCGATCGAGCGCTGCCGGCGCAGCTCGACAAAAAGCAGGAAGAGAAAGTAGGCGACGAGCACCAGCCCGGTGTAATAGACTTTCTGGATGTGGCCGGAAAGCAGTTGCAGTGCGACGACGACGCCGCTGAGCAGAAAGTGAATCAGCCGGCGCTCGGTCATGCCGCGGTGGAGAAAATACAGTGCCAGTGGCAGCAGCGCCGAGCCGATCAGCCGGCCATCGTGACCGGCGTAGGTGAGCGTGAGCAGGCTGCCGGCAAACATGTAGGCGATGCCACCGATGGCGGCAGGGATGATGGCGGCCTTGAGCTGACGCAGAAACAGGTAAGTTCCCAGCCCGGCCACTGCGACATGCAGGGCAAAAGTCCAGCTCCAGACGACGTGGACCGGCAGCACCAGCCGCAGTAGGGCGGTGGGATAAAGCAGGTCGCCGAAAAATGCTGCCAGAGTCGGCTGGCCGGAAAGAATCCCGGGCATCCAGAAAGCGATTGTGCCGCGGGCGGCGATATAGCGGGCCATGAACTCACGCATCTGGTAGCCGCCGGCACCGAGCCAGTCGGTACCGAACAGCATCCGGCCGCCGAAAAGATAGCGACCGTAGAACACCAGCGGCAGCAGAAAGAAGGCGGCGACGACGATACGGTGCAGGACCGCATCGGTGATGGGCGGAACCGGAGCAGCCGGAACGGTCCGGCCGACACGGGCAGCGGATTTGTTTTTCATCTTGTTGCCTCCGGAGTGCGACGGCGGACAAACAGGGCGAAAAAGACCGCGGTGAGTCCTTCGCCGATGGTTATCCAGAGCCGCGAAAGCAGGGCGGCGATGATTGCTACCGGGCCGGGCAGAATCAGCTTGAGGGCAAAGGTGAAGATACCTTCTCGGATGCCCAGCCCGGCCGGGCTGACCAGCACCAGAAATCCGAGAATCCAGGAAAGCGCATAACCGCCGACCAGCATCGGCAGTTTGTCCAGCGCCAGTGGATAGAACGAATTGACCAGAGCAAAACAGCCGATGCCCTGAGCCAGCCACATCGCGACATAAAGCCCGAGAATGGCAAGGATGCGGCCGGCACTGAGCCGGATGTCAAAAACCGGCTGGCGCAGGCGACGCAGCAGAAATCCGATCAGCCGGTTCAGGACCGGCGGCCAGAGCAGCACCAGGCACACCGGCACCAACAAAAACGCCAGATAGGCCCGGCCGGGAATGCCGGCAACCGGCAGCAGCAGCACTGCCAGGGCAAACAACAGTGCCGCCGCCAGCAGTGCAAAACCGGTTTCAATCAGCGCCGAGACCGCAGTCTTGGCTTCCGGAATGCCGAGGCGCCGGGCCAGATAGATTCGGCCCAGGGCATACCAGACCTTGCCCGGAACGTACTTGCCCATCTGGGATACCGCGAGGATGGATATCGCCTGCCAGGTTGAAATCCGTTCGCCCATACCGGCGAGAATCACCTTCCAGGTGAAGCCGTAGAGCGGAATGTAGGCAAAGAATATCAGCGCAAAGGCCAGCACCACCATCGGGATCGAAAACCGCAGTTCCGACCAGGGAATCTTGTCCCAGTCGCGCACCAGCCGGCTGATGAGGAAATAGAAAGTGGCAACAACGACGGCAACTCCGACCGTGTTGCGCAGCCAGCCGGGCAGCAGTCGCCGGCGGGACTCGGCGGGAGCGGCGGACATCAGCCGGAAGGGGAACGGCCGGCGAGCAGCGTGCGGTAGATTTCCAGATGCCGGTCGGCGAGGCGGGCGGCGCTCCAGTTGGCCTCGACGCGCTCCCGGGCCCGGCGACCCATTGCCGCCCGGTCCCGGCCAAGCAGCAGCAGCACCTTGGCGGCGATGTCGCGCGGGTTGGCCGGTTCAAAAAGCGCACCGACCTCGTCGTCAATGATTTCAGGCAGCCCGCCGACATTCGATGCGGCCACCACCCGTTCGCAGGCCATCGATTCCAGGGCGGCGATTGAAGTTGCCTCCATCAGTGAAGGGATGATGACGACATCGGCCGAAGACAGAATGCCGGGCATTGAATCGTGGCTCTGGCCGCCGAGAAAAGTTACCGAATCGGCAACACCGAGACTGCGGGCCAGTTCGGCCAGTTCGGCCTGCAGCGGGCCGGGACCGGCAAGGTAGAGATGGGCGGGAACGGTCTGTTGAATCAGCGGCAGGGCCTCGATTGCGTAGCGGACGCCGTTTTTCTCCACCAGCCGGCGCGGGCACACCAGGATTGTTTTGCCGGGATTGGCAAGCGTCGGGTTCACCCGACGGAACACGCGGGTGTTGACCGAGTTGACATAGCATTCAACCTGGCGACCGGGCAATACCGACTGTACCGCGGCGGTCAGTTCACCGCTGGCGGCCAGCATGTAATCGGCGGGCCGGAACAACCAGCGAAACGCCGGGCCGAGGATTTTCTTCGGTGCCAGTTTGAGAAAGTGCGATGAATGAATCGTGATAACATCGGGCAGACCGAGCCGCTGTTTGGCAAACCGTGTCGCCAGCGCACTGGCCAGGTCCTGAGCATGGGCAATGTCGCAATCGCGGGCCATTTCCAGAAACGGGCCGACCGAGAAAACGCCAAAAAGAAACCAGCCCAGCCGGTGCCGGCCGTACCAGCGCACCCGCCGGACCTTCACCCCGCGGATGGTTTCCTCTTCGGCCAAGCCGGGCAGTGAGCGGGCACAGAGAATTCGCACCTCGTGCCCGCGTTCGACAAACTCCTCGGCGATGTCCTTGATGTGACTTTCCATACCGCCCACTTCCGGATGATAGTAGACGGCGTGGATGGCGATTTTCATCGGCACCTGCCCGGGTGCGGTCGGCGGCAGTCGGCCGAAGCCGGCGTGCTACTGTTTCTCGGCCTGCCGGACAGCGGTCTGCGACTTGAGGCGGTTGGCCTTGTTACGGGCGATGATGCCGCGGCGGGCCGCACGGTCAAGCAGCGACTGCAGCCGGGGCAACAGCCGCGCGGCCTCGGTCTTGTCCTTGGCCGCGGCAAACTCTTTCAGGGCCTTTTTCAGAGCGAGCTTGCGTTCGCGGTTCTTCAGGCGCCGGCGCTCGCTCTTGCGTGCCTGCCGCTGGGCGGAAAGGGTTCGTTTTGCCAATACTCCTCCGAAATAAGCAACAGAATGCCGGGACACAGAATCGAACTGTGGACACCGGGATTTTCAGTCCCGTGCTCTACCAACTGAGCTATCCCGGCAGGCGTGCCCATTCTAGAAGGCAGTTCGGCGTTGTCAACTCTCCGCTAGTCGGCGGTGTTCACCGACCGGCCTGACTTTGCGTCCACTGCCGCCCTGGAGGCGGTCGGGAGACGGTCTCAAACCGGCCGGTTTTCAGCAATCACAATCCCGGGCCGGGCGCTAACTGATTGCCCGGCTAGAGGCTTGCCCGGCCGGTTGCGCCGAGAGGCCAA
>CBFGJX010000013.1:0-33551 GCA_965649225.1 Caldifarciminota bacterium
GCGGGCGTGTATCTGGTGAAGCTCGAAGCGACCGGCTTCACCGGTTCCACCAAGCTCGTCATCGAGCGCTAGACTCTCCGACTGCAACTGTGCGGGGCGGCACTGCCGCCCCGCACAGTTTTGCCGGCCGCAGCCCAGACACCGGCCGGCCGGCAACCGCCGGGGAAACGCTCCGGGGACGGCCCAAAAACGGCGACCGCAGACAAGAGCAGTTCTGAGTCCGACGCTAAGTTATTGCGATTTTTCTTCTTGCGGCTGTAATCTGGAATCCGGTTACGCCGCACCCCGCTGCCGTTTGTCGCTCAGGCCGAAGAATCCGGCTCTGTCTCACGCGGCCGGGCGTGACGGGCCGAGCACCCGGCCGGCAATGGAAACGGCAGTGGCCGGCAGGTCGCTGCCGGCCACTGCGAAAGTCCGCCCGGTCTCAGCGGCTCAGCACCAGCGGCAGAACCGCACCGCCGGTCCCGGTGCGCACGAAATAGACTCCAGCCTGCACCCGACGCCCCGACTCGTCGCGGCCATCCCAGGTCACCACACCTTCGCCGGCCAGCGAACGCACCACCCGGCCGGAACGGTCACAGACCAGCAGCCGCGCAGGACCACAACCGCTGATTGTAACCCGCGTGGTGAACGGGTTGGGAGCGGCCGAGATCATGCGGGGGGCGACTGCCCCGTTCTCGGCGACGCCGGAAGAAAGCCGCACAAACATCACCCGCGGCGGTGCATCGAACCAGCCCGGAAAATCGTACCAGACATCGAGCTGAATCTCATTTATCTGATGGGGCGGCTGACGCTGGCTGTCCAGCAGCCACGAAAACAACGCCTTCGCCGGCGGCGTCACGTCGCCAAAGGAAAAAGTGTCCAGCTGGCCCGGCCCGACGGCAAAACCTCTGGTAACGAACGTGCGCTGTTCCGGCGAAAGAAACTTCACCGTATCAATCTCTACGGGCACATCGGCGGCCTTGAGCACGAGTCCGATTTCGGCGCCGGCTGCAACCGAAAGTGCAAGCAACAGACCAATCGCAAACACCGACAGTCTCACTGACTACCTCCTGGGTTGGATTTTAGTTAGGTTGCCCGAATCCTGCCTTGGGCAAGTATAGGCTGCTGCCGGCTGGACGTCAAGCCGGCAACTTGTTGCTTAATAGTTCAGGGACGAAATTTTCGCTTGACAAACGGTCAGCGTGCAGACTAAGATTCTTGACAGAAGGCAACTCAGCGCCATTGCCCGGGGTTGCAGGCGCAAATGCTGACGCCCCGGATATTGGCAAAATGGCTCGTACAGACCGACAAGCGACCGAACCAAGGAGGCAAGATGAAGCACCGACTGCTGCTCGCGCTTTCCCTTGTCGCCCTTGCCGGGTTCGCATTCGGCAGCACGCCAACGAACCTGTATCCACCCAGCGTGATGGATCAGGTACCGGCGAAGGAACTGCCCACCGGCAAGCTCGACAACTCCGGACGCGACCTGTACAAACCCCGGCTGGTCATTGACCGGGCCGGCGGTCCGGACGGCTTCGGCTATGTCTATAAGGACGAAACCGAACCGGGCGGCCCGACCTTCAGCTGGATTGACACAATCGGCGCCACCAACACCGGCATCACCGGCGACGACTCCTACGGCACCGTCAGTCTTCCCTTCACCTTCTACTACTACGGCACCGGCTACACCACGATTTATCCCTGCACCAACGGCTGGGCCGGACTCAGCGGCCCCGGCTCCTCGTACTACAACTACCCGCTGCCCTCCACCTCACTGCCGGCGGCGGCAATCTGCGCCTACTGGGACGACCTCTACGTCGACGGCGGCACCACCGGTAACATCTTCTACAAAACCGTCGGCACCGCCCCGAACCGCAAGTTCGCCATCATCTGGCAGAACGTGCGCCTGCTCGGCGGCAGCACCTACATGGACTTCGAAATCGTGCTGTCCGAGGCCGACTCGAGCATCACCCTGCAGTATAGCGACCTCGCCGGCAACACCGGCAGTGGTGCCACCGTCGGCATTCAGGGAGCGACATCCGGCTCCAACTATCTCCAGTACTCCTACAATGAGGGCGCCCTGATCAACAGCCGCGCAATCCGGTTCTGGAAGGCGCCGTCGGTTTCCACCGACGCCGGCATCTGGGCAATCCTTTCGCCCGGGGCCTCGGTCGGCATGCGCGGCGCCAGCATCGCGCCGGCCTGCTCGATCAAGAACTTCGGCACGAGCTCGATTTCCAACATTCCGGTGCGCTGCACGATTTTCGGCACTGGCGGTGCAGTGCGCTACACCGGCAATCAGACCGTCGCCGGCCCGCTCGCGCCCAACGCCACCGCCTACGTCAACTTCACCGGCTGGAACCCGACGATTGCCGAAACCGTCCTCACTGTCTTCCGCACCGCACTGAGCGGCGACCAGAACCCGGACAACGACCGGCGGTCAACCCAGACCGTCCTTCATCCGGCCTACATGACCGGTGGCCCGGACGCCAACTGGTGGTTCTGGATTGACTCCGACACCACCGGCGGCCCGACCTATTCCTGGATTGACACCAGCGGCGCCACCGCCACCAGCATCACCGGCGACGACAATCGCGGTGCAGTACCGCTGCCCTTCTCGTTCTCGTTCGAGGGTTCGACTTACGACACCATCTGGGTCTGCACCAACGGCTGGTTCTCCTTCGGCCCGGACCCGGGTGTCAATTCCTACTACAACTACGACATTCCCAACACCGGTCTGCCCAACAACTACGTCGGCGTACTCTGGGATGACCTGTATGTTGACGGCTCCACCGGCCGGATCTACACCAAAGTTGTCGGCACGGCGCCCAACCGCCAGTTTGTCATCATCTGGAACAACGTCCGCGAACTCGGCTCGACTGACTGGGGTTCGTGGGAAGCGATTCTGGACGAGCGCGACGGTACCATCACCCTGCAGTATGCCGATGTCGATTTCGGCAGCTCATCCTACAACAACGGCATCTCGGCCACGGTCGGGATTGAAAATGCCACCGGCACCGACGGCCTGCGTTACCTCTACGGCGACGGCACCAACGCCCTGCCCTCGCTTGGCAACCTGCTCGCCGCCGGCCGGGCAATCAAGTTCTACCGCAATGCCCCGGCCAACGATGTCGGCGTGCGCCAGATTGTCAACCCGACCGGTTTCTGGGCCAACCAGTCGTTCACGCCGGCGGTACTGGTGCGTAACGGTGGTTCAGTGCCGCAGTCGAACATTCCGGTCTATATCACCATCGACTCGGCCGGCACCACCGTTTACAGTGCCAACACCACCATCCCCGGCCCGCTGGCGCCCGAGAGCTCGGTTGTGGTATCCTTCACCAACCCGTTCACGGTCGGCAACAAGGGCACCTACTACGCCCTGACCTCGTGGACCGCACTGTCCGGTGACCAGTTCCCGGCCAACGACACCAGCCGGCTGGTCGGCTATGCCACCGGCGCACCCAACCGCTACATGAAGTTCATGTGGGGCATGCCGCTGCCGAGCATCTACTCGGTCGGCTGCACGCCGGTCAACGACACCACCATCTGGGTGTCGGCCGGTTCGGGCGGCTCTGGTCGCGCCAAGATCTACATCGTGAACACCAACACGCTGAGCGTGGTGGACTCCTTCTACCAGGGTGGCCTGACTTCGGGCGGCTGGGGCGCAATCGACATGTGCTACGACCCGACCGACGGCCGCGTGTACGCCGGCAACTACTTGCAGACGCGAAACTACGTCTACGACGCCGCGACCCGCGCGGTGGTGGACTCGTTCACGACCCCGTCGTTCCCCGGCCTGTCCTACCTGAATGCCATCGCGGTTGACGGCGACTCGCTCTACTCCAACTACTGGAGCTATTCGGGTATCGTCAAGTTTTCCAAGCGCGGCACCGGTCCGCGGCAGGTGCAGCCGAACTCCCACTCCGGCATCGGCCTCGCTTACAGCCGCACCGGCGGCATCCTCTACCTCTCCAACTCGACCGGCACTGTCTATCCCGACACGCTGTTCCAGTTCGACGACCTGAGCTGGGCGCTGCTGCACGACACGCTGCCGCCCGGCACGATGGGTCTGGGTGGCGGATGCGAAACCTGGCGCGGCGACTCGTTCCTGGTGATGGTCATTCAGGGCGCGTCCACCGACTCGCTGCTCTGCTGGCGCATCATCCCCAAGCCGGTTGACTACGGCGCGGTTGCGGTCGTCTCACCGACCGGCAACGTCGACACCAACGGCGTGGTCATCCCGGCCGCCCGCTGGCGCAACTTCCACCCGACGACTGCCGACCGCTTCCGGGCCTGGTACTTCCTGACCAACCCGAGCGGCGTGCGTGTCCACAGCCAGAGCCTGACCGTTGACGGGCTGATGCCCGGCCGCGATACGGTCCTCTACTTCCTGCCCTACAACGTCGGCATGGATACCGGCGTCTGGTCGGTGAAGTGTTCGACCTTCATCGACGGCGACCTCAACCCGGCCAACGACGTGATAACCGCCACCTTCACCGTGCGGATCGGCCCACCGCCTCCGGGCGGCTGGTCGGAAATCACCCAGGTACCGCTGACGCCATCGGGCAAGGCGGTCAAGGACGGTGGTGCGATTGCGTTCGACGCCGGGCTGGGCGTGCACTTTGTGCTCAAGGGCAACAAGACCGGCGACTTCTACGCCTTCGACGGCACCAGCTGGACGACGCTGCCGACGATGCCGCCCGGCACCGAGGCCAAGCTGCCCAACAAGGGTGCCAACATCTGCACCGACGGCAACGGCGTGGTCTATGCCACCAAGGGCAACAACACCGCCGGGTTCTGGAAGTACGCGGCGGCGGAGTCGGCCTGGACCCAGCTGACTGATGTACCGCTTGGCGCCTCCAACAAGAAGGTCAAGGGCGGCACCGACCTGGTCTATGTCGACGACGGCGAGAGCACCTGGGTGTATCTGCTCAAGGGCTACAAGACCGAGTTCTACCGCTACAACACCGTTTCGGGCGCCTGGTACACGCTGAGCGATGCGCCGGCCGGTCAGAAGGCCAAGTACGACAAGGGCTCCTGGCTGGTCTACGATGCGGCGGGGCGCAGGCTCTACGCGCACAAGGCGAAGTACTCCGAGATGTATGCCTACTCGCTCGACTCGCTGAGCTGGGGTGCGCAGCTGGCCGGCATTCCGCTGCAGAACACCCAGACCGGCAAGAGCAAGAAGGCCAAGGACGGCTCGGACGGCGCGATCATGGGCGGCTGGCTGTATGCGCTCAAGGGTGGCAACACCTGCGACTTCTACGCCTACGATCTCACTGCCGGCACCTGGGCCGAGAAGGAGACCATGCCTTCGGTGGGCTCCACCCAGAAGAAGAAGCGGGTCAAGGGTGGCGGCAGTCTGACCACGGACGGCAGCTACCTGTATGCGCTGAAGGGCAACAAGACGGTCGAGCTGTGGCGCTACAGTCTGGGCGGCGTCTATGCCGGCCAGCCGGCCCGTTCCGGCGTGCTTGCCGGCACGACGGTGCGTCCGGCGGGCATCACGCTCGGGCCGAATCCGCTGTCGGCGGGCACGGCGCTGCTGCGCTGGAGTCTGCCGGTGGCCGGGCCGGCGACGGTGCGGGTCTACGACGTCACCGGTCGCAGTGTCCTCAGCCGCAGTCTGGTGGCGGGCACCAGCGGCAGTGTTGCGCTCGACCTGCGCAACCTGAGCGCGGGCGTGTATCTGGTGAAGCTCGAAGCGACCGGCTTCACCGGTTCCACCAAGCTCGTCATCGAGCGCTAGACTCTCCGACTGCAACTGTGCGGGGCGGCACTGCCGCCCCGCACAGTTTTGCCGGGTATTGACACACTTGTGAGCGCCGATAGAATGCAGTCTTGTATCCCGACACAGTTATCCTGAAGAGTCTGACGGACGGATTTGTCTCTGCGCCGCCCGGACCCGACGGCAGCCGCGAACGTCTCGCCCTGCGGCCGCTGCTGATTGTCGCCGGCAATCGCCGCCTGCTGGTAGACCCGGGGCTGGGTGACTGGCCGCTGGCGACCATCGGCAGCGGCTGGCGCCGCGACGAGCCGACCGCTCTGGACCATTCGCTCCTCACGGTCGGGCTGAAGCCGGCTGACATCACTGACGTGATTCTCACCCACCTGCACATCGACCACTGCGGTGGCGCGCTCAGAGTCAGGCCGGCTGGTACCAGTCTGCGTTTCCCCCACGCCCGACACTTTGTCCAGCGGGCGGAATGGGATTACGCCATTGCCAGTGCCAAACACCGCCGGCGCAGCGGGTATTGTCCGGCGGCGTTTCTGCCGCTGGCAGCTGCGGGAGTGCTGGAACTTCTTGATGGTGACGCGGAGCCGGCGCCGGGAATCGCCGTGCGGCTTGCCCCCGGCCACACGCCGGGATTCCAACTGGTGCTGGTTCAGACAGACGGAGTTACCGCCGCCTGCCTGTCTGACCTGTTGCCAACCGGTTCACGGGTTGCCATGCCCTATATTATCGGTTATGATTCCCTGCCGCGCGTGACAATGCAGACCAAGGCCCGGCTGATTGCGCGGGCCGCAAGCGAAAAATGGCTTTGTCTGCCGCCGCACGACCCCGAGGCTCCGGCCGGGACTGTCGAGTTGACTGCCGGCCAGCCGGTCTGGCGACCAAGATTTGTGCTCTGAAGAGACTGACATTTATCGGAGGAATTGATGGCGAACACCGACTGGCGTGAAAAGTACAAGGCGAAACTGAAATCGCCGGCTGAAGCACTGGAAGTGCTGCGCCCGGGCCAGCGGGTATTCATCGGCTCTGCTTCCGGCACCCCGCAGAAGCTGGTGACCGCACTGGCCGACAAACCCACCGAGGATATCGAAGTCGTCCATCTGCTCACCCTCGGAGTTGCACCCTACGCTCAGGAGAAGATGGCGTCCAGTTACCGTGCCAATTCGTTTTTCATCAGCGCCAACATCCGTGAGGCAGTCTGGGAAGGCCGGGCCGACTACACCCCGATTTTCCTGTCCGAAATACCGGCGCTGCTCCGCTCCGGCCGGATGCCGCTCGATGTCGCAATCGTCCAGGTGACTCCACCCGATGAACACGGCTTCTGCAGTTTCGGAGTCTCGGTCGACATTACCAAACCCGCTGCCGAAGCGGCGCGACTGGTAATCGCCGAGGTGAACCCGCGCATGCCCCGGACGCTCGGCAACAGTTTCATCCACGTCAATGAGCTGGATATCCTGGTCGAAAACGATGCACCGGTGTACGAGTTCATCACTCCCGGTGAAAGCGAGATTGCCCGCCGGATTGCCAAGAATACCGCCGACCTGATCGAGGATGGTTCGACGATTCAGGTGGGCTACGGCGGCATCCCCAATGCCCTGCTTTCGTATCTGAAAGACAAGCGCGACCTTGGCGTCCATACCGAGGTTTTCTCGGATTCGCTGATTGACCTGATTGAAGCCGGCGTCGTGAACTGCCGGCGCAAGACACTGCATCCGGGCAAGGTTGTCGCGTCGTTCGCCATGGGCAGTCAACGGCTCTACGACTACATCGACAACAATCCGATGTTCGAATTCCATCCGGTCGACTACACCAACGACCCCTTTGTCATCGCCCAGAACGACAAGATGGTCAGCATCAACTCGGCGCTGGAAGTCGACCTCACCGGCCAGGTCTGCGCCGATTCCATCGGCTACCGGTTCTTTTCCGGCATCGGCGGCCAGGTCGACTTTATCCGCGGTGCGGCTCGGGCCCGCGACGGCAAGCCGATCATCGTCCTGCGCTCAACCCGCGACAATGACCGCTACTCCCGTATCGTCCCCACTCTCACCGAAGGTGCCGGCGTGACCACGTCGCGGGGCGATGTCCACTATGTCGTTACCGAATGGGGCACCGCCTATCTGCACGGCAAGACGGTCCGCGAACGGGCACTGGCGCTGATCTCCATCGCCCACCCGAAGTTCCGCTCGGAACTGCTCCGACTGGCCAAGGAACGGCACTACGTCTATGCCGACCAGCCGGAGATTTCGCTCGTTCAGGCCCGCTATCCCGAGGAGTTTGAAGCCCGGGCCAGCCTGCGTGACGGTACCGAAATCTTCCTGCGCCCGATCAAGCCGACCGACGAGGAAGCGATGGCCGACCTGTTCTACTCTTTCTCCCGCGAGACGGTCTACTACCGCTTCTTCTCGTATCTGAAAGCAATGCCGCACGAAAAAGTCGCCAAGTTCGTCAACGTCGATTATGAAAACGAAATGGCGATTGTTGCGGTAATCAAGAAGGCCGGTACCGAAAACCTGATCGGCTCCGCCCGCTACTATGTCGACAAGTCAACCGGCCTCGCCGAGTACGCCATCGCCGTCAAGGACGACTGGCAGAACCGCGGCGTCGGCATCGCCCTGTTCGAGCACCTGATTCGCGTTGCCAAAGCCAAGGGAATCAAAGGCTTTGTCGGCTATGTGCTCGACACCAACACCCGCGCCTACCGGCTGATGACCCGCACCGGTTACCCGATCGAGACCAAGTGGGAAGACGGTGTCTACACCCTGACAATGAGGTTCAAGGATGAGCCGAAGTAACCTGCACTTTCTCTTTCGCCCTCAGTCAATCGCGGTCATCGGCGCTTCGACCCGGGAGGGCAGTGTCGGCCGGGCACTCTTCGCCAATATCCTGATGAACGGCTACACCGGCGTGGTGTATCCGGTCAACATGAAGACCAAGAGCGTGCTGGGCGTGAAGTCCTATCCGTCAATCCTGCACATTCCGGACGAGATTGACCTGGCAATCCTGATTGTCCCGGCGCTGGCGGTCCCGGCGACGATTGCCGAATGCGGCCAGAAGGGAGTCAAGGCGGCGATTGTCATCAGCGCCGGGTTCAAGGAACTCGGACCCAACGGCGCCAAGCTGGAACGGAGCGTCCGCGACCGCGCCCGCCAGTACGGTATTGCCATGATCGGCCCGAACTGCTTCGGCATGATCAATACCGACCCGCTGGTCAGCCTGAACACCACCTTCGGCCGGGTGATGCCGCTGCACGGCAACATCGCGTTCATTTCGCAGTCCGGCGCGGTCGGTGTCAACGCACTGGAATACGCCGTATCCGAGGAAGTCGGACTGTCGAAATTCGTTTCCATCGGCAACAAGGCCGACATCAACGAAAACGACCTGTTGGCCTATCTGAAAGACGACGACGAGACCGATGTCATCTGTCTTTATCTCGAAGACCTTGTTGCTCCACGCGAGTTCATGCGCATCGCCCGCGAAATCACCTCCGACCCCAACCGTCCGAAGCCGATTCTGGCAATCAAGGCCGGCCGCACATCCGAAGGCGCCAAAGCCGCATCGTCCCACACCGGCGCCCTCGCCGGTTCGGATGAAGCCTACAACGCCTTCTTTGCCCAGTCACGCATCCTGCGGGTCGAGACAATCAACGAACTGTTCGCCAAGGCGGCAGCGCTGGCCTACCAGCCGGCGCCGGCCGGGCCACGGGTAGCGGTACTGACCAATGCCGGTGGCGTCGGCATCATGGCCACCGACGCCTGCATCAGCAACGGGCTGAAAATGGCCCAGCTCGCGCCGGAAACAGTTGAACGAATGCGTCCGCACCTGCCACCGACCGCCGCGGTCGGCAACCCGGTTGACGTCATCGGTGATGCGGACGAAAAACGCTACCGGGCGGCACTGGAAGCGATTGCCGCCGACCCGAATGTCGATGGCCTGATTCCGATCTGGACTCCAACGCTGATGGCCGAATCCGTGGACATCGCCCGCGTGATTGCCGAAGTCGGCTCGGCGACAAACAAACCGGTGCTGGCCTGCATCCAGACCATGGGCGACAATACTGAAATCCGCCGCGCGCTGCTCAAGGACCGAATTCCCCACTACCAGTTCCCCGAAAACGCCGCCCGGGCCATGGCAGCGATGGCGCAGTTCGCCGCCTGGAGTCATCGGCCGATCGGCGAACCGCCGCGATTCAACGACACCAGACCGGATGTGGTCCGGCAAATCATCAATGCCGCAAAACAGCGCCAGCCGGTATTCCTTTCCGAGCCGGAGGGACACGAGATTCTGCGCGCCTATGGGCTGCCGGTACCGGAATGTCGCCTGTGCACGACCGCCGATGATGCCACTGCCGCGGCACAGGCGATTGGTTACCCGGTCGTACTGAAAATCGTCTCGCCTCAGATTCTGCACAAGACCGACTTCGCCGGCGTGCGCGTTGGAATCAGTGAACAAGCCCAACTACTGAAAGAGTACGACGACCTGCTCACCGGCATCAAGGCCAGAAAGCCGGATGCCGACATCTGGGGAGTCCTGGTCCAGAAAATGGCACCGAAAGGCACCGAAACTATCATCGGTATGAAGCGTGACCCGCAGTTTGGACCACTGGTGATGTTCGGACTGGGTGGCGTGCTGGTTGAAGTGCTCAAGGATGTCGTTTTCCGCCTCGCCCCGCTCAACGACATATCGGCCGAATCAATGATCAACGGCATCAAGGCTGCCCGTCTGCTCGGCCCGTTCCGCGGTCAACCGGCACGTGACACCGAAGCCATCAAGAACTGCCTGCTCCGGCTCTCCCAGCTCGTCACCGACTTCAGCGAGTTTGACGAAGTGGACATCAATCCGCTGCTGGTTTACGAAAGCGGCAAAGGGGCCCTGGTGCTGGATGCCCGCTTCCTGCTGGGCTGAACCGCCCTGCGGCGTCGGTCAGCAACAGCAAGGACGAAACCGGCAGGGCCCAAAGCCCTGCCGGTAACGTTTGACGACAGCATTACACTGCGGTATCTGACTGCCGCCGTTGTTCAGCGACAACCCGTTGCCCCTCGGTCCAGCTTTTCGCTGATGGAGGTGACCAGATTCGAACTGGCGACCCCCTGCTTGCAAAGCAGGTGCTCTCCCGACTGAGCTACACCCCCGGCTGGGTGTGATGATATTGCGCCGCCAACAGCTGTCAAATGAGACTGGCCGCACCCTGCGGTGCGGCCAGTTCCAGGTTGTGACAGTCAGCGGTAACCCGGCGCTGACTGCCGGTCAATGGCGGGGCCGACTTACCCTGTGAGCGGTTAAGAGTGCCAATTCTTCTAGTGAGGCGGCAGGCTCTTTGAGAGAAGTCCGACTCTTCAGGCATAAGCCAGCTCCAAATTCTGGTCTGCGGGGCAATCTCAGGGGGCCGGGCATTGGGCAAAACTCGGGCGGGCTTGAAGCCCGAGCAAGGAGGCTTGCGTGCTTGAGCGACCCCCTGCAGTCTGGGTCAGGCGGAAAGCCCTCGGTGTCGGCGCCGGCCGATCTCCGGCGCCGAGCCGCGAGCCGCTTCACACCGCTAACACGGGAGGGATACCCGCATCTTCCAACCCGCAATTGGCGACGAATAGGACGGAACGAACCCGACAGCAGCAGAAGGCAAGGCTCAGAGATGGGAGGAGACTTCCGGGCAACGGCAAGAGCGGTCATCTACTCCATCCTATTCGTCCGTGCGCTCCTTTGGACAGAGTCCACCCGCAGACCACCACACTCCAATTTGTCAAAGAACTCGGTGGCGCCGGATCAGCCGCAGCACAATCGCGGTTACCGGTCGCCAGTCTCTTGTTCTTCTTCAGCCCTTCCGCGCAACACCGTCCATGGATAGAGCAAGCAGCGTGCCAGAGACAGAGTCGTGCCGCTCAATCGTGCAATAGCCTCAGAAATAAGCAGTTACAGAACAGGGCCGGTTTCCCGCCGTCAGGTGCGACAATTCGGAGAACAAGACAGGCTACCGCTTTAACAATTTGCACATCAATGCCTTAGGCAGTGCGCACCGCTGCGGAAATGTTGCCGGCCCGGAGATTGTTGATGTCGGCGGGTAACCTTGACTCGGACTGACAACAAGTTATAATCCGGCAAGATGAGCGGTCATGTACCCGGGTGGCTGAAGGATGCCGCTGCCCGAGTGGCAGCCGCGGAAAAACTGAATGTCTGTTCGGTTGAGCTGAGTGGACGCATCCTGCGGGTGACGATTGAGTCGCCGCTGGGTACAACCACGCTCGACGATTGCGTGCGCTTTTCGCAGGCGCTGTCGGCCGAGCTGGACTATCGCGACGTCTTGCCCAGCAGGTACTTTCTCGAAGTATCCTCGCCGGGTATTGAACGTGAGCTGCTGCAACCAGGCGATTTTGTCCGCTCGCTGGGCTCACTGGTGCGAGTAAGCACTGCGGCCGGGGCTTTTGAGGGTCGGCTGGTCTGCGCTGACGATTCGGGCATTGCGGTTGAAGTCGCCAGTCGGGAAAGCTGCTGGCTGGAGCACGCTCAGGTGAAACGTGCACGCATCCGCGTCACCGACGCGGAACTGTTCGGCGGCCAGAAGAGCCGCAGACAATCTAGGAAAAGGAATAATGAACAAGGACATCGCTAATCTGATCGTGCAGATTGCCCGGATCCGGAACGTTGACGTGACCTACGTCTGCGAGACGCTGCGTTCAAGCATTGTCGCCGGGCTGCGCCGGCGTTTTGGTGCCAACACCGAAGCCGACGCACAGATTAATCCCGAGACCGGCGAAATCCGCGTTTTCCTCGCCAAACGGGTCGTTGAACGGATCAGCAATCCCGGCCAGGAAATCACTCTCAGCGATGCCCGGGTCATCTCACCCTCCGCCCAACCGGGCGATATTGTCCGGGTCGAGCTGCCGCTAGATGAACTCGGCCGCATCACCATCCGCAAGGCTTCCGATGAACTGATGGTCAAGCTGCGCGAAGCCGAGCGCACCAAACTGTACGATGAATTTTCGCGCAAAAAGGGCGAGATTGTCACCGGCACAATCCAGAAGATTGACCGCGAACACATCGTCGTAAACCTCGGCCTGGTCGAAGCCATTCTGCCCAGCCGCGAGCAGCTCAAGGCCGACCATTACCGTCAGGGCCTGCCGATAAAGTCCTATGTTCACCGGGTTGACAAAACCGCCGCCGGGCCGCGGGTATTCCTGTCCCGGACTCACCCCGACTTTTTGCGCAAGCTGCTGGCTCGCGAAGTTCCGGAAATCCGCGACAACGTCGTGGAGATTAAGGGCATCGCCCGTTCACCCGGCTTCCGCTCCAAGGTTGCCGTTACATCGCACGACGAAAAAGTTGACCCGGTGGGCGCCTGTGTCGGCTTCCGCAAATCCCGTATCGACAACATCATCAAGGAACTGTCGGGCGAGAAAATTGACATTGTCCAGTGGAGCAAGGACCCGCAGGTCTTTATCGCCCGGTCGCTCGGCCCGGCCAAGGTTTCCGAAGTCATCCGCGAAGGTGAAACCTACACCGTCGTCGTTCCGGATGCCGAACTCTCGATTGCCATCGGCAAGAAAGGCCAGAATGTCTGGCTGGCAAGCCTGCTCACCGGCCTGAAAATCGAAGTTCTCAGAGAAAGCGATTATCGCAACCGTCAAATCATGGCGCGGGCCAGTGCCGTCACGATCAACAAGCTCGGGCTGGAAGAACCAATGGTCGCCGCCTTGACTGAAAACGGACTGCGCACGGCCTTCGACCTGCTCAACACTCAACCCGAAGACCTGATGCGGATGTTGAACATTCCTGCCGATGCAGTTGAACCACTCAAACAACGGGTGCGGGATGCCGTCTGGCTCCAGGGCAGCCCCCGCTTCGTCGAACCGCCGCGCCCGCCGGCAGCCACACCAGCGCCGACGGAGAAACCTGAACCCGCCGCTGTCACGGTACCGGAAGCCGCGGCTGGTACCGACGAGGCAAACCAGTCAGAATGAACCGAATGAAGGTCTTTGAGGCCGCCGGTCAGCTCGACCTGTCCAGCGATGCGCTGATTTCCATCCTGAAGGAGCTGAACTTCCCGCCCCGCGGCTATACCTCCTTTATCACTGAAGAGGAGTTTGAAGCGGTAAAGAGCCGGCTGCGGACCGAGAAGCATCAGTTCAAACAGACCGACCGCCTGCGCCGGGGACAGCCGAAGTCGGCACGCCCCCAGGCCGAAGCCATCCGCCAGCAGGTCCAGCGCAACGTTCGCCAGACGATGGCAAAACTGCAGGGCCGGCAGACCAAACAGCGCAACAAGCGCCAGCGCGAGTGCAACATTCCCGCCCAGCAGCAGGGCCCGGCAGCGACGAAAGTACGCCCCTACATGACTGTTGCCGAGCTTGCCCATGCCTTCGGCATTTCGGCCGGCGACGTCATCCGCAAATGCATGGACATCGGGTTGATTGCCACGGTCAACCAGCGACTCGACCTCGACACCATCATGCTGATTGCTGACGAATGCGGCGTCAACGTCGAGCTGGCGGTCGAGGAAGAACAGAAGGTCGAACGCGGCGACATCCGGCCCCGCCCGCCAGTGGTCGTGGTGATGGGCCACGTCGACCACGGCAAGACTACCCTGCTGGACTACATCCGCAAGACAAAGGTGGCGGAAACCGAGTACGGCCGAATCACTCAACACACCGGCGCCTACATCGCCTACTACAACGACAAGCCGATCATTTTCCTCGACACCCCCGGTCACGAATCCTTCACCGCGATGCGCGCCCGCGGGGCACAGGTCACCGACATCGCGGTTCTGGTTGTCGCCGCCGACGAGGGCATCATGCCCCGGACGCTGGAAGCACTTGACCACGCCCGTGCCGCCGGCGTGCCAATCATTGTGGCAATCACCAAATCCGACCTGCCCAATGCCAACCCCGACCGCGTGAAGGCCCAGCTCGCCCAGCACGGTCTGGCAGTGGAAGGCTATGGCGGCAGTACCCTTTGCGTTGAGACCTCAGCCCACACCGGCAGTGGCGTCGAAGCACTGCTCGATGCAATCTTGGTCGTCGCTCTCGAACTTGACCTGAAGGCTCCTTATGGCGGTCCGGCAACCGGCGTCATCATCGAAGCCCGGGTCGACCGTGGTCGCGGCAACATCGCCACCGTACTGATTGAAGAAGGCACCCTGCGGCGCGGCGACCCGTTCGTTGCTGCCGAGTTCCACGGCCGCGTGCGCGACATGCTGGACGAAAACTTCCGTCCGGTGAAGGAAGCGACTCCGTCAATTCCGGTCCAGGTACTCGGCTTTGCCGGCCTGCCGCAGGCCGGTGACCGTTTTGACGTGACGGTTGACGAACGTACCGCCCGGGAAATCGCCCAGCGCCGCTTTCTTGCCAAGCGTGACCGGATGCTGTCTGCCACCAAACCCCGCACGCTCTCGCTGGAATCGATGCAGCAGGCAATTGCCGAAGGCCAGGTTCGTGAGCTGAAGGTTGTGCTGAAAGCCGATGTATCGGGCTCGGCCGAGGCGCTGAGAGAATCGCTGGAAGGGCTGTCGCTGGACGATGTCCGGGTGCGGGTCATCCACTCCGGCGTCGGGCCGATCAGTCAAAGCGATGTCCTGCTGGCACAGGCTTCCGAGGCCATCGTCGTCGGCTTCCATGTCCGACCGCTCAGCGATGCCCGCGCCCTGGCGGACAAGGAAGGCATCGAAATCCGCACTTATCGGATTATCTACGCGGCGATCGACGACATCCGGGCAGCGATGCTCGGTCTTCTGGAACCCGAGAAAAAAGAAGTAACTCTCGGCCGTGCCGAAGTCCGCCAAGTCTTCCGGATTCCCCGCCAAGGAACGGTCGCCGGCTGTTACGTACTGGACGGCACTGTCACCCGCGACGCCGAAGTCCGGGTCCTGCGCGGCGACCGCGAGATATTCACCGGCAAGATTTCCTCGCTCAAGCGGTTCAAGGACGACGTCAAGGAAGTCAGCGCCGGTTACGAGTGCGGCATCGCCGTCGAGAACCTCAACGACATTGAGGTCAACGACATCTTCGAGTTCTTCCGCATCGAGGAAGTAAAACGCACTGTCTGACGCACCACTGAACTGACGTGCCGGTCGGATTGCTGGAGCTTGACTGCTATATCGCCGAAAGCAGTTCACTCAAAGACAAACGCCGGGTTCTTTCTTCGCTGATCGAACGGCTGCGGCGTGGGTTTAACGTCGCGGTCTGCGAAATCGACTATCAGGATCAGTGGCAGCGGTCCCGGCTGGCGGTGGTGTTTGTCAACACCGAGTGGCGAATGATCCAGAGCTCGATGTCCAAGCTGCTCGAATACGTTGAGCGTGACCGAAGGTTGAGCGTGCTGACGTCCGAGTCGCAGCAGCTCGACTAACGCACCAGCGCCAGCGCCGCCAGCCCGGCCAGCCAGCAATAGAACCCGAACAAATAAAGTCGCTGTCCGGTTACCGCCCGCCGCAACAGCCACAGCGCCAGCATCCCGCTCGCCATCGCCGCCGCCGCCCCGGCGACAACAGCGAACAGACCAGCCCGGCACCGGACCAGATTGTCCAGCTCGAGCAGGATGCCACCCAGCACTGCCGGCAGCGAAAGCAGAAACGAAAACTCAAATGCATCGCGCCGGTCAAGCCCGCAGTAAATACCGGTCGCGACCGTCACCCCGGAACGGGATATGCCCGGCAGCACTGCCGCTGCCTGAGCAAGACCAATGACCAGCGCCCGCCGCCAGTCCAGCGGCTGACCCCGCTCAACCGCCCAGCGGGTGCCGTAGAGCACAAGACCGGTTGCCAGCAGGCAGACACCGACCAGCATCGGACTGGCAAAGGCGCTTTCAACCGCGTCGGCAAGACCGATTCCGACAACTGCGGCCGGCAACGATGCCAGAGCAATCAGCAGAATCGTCTTCATCGCCGCTCCCCGTCGCCTGCTGTCCCGAGCGACAGCTCCGGCTGCCAGCGCTGCCAGCCGCTGACGGAAGAATGCAATCGTCGCCAGTGCCGTGCCCGTATGCAGAGCAACGGTCAACGGCAACCGGACGACTGCGGCTGTCTTCCAGAGATGCTGCAGCAGAACGAGATGGCCGGAACTGGACACCGGCAGGAACTCGGTTGCACCCTGCACAACGCCGAGCACCACCGACTCAAGAGTTGACATGGCTGTCACTAGAAGCGTATTGCCAGATTCAAATGGACATAGCCGGCTAGCGGGCTGCGACCGCCGGCCACGCCGTAGTCAATGCCGGCAACGCCGCTGCTGGTGACAAATCTGGCTCCGACTCCCCATGACCACGCCGTCCGCAGCCGACCGGCATCCAACCAAGCCCCGAAGTCAATGAAGGGGTACGCCCGCCAGCTCCGGGCAGGAACCCAGCGGGGCTCTGCTCGCAGCCAGCCCAGTATCGGGGCACTGATTTCATCGGGCCGAACCCCCCGCAGACTGCCGGCACCGCCCATCCGGTACAGTTCGCTGTAAGTCAGAGTCACCGGCGAATAACTGTGGCGCAGCCCGGTACCGACCCACGGCACGAACCGGCCAAACGGCAATGCCGCCTCACCATCAAACTGGGAGCGGTCGACGATTCGGGCAGTACCGGAATCGGCGCGGCGGAAGCCAAACTGATTGGCAAGTGCTGCCCGCCATCCCCGGGTGGGATTCAGCCGATTGTCAAAAAGGTCCAAATCCAGACCGGTACCGGCCCAGCTGTAATCGTAGCGCTCCGACCGGTAGATGCTGACCTGACGTTCGCGGCCGGCCGCAAACAACAGCCTTACTGGGCTCTCGGCAGTCAAAAGCCCGGCCGAGACCGTGCCCCGGGTAAGGGCCCGGCTGGTGTCCAGTGTCTGGTGGAACAGCTCGACCGAAACGTCCACCGGGCTTTTTAGCACTGTCGGCTCGGTGTAGCTGAGCTGGTATCGAGTCTCCCCGCTGCGCCCCTGCCAGCTTCCGGCAACACCCCGGCCGGACTCGAACAGATTACCAAAAAAGACCCGGGCATGGCCGGCAAGACGGCGCTCGGTTGGAGCATAACCTGCTGCTGCCTGGATTTCGCTCGCCCCGACACGTTTCAGGTGAAACATCACGCCGGTGTCACCGGTGGCGCTCAGTGTCAGCCCGATACTGTCAACAATGACAAAACCGTAGGATTCCAGATTTCGCCGCCAGCGGTCCAGTCGTGCTGCCGAAAACTGCCCGACCCTGAACCGCATCAGCCGCTGCAACAGCCGCGCCGGTACACCCGCCGGCGTGAAGCCGACCGCAGCAACTAAAGGACGCGGACCGCTTTGTGCCTTTACCGTTGGAATCAGCCAGCCGCTGCTTTCTGCCACACTGACAACCGCAACACTGGCGAACGGGTAACCGGCATCAAACAGTGCCCGGCGGGCCACGGTCAACCACTGTTCAACTGCCGCCCGGCTGTAGCGGCGTCCCCGGGGCAAGACACGCGCTAGAATCGTCGCGCCGGCGCTGTCAACGTCGCCCAGCTCCCAGCGTCGGACACGAAAACGCACACCCGGCCTGACCAGCAGCCGCACCCGGTCATATCCGTCACCCTCGGCGACCGGTTCGACGACGGCATTCAGGTAGCCGCTGTCGGCAAGCAGCACAGTCAGTCGGCCGGCTTCGGTTTGAACCATGTCAATGTCGATACTCTCTCCGGGAACATACCGGCTCTGCAACCAGGACAGGCTTGTGCTGCGCACGCCGGTTACGGTGATACCACTCCACAGCACCCTGTTCCCGGCGACTCCGTCGGCCGGACTTACAGCCAGCAGGGTCAGCAGGGCGATGTCACCCGCCCGCAGACCGGCTAACTCAGGAAAAGATACTGACGCCAGGCTTCGGGCACCTCGGTCATCCCGGTCACCGCGAAAGTGAAGTAGTTAGGCTTTCTCGGCCGGCGAGCGAGAACCATCCGCGCCTGCTGCGGGGTTCGGTTGCCCTTGCGGGCATTGCATTCAGAACAGGCGCAGACAAGATTTTCCCAGCTGTCTCCTCCGGCCATCGACCGAGGCACCACGTGGTCGGTGGTCATTGCCGATGAACGCCGACCACAGTACTGACAGACTCCGCCGTCACGACGCAGGATGTTACGCTTGGTCAGCGGAATCTCCCGCCGCTTGACCCGGACATAGTGTTTGAGCCGCAGCACACTGGGAACGGCCATCGTCAGCGACACCGCCCGCGCCTGACTGTCGTAGTTCTCGAGCGGCTCGGCCTTGCCCGACAAAGCCAGCACGATCGCCCGCCGAACCCGGCAGATTGACAACGGCTCGTAGTTCTGATTGAGCAGTAGTACCTGCCGGTTCAGCATGGTCACATTGTCAGCGGATGAACAACTCCTTGTCCACCGCTTCTATCGCCCGGTTGACGTATTCCAGCTGTGACCTGACATAGGACTGGTAGCTGGAATCGCCCGCCGCCCGCTGATAGAAACTGCGCGCCTGTTCGTAAGCGGCCTTGGCGGCACGCAGCCGGGCTGTCGGTGTCTGGGTCAGGTCGGTACCACGCTGGGCATCGGCACGGCGGCGATAAACATCACCCAGACCGACCGTCGCCTGTGTGTTGGCCGCATCACGGCTCAGCGCTCGACGGTAATTGGCCTCGGCGGCATCAAGATTCCCCTGCTGAACCTGAACATCGGCCTTGTAGTTGTAGCCGTCCGGCTTCAGTGAATCCAGCCGAATGACAGCGTCGAACTTCTCCAGTGCCTGACGGGCACGCCCCTGCCGTGCAAGTATCACGCCCTGCTGGAGAAGATAATAGGTGTTGCCGGGGTTGGCTGCCAGCAGAGTGTCCAGTTGCGCCAGCGCCTCGGGGTATTTCCTCACTTCGAGATAACTGGTGGCCAGCCGCTCGCGCAAAACGCTTACCGTCGGGAAACGGACCACCAGCGGCAGCAGCGCAGCAATTGCCTCCTGATGACGTCCCTGCTTGATCAGAAACTCAGACCACAACCGTTGGACGCTGACATCGTCCGGAAATCGCGCCATCGCCGCCTGAAATACGGCATCGGCCTGGGCCATTTCATTCCGTTTGACGTGAATTTCGGCAATCCCGTTATAAAGGTCAACCTGAGCCGAATCCTGGGCCAGACCTTCCCGGTAAACCGCCAGCGCATCATCGAGCCGGCCCATCTCGGCGTAGAGGTCACCCAGCCCTTCATAGGCCTTCGCCTGCTTCGGGGCAATCTTGATTGCCCGGCGGAAGTATTCTTCCGCCTGAACCGGATCGCGCATCCGCTTATAGACCACGCCGATGGCAACACAGGCCTCGTAATAAGTTGAATCGGCGTTGAGCGCGGCCTCAAAATTCTCCAGCGCCGCGCCGAGATTGTTCTGTTGAAAATAGGTCTGACCAATACTGTAACTCTGCTGAGCGGCTTCGCGCCGTGCCTTGATTTCCTCTTCGGTCATTGGCTTGACGGTCTGGGTCGGGGCACAGGCCACGACCAGCAGAACAACCGCTGCCACGATACTGCGTAGAATCATCGCCGCTGGACTCCTTGTGTTTTGCTCAGAAACTCGGGTCGTCATCCGAACCACTGGAGCCGACGGGAGTCGAACCCGTGACCTCTTGACTGCCAGTCAAGCGCGCTCCCAACTGCGCCACGGCCCCTAAGAAGTAAGTGTTACTCATTTGGCTCCGACTGTCAAGCCGAAGCAGTGCCAGTCAACTCCGCTTGACTGGCAACTACGGCCGCCTAGGCTTGTTATGAACCTGAGGAGAATGACCATGATCAGAATGCTGCTTTTGACACTGACTGTCGCCACGCTGGCCTTTGCTCTGCCGCCCGGCCCCTACTTCAATGGCCCGGCACCGGTTTACCCGCCCGGAGTGGACGAGCCCGGCCCCAACCTGCTCAAAGGCTACGGCTACTGCGAGACCGTCACCATCCTGATGCAGTTCCCCGACAACCGCGCCGACACCATCGAGCACTCACCGGCCCGGTTCGACTCGATGCTCTACTCCACCGGCGTCTATAATCAGGGCCCCTACCGCCAGGGTAGCCTCAACGACTACTTCCTCGAGAACTCCTACGGCCAGTACGACGTGCGCGGCGCGGTAGCCGGCAACCGCTGGTTCACCTCGCAGTACAACTACTCGCGCTACTACGACGGCAACTACCTGCTTTCGACCGGCTCGCAGCTCGCCCGCGAGAATATCCAGCAGGTTGACCCCTATGTTGACTTCCGCCAGTTCGACCTGAACAGCGACGGCTACATCGACGCGATGTTCATGGTCCATGCCGGGCCGGACGGCGCCGACAACGGCAATGTCAACTGCCTCTGGTCTCACGCCATCCCCAGCTTCAACTATCTCACTCAGGACGGCGTACGCATCCGCGGCGTCACCAACGTTCCCGAGTACGCAATGGTCGGGCCGAACCGCGACACCACGCTCTGCTGCATCGCGGTGATGTGCCACGAACTCGGGCACCTCGTCGGCCTGCCCGACCTCTACGACGGTTCCCGCTACACCTGGGGCGTCGGCTACTGGGGTCTGATGGGCTACGGCGCGTGGGGCGCGGGCGGCAACACCCCGTATAGCCCGTCGCACATGGAAGCCTGGAGTAAAGTCGAGGCCGGTTTTGTCCAACCCACGCTTATCACCCGTGACACCAACGATGTCCGGCTCCTGCCGGTCGAAGAACACCCCCAGATACTCAAAGTCTGGCGCATGGGCCGCAACACTGACACCTGCTTCTATCTTGAAAACCGACAGAAAAAGGGCTTTGATGCGCCCCTGCCCGGCGCGGGCCTTGCCATCTGGCACATTGACCCGGCCGCCGGTGCCTGGCACAACCGCGTTGACATGGAAGAAGACTCCACCTTCCACCTCGACCGCGGCAACGGCGTCCGGCCCGACCCGCACTTCTACCACCAGGAACTCGGCGACACCTCGGACGTGCTGCCCGGTATTTGGAACCGCACCGTCTTTGACTCCAGCTCCGTGCCTAACTCGCGCGACCGCAACAATCGCTCCACCGGCGTGGTCGTGAAAAACATCCGTCAGGTCGGTGACACCATTATCTGTGACATCGAAGTCGGCATCCCGACCGCGCTCACCGAAGAGCGCAGACTCCGTCTGCCTGCCACCGTACGCCTCTCGGCCGACCCCAACCCCTTCGCCAGCTCGACCACCATCAGTCTTTCATCACCGTTCAGCGCCTCCACCGCAAACATCGCCCTCTACGACGCCTCCGGCCGCTGTGCCCAATCTGTCACCATCAATCTGCAACCTGCGGTCAAACTCGACCTCGGCTTCCTTCCTGCCGGCATCTACCTCTGTCGTCTCACCGACGAGGCCGGCAGGACGCTCGGTTCAACGCGGCTGGCAAAAATCCGCTAGGCCCGGCACCGCGTCCGTCCGGCTCTGCGATATTCCGAACCGGGGCTGCAGACAACAGCGCCCGTCTTCGGCTTGGTATCGCCGCCTCGGTTCTGACCACCACTGTCAGATAACACAGCGTCCAGCTTTCCCGCCCAGTCACCTTGACACAGTTGCCCCGCCGTCATATTATCCGCCATTGGGAATTGGATTCTGGAGAATGTGATGACTGCAAGAGCCGTCAGCACGACGCTGCTTCTGGCGCTGTTCGCTACGTCTGCACCGGCTCGCGCGCCGCGCGTCAGCGACGACCTTATCTACCGGCCGGTGTCTATCTCACTCATTCCGCCGATTTCGACCAACTGGCTTTCCGCCCGCCGCGTGAAGAGCAACCTCTCGCTCAACCTCGTCGGCGGACGGCTGGGCCGGCTCGAAGGCGTGGAACTTGGCGCGCTGTACAATTCCGTGCGCGAGGACATCATCGGCGTGCAGGCCGCGTTCGGCGGCAACGCCTGCGGCGGCAGCGTCACCGGTGCCCAGCTCGGATTCGGCGCCTCGGTTGCCGACGGGGCAGTACGCGGCATCCAGTGCGCCTTCGGTGCGACATTTGCCGGCTCAGGTCTATCCGGCGTCCAGCTCGCCTTCGGGGCCGCCGTCTCCGACGGCAGAGTCGCGGGCCTGCAGTCGGCATTTGGCGCCACAGTCGCGGACGGCGACATCACCGGCGCCCAGATCTGCACCGGCGTCAACGTCACCGGCGGCGACCTGCACGGGGCTCAGCTCGGCTCGGCCAACATCTGCTCCGGCCAGTCGGTTCTCCAGCTTGGCTTCCTTAACGCCGCCGGCCGGAGCCGGCTCGCCCAGCTCGGATTTGTCAACATCGCCGACCGCGTCGAGGGTATCCAAGTCGGCTTCGTCAACATCGCGGAACGGTCCGACTGGTCGTTCGGCTTCATCTCGGTCGCCAAAGATGGACGGTTCGACTTCTGCCTCGAAACGGGCGATGCCCCGCTCGGCGCCGTGGCACTGAAAGCCGGCACCCGCCGGGTCTACAACGTCTTCACTCTCGGCTACACGCCGGCCGACAGCGCGCATCTGTTCACCGGTATCGGCATCGGCATCCACTTCTCGCTCAACCGCTTCTTCATCGACTGCGACATCACTACCCAATCGGCATTCAGCGGACCGAAGTGGTTTTCGGCCAACTCGAATTTCGGAATGCTCACCCGCATCCGGCCCACGGTCGGCTACCGGCTGACACCCTGGCTTGCGCTTGCGGCCGGACCCAGCATCGCCCACTGGCGCTCGGACGATGAAGACGGCTCGGCGGTCGCACTGTACGACCTGCCGCTGTGGACCGGGGCTGCGCCCTACCGCCGTCTCTGGCCCGGCTTCACAATCGGACTTCAAGTGACACCCGGCGTTGCCGAATAGCCGCAGCGGCAACTCAACAACTTACTTCGGGCTGAAATCACCTTGCAACCAGACGCACATTCGGCATCCATAAGTCCCACCTTCGTATTTCCACCCCGACCTTCGGTATTCTGCGGCCTCTGTCCAACCTCCTGCAACCGCGGCCAGGCAATACCGTTCGGCTACCGGCTCAGTTTACCACGCACCGGATAAAACTGCCCCTGGGACGCGGGGGTCAGTTCGCCGCCATTCTGCATAAGTAATGACCATTCAGAATCATAATCAAGCGGCCCGGAAATTACCTGCTATAATTCTGATTACACTTGCAGGCTCATTGCTGTGTCTCCCCTGCTGACTTTGGCAGGCTAGCGCCATCGCCCGGCCCGACTCCAACGGTCTCGGCATTGGGCACAAATTGCGCACCTTCACCAGCCAACGAAGCCAGAAGCCATGCCGACCTGATTCTTGAACCATTCCGGTCCGACATTCAGCGGGGCAGACTGGCCAGTCACAATCCAGCGCCGGTCGGCTGACTCAGCCCACCGGCGACCTCTAACTCCGACTCTGGACATCGGCAATGCGGTCAGTATATTCTACATCTGTCCGGCGCAGGGCGACAAAACTCAGCGTCGAGAGACCATCTGAAGAATCCAAGGAGGCAGTACGATGAAGCGCTGGCCGATACTGGCTCTGGCTGCCGCCGCCTTTTTCGCGGCCTGCGACCAGGCCGATACAACCAGACCGGTCGTTACCATCGTCGCACCCACAGCGGGCGACACACTCAGCCCTGCCCTGATCACGGTCAAGGCTGTGGCGACCGACGACAAAGCTGTGACCCGGGTCGAGTTCTACGTCGGCAATCGCCTGCTCGGCGAGGATTCAACCGCGACCGCCGACACTTTTACCACCGAATGGAATGCCACTACCGACACTACCGGTGGCGGCCGACTGCTCAAAGCAACGGCCTTCGACGCCGCCGGCAACTTCACCGAGGGCATAATAACGGTCTACCTTCGGCGGCCGCCGCCCCGTGATACCGTCAAACCCGAAATCCGGCTGCGCGCACCGCGCGCCGGTGACACACTGCCCCGTGCCGTCATCACCCTGAAGGCCTGGGCTCGTGACGACGTCAAGATGTCGAAGGTCGAGTTCTACGTCAACGCGGCTCTGGTGGGCGAAGACCTGACCGCCACCGCCGACACCTTCAGCTTCGACTGGGACGCCAGCAGCACCGAACCCGGCAGCTCGGTCGTAATCCGCGCGACGGCGGTCGACACCGCTGGCAACACCCGCAGTGACTCGGTGACCTGCCGCATCACCCGCTTTACCGGTCCGACCGTCCACACCGGCGACATTACTACCAGTGAAACCTGGACCGTCTTCGCCGGACCGCATATTGTCACCGGAACCGTCAATGTCCGGGGCGGCGCCCGACTGACCATTGAGCCGGGTGTCACCGTTCAGTTCGAAGCCGATGCCGCTCTGGTCATCGGCAACGGCGGCAGCGGCGAACTCGTTGCCATCGGCACCGCTGATTCCGGCATCGTTTTCACATCGGTTGGCAACATTCGCTCCGATACGACGCCTGGATTCTGGCAGGGAATTCACTTCTACGGTGGCACTGGTCCGGCCAGCTCCCTCAGCTACTGTACCATCACCTACGGCGGCCGACCGACTGGCGGCGCCATCACGCTGCACGAGGGTGCCCGGGTCAGGATTGACCGCAGCGAAATCGGCCGCAGCGCTGGCAAGGGTATCGCCATTGACGATCAGGGCAGCAGCGTCCTCGGCTTCTCTTTCAACCGGATTACCGGCTGCGGGTCCTATGCCATCGAAACCTACCCCGACCTGCTGCGTCACTTCGGCCCCGGCAACGTCCTGACCCCGAACGGCAAAGAAGGTGTACTCGTCCATGCCGGTGCCGTCGATTCAAGCGTGTACTGGCCGTTTCTCGGCACCAGCCTGGTAATCGAAGGCGACGTAACCATCGGAAGCCCGGCACGACCGGTCGTGAGCGTCGCCAGCGGCTCAAACATCCGCTTTCTTTCCCGCGGCCGGATTCTGGTTGGCGACAACGGACAACCGGGTGCACTCTATGCCGTCAGTGAACTGACGCCGATACGGTTCGTCAGTGCGGCTGGCAGCCCGGCACCCGGCGACTGGGGCTGCATAGTCTTCGGGCCGGACGCCATCGACAACCAGTGTGTCCTCAGTGTCTGCCTGATTGAATACGGTGGCGACGAATCAATCACCGACGGCATGATCCTAATCCGCAACTCGGTTCCCAACATCAACACCTGTCAGATAAACAACTCGGCGACCTGGGGCATCTATCTCGACGGCGACGAATACCCCGACCCGGATGAACTGGAAACGCGCAACACCTTCCGCGGCAACATCCGGGGCGACGTCCGCCGACCATAGTCAGCCAGCAGGCTAACATAACGGGGCGGCCTGACCAGGCCGCCCCGTACGCTCTTCCGACGGCAGAACTGCTTCGGCTGCTTGACAGCAGAAAATGATACCGCTATCATCACACCGGCGTCATCGCGACGGGTCAGGTTACGGCATGGCTCGCCCGTCACCCTCTTGACGCCTGATGCAAAGATCCAACCAAGGAGGCATAGATGCAAAAGGGAGCTGTGGTTCTCCTGCTGATGCTAACTGCCGCCACAATGATCGCAGCACCGGTGGCAGCATCACGCAACGAGACCATGACACTGTCTCTGGACCGGATTCAGCCTCAGCCGCTGGCCGGCGTCAAACTGCGCGTCCAGCACCAGGGACTGGCAACCGACGCCATCGACACGCTGCGCAACGACGACAACACCCCCGCCTACTTCTATCGCTACAACTACTACTGGCTGGCCAGACTGACCCCCGCTTCAGTCTGTTCGCTGCAGACGATTCAGATCTACAAGTACGCCCTCGACACCCTGGGCTGGGTTGCCGGCTGCTCGCTTTACATTTTCGCCGATACGGTCGTTAACAACCACTCCTATCCCGGCCGGCTGGTTGCCAGCGGTTACGGCGTCGACACTCTGGCCGTTGGCTACAACGTGCTGATCTCCAACTACAACGCTACCGGTATCGTCGCCGGTCCGGCGCCGTTCTGGGTCGGCTGGAAGTGCATACCGATTGTCTCTAGCGACACGCTCTTCCCGCTGCTGGACAACGGCACGGTATCGTGGCGTAATGCGCTGTCGCTTGACCGAACACAGTGGTTTGAGGTTACCGCCGGCGACTTCTTCCATCGCGCGGTGGTGAACTATTTCAGCACTGCCGCCACACACGACGTCGGCATCGCCGGCATTGGCAACAGCCGCGGCTTTTTCCTGAATCCCGGACAGAATGCCGTGATCTCCTGCGACGTCTTCAACGGCGGCGATACTGTTGAGGCCGGTTTCCCGGTTGTGTGCTCGGTCTACACCGAAACCGGCACACCCGTTACCGGTTTCACCGAGACTTTCCCGCTTGATATTACCCCCGGCGACACTGTTCCCTATGTCTTCAATACCCAGTGGCAGCCGACGACTGCCGGCGTCTACTTCCTGAAAGTGAAGACCGCCCGCGCCGGCGATGCCCGGCCCAACAACGATATGCAGCTGCGCGAAGCCCAGGTCTGCGGCAGCAGCGCGGTCTTGCGCTATGATGACAATCTCGCGCCCGACAACGCCTGGGCCCTCTACAACGCCGGCGGCATGTTCTTGAACAAGTTTGTTCCGCCCAGCTATCCGGTCTTCATTGATTCGCTTTACTACCACTTCTGGGCCTCAACCTGGCCGTCACCGGGCGGCAACGGAGCAATCTTCGAAGTCTGGCTCGACTCGGCCGGCATACCCCGCTACCAGGTCTTCTGCGAAACCACAACGGTCAACCGCGGCGCATGGAATACCGTCGCCCTGCCGACACCGATCCGGGTCGACAGTGCTGCTTTCCTCGTCGGCTACCGTCAGACTGCCGATTATCCCAACTGCCCGGGACTTTCGACCGACGACGACCCGCCCTACTCGGTACAGGGATGGCTGCTGGTCGGTGACACCTGGTACTACAATGCCAATCCCGAAGGCGACTACAAGATCCGGGCGGCAATCCGTCAGGCCGGTGGCCCGCCACCTCAGGCCGGCTGGACCGAGATCACCCAGGTACCGTTGTCGCCTTCCGGCAAGGCAGTCAAGGATGGCGGCGCCCTTGCCTTCGATGCCGGCACCAGCACGATCTATGTGCTGAAAGGCAACAAGACCGGCGACTTCTACAGCTACGACGGCACTACCTGGACAACACTGACACCGATGCCCCCGGGAACCGAGGCCAAGCTGCCGTCGAAAGGTGCCAACATCTGCACCGACGGCAACGGCACGGTCTATGCCACCAAGGGTAACAACACCCTCGGCTTCTGGAAGTACTCCGGCGGCACCTGGACCCAGCTCACCGATGTCCCGACCGGAGCCTCCAACAAGAAAGTCAAAGGTGGCACTGACCTGGTCTATGTCGATGACGGCGAAAGCACCTGGGTCTACCTGCTCAAAGGTTACGGCACCGAGTTCTACCGTTACAGCACCGCTTCCGGCGCGTGGTACACCCTCACCGACGCACCGGCCGGGGCCAAGGCCAAGTACGACAAAGGCTCCTGGCTCGTTTATGACGTTGCGGGCGGAAAACTCTACGCCCACAAGGCCAAGTACAGCGAGATGTATGCCTATGACCTCGCCACCGGCAGCTGGGGTTCGCAGCTTGCCGGTATCCCGCTGCAGAACAGCCAGACCGGCAAGAGCAAGAAGGCCAAGGACGGCTCCGACGGCGTAATCCTCGGGGGCGTGTTGTATGCCCTGAAAGGCGGCAACACCCAGGACTTCTACGCCTGCAATCTCACAACCGGTGCCTGGACAGAAAAAGAAACCATCCCGGCAATCGGCTCCACCCAGAAGAAAAAGCGGGTAAAAGGCGGTGGCGGTATCACCACGGACGGTGTTTACCTCTACGCCCTGAAAGGCAACAAGACGGTCGAACTCTGGCGCTACGGTGCAGGTACGTTCGCTGCCGGATCGCGGCAGAACGGTGTGATGACTGAATCATTCCGTAACCTCCAGCACGGTCTGCGGCTGAGCGCAAATCCGGTAGTTGCCGGCGTCGTCAGCGTTCACTACGCGCTGCCGAAATCCGGACCGGCCACGCTCCGGCTTTGTGACATCACCGGCCGCACCGTCCTGATGCAAACGCTGGCGGCCGAGCGCACTGGCACGGTCAACCTGAACGTCGGCTCGCTGCCGACCGGCATCTACCTGCTGCGGTTCGATGCCGAAGGCTGGACCGGCGCCCGGAAGCTGATCGTCAGGAACTAACCCAAGACCGCATTCAGGACAGGGGCGGCACAATGCCGCCCCTGTCTTTTGTTCTGTCTGTGCGAGTAGCCGGGATTGACTGCCGTCTGGTCACGATTAGCATTCAACGTGCGTTCGATTTTTCCTGTCGGCCTGCTGGTCCTGACCGCCGTCTGTACGCCACGCACCGAAACGCCGGCACGGCCGAGCCAGCCTCCAACCGATACAGTCACTGCCGCCCAGCCGCCCGACTCAAATCCTGTCGCGGCAGCCCCGGACAAGCCGGCTCGTCCCGCTGCCGCCGACTCTCTCCCTGATCAGACCGTGACACCCCGCACCAGTCAGATACCACCACGCATCGCCAGCCGTTTCCCGGCAGCGGTAGCCTGCGATTCAGCCTCGTCACCATTCAGTCACGCTATCATCAGCGACCGGAACGGCATCATCGGCTATGAAGTCACCAGCGAAGCCGCTGGCACAACCAGCACCGGCTTCGGCGGACCGGTACCGCTGCGAATCTGGCTCGACCCCGACGGCAAGGTCGTTGACCTCGAAGTCCTCGCCAACGCCGAAACGCCCGCGTATCTTCGGCTGATCATGACAACCGGGGTAGTCGACAGAATCAGACGCTGTTCGCCCGACTCACTGCAACAGGTCGATGCCATAACCGGTGCAACCTTCACATCACGGGCAATCATCGAAGGGACGCGGCTCACCGTTGAAAAGGTCCGACGCGAACTAATCACCCGGCGCTGACTGGGCAGCGCTGTCAGGCTTGATAGCGCCAGCGATGACCAATATACTTAGTGTTAGACGTGCCCACCGAGCAGACACTTTTGCTGATCAAGCCTGACGCAGTCAGGGCGCGTGTGATCGGCAGGATAGTTTCCCGGATTGAAGCGAACCCCGACTGGCAGATAACCGGGCTGGTCATGCGGCGGCTGTCGCCAGCGGAAGCCGAGGAATTCTACTCAATTCACCGAGGCAAAAACTTCTTGGCCGGACTGGTCGAATTCATGACTTCCGGTCCCCTGATCGCCCTGAGGATTGAAGGACCCGAAGTCCGTTCACGCCTGCGCCAGCTCGTCGGCGCCACTGACCCCGCTGCTGCTCTGCCCGGGACCATCAGGGCCGAGTTTGGAACAAACAATCGGATGAACGCAGTTCACGCCTCCAACCCCGATGAGGACGTCGAGCGCGAACTGCGGTTTTTCTTTTCCGAGAGGTAAACCATCCCAGCCCAGTTACTGTCCGATAACACAGGAGGCACTGTGAACCACCGCCGTTTGCTGCTGGTTATTCTGCTTGCCCCGGCACTGGCTCTGGCAGGCACAATTACCCGCACATTCACATTCTCGCCCGAGGAGGTCAGCTTCACCCGGGCCAATGGCTACGACATTCCCCAGTTGCGCGACTATATTTCGACTTCGCCCCCGGGTGCGCCGATTATTCCGCAGGCGCTGGTTACCTTTCTGGTTCCTGCCGGCTCGGTTGTCACCGGCGTGACAGTCGTCAAATCAATTCCGGTCCGCCTGCCCGGAACCTATCGGATTCACCCCGCCCAGCTACCGCGTCCGCTGAGCGCAACTGCCCCGGTGTCTTTTGTTGAACCGGACCCCGCTGTTTACAACTCTGCTGCCGACTATCCCGGCCAGGTTGCCGCCCACGGCCACACCGGCGAGAAATCCGGCTTCCGGCTCTGCGGCATCAGCCTCTACCCGTTGCAGTATTCACCGCTGGAAGGCACCCTTACCCTTCACACCCAGCTGACGGTCCGCGTCGAATATCGCGAAGCGGCCGACCGTCCCGTTGCCATGACCCGCAGCCAGCAGGAATGGACCAGCATGGCCCTGCGCTCCCTGGTGGTCAATCCCGAAGACATCAAAGCCTTCGCTCCGCCGCTTCGCCAGACTGACCCGACCGATGCCGAGTACGTCATAATCACCTCTGAGAGTTATGTTTCCACACTCCAGCCGCTGGCGGATTGGCATGCACGCAAGGGCTACACCACCGTTTTCAAAACCGTCTCCTGGATTACCAGCACCTATCCCGGCCGCGACACTCAGGAAAAGATCCGCAATTTCATTATCGACTACTGGCAGAATCACGGCACGATTTTTGTTCTGCTTGCCGGTGCCAATTCGTTGATTCCCGCCCGCCGCGGACGCTCAATCTGCGGGGGCTACACCGGCAACATCCCGGCTGACCTGTACTACATGGACCTGCAGTGGTCATGGGACGGCAACAACAACAGCGTTTTCGGTGAGGCCGATGGTGACACCGTTGACTTCTACTCCGACATCTACCTCGGTCGGGCACCCATCGCCAGTGTCGCCAACGCCCAGACCTTTGTCAGCAAGGTGACGACCTATGAGCGCAGTCCCAACACCAGCTACATCAAACGTACCTACCTGCCCTGGGTGCCACTGTTTACCGGCTACACCGGTGAGCCTGTCTCCGACACGATCGCCAACATGACCCCTTCCGGCTGGGTTGATACCAAAGCCCCCAGCCCGTCCACGTCGGCGTTCCAGGCCGCCATCAATTCCGGCTACGGCTACAGCCATGCCGCAGCCCACGGCGACGACTACGGCTTCTACACTGATGCCGGCACGCCAATTTACACCACAACTCAGGCCGCCGCCCAGACCAACGGCCTGGACAAACTGGTGATAATGAACTCGATGGCCTGCATATCCGGCAACTTTGAAAACCAGAGCTGCCTCTCAGTGGTGCTCCAGAACAATCCCAGCGGCGGTACCGTCGCCAACATGATGAACTCCCGCTACGGCTGGGGAACACCGCCCAGTTTCGGCCCTTCCGAAAAACTCTGTGTCCGCTTCTACGACTTCTTTCTCAACTACGACTCGTTCCCGGTCGGGATTGCCCACGCCCGGGGCAAGGACTGGTACGCGGCGCTTGCTCCTTCGCAGGAAGTCTGGCGCTGGTGCTTCTACGACTATAACCTGCTTGGTGACCCGGCAATGCCGGTATGGAGTGAAACACCCGGCACAATGACGGTCGCCGCACCCGACACCGTTACAACCGGCCCGCAATCGATTCGGGTCACGGTGACCAGCAACGGCTCCCCGCTTGCCAAGGCCCGAGTCGGTCTTTACAAACCCGGCGAAGTATCGGCCCGGGGGATCACCAATGCTGCCGGCCAGGCCGAGGTGCTGATCAGCCCGTCGACAACCGGTATTCTCTACATCACCGTCTACGCTCAGGACAAGTACCCGGTCACCGACAGTGCCATCGTCACCGCCGGCGCCCCTCGTCCTTATCTTGTCCTTCAGGGCACCTGGATTGACGACGGTGGCAACAACCGACTCGACCCGGGCGAGACAGTTAACCTGTATGTGACCATCCGCAACGCCGGCAACGCGGCTGCAACCGGGGTGACCGGTCGGCTACGCACAGCTTCAAGCTACATCACGCTGATTGATTCATCCGCCAGTTATGGCAACATCAACGTCGCCGATACCAGCCGCGGCGACTACTACCGGCTGACAGCGTCCCAGTCAACGCCACCCGGCAGTCGAATCCAGTTCACCGCAGCGCTGACTGCGACCGAAGGCTCCTGGGATGTTCCGGTCGAGCTCACGGTCGGAGCACCTCAGGTGCCCGGTCAGGTAACGCTCACCCACGATACCGGCTACTGCAAACTCAGTGTTACTGCCCTTGGTTCAATCGGTTATACTGAACCGCCCGGGGACAAAGATGCCGGCGTCGGTTTCAGCTACCCCAAAACCAGTGCCAGTCACCTGTACTACTCCAGCCTGCTGGTGGGCAACTCCACCTCCTACGTCGCCGACCACTATTTCGGCCAGCCTCCTTCCAGCCCGCCCAACACCGATTTTCGCATCGTTGACAGTCTCTTCCCGGTTTTGCCACCCGCCAACGGCGACCAGCACTTCCGCTGTGTATTCAGCGATGCCGGGCATCCCACCCCCAAGGGATTGCGGATAGTGGCAAACAGCTACCAGACCAACCGCTCCGGCTACGACGACTTCGTGGTCCTGCAGTACATTATCAGCAACCAGGGGACCAGTGCTGTCAACGGCCTCTATGCCGGTGTCATGGCCGACTTTGATATCGGCTCCAACAGTGCTACCAACTCCGGTTCATCCAACGAAACCAAACGCTACAGCTGCATGCGCCAGCAGTCGAGCGAAAACCCCACCGTCGGCGTAAAGATCCTTGAACCACCGTCGTTCGCCAACCTCTCACTGATTGATCACGCCCGCTATGTGTACCCGGACTCCTGCATGAGCGAAAGCCAGAAGTATCGCTGGCTGACCGGGGCATTGTCTCAACGCAACTCCAACCGCAACTACGACTGGTCGGTTGTAACTTCGGTCGGACCGTTCGACCTGCCGGTTGGCGGCAGCTACCGGGTCGCCTTCGCCTTCATCGGCGCCACATCCTCGGCTCAGTTCCTGGCCCACGCTGACAGCGCCCAGTCATGGTACGATAACTACACCGCTGTCAGCGAAAACGGCTCGCCGAACATCAGAACTGTGCGGCGAGCAGTATCCTGCTCGCCCAACCCGTTCTCCCAATCCACCCGTATCAGACTGAACATCCCCAGTGCCGGACCCGTACTTGTCCAGGTCTGTGACGTGTCAGGCAGGATTGTGATGACGCTGGAGAATCGTTCGCTGGCCGCCGGCAATCACGAAATCGTCTGGCAGCCCGGAGACATTCCGAACGGCATCTATCTGCTGACCGTAAAACACGCAAACAGCACCCTGACCGAGAAGCTGTCGTTCTACCGCTAGCTCTGCTCTTCAGTACGGTTCCAGCGGCGGGCGG
>CBFGJX010000013.1:33561-72631 GCA_965649225.1 Caldifarciminota bacterium
GGGCCTTTGGCCCGCCCGCCGCTGCCACCGGTCAACAACTAACGAACAGCGTAGTTATCCAGCCAGAAGCGACAACCGTCGGCAATGGTACGTTCAAAAGGAATGTACCGCCAGTTCAATTCAGTACAGGACTGGCGGTTATCGTAGTAGCAGTGCCACCCACTCAACCGGCCGTATGACTCGGTCAATACCGCGGGCAGCCCCAGCAGGTCGCCAGCATGCTCCAGCACCGCCCCTGCAGCAGCCAGCATCCATCCCGGCAGACAGAAAATTCTCCGCCTCTGCCCGAACTCTCGCGCGATTGCCGTCAGAACTTCGTGATAAGTCACATTGGCACCGCAGGCGATGTAACAGCGTCCCGGTTGCCCCTTCTCGATCAGCGCCAGAATCATTCCCGCGACATCCCGGACATCAACCACCCCCAGCCCGCCGGCGAAGCAAGGCAGAACCGGGCTGGTGTGGACCAAACGATACAACCGGTTGTGAGCACTGTCAGCCCTCGGGTCTCCCGGGCCCATTATTGACGCCGGGTTCAGTACAACCGCATTCAGCCCCTTGTCTTCGACAGATCGCAGAACCTCAAGTTGACCATCCCGCTTCGACTCCATGTAGACGAACCCGCCCGGCCAGTTGTAGCTTGTTTTTTCGTCGGCCGGAACTCCGTCAGTTCTCATCCCTACCGCCCCGACCGATGACACATGAACAAGTCTTCGGACGTTATAGTGCAGGCAGGCTTCGGCAATGTGGCGGGCTCCGATGACGTTGGTTCGAATCAGCGCGTCACGGTCCCGACGCCGATGACTCACCAGCCCGGCAAGATGAAGCACGACTTCCTGGCCCTCTACGGCACGCATCACCGCGTCGCGCTCACCAACATCACCACGCTGGACACGCAGACCGGTATCGGCCCATGCTGCCGGCAGCAAGTCGTCTTTCTGCAGCATCAGGGTCATTTCAGCTGCCGGCGAGAGCCGGAGGAGATTCTCAACAACCGCCCGACCGACAAAGCCGGTGGCACCGGTGACAAGGACTTTCAAGCTCGAAGAGCGTCTCGTTTGCGCCGCCAGCCGACAATGTCAACGCCGATGCCAATTGCGGCGTGAATCAGAAACGAGTAGAAGACCGACCCGGTCAGCAGTGCAACCAGTCCGAACAGTACCCCCCCGACCACGGTACCAAGAACTTCAGAACGGGGGTGTCCAATATGCATCAGGACTGAAAGCGCGGTTTCGATTCCCAGCGCCGGGATGACACCCACCAGCGGAACCAGTGCCAGAAAGAAGACGCCCCGGAAACACAGCTCCCAGGCCGGATAGTAGCACACCAGATAAATCAGCTCATAGAACACCAGACTTGCCGGCGAGTCGATGTCGTTACCGGCCAGCGGATAAAAACCGCTCAGCTCTCGATCCCGGGATGCAATCAGCAGGACCACGGCAATCGCCGGCAGTGCCAAAACCAGCAGCAGTAAACCGACGCTGAGATTGCCAAGGGTCAAACCCCAACGGGCCAGTTGTGTCTGTCCACCCAGCACCGCTCCAACTGCAACCGGCACTGCCAGCAACAGCGCCGCAAAAGCGCCAAAATAGCACAGATGTCCCCTGAATCTGCCGAAGCGGGCTGCGAACTCACTGCGTCCCAGCACCGTCACCAGCAGTGTCAGAGCAAGAGCACTCCACAGGTGCACCCACCCCTGTTCAACGGCGAGATTCAGCTGCGTCATCGACAACTTCGCAAAAACCAGTCGGTGATTGTTGCCAGCTGCGCTTCCTCATCCTCATCCGGGTGATAGTCCAGCTCCGCAACTGTCTCGGTGATGTCATAGCTTGTGTCGGTTGTCAGTCGCAGGACCCGGTAGCGTGTCATCGAGGGAACAAAAGCCGGATTGACGAACCGCCAGGTCTCCTGAACAAGCGCAAGCGCTCCAACCAGACCCGCCGGGACAAACAATTGCTGCGGTCGGCCTGCCCGCTGCTGAATGAAGCCGAAGAACCGCCGCCAGGTCATCGGGCGCGCATTCATCACCGGATAGCAGCGCCCAATCCCGGTTTGCGCCTCACAGGCACGGTGCACGGCCCGGTTCAGATTCCCGCTGTAACAGAACCCGAACCAGCGCTGACCACTGCCGATTATCAATGGCACGCCCCGTCTTGCCAGCCGGCAGAAATGTTCGCAGGATGTCCGGTCGCGCGGACCGAACACATCGGCCGGCCGAAGGATTACCACGGGCAGTCCTTTTCGCACAAATTGCGTCAACAGGTAGTTTTCGGTCAGCCGTTTCCACCTGACATAGGGAACGAAATCAGCCGGGCAGCCCGGCCGACTGGAACTGATACCAAGACGCCCAAGACCCATCACCAGCGCGGTCGAAATATAGACGAATCGCTCGAGCGTCCCGCTGGCCTGACCCAGCCAGCGGACAAGATTCTGTGTGGCGTCGAAAATATGCCGTCGGCAGTCCCTGTCCGTAGCCACGTCGGAAACAACCGACGCAGCATGCACCACCCAGCTGATACCTTCAGGCAGGGCCGGTCGGGCTTTGCCGGCCAGATCGGCCTTCAGCAGCCTGACCTTGATTCCGTCAAGCAGTCGGAGGTCAGAGCTGGGACGAACAACCCCCCAGACATCAAACCCCAGTTCGCTGAAATACGCGCAAAGATTCGAACCGACGAAACCGCTTGCTCCGGTGATCAGTACGCGCTTCAACGGCGAACACTGCTCGCCGGGGAAGAATCGGAAGGCACTGCCGCAACCATCTGCCAGTCCGACCCAAGCCACAGGCCAACGACCGCGACCTGCGGAAACCACCCCCGGATGCATTCAACCGCCCGGCGGAGCTGCTCGAGTTGAACCGATGGCGCGACCGGGTTACCGGCACAGTCGTCGTGCGCAACCACCGCCACCAGTCGCGACCCGTGCTTTGTCACCGAAATCTCGACGCGGTGTCTGATCGAAGCCGCCTCAGCGGTATCTGTTTCTGCCAGCAGACGCACTGGGCCCGGCTCGGTAACCATGTCGACATAATCCGCACCGTGTTTCTTTTGCAGCCATTCCAGCACCGGCACCTGGGTACGCCCGTCCATACAGTTCACCGCGGTCACGAAAACGAAATCGCTCATCGCTGCCTCGGCAACAACGGTAGCGACTTGCTCTTTTTGGCAGCGACGGTAACCGTTATCGGATTCGACCAGACATGACCTTCCCACATTCGGTACCTCCCTGACAAGTCTTTCGGCGAAACAAACTTGACTCGAAAAGCAAACGTCGCCACATCTTCGTCAATGAGAATCTTCACCGGCCGGACAACCCGGTACCGCGCCCCTGGCGGCAGGGTAACAACATCGGTGGAATCCAGCATCGTCGCGATCCTCACCCGTCCGGGCCACTCAATCTGTTCACCGGTCAAAGGATGAATGTGGTAGTAGACCACCTGCTCGTGCCAGTTGCGCCTGATCATCAGCGACCGGTCACTGGTGTTTTTCGCCTCCAGTACCACCCGGAAGGTATCGCCGACAGTGTACCGACGCCGCTCAGCACTGAGCCGAAGTCTGAGCGGCGCGTCGTCATAAACATCACGCCAGCGATCGCTGTCCCGGTTCGGGGTGAGCATCGTCAACACGGCCAGAAGACTAATCAACATCAATGCTTGTCAGGATGATTCCGAAACCTTCGTCAATCTCCGCCCCGGCGTTACACGAACAGACATCATCAATCTGACTGAACACGCCGCCACATTTCGGGCACCTTATCCGGGTCGCAACAGACTCAAAGTCAAGTCTGGCCTCCGCTGCCAGTGTTCCCTTCGCCAACTCGCGGAAGTAGAACTCAACGCTTGCCGGCACAATTCCGGAAAGTTCACCCAGCCTGACTCGCACAACCCGGACGCGCTGCACACCATGCTGCTGAGCAACAGTCAGGACCTGTTCAACAAGCGACCGGGTAACGGAAAACTCGTGCACAGCGGTCTAACGCGAAGGTACGGCCTGTCCCGTCCCCGGCGCCGGCATGAACGGCTGTTGCTGCTGTCGGCGCTGCCATCCTTCCAGCACAGCGTTGGCCCGGGCCGTATCGCCGAGCTCGTCACGGTAAAGCTGGTAAAGTGCCTGAACGGCTTCGACACGATTCGGGTCCTCGGTCAGTGCCCGCAGAAACAGCGATTCGGCTCGGGCTATGTCGCCCTTGGCCTGCCAGGCCAGACCCTGCCGCAGCGTTATCTCTGCATCGCGAAAACCGGCCCGGCTAATCGATTCCAATGAGGCCAGTGCGGCGTCATACCTGCCACTCATCGTCGCGAAGATGGAATGGTGATAATAAAGCGGAATCTTGCGCTCGGGATCAATGTCAAATGCCAGGGCCCGCTCCAGAACCTCACAGGCAAGGTCCGGCTGGTTGGTACGCTGGTATTCACTGGCCAGCGCCAGATAACTCGCCGCGTAGTTGATCAACAGCCCTTTGGTATTGTCGTCTTTATAGACGCGGGGGTCGAGCATCGAGGTCATCTTGTAAACCTCGTACAGCAGATGCCGCGTCCGCTCAACATCCACCTGATTGGTGCCCCGTTCACCTACCACCCGGTTCACCAATCCCTCTAAACGCAGATACGGCTCAACATCCGCCAGATTGTCCCGCGATACCGTCGTCGCAAAATACACCGGCGTCCGCGCCTGATAACCACCCCCGAATACCTTCGCCATGTACTTCTCCGGCAAGGCCGCATAGTCATCCGGCCAGGACAGCTTCACACCGCCCGCCGTCGCAACAATGTCCCGAATCATCACATCCTTCAGCAGATAGGTCCGGTTGCCCTCACCGACAAAACCCTGCGGCAACCGCTCAATCTCTTCCTCAGTGAATGATATCGGCGCACCCCACCGCTTGAGCTGCCGACAGTACCATACCGTGTTCAATAACGACAGATTCGCCACCGCCACGTTCTTGCCAAACGTCGGGTCCAGCCCGGCCACCTTCGACGGTACCGTCTGCATGAACCACAGCGGAAATGTGTCGTTGTCGCCATTGGTAAATATCACCGCCCGCTCACCAGGACAGGAAATCAGCATGTTGTAGCCGTATTCTGCCGGTATCCAGTTGTGTCGCCGCGTCACCGTCCCGTAGTTGAGTACCATCGGCACAAAGCTGTAACCCACCATCGCCCCTGACACCAGATACGTCGGCACCTTCCGCCATCGCACCGACGATGCTACCCAACGCAGAAAAGCATACACCCCAACCCCGACAAAAATCGTGTAGAACACAAACGAAAAGGCAAAGAAGTAATCGCGTTCCCGCACCTCACGATAACGCAGCTCCGGCCGGGGATCGGTCGGCGAATACTTCAAATTGAGATAGGTAACCAGCCCGAGCGACGCAACCAGAAATGCCACAAAAATCAGCACAAACGACCGCTTCTCCTTGCGGAACTGGTGCCACATCCCCCACAGGCCCAGCAGCGGCGGAATCATACCAAGCAGAAAACCATACAGCTTCAGCCGGTCACGCAGGAAAATGTCGAAGAACCGGTCGTTGCCCCACTGCCAGAGGAAGTACCGCAGATAGAACTTCACCTGCTCAAAATAAGCCACCAGCACCCCAAAACGGGGATTGCGATTCAACCGCCAGTCTTCCTCATACAAAAACTGCGTCTTGCGCGGCAGCAGCTTCATCGGATCATACTGCTCCCGCCGCAATACACTGACAAAATCACGCCACCGCGACGGATCAACCTCATTGATGCTCGGCGCCTGCCCGGCCCGCACCAGCATGATGAACTGAACACTCCCCGCCAGAAACATCAACCCCAACATCAGCCCGACATACTTCCAGTTGAGCCGCCCCTGCCGCCACAACCAGTACAGATAGCCCCCATAAGCCAGCACAAACAACACCACCAGCACCGGCGCCTCAACCCACATCTCAATCATCGCCACCGTCGGCGAAGCCAGAAACAACACCATGTTGTCCATCACTGCTCCGCCCGTCGCCAGATACCCAATCCCCGCCATCAACACCAGCAGCCCAAGACCATACAACACCGATATCGTCCGCGTCGACCGCTCCATCACCCGCAGCGCCAGCCAGGTCGCACCAATCATCAATGCCGCTACCACCAGCTTCAAAATCACCCCGGCCGCACCACCGCCCATCTGACTTACCGTCAGTATCACCAGAAAACCAGTCACAAACTCAAACAACCGCAGCCGCAACACCGATTCCCGATCAACCACCAGCGCAAACACCAGCACCGCAAATACCACCATCATCGGCGTGAAATGAATGCCCGTGGACAAAAACAACAGAAATATCGACGCCAGTATCAGCCGATTGTCTCCCGTCCCCGCCGTCACCCGGTCCCGCCACAGCAAAGCCATGTACAGCACCGACAACGCCACCACCACACACGGCCCGTACACCTCCGCCTCAACACAATTGTCCCAGTAAGAACGGGCAAACCCGCACAGCAAACCCGCCACCACACCCGCAACATGCCCAAACCAGCGAAACCGGTCCCCCACCGCATACGCCGAAACCAGCTTGACGACTATCAGATAAATCAAACCACACGATATCGCCCCAAACAATACCGGCACAAAATTGACCCGAAACGCCACCTCTTCACTCAACGGCAACAGCGTGAATAACCGCCCAATCGCCACAAATAACGGCGTGCCCGGCGGATGCGGTATCCCCATGATGTACGACGTCGCTATCAACTCCCCACAATCCCAAAACGACGCCGTCGGCGCTACCGACCACAAGTAAACCCCAAATACCACCAACGCCACAACCAGAAATAACACCAGCCGTAAGCGAAAGGAACCGATCACTCCGCCTCCTTGAGCAGTGCCTGTTGAACATTATACCTGAGCTGGGACGGGGTCAGATTCGTGATCAGCCGCCCCCGGTAAGCACAACTGATGCGCCCGGTCGTCTCTGACACAATCACCGCCACTGCATCGGTGACGGTAGCTATCCCCAGCCCGGCCCGGTGCCGCATACCAACCGGTCCATCACGCTCGGTCGTCTCACCCAGCGGCAGAGTGCAACCGGCGGCGACAATCTGACCCGATGCGATAATGATCGCCCCGTCATGCAGCGGCGAGGGTGGGGTAAAAAGGGAAACAATCAGAGCCGCTGACACCCGCGCGTCGAGGCGGGTGCCGGTCTCGACGTACTCACGAAGGCCAATCTCGCGTTCGATCACGACGAGACCGCCAATATGGTGATCCCGCATCTGGGCGGCGGCATCAACCACTTCGTCAATCAGTGCCGTATCCGGCTGCTGCTTGAGCAAAAACCGCAGCGGACGATACCGGCCAAAACGCGACAGAATCGTTCTTATTTCCGGCTGGAAGATAATCACGAAAGCCACAATCCAGACCGTCGTCAGGGATTCAACTATCAATCCCAGGGCCTTGAAGTCCAGCCAGCGCGCCACCAGCGAAACAACCACCAGACTGAACAGCGCGTACAGCATCCGAATCGCCCGGGTGCCTTTGAGAAAACGGAGAAAGTAGTAGGCGATCAACGCTACCACCAGAATGTCGACAACATCCCCGATTCGGAAACGCACAAAAGAAATCATGTCTCTTGGCTGGGGAAAATTGCCTCAAAAACCGCCAGCGCGCGCCGCACTGCGGCAACATCATGAACCCGCAGGACCCTTGCCCCACCCATCACTGCCGCGAGGCAGGCAGCAATTGTTCCTTCCAGCCGGTTCGCCGGATCCCCGCCGGTCAACTCACCAATGAACGCCTTGCGGGAAACCCCAGCGAGCACCGGCAGTCCAAGCGTTCTGAGCTCCGACAACCGGCGCAGTATCTCATGGTTGTGAGCGAACGTCTTGCCGAAACCGATGCCTGGGTCGACTGCGATTCGGCTCCGGTCAATCCCGGCTGACTCGGCACGGCTGACGGCCAGAGCCAGACCGCCGACAATTTCGGCCATCAGGTCGCGATAGACCGGCCGGCGCTGCATTGTCCTCGGTCGCCCCTTGATATGTACCAGTACACAAGACATTCCAGCACGGGCAACCGTGCTGGCCATCGCCGGATCAGCGCTGAATCCCGAAACGTCATTGACTGCCGCAACGCCTTCGCGGGCGGCAAAACCGGCCACCCGGGAGCTCATCGTATCGACCGACAGGGGCGCGCGGCATTCACGGCTCAGTCGGCGCAAAACCGGTCGCAGCCGGCGTATCTGTTCGGCAGGTTCCACTGGTCGTGAACCGGGCCGGGTGGATTCGGCGCCGATGTCAATGATATCGGCTCCTTCCCCCTCAAGTTTCAGCGCATGCTCGACTGCTGCCTCGGGGTCCAGATACCGACCGCCGTCCGAGAACGAATCGGGAGTAACATTAACAACCCCCATCAGGTGAACACGCTGCGACAACTTGAACAAGCGGTTGCCGACGCGCCAGCTCAACTCCCGCCCAGTGACCCGATCAACCGCCATGTCAATTTCTCCGGCCAGGCGGGCCGCGCAGGATGGCTGACCCGAAAGTCGCTGGGCAACTGACCTCAGTTGTCGGGCAGTGCCAAACAAGACTGCGTCACTGCGTCGCACCCGACCAGTGATGACATCGCGATTGACCGCACAGTCGGCACCACAGATCAGAGCAGTCTGCTTCAGTATATTGGCTGCAGCCTGCGACAAACCCTCCAGCCTGACAGCAAGAACCCCCGCCTTCGCCGCAAAAATACCCCAGCTGGCCGGATCGGCGCCAACGCGGGCCAGTTCCTGGCAAAGGTCTGGATAATGATGAAGTGCGAGTAACCGCACGGCAGGTTATAAGCGACGCCCCGAAAAAGTCAAGCCGGCCACCCCGGAACGAACCGTAACCCCGTCAGGCAAGCACCGTTGCCAGCCGGTCCAGTGCCCAGTCGAGCTCCTGACGGGTAATTATCAGCGGCGGTGCCAGCCGGATAACGCTGACGTGAGTCTCCTTGGCGAGTATCCCAAGCGCCATCAACCGTTCGCAGAAACCCCGCGCCGGCCCGGATTCCTGCCTGATCTCCACTCCGACAAAAAGACCACGGCCGCGCACCTCTTTGACGTGGGGCGAATTCATCGCCGCGATTGATTCCCGCAGGTATTTGCCGAGCTGCGCGGAATTGTCGACCAGCCCTTCTTCGATCGTCACCTCCACCGCTGCCTTGCCCACAGCGCAGGCCAGCGGATTACCGCCGAACGTCGAACCGTGATTACCCGGAACAAAGACGCTCATGATCTCCTCGGACGCCAGCGCACCGGATACCGGGAAACAGCCGCCGCCCAGAGCCTTGCCCACTGTCATTATGTCCGGTTTGACCATCTCATAATCACAACAGAAGAGCCGTCCGGTCCGTCCGAATCCGGTCTGGATCTCGTCTGCGATCAACAGGACGTTGTGTTCACGACAGACCCGCTGCGCCGCCGCCATGTAACCGTCGGCCGGAACAACGATTCCCGCTTCGCCCTGAATTGGTTCGACCAGAAAAGCAACTGTGTTGCGGTTGATTGCCCGCTCCAGCGCCGGAATGTCATTGTAGGGAATCACCACGAAACCACGAGCAAACGGTCCGAAGCCGTCGCGATACAATTCCTCTGAAGAAAAACCGACAATCGTTGTCGTCCGACCGTGAAAATTACCGGCGCAGACAATAATCTCGGCCCTGTCCGGCTCAACACCCTTGTGCCGGTAACCCCAGCGTCTGGCTGCCTTGATAGCGGTTTCGACCGCCTCGGCACCGGTATTCATCAACAATACCCGGTCGTAACCACAAACCTTGGTAATGAGCTCACAGAACGGGCCGAACTGATCGTGATGAAACGCCCGCGAGGTCAGACAAAGACGTTCCATCTGTTCCGCCATGGCCTTCAGTATTCGCGGATGACGATGTCCCTGATTTAATGCCGAGTATGAAGACAGCATGTCCATGTACCTTTTGCCCTCGGCATCCCACACCCAGACACCCTCACCCCGGGAAAGAACAACCGGTAATGGATGATAGTTGCGAGCGCTGAACCGCTCTGCCAGTGCAATGTAGTCAGCTGTGTTCAAGCTTGGCTCCTTTTTCGTCTCAGGACGGGCATCTATTTTATGACGAACTGGGTTCAAGTCAAACAGCCCACCCCCCCAAAAAGCGGAGCCGCCCAGGGGCGGCTCCGCAACACTGCTGATTTGTTCTACTCGACTACGACTGCCTTGCCGGCAACTGCTTCACCGTCCACGGTCAGACGATAGAAGTAGGTGCCGTTGGCAACGCGCCGCCCGTCAGCAGCAGTCCGGTCCCAACGGACCGACTGCTCACCGGCGCCAACAGTGCCATCCACCAGTGTCCGGACCAGCGCACCGCTGGCGTCGTACAGCGACAGGTTCACTTTCGCCTGTCGGCCGACAAAGTAGCGGATATCGGCCCCGTCACGGACGAGGCTGGAAGTACGGTAGAGGGCGAACCGCGGGTTCTGCACCGGCTCTTCAACTGCGACGTTCGGGTCAAAGATCATCGTGCCGTAGAAGGCCGGGTTGGCCCAGTTGTTCATAATCAGGCTCTGCGGCCACCAGCCGTAGAACGTGCTGCCAGCCTGTGCAGTGTAGAGGAAGAATCCGACAACTTCCCCGGGGGTAACACTGTAATCACCCTTCCGGGTACCGATGGGGATCTTGGCCTCAAACTGCAACTGACCGCCGCTGGTGCTGGAAGCGCTGATCGCATCCGGGCACTGACCAGGCATGCGCCACACTTGCGGTGCAGTTGACAAGAGCGCACGGTACTGAACCGAATCCAGTGGCGGGAAGGCGATGATCCAGTGATTACCTTCGCTCGAGTCGGTTGACCAGGTACCGCTGCGGTCCTCGTCCATATAAGGCCCAATCTGGTCGTAGGCCTGCCGGGAGGTCACGGGCGGGATCTTGGATGCCATGTAGACGAATCCCTCGGTGGCATCATAGAGAACCCAGAGATATGAACTGCCCGCGGGACGCGGTGTGCCGGACCGACCGGCGATGTCGGAGATGTCGTACCAGTTCGACGCAGCCCATTCACCCGGCTGGATGATACCGTCGATCGTCGGGGCGGTTTCGAATCCGATGCGCTTGACGATAATCGTGTCGGAGAAGATCGCCCCGGTGACAGCGGTCGTCTGTGTCAGCGTGTCGTTGGAACGACGCTGGTCACCGCTCCAGGCGGTAAACATCGTAACTCGATAGTTGTTGCCGGCCGGGCCGGTGGTCCACTGCGGCGTGAAGCTGACCGAATCAGCCGCACCGGGAGCCAGAGTTCCGGAATAGGTCACAGTCTGGTTGTAAACCCGGGTGGCGCCGGAATCAATCCAGCAGGTCACGGGGAAGCCACTGGCCGGGTTGGTGCCGATGTTGCGAATCAGGGCCTTGGGTGTATAGGCGCCAGGAGCCACTGCACTGGCCGGAGAGAGAATGCTCGCCAGCGTGACATCGTTGGCCACCGGAGCCGAACCACCAATCCGGATGCACCACACCATGTCATCCGGCGAACCCTGTTCCAGCGCCAGCAGGAACGAGTCGCGCCACATCTCACAGCCACCGCCAAGGTCCCAGCCACTGGGATTGAAGCTGTCGGTAACAGCGTAGCTCGGATACTCGATCTTCCAGATCGGGCTGGCACCGGTTGAGCCGGCATTGGTCATCCAGAAACAGTTGTTGATCGGGTCCCAGGCGAAACCGTAGCAGGAACCCATCTGGGCGGCAGCACGCACCTGGTGACCGTTGGTACCGGTTACCGAGAACTTCCACATCGGATTGCTCGAGAAGTTTCCGGTCCACAGTGAATCCTCGACCGGATGATGTCCCATTGCCCGGACAGTCCCGGAGAAACCCGACACGCTGTAGGTTGCCGCCGGCACCCGGGTTGTCGCGTTGTAAACGTGATACCGGCCACCGTCAAACCCGGCATAGACATAGTCGGTCGCCGGATCGTAGGCCATGTCGCGAATGCCCCAGCCCGACGGACCACCAGTCTGCGGAAAACTGTCGATCTCGGGCCGCGCCGGATCCGAAATCTTGTAGATGTAGATCTTCAACTGGGTCTGACCCGCCGATACCCACATCAGCGAATCCTGTACATCGGTCACACCCACCTGATAGGCACCCGAAGTCCCGTGCTGGACACTGCGCGTCCAAACCGTGTCCCACACCACATCTGTTGCAAACTGCCCGTACGGCGCCTTGGCCGGCGCAGCCGGGTTAACATCGTTCAGCCCGTCGACTCGGCCATCAGGCGCATTCGCCGGACCGAGTGCGAGCGCGAGACTCGCAAGCAGGCCAAGCAGCATTACACTGCTTCTCACTCTGTCCTCCTTAGGTTTGTGACTACTTGCCTCAAGCGTAATCCTGGCCCAACGGCCGATTATCGCCGGCAACCGCAGGCTTATGCCTGCAGCCCAGTCTACCCCCATCTGCCTTAGTGTCAAGCTGATGATGAAAACCTGAAAACAGACAGCTGACCGTCTTGACTCGCCGGGGACGGCCGATAGCATTGCCCATAATGAAAGAAGCAGGTCAAGTTCGCGAAATACCACCCAAGTCCAAACAATTCTCGGACTGGTATACCGCCGTGATTCTCAAGGCCGAGCTGGCCGACTATGCTCCGGTCCGCGGCTGTATGGTCATCCGGCCCTATGGCTTTGCCCTCTGGGAGAACATGCAGGCCCGTCTCGACGCTCGATTCAAAGCCACCGGCCATGTCAACGCCTATTTCCCGACGCTGATCCCGGAGAGCTTCCTCGTCAAAGAGGCAGAACATGTCAAAGGATTCGCCCCCCAGGTTGCATGGGTCACCCGTGGCGGCGATTCCGACCTCACCGAGCGACTGGCCCTGCGTCCCACCTCCGAGGCGATCATCAACACGATGTACGCCAAGTGGGTAAAGAGTTACCGCGACCTGCCGGTTCTGATCAACCAGTGGTGCAACATCTTTCGCTGGGAAAAGGCGACCCGACTGTTCTTGCGTACGCTCGAATTCCTCTGGCAGGAAGGACACACCTTACACCGCACCCACCGCGAGGCAGAAGAAGAAGCGCTGCGCATTCTGGATATCTACGTTGATTTCGTTCAGAACGACCTTGCCTTCCCGGTAATCGCCGGCGTCAAGCCCGAAAGCGAAAAGTTCCCCGGGGCGGTTCGGACCTACTCGATTGAAGCACTGATGCCCGACGGCCAAGCGCTGCAGGCAGGCACCTCCCATGACCTCGGCCAGCACTTCGCCGAAGCCTTTGACATCCGCTATCTTGACGAAGACAACACGGAAAAACGCCCTTGGGGAACATCGTGGGGCGTTTCCACCCGTCTGATTGGCGGTCTGATCATGTCCCATGGCGACGACAAAGGCCTGTTCCTGCCTCCGCGTGTCGCCCCGGTCCAGGCTGTTATCGTGCCCATACTGTTCGGCAAGGACGACGAAGCGGTCATCGCCAAGTGCCGCGAGGCCCAGAATTTGCTCTCAGGATTCCGAACCAAGCTCGATGATCGCACTCAGTTCACACCCGGCTGGAAGTTCAACGATTATGAAATGCGCGGGGTTCCACTGCGCATCGAAATCGGCCCCAGAGACGTCCAGAAAAACGCCGCAGTGCTTGTGCCCCGCGACGGCTCCGGCAAACGTTCTGTTCAATTCGCACAGATAGCCGATGAGGTCGAAAAGGCACTCAATGACATCCAGCTCGGCATGCTCGAACGCAGCCGTCAGTGGCTAAACAGCGTCACATCAGATGCCACCACTGTCGACGAATTCAATTCCAGCATCGCTGCCCGGCCCGGGATGGTCCGAGTCCACTGGTGCGGCGCACAGGAATGTGAGAATCGCTTGATCGAAGCAACTCGGACGACCCCGCGCAATATGCCTTTCGACCTCCAGGGGCAACCCGGCCACTGCATAGTCTGTGGCCAGGCGACGACAACCCGCATAATCTACGCTCGAACTTACTGACGTCATTCTCCTGCAAATGCTTGACACCCCGCCGGCCAAGCCAACGTCCCCGCATATCCGCCGTCGGCCGGCTGCGGGCATGGCGACACGGCACTGTTTGATTGCCTCAAGCCAATGACCTCCGACCAGCTGGCCTCCTATCGCAACCGATTCCTGCCCCTGCAACGGCGCCGCGACGAAATTGAACGTCAGCTCGCCGATCCCGCTACGGCTGCCGACATCAGCCGGCTGCAAACGCTCACCCGCGAACATCGTCAGCTGGTCGAGAAGCTGACCCGTTTCGCCCGCTACGAAAAACTGAATGCAGAGCTCGCCGACGCCGTTGCCCTCAGAAGCTCCGACGACCAGCAGTTGCGTGAGCTGGCTGAAACCGAAATTCAGAATCTGCAAGCCGAAATTGACCGGCTCGTTCCCCTGCTGGATGCCGACCTCCGCCCACGGAGTCCCGACTGGGACAAACCCTGCATTGTCGAGATCCGTGCCGCCGCCGGCGGCGAAGAGGCCGCTCTCTTTGCCGGTGACCTTTTTCGGATGTACTCTCGTTTTTGCGAAGAAAACAAACTGCGCCTCAGTGTCGTCGATTCCCGGCCCAGCGACCTGCGCGGGTTCCGCGAAATCATCTTTGAAGTCGAAGGCGAAGAACCCTATCGTCAGTTTCGGTTCGAATCCGGGGTCCACCGGGTACAACGGATTCCGGCGACCGAAGCCTCGGGCCGGATTCACACTTCCACCGTAACGGTTGCCGTCCTTCCCGAAGCAGAAGAAGTCGAGGTAAAGATAAACCCCGAAGACCTGCGGATTGACGTATTCCGTGCCGGCGGCCACGGCGGTCAGCATGTCAATGTCACCGACTCGGCAGTCCGCATTACCCATCTGCCCACCGGAATCGTAGTACAGTGTCAGGACGAACGTTCGCAGGGCCGCAACAAAGCCAAAGCCATGCGGGTGCTTGCCGCCCGGCTGCTTGACGCCCGGCGTACCGAGGAGCAGAACCGTACCGCTCAGACCCGCCGGCGCCAGATCGGCACCGGTGAACGCAGCGAGAAAATCCGGACCTACAATTTCCCTCAGAACCGCGTCACTGACCACCGAATCGGATTCACTGTCCACAACCTGGACCGGGTCCTGGACGGCGAACTGAAGCCGTTGCTTGCCGCGCTTGAGCAGGCTGAAGCCAAGCTCGAGTGAAACAATCCCGTCCCACCACATCCCGCACCCTGATTGACTATGCAACCGGGCTGGTCTCGCGCGCTGAGGCCGAATTCCTGCTGATGTCGCTGCTTCCCGCCACTCGTGCCGAGGTCTATTCCGAACGACCGGTATCTGCCGCGTTGGTTCGACGTTTCCACCGCGCCCTCCATGCCGTACGACAAAACCAGCCCCCCCAGTATGCTGTCCACTCCGCGCCCTTCCTCGACCTGGACCTCTACGTCGACAGGCGGGTATTGATTCCGCGGCCGGAAACCGAAGGCCTGGTCGAGCTGTCGCTCCAATACTGCCCCCGTCCGCGACTGGTGATTGATTATGGCACTGGTTCGGGCTGCATCGCCATCGCAGTCGTCCGGGCAGTTCCCGGCTGCCGGGTTGTCGCGGTCGACAGTTCCCGTTCAGCGCTGACCGTTGCCCGGCTCAACGCCCGACGTTACCGTGTTCTGCGCCGAATCCGTTTTCTTTGCTGCTCACGTCCATCGGCTCAACAACTCTCCCGGCTGACCGGACAGGCTGACCTGCTAATCTCAAATCCCCCCTACATTCCGTCGCGACGGATTGACCGGCTGGGTCCCCGGCTAAGCCACGAACCCCGTGCGGCCCTTGATGGCGGCCCCGATGGCACTAGTATACTGGCGATGATCTTTGCCGAGGGGCCACAGCTCCTGCGTCGCGGTGGCTGGCTGGTCACAGAACTGGACCCGGCGGTCGGCCGGCTCGTGAAGCGACGTTGGCCAACCATTGAACTGAAGCCCGACCTTTCGGGTCGTATCCGATACGGCCTGCTGCAAAAACAATGAATGTCGGAATCATTGTCAATCTGAACAAGCCCGACGCTGCGGTATTCACACGGGAGCTCGTTGACTGGCTTGTCGCCAACGGCTTTGTCCCGCTTGTACCAGCAGAAATTGCCCGCCGGCTCCGGCTCAAAATCAGCGGCCACAGCGAGAGCCAGCTTGTCGCCCGCGCCGAACTGGTTGTCGCGCTGGGCGGCGACGGCACCCTGCTGCGCGCCGCCCGCCTGGTCGGCACCAGTGGCACTCCCTTGCTTGGTATCAACCTCGGGTCGCTTGGCTTTCTGACCGAGTTCTCGACTGCCGACGCCCGGACGGCGCTGAATGATTTCCGCGCCGGCCGCTGTCAGATCGAAGACCGGATGATGCTCGATGTCCATCTGGGACGTCGTCGGGGCCGGGTCCTCAACGACTGCTCGGTCAACATGAGCACCGAAGGCCGGGTTATCGAACTCACCACCCGGGCCAACGGAGAGTTTCTGACCAGCTTTGTCGGTGACGGTCTGGTAATCGCAACACCAACTGGTTCCACTGCCTACTCACTGGCCGCTGGCGGGCCGGTAGTCTTTCCGACAATGGAAACCCTGCTGCTGACGCCACTCTGTCCGCATGCGCTGGGTGCCCGGCCGATGGTTCTGCCCGGAGACTGTTCGATTGAGCTCCAGCTTTCTCCCCGTGCCAGCTCGGCAATTGTCAGTCTCGACGGACAGGAACGCTGGCGACTTGACAGCGGCGTCCGGCTGAAGGTCTCTCGTTCAAGCTGCCGCACCCGGCTTGTCACCCCCAGCGACCGCAACTTCTTTCAGATTCTGCGCGACAAACTGCGCTGGACCGGCTCCCGTCAGTAACATGCTGCTGGAACTCCAGATCCGCAACTACGCACTGATTGACCGGCTTGCGGTCCAGTTTCAGCCCGGGCTCAATGTCCTGACCGGCGAAACCGGTGCCGGCAAGTCAATAATCATCGGCGCATTGTCGCTCGTACTCGGTGGCCGTGCCGACGTTGATTCGATCCGCTCTGGTGCCGAGAACGCCGTGATCGAAGCGCGCTTCACCCTCACTCCGACCGCCGCCGAACACTGCGCTGCTCTCGGTTTGCCGTGCCCCGACCAGGAACTGATACTGAGCCGCCGCATCGAAAGCACCGGCCGCAGTATCTGCCACGCCAACGGCTCACCGGTGACGGTAACAATGCTCGATACCATCGGCGACCGGCTGGTCGATCTGCACGGTCAGCACTCGCATCAGCTCCTGCTCCGGCCGGAAACCCACCTCGAGATGCTAGACGCCTACGGCGGTCTGGATGATCGCCGCACAAGGCTGGCCGAGTTCTGGCAGAAACTCACCGAACGTCAGCACCGGCTAACCAGACTCAGCAGCACTGTCGCGGAACGACGCGACCGCCGCGAGCTGCTACAGTACCACTGGCAGGAACTGGCCGACGCCGGCATCCGGGCCAACGAGGCTGCCGAGCTGGAAGCCGAACGAAAGATGCTTGAAACTGCCGCCCGGCGTTACGAGCTGGCCGCGGCACTGGCGGCGGTGCTCTCGGAGCAGGAAGGCTCGATTGCCGAACTTATCGGACGGGCAGAGCGACCGCTGAACGAACTGGCCCAGCTTGACCCGTCACTCAAAGAGCTGGCGACAGCCTTGACTACCGCCGGCTCAATCATCGACGACGTCTGGCGGACAACGATTGCCTACCGTGACGCTATCGAATTTTCGCCCGAACGAATGGATGCCGTAAACAGCCGGTTGTTTCTGCTCGAACGGCTGGCCCGGAAACATTCGACGACCCCCGCGGAACTGCCGACGCTCGTCGAACGCCTTGCCGCCGAGCTAGAATCGATTGATGCCGACGACAGCGCCATCACGCTGTTGCAGCAGGAAATTGACCGACTGCGCACCGAATACTGTGCGGCGGCAGTTGAACTGTCCCGCCTGCGTCAGCGCGCTGCCCGCTCGCTTACCAAACAACTCGCCGCTGAGCTGGCAGAGCTTGGGATGGCCGCCGGACGCCTGACAGTCGCGCTCACCCAGACTGAAGATGGTGCCGGCGACTGCCACTGTGACGGTCGACAGTTACGCGGTAGCCCGACTGGAATCGACGCCGCCGAGTTTCTCTTCTCGGCCAATCCGGGGGAAGAACTGCGTCCCTTGCGCAAGATTGCATCCGGCGGTGAACTCTCGCGCATCATGCTGGCCCTCAAGAGTGCCCTTGATTCGGCCGACCCGGTGCCGGTACTGGTCTTTGATGAAGTTGATGCCGGAATCGGCGGTGCCATTGCCGACACGGTCGGCGCCCGTCTTTCCCGACTGGCCCGGACACACCAGGTCATCTGCATCACCCACCTGCCTCAGATTGCCTGTTACGGCCACAGCCATTTTCGAGTGCGCAAGCTGTCGCGCAGCGGACGCCAGGTCACGACCATCGAACGGCTCGATGACGAACAGCGAATCGAAGAGCTGGCCCGGATGACTGCCGGCGCCGCAGTCAGCCGCGCCAGTCTTGCCCATGCCCGGGAGTTGCTCGCCGCAGCACGAAAAGCAGATGGCAACCGGAACAAATGACGTTGCCGCCGAGCCGGGCTCGGCACGGCGGCTGATTACCCTTCCCAATCTGCTCAGCCTTTCCCGACTGGTCCTGCTGCCGTTCATATTGCTCCTGCTGTTTCGGCGTCAGGGCATCGGCGCGGTGGCGCTGATGGCCGTCTGCTGGCTCACCGATGCTCTGGACGGCATCATCGCCCGCCGTCTCAATCAAGTGTCCAATCTCGGGCGTGCCCTTGACCACCTCGTTGACAAAATCTGGATCGGCACGGTGCTGGTCGTACTGGTATGCCTGCGGGGATTGCCGCTCTGGCTGGCTGGCACCGTCATTCTCCGCGACCTGCTGATCCTAGCCGGCAGCGTCGCAATCATGCATTGCCACGGCACCTACGTGTCATCAGATATCGTCGGCAAAGTCGCCGGTGCCGCCTTTGCGGTTGCGATTGTCTACTACACGCTGGAGATTCCGCGCTGGGCTGCCTGGCGTCAGTACCTTGACATTGCTATCGTCGTGCTCGCCGGCGTCTCGCTGATTAACTACGGTTACCGCTTCCTCCAGCGCATGACCGGACTGCATCTGCCCGACGAAGAACAGAACCCACCGGAAAACAGCGGGCCGCGACGCCATTGACATCGCGGCCCGAAAAGCAACCCGGTCCGACTAGCCGCGCCGCTGCACTGCCTTGTAGGCGGCAACGAAGGCCCGCAGACCACGCTCAATCCAAGCACGATTGACCGGGCCCATGTGACCGATGCGGACTATCCTGCCACGCAGGTCGCCCTGGCCGTTGGCAAAAAGTACCCCGTGGCGCGTCTTGGCGTAATCCACCAACTTCGCCCCGTCGACATCATCGGGCATCCTGACTACGGTCAGCGCATTTGACGGTCGGCGCGGGAAAAGCTCCAGGCCCATCGCCGTGACTTTTCGTCGCACATAATCCGCCAGCCCGGCCCGCTGCTTCCAGTATGCCGGCATCCCGCGCCGGACAATCCGCTTCAATGCCAGGTTCATTGCGTAGATAATCGATATTGCCGGCGTCCAAGCCGTCTGCCCTTTCTCCGCGTAACGCCGTGCTGCCCGCAGGTCAAAGTAGTAACGGACATTGCGACACTTCTCGACGAGCTCCCAGGCCCGGGGGCTCAAGGCGATGAACCCGATTCCCGGTGGCACGCCCAGGCCCTTCTGAGAACCGCCGACTACCACATCGACGTGCCATTGATCGGCTCTGAGCTCATCACAACCCAGACCGGCCACCGCATCAACAACCAGCACCCGGTTCAGCCGCCGGCAGATATCACCGTACGCCTTGATGTCATGCACGACCCCGGTCGAAGTTTCAGTCAGGGTAGTGAACACGCACCGGGCCGAGTCGTTGGCCAGCAGCCGGCGCTCGAGCTCTTCGGCCGGCACCGTTTCGCCGTAGGGGCGACTGAGTTCATCGACATAGGCACCAAACCGCAGACAGAGTTCCCGCCAGCGTTCGCCGAACCTTCCGGCAGTCGCCACTACCACTTTGTCACCCTGATTGACCAGATTGGCAACCGCCGCCTCCATCGCGCCGGTACCCGAGCAGGTCAGAATATGCACCTCATGCTTGGACAGCATCAACTGCTGCAGCCCAGCCCGGACCGACTCGAACAGCTTGGCAAACGATGCCTCGCGATGATACACGAGGCCGCTGGCCAGCTCCTTCAGCACCTCGGCCGATACATCCACCGGACCCGGGGTGTAGAGGGTGTACTTGGGTTTAACCATCCAGTGTCTCCTTGCATCGCTTGATTGCACAGAACTCACCGCACATTGTACAGGCGCCGTCCGTGCCGGACCGCGCCCGGTTGAAAAATTCCCGCGCCCGTCCCGGGTCAATCGAGTGCTTTATCATCTCGTCCCAGTCCAGCGCCGCCCGCGCCTGTGACATCCGATAGTCCCAGGCCACCGCTGCCGGCCGGCGTCGCGCCAGGTCGGCGGCGTGCGCCGCAATCCGAGCGGCAATCACACCCTGACGCACCTCTTCGATGTCCGGCAGCCCAAGATGCTCGGAAGGTGTCACATAACACAGAAAATCGGCTCCCCAGTAGGCGGCCAGTGCTCCGCCGATTGCCGCGCTGATATGGTCGTAGCCGCAGGCAACATCGGTTACCAGCGGCCCGAGCACGTAGAAGGGCGCGCCACCACAAAGTGCCTTCTCGATTTTGACATTGACCTCAACCTGGTCGAGCGGAACATGACCCGGCCCTTCGACAATCACCCCGACTCCGGCCGCGCGGCCGCGTTTCACGAGTTCGCCGATGGTCAGCAGTTCGGCAATCTGCGCCTCGTCGGTGGCATCGGCGACTGCACCGGGCCGCATTCCATCTCCCAGACTCAACACCGCGCCGGTTTCGCGGGCCAGTTTCAGCAGTTCATCATAGCGTTCGTAGAGCGGATTCTCGGCGTTGTTGCGTACCATCCACTCGACCACCATCGAACCACCCCGGCTGACAACACCACAAATCCGGTGATGAGCTCGCAGCCGGTCAAGATTGGCACGGTTGATACCGCAATGAACCGTGATGAAGTCCACCCCGTCTTCGAGATGACGCCAGACACCGTCAATGAAGGCATCGGCCGGCATCTCGACAAACGAACGTCCGCTCCGCCGGGCATCCAGCGCCACCTGATACAATGGCACAGTCCCAACCGGCACCGGCGACGCCGCCACTATCTCCCGTCGCATCGCGTCGACATCGCCACCAACCGAAAGGTCCATCACCGTATCGGCACCGGCCGCCACCGCCGTTTCCAGTTTCGCCAGTTCGTGGGCAATATCCGACAAATCCGGCGATGTCCCGATGTTTGCGTTCACCTTCACGGCAGTACCGGCACCGACCACCATCGGCTCGATCGCGTGTTTTCGCGAACGGACGACTACTGCCCGGCCGGCGGCGACTTCGGCCGCCAGCAACGCAGCATCCAGCCCTTCCCGACGGGCAGCAATCTCAATCAGTGTGTTGGCCCCGTGACCTTCCGAGGCCGGAACCACTTGCTCCATCATATCTCCCTTCCGGCAATGCCGGCCGGAATCAACCGCCGGGGCGACAAGTAACTTCCTCCATTGCCAGACACTCCTCACTGCCATCATCGTGCCGGACTACCACCCGGCGTTTGGCATGGTCAACTGTCACGACGTCGGCATAACCCTTGGTCGTCAGCACCTGCGTCCCCACCTTCGGCATGTCCTCCAGCAACTGATGATAGTTGGCATCCTCGAACGCAAGGCAGCAAAGCAACTTGCCGCACAGGCCGGAAATCTTCGCCGGTTCGACAAAAAGATTCTGCTGCCGCGCCATCCGCAGGGCAATTGGCCTCAGTTCCTTGATGAACACCCGGCAGCAGACCTCGCGGCCGCACGGCCCCAGCCCGCCAATCAACCGCGCATGGTCACGAACGCCGATCTGCTTGATTGCCACCCGGACGTTCAGGGCCGCCGAAACCGCCCGGTGCAGCCCCCGGAAATCCAGCCGCTCTTCGGAAGCGAAGTAGAAACAGACCTTTTTCCGGTCCAGCCGCCAGTGGGCGCCAACGACTCTCATCTGCAGTCCAAACTCATGCTGCAGGCGCGAGAAAACCTCCAGCGCTCTCTCGGTCCGTTCGTCCAGCTCCCGGCGGCGTGCCAGGTCTTCTTCAGTTGCAATCCGGATGACGGTGCAGCGCGACTCCTCACCGTCAGCATACGTCACCAGCCGGCCGAAATCCTCTCCCTCATCATCGCTGATTACCAGCCCGTCGCCCGGCCGGGGATCGAGGTCATCCGGCACCGCGCAGAGCTCGGAATTGAAATGATGCAGTTCAACCAGCGCCGTACGCATGACTCTTCAGCGAAACTGCTGCTGCTCCTCGGGCAAAAGATAGTTCTCGTAGCCGGTCGGCGGTTCGTCCGGCGCATTTGTCCACGCCAGCCGGTGATTGCCGTCGCCCCGGAGGTCAATAAACACAAAGACGTAGCCGGTACCGTAGTACTGCCAGTATTCGCGCGGTCGGGTTTCGCTTTCGATGATGCGCTGCTCGATCGCATCCGGCTCGCCATACTTGACATATATCCGACCGCGGTCGGTGGTCACCCCCGGCAGTTTCGGTCGGCCGTAGCGCGACTCGACCGTCTCCATCCGCCGGGCAAATTCGGTCAGGTTGCGCCGGTTCCAGAACCACGCCAGATAGGCCAGTTTGCCGGAGTCGCTGAGCGAATTGTAGTATGCCAGTTCGCGCGGGGTCGCCAGATACTTTATCTCTCGCACGTAGCGCGCCTCCCGGGGCGGAAGCGAGCCGTACCAGTCGGCCACTGCCACCCGCGACTGAGTGCCGAACCGCACCCTGCTTTCCCGACGCGCCCTGCCGGCCGGCGCACTGACTTCGGTCCAGACGGTGTAGTCACCGTCGTCCAGTCCGCCGACATCCAGCCCCAGTGCGGTAGCCAGTTTCGACCGCAGTGGCCGCCGCACTACGGCGCTGCGCATCACGGTATCGGGCCGACCAGGTCGCCGGGCCGATATTCCTAGTTGGATTGCAAATGAATCGCCGTTGGCGAACTGCGGCCCCGGCCTGCGCTCGGTCGGCCCGGCGAGTTCGGCTTCGAGGTAAACGTACAGCAATTCGGGCCGAGGGACGCCCTTGCGCAGCAGCGGATTCGGTACAACCGACACGACACCGCTGGCCGAATCCTGGACCGCACTGGTGCCGAGTTGAAGCGAACTGAGCCAGATTGCTCCGGTACGACGCTCAACGCTCAGCGTCTCGACGCTCGCCCCACTGTGACCGACCGGGTCGGCGGAATCCACCACTGCCAGTCGGAACAGGTAGCGTCCGGGTGGGACGGTAACGCTAAACCCGTCGACGAAGGCCGTTTGTGCCTGTTGTGCCGCGGCAAACGATTCCAGTCTTGCCCGCTTCTCGATCGTGCCCTGCTGGACGAAACTGCCCTCCAGTGCCTGCAGGGTTACTTCAACTGCAAACCGGGTCTGCGGCTGACCGCTCGCAGTAGTGGTGTAACTCAACTGGTCGTAGGGGACCGCGTAGAAAAACTCGATTCGGCTCGAATCACCGGCCGCCGCAAACACCGCCCAGTCAACGGCGAAGTCAACGGCGGTGGTCAAAAGCGGCAGCAGAAACAGCCAAGACATCCGCTATCCCCGGCTCCGGCTCAACACAAACTGACCGGTACCGTAACGGTCAACAAACACAAACGACCGACCGATGGCATAGTAGTACCAGATCTCTACTGCCGGCGAATCCAGTTCAAACGGCCGGGTCTCAATCTGGTCCGGCGGCCCGTAGATGACATACACTTTCGCCCGGTCGCTGCGGAAGCCCAAATCACCGTGGCGGAACTTTTCATCGGCGTATTCAATCCGGGCAAAATACTCTGCCTCATCAAGCTCGCCGGTAACACCGGCTGTCCAGTCCCGGTTTGACCAGAAACTCCGCCAGAGACTTTCGCGCTCGACCGGCGGCGCCGCCAGCAACCGTCTGATTTCCTCACTGGTCGCAATATGTAGCAACCGCTCGACACGCTCACGGTAAACGCTATCATCAAGAAAAAACGGGTAACTGACGCTCAGCGTTGCCTGCGCTCCCGGTCGCTGATCGGTCTGGCCAGCGCTGATACCGTAAACTGTCAGTTCATAATCGCCATTGCGCAACCGTGACCGGCCCGGCTCCCCCGCCACCGGGTAAAGAAAAAAAGCCTGCCGCCCCGAATCCAGTTCGGCGGCAACGGCACGGTGCTCGACAACCGGCCGTTCCTGTTTGGTCAAGCGAAACAAGAAACTGTCCGGCTCTGCCGCCACGGCTGACCGTACGACCGCCCGCACTGTATCGTCAATGCCAAACCGCCGTACCGCAGCACCATCAGCACCAGCAACTTCAAGCGCGAACCGGCGCGGCGTGCTGCCGGTCGTCACACCCGACTGTCCACCAACACGCAGCGCGGCCCGGCCGCTGGCGCGTCTTTCGCTGGCCAGGTCACGCACCTCAATCACTGCCACTGCCGCCGAATCCGGCAGTACAAACTCGAACCGGCCGGCAATCGTGCTTTCGGCTGAAAGCGCCGCCCGTCGGGCTTCACTGTTCCAGACCCGCGCCGCCAGCAGCCGGTTACGGCTCTCGGCCAGTGCCTGAACCCGCAGCTGGTAACGGGCGACAAACTCGCCGCTTTCCCGTACCTGCACCAGCGCTCCCCGTGGCAGTTCACAGAAAATGTCAAGCACTCGCCCCTCGGTGGTTGTGCGAGTATTCACCTCGATTGCAACCGGCAGATTGCCCTGCATCGCAAGCGCCGCTGCCACGGCCAGCAGAACCGGTGTCATCAGAATATTGTAGTCTATTTTACGCCGGTACCAAGTCAAGCCACCGGCAGCGGCAACCGGTCAGCACCCGGCCGCTGCGCACCAGCCGGTCGAACACGAAACTTGCGAACCAGGTGATGTGGGTGGTAGCTCAGCTTCGCCTGCCGCAGTCCAGCAATACCCAGGTCCTGTTCACGGTTGACAAACTTGAACTCCAGCAGCTCATTGGCGCAGAACTGCTGATTGATCAGCTGATAGGCGCCGCGGAGAGTCGGATTCGCTTTTTCAAAATGAACCACGGCGGTCGTTGGATTCAGCTTTTCACCAATCGCAAAACCCGCCACGCGTCCTTCCACCAGCACCGCCCCGCCGAGCAACCCTGCCGACGACCAGTTCTCAAGCAGTTCGCGGATTGCCCGTTGTTCCTCGGCCAGCGCTGGATTCTCGTCACAGTGGCGCAGATTGCACCAGTCCTCTTCCAGCGCAAGGCACTCGGCCGCCACAGCCACGTCAATCCGCCGGTACTCCCAGTTCTTACTTGAAATCAGCCCGTTGAGGAAATTGCGCTTGGCATCATAGCGGCGCCCCTCGAGCATGACCAGGTCGCTGACCAGATAGACATAATCAGCCTGATCCCGGTCTTCGACTACCGCCATTCCGGCTCCCGCCAGCTCCACCGCCACCGTCTCCGGCACTCGTTCCAGGAGCGGCTCGACCCCGTTCTCCGCTGCCCAGCGGAACACCCCGGCAACCACTCCCACCGGGTCACACAAACATATCGGCGGGAAAAACCAGCCGTGGTCCTGTTCTTCGGCCCTGATTACCAGCGCTGAACCGGTCTCGGCCCAGAAAATCCGCCGCCGGCCCCGCCAGACCCAAAGATTGGTATATGTCAGCTCTGATATCTCCGGCGGGAACCGCTCAAACCAGCGTTCCAGTGCTGGACGATCGGCGGCTGTCAACTGACGCAGATTGAGCATCGTCAGTGAACCAGCGGCCACAGTGCCCAGCGGCCGCGTGCCCGCAGCATCAACACTCCAAACAGCACGCCCCGGCTGGAAAGATAGGCCACTGCCCAGCGGTCGACCACCCCGGCTTCTTCGAGCAGACGCAGCCCCGACGGGTCCTCACCCCGACGATGGTGGCGGACAATCAGCGGCCAGACCCGCGACGAGAAAACCCTTGTCCCCATCAAACCGAGAAAAGCCACCATTTCGGCCGGCCATACCGCGGTTTCCAGCTCCGGCCGCAGCTGTACCACCGCCTCGACCACCGGTATGCCATCGGCTTCCGGGTCAACGCCGAGAAAATCCGTCAGTTCATCGTAATGACGGAACTCGTACACCGCGACGATTGCCAGGTCCGAACCCGGCTCGTGCAGTGAAACCAGCCAGTCGCGTATCAGCGGTTTGTGAAAGACGGCCCGCCAGTTCTCTTTCTCGGCCAGCAACTCTTCACGGTCAAAACCCGGCGCCGTGCCGGTCCATATCGGTTCGCGCAACACCATCAGCGCCACATCAAAGGCATGTTCCAGCATCCGCTCAACCTTGCCGTCGCGCACGGTTTCGACATTGTATTCCAGTATCTGCCGTGCCGGAACTCTCGTCCGCCCGCAGCCCGTCAACAGGGCCAGCAGAATCAGAACAACGCGCCGGCCGACGTCAGGACAGCCCGACAATCCTGCCGTCATCGAAGATATCTATTTTCAGTGCGTTGGGACGCTTTGCCAGACCCGGCAGCAGCTCCATTTCGCCGGCAACCGGCACCAGATAACCGGCACCGGCCCGGATGTGCACTGCCGAAATGGCAATCTTGAAACCACTGCAGGCGCCAAGACACTCCGGGTCATCGGACAGCGACAAAGGTGTCTTCGCCACGCAAATCGGCAGTTTCTCCAGGCCGAGCGAACGGATGCGCTTGATGTCCCGCTCGGCCCGCGGGGTGTAAACAACCTGACCGGCACCGTAGATCCGCTCGGCAACGGTCTGAATCTTCTCTTCCACTCCGCTGTCGTAATCATAGACCGGTCGGTTTTTGCCCGGGCGCTCGGCAATCTGCTTGAGCACCGCCTGCGCCAGCGCCTCACAGCCGCGGCCGCCTTCGGCAAACCCGTTACTCACTGCAAAAGCCGCCCCGTGCTCGGCACAGTACTGCTCAATCATCCTGATGTCGTCATCACGGTCATCACCAAAACGGTTCAAGGCCACCACCGGCTCCAGTCCCAGCGTCCGGCAGTTATCAATGTGACGGGCGAGGTTTGCCATCCCGGCCCACAGATGGGTCAATCGCGCCTTGCCGGCATCCGCCGCGCCACCCTGATGCTTCAGCGCCCGCACTGTCGCCACCAGCACGCAGCCGTCCACGGTCCAGCCGGCCTTGTGCGCGACGATATCGACGAACTTCTCGGCCCCGAGGTCGGAACCGAAGCCGGCCTCAATGACGGTGTACTCGCACAGCCGGCGAGCCATCTCGGTCGCCACCACGCTCGCGGTACCGTGGGCGATGTTGGCAAACGGCCCGGCATGGACAAATGCCGGTGTTCCCTCGATGGTCTGCACGACGTTGGGTTTCAACGCATCCTTCAGCAGCACCGCCATCGCCCCGGTGGCACCAAGGTCAGCCGCCGTTACCGGTTTATCATCATAACTCATCGCGACAAGAATCCGTCCCAGCCGTTCCTTCAATTCCGAACGCGACGCGGCCAGCCCCAGTATCGCCATCACCTCGGAAGCGGCGGTGATGACGCAGCTGTCCTCGCGTGCCGGGCCGTTGGTCCTGCCGCCCAGCCCGACGACCATCGTTCGCAGCACCCGGTCGTTCATGTCAATCGCCCGGGGGAAAATTATCTCACGTTCATCGATGCGATGCGGGTTGCCGAAGTGAATCGAGTTGTCCAGCATCGCCGAAAGCAGATTGTGCGCCGAAGTCACGGCGTGAATGTCGCCGGTGAAGTGCAGGTTGATGTCGTCCATCGGCAGCACCTGCGAATACCCGCCGCCGGCCGCACCGCCCTTGATCCCGAACACCGGCCCCAGCGACGGCTCGCGCAGCACCACGGTTGACTTGTGGCCCAGCCGGTTCAGTGCCATCGACAGCCCGACCGAAACGGTCGTCTTGCCTTCACCGTACTTGGTCGGCGTGATGGCGGTCACCAGTACCAGCTTCCCGACCGGCCGCTCGCCGAGCTGGTCAAACAGCCGCAGCGACAGCTTCGCCTTGTAATTGCCATAGGGCAGCACCAGATCAAAATCTTCGATGCCGAGTGCCCGGACAATCTCGGCAATCGGCTTCAGCTTCGCCTGCTGTGCTATCTCGATGTCAGTTAGCATCACAACTCCTGCTCTCCAGAACTGTTTTTCTGCAACAGCAATCAGGTCCCTGTTGGCCGTTTTCCTGAACCAACCCGGCCTCCATTCCCGCGGGCGGCTCTAACCGCCGGCAGACAACACCGCTCCGTTATGCGCTGTCGTCCGTCCTGCCTGCTTTCTCCTGCCGTACCACTCGAACCCGCCGACAAGTTTGGCATGACTGCCTCTGCCGGTCAAGAACCGTTGCACAGCCCTCCACCCTGCCGCTGTCGCACCACTGCCCCCGATAACACTTCCTGCCCCAATGCCGCCTTCCCAACGGTTCTGGGACGGCCTCAAAAAATGTCTATCGCCATTGTGGCGATTTGCACTTGCCTGCAACTATCTGCTATCTCTGCAGTTGCTCACACACTTCGTTTCTGACCCGCAAAACCCTGCCGGTCATTTGTCGCCGGCCGGTTTGACCACGACAGAGACAACTGAACGAGAAACCTGCCCGTACGGTCATGGTCCGTGGCGACACTGTCGTTGACGACACGTCCAGCAACAACAACCCGCTGCCGTCTTGACTACCTGTCTCTCACGCCTAACCTTGCACAGGAGGAGTTCATGCGCTGGCGCTTCATCGTCTTGTCGCTTCTCGTCGCCTCGGCCGCATTCGCGGCCCGGCCTTGGACCGAGGCCGAAATCCGCTCCGCCGATGCCCTCGGCCCGACCGGTGTCCCGCTGGCTGATGGCCCGGTACGCGGGCCGCGCCGCTACAACTACCTCGAGCGCATCCACCTCACCTGTGAGTTTCTCCGCGCCTATCAGGTCAGCGACTCGCTCTCGCCGCACTACGGCGGCATCATCGAATCCGAGTACCAGCCCGACATCATCGAGTCCGACAACACCCACGAAGCAATCTGGGTCTGGTCGCGCTGGTACGAGCTGACCGGGCTGGACACCTACCGCGAGAACATCCGCCGCGCCTGGATTTACCTCTATCGCAACCCGGCCTGGCGCGAGCACGGCGGCCAGCCTTCGAGCCTGTGGTATGCGGTGTGGAACGCGGGCCTGGGCTTCTTTGCCGAGACCGAATACCGCCGTGCCTGGGGTGATTCGACCCATCGGGTGTACGCCGACTCCTGCCGCAGCTTCTACCTTGCCAACCCGCTGGCGCTCTATGCCTCGGCCCTGGACTACTTTGTCACCGCCCAGTCGTCGGGCATGGCCTACGACTACGCAGTCCTGCACGGCGACGCCGTTTTGCGCGATTCAGCCCTTGCCCGGGGTCTGCGCGTCAAGCAGTGGGTCGAGGCCGACGCCCGCACCCGTCTTGCCATCGGCAACTGGGCGATGTGCGGCGGCACCGCGTTCTGGGGCATCGCCCACACCTTCTGCCGGGCCGACACCGCCGCCGGCCGTCAGTGGCTTCTGACCTACACCGACTCGCTGCCCGGATTCTACCCGACCGGCAACTGGAACTGCTCGCATATCATCTGGCTGGCAAACGCCTACCGGTCATCGGCCGAGCTGGTCGGAACCCGGCGCTCATGGCTGGTTCACCAGTACCTCGTCGACACCCTGCTCGCGCTGGATACCGACCGCGACGGCGGGATTCCTGCAACCTGGACCGACCCGGACACGCGCGACCAGACCTGGGTTTCGACGTACCTGAACTTCATGGGTACCGACGTGTTCGTCACCCCGACGCACGCCGATGACATCAGCGTGCTTGAGTTCGCCCGTCCCGACCAGCACGGCTTCTTTGTGCAGGGCGACACCCTGCGTTTCGCCGTCCCCGCGGCCAATGTCGGACTGCGACCGCGCACCATCGACCTCTACTGGCAGTTGCCTGACATACAGGGCACGATGAGTGTGCCTGACTTTCCGTTCCTCGGCATCGACACCTTCGAACTGGGCGACTGGCATGCCCAGGGACCCGGCATCTACCACGCGACCGCATTCTGCGGCCCGGACAGCGACCCGGCCAACGACACTGTCAGCATCGAGTTCAAAGTCTACGGCCGCTACACCCTGCACGGCCAGCTGGTCGATTCGGTAACCGGGTTCGGTTTTCCGGTCTGGGTCAAAGCGCATGTGGCCGGCTCCAGCGTTGTCTGGGACTCGGCTTTCACCGACCGGTCCGGCTGCTTCACGCTCTCGATACTCGACACGCTGATGACCATTTCCATTGCTCCAGCCCCGCCCTACTACAATCGCTCCTGGAGTTTTGCGTTCGTAGGGGATACCACGGTCAGTCTGGTAACCTCGCGCGCCCATCTACTGCTGGTCAACAACGACCCGGCAGGCCGCCACGAGAGCTTCTACACCACTGCGCTGGAATCGCTTGGCCTGACCTGGTCTCTGTGGCGGCGCCGGGCCCAGGGCCTGCCGCCCTACGCCTGCCTTGCTGACCTGCGCCTGCCCACGGTCATGTGGTACTCGGGCGACTCCGGGCCAGGCGCACTGCCGTCTGAGGACCGCGCTGCGCTTTCCCAGGCTGCTGCCCGGGGGGTGAACCTTTTGCTCACGGGTCAGGACATCGCCCAGCAGCTTGCCGGCACTGCGTTCCTCGAAGACACCTGTGGCTGCCGGTTCGAATCCTCAGGCTGGGCCGGCTTCTTTGCCTTCGGCAACCGGGCCGACTCGCTCGGCGCGCCAATCACCGGGCTCGCTACCTCGGGCGGCAACGGTGCCGCCAACCAGACCTCACGCGACGTGCTTTCCCCGGTCAACGGCGGTCTGGGCTTCATCGTCTATGATTCGGTCGCGCCAGTGTATGCCGCAACCCGCAAGACCCTCGGTTCGGGCGCGCGCGTCGTGCTGATGGGCTTCGGGTTCGAGGCGGTCAACCGGCCCCAGGCCCGGCCCGGCTACTGGAGCCGGACCCAGCTGCTCGGACACATGCTCAACTGGTTCGGTTTCCCGGTCGGCATCGAAGAACCGAACACGCCCTGCCCCGCAACCCCTGTTCCCCATGGGACTGTCGTTCGCTCTTTCCTGTTTCTCCCATCTGTGTCCTGCGCTGCCGATGCTGACCTGGCAGTCCTCGACATCTCTGGCCGCCGTGTCGCCTCACTCTCTCCCGGCCCCAACGACCTCTCACGCCTGCCAGCCGGGGTTTACTTTATCTCCGGACAGAAAACGCAGCCAACCCGCATCGTCAAAGTCCGCTAGCGCTCACACTGCCACTTGCCCGGCTGAGTCGGTAACGGCTCTTTGCTCGTCTAATAAAGTGTGAACCGCCTGGCTGACCAAACCAGTCCCTACCTGCGCCAGCACGCCAAAAACCCGGTAGACTGGCAGCCCTGGGATGAGGCCGCGCTGGCTCAGGCCCGCGCCGAGGACAAGCCAATATTTCTTTCTATCGGCTACTCGGCCTGCCACTGGTGTCACGTCATGGCGCGTGAGTCGTTTTCCGACCCGAACCTGGCCGAGTTCCTCAACGCCAACTTCGTCGCCATCAAAGTTGACCGCGAAGAACGTCCCGACCTCGATGAGGTCTACATCGAAGCAGTCCGTTTGCTGACCGGCACCGCCGGCTGGCCATTGTCGGTTTTTCTCACTCCGGAGCTAAAACCTTTCTACGGCGGAACCTACTTTCCCCCCGAAGCCAGACACGGGCTGCCGGGCTTCCGTCGGGTACTGGAGTCGGTCCTGCATTTCTACCGCCACGAACGGCACGAGATTGAAGAAGCCGCCAATCGGGTAACCGCCGAACTCAACCGTTACCCTGCTCCGGCGGACGCCCGGTCCGAACTGAACGATAAAGTGCTGCACCGGTTTTACCAGCACAAACTGCTGACATTCGACCCGGTCCACGGCGGTTTCGGTTCTGCACCAAAGTTTCCCTGTCCGAGCGAACTGCAGCTGCTCCTTCGGCTGGCCGACCGGCCCGGCTTCGACCAGGCGCTGACGATGGCCGAGCTGACTCTACGCCGTATGGCCAACGGCGGCATCAACGACCAGCTTGGTGGTGGGTTTCACCGCTACTCGACTGACTCGGTCTGGCTCGTGCCCCACTTCGAGAAGATGCTCTACGACAACGCTCTGCTGGCAGGCTTGTATGCCGAAGCGGCAGTCAGGCTGAATGACCGCCAATTCCGCCAGACCGCCGAGCGGACACTCGACTGGCTGGAACACGAGCTGCGCCTGGACTCCGGCGGTTTTGCTGCTGCGCTTTCGGCCGAAGACCCGCTTGGTGAAGGCAGTTACTACACTTGGACCCCGGCCAGTCTATCCGCTGCCGTCGGCCCTGAGCTTTCCCGGCTGGCGGGCGAGTTCTACGGCGTCAGTCCGGCTGGCAACTACCACGGCAGCAGCGTGCTGCACGTTGCCGAACCGCCGTCGGCGCTGGCAGCGCGGCTCGGCCTCAGCCTCGAAGACTTCCGGCTGCAGCTTGAGCACGCCCGGGCACTGATGACGGCGGCACGTTCCCGCCGGCCGGCACCACCGCGCGACGACAAGGTGCTGGCCGATTGGAACGGGCTGGCACTTTCGGCCTTTGCCACCGCCGCCCGGCTGTTTGCTGACCGGCACCGGCTTGATGTTGCCCGTCGCCTCGCCGGTTTCATCAACGCCGAACTCATCACCGACCGCGGATTGATTCATATCCACCGCCCCGGACTCGGTGATATACCGGGTCAGCTGCCCGACTACGCCCACGTCATCAACGGCCTGCTTGACCTTCACGCCGCCGACCCTGACCCGATGCACCTGAAGACGGCAACCCGGCTCGCTGACCTGATGATCGAGCTTTTCGCTGACCCGGACGGCGGGTTCTTCACCACCGCCCGCGGCACCGAACGGCTGCCGGTAAGGGTCAAGAACGCCAGTGACGGAGCAATGCCGTCGGGCAACTCGGCGGCAGTCAGCGGCCTGATTCGCCTGAGCCGACTCTGCGACCGTTCCGATTACCGGACGGCTGCCGTCGCAGCGCTGAGAAGCTTTCGCAGTCAATTTGAAGAGCTTCCCACCGGTTTCGCGACAATGCTTGACGGACTGGACCGGCTGCTCCATCCCGGAGCGGAAATCGTCCTGTTCCTGCCCGATGATTCAGCGGAAACCCGCCGGCTGCGCGAACTGGCCGCGGTCCGATCGCTCACCGACACCGTTGTCGTACTCAACTCGGCCCAGCCCGATCCCGAAAGCGAACGGCTGATGCCGCTTCTACGCGGCCGCCGGACGATCGACGGCCAGCCGACAGCTTTTGTCTGTCACAACAACGTCTGTCTGGCACCGGTTCACTCGGCAACGGCACTGCTGTCACTGCTGAGTGGCCTGCCGCAGCGCGTTGACATTGTTTAACACTGAAATAGACTTAGAGGAGCAATGAACGAAAGATTTACCGAAAGAGTCCGCCGGGTGATTACCCTCGCTCGTCAAGAGGCCATCCGGCTGCATCATGACTATATCGGCACCGAGCATATCCTGCTCGGCCTGGTCAAGGAAGGTGAAGGTGTCGGCGCGGTCGTCCTTACCAACGTCGGCATCAACCTCGACGACCTCCGCCGGGCGGTTGAAAACGCGGTCAGTACCGGTTCGGAAACGCTGGTACTGGGCGAGGTGCCACTCAACCAGGAAGCGCGCTCGGCACTCAACTATGCGGTTGACGAAGCGCGCAAGATGAACCATACCTACATCGGCACCGAACATATCCTGCTCGGACTGCTGCGCGAGGAAAACGGCGTTGCCTGTCAGGTGCTGCAGTCGCTCGGGGTTGACATTGACGTCGTCCGGTCCGAGACCGTCCGGCTGCTCGGCGGTGACAAGAAGGAAGGCCACTCCCGGTCGAAATCAAAAACCCCGGCGCTCGACTACTTCTCCCGCGACCTGACTCAGCTCGCGCGCGAAGACAAGCTCGACCCGATAATCGGGCGGGAAAAGGAAATCGAACGGGTGATTCAGATTCTCGCCCGCCGCAAAAAGAACAATCCGGTTCTGATCGGTGAAGCCGGTGTGGGCAAAACCGCAATTGTCGAAGGCCTGGCGCAACGGATTGTCTTCGGCAACATCCCCAGCGTTTTGAAAAACCGGCGCGTTCTGGCTCTGGACATGGCCGCCATCGTCGCCGGCACCAAATACCGCGGCCAGTTCGAGGAACGGCTGAAGTCGATAATGAACGAAATCCAGCACCAGGGCGACTGCATCATTTTCATCGACGAGCTTCACACGATTGTCGGTGCCGGTGCCGCCGAGGGTGCCATCGACGCTTCCAGCATTCTCAAACCCGCACTCGCCCGCGGCGAGATGCAGGCCATCGGCGCAACGACGCTGGAAGAGTACCGCCGCTACATCGAGAAGCATTCCGCTCTGGAACGCCGGTTCCAGAAAGTGCTGGTCGAAGCGCCAACTGTCGAGCAGACAGTCGACATTCTCAAGGGACTGCGCGAAAAGTACGAGCTGCACCACAACGTTTCCTACTCCGACGAAGCACTCGAAGCGGCTGCTTACCTCGCCGACCGCTACATCACCGACCGCTTCCTGCCCGACAAGGCAATCGATGTCATCGACGAAGCCGGTTCGCGGGTCAAGCTGATGCGGCCGGTCATCAATCCCGAGCTCGACGAGCTGGAAATGCGGATTGAGAAGGCGGCCCGGGCCAAAGAGGAGGCAGTCCGGCGCCAGGAATTCGAGAAAGCCGCCGAATTCCGCGACGAGCAGAAACGACTGACCGAATACCTGAAGAAGAAGCGACGGGAATGGGAGAAGCACGGCAGTTTCCCGGTAGTAACCGAAGAGGACGTCGCCTATGTCGTTTCCTCCTGGACCGGCATCCCGCTGTCCAAACTCGAGGAGAAGGAGTCTGCCCGCCTGCTGCGAATGGAAGAGGAGCTGCGTCAGCGCATCGTCGGTCAGGACCAGGCCATCAGCTCGATCGCCAAGGCCATCCGCCGTTCCCGTGCCGGCGTCAAGGACCCGCGCCGTCCAATCGGCAGCTTCATCTTCCTCGGCCCGACCGGTGTCGGCAAGACCGAACTGGCCCGGGTACTGGCCCGGTTTCTGTTTGGTGACGAGGAAGCGCTGATCCGGTTTGACATGTCCGAATACATGGAGAAATTCAACATCTCCCGCCTGGTCGGCGCGCCGCCGGGCTATGTCGGTTACGAAGAGGGCGGTCAGCTCACCGAAAAGGTTCGCCGCAAGCAGTACGCGGTGGTGCTGTTCGATGAAATCGAAAAGGCCCACCCCGATGTTTTCAACATCCTGCTGCAGATTCTCGACGATGGTCAGGCCACCGACTCGCTCGGCCGCCGGGTGAACTTCAAGAACACGGTCATCATCATGACGTCCAACATCGCGTCAACCGAAATCCGCGGCCTCAGCGGCTTTGGCTTCGGCACCGAGTCGGCCGAAGCCGGTTATGACTCCATCAAGGACAAAGTGATGACCGAGGTGCGCCGCTTCTTCCGCCCTGAATTCCTCAACCGGGTCGATGAGGTCATTGTCTTCCGCCCCCTCGACCGCAAACAGATGGAAGAAATCGTCGACATCCAGCTCCGCGACCTGACCGAGCGACTGCGAATCCGCAAGCTGACCCTCGAGCTCACTCCGGCGGCAAAAGACCTGCTGGTACAGGAAGGATTCGATCCTCAGTTCGGCGCCCGGCCGATCAAGCGTTCCCTGCGCCGGTTGATTGAAGACCCGCTCGCCGAAGAGCTGCTGCGCAACCGCTTTCCCGAAGGCTCCAGCATCATTGTCGACCGCGACGGCGACCGGCTGGTATTTGCCCAGCGGACACCGGAACCGGCGGTGCGGACCGGCGAGTGAACATCCTGCTGCTGGCGCTGCTGCTCGGCCAGTTGGCGCCCGATACCGCGCGACTGGTCGTAATCGGTGTCCGCGCCCGCACCCCCAGTGCCGACACGGCGCTGCTGATTCGCACCAGCGGAATCACTTCCGGTACCAGTTACACGCCAACGGCGCTGCGCACGGCAATCGACGACGCCATCCGCCGGCTTTACGGTCTCGGGTTGTTTGAACAGATTGCCGCCGATACCCAGCGGCTTGCCGACGGTGTCATCATCACTTTCAGCGCCCGTGAATTTCCCCGCCTGCGCAAGGTTGACTTTGAAGGGTTCCGCCGCGTCCGACGCAAGGACATCGAGGCCAAAGTCAAATACAAGGACGGTGAGATACTCACCGACCGCAAGGTTTTCGACTGGCAGCGGGAGGTTCGCCAGCTCTACAAGGAAAAGGGGTTTCTGCTCGTTACTGTCGTGCCCGAGACTTCCCCCCCTGACTCGACCGGCCGGGTCGTCCTCACCTACAAAATTGATGAGGGTGACCCGGTCCGCATCCGCTCGATCGAAATCTACGGCAACGACAACTTCCCGGACCGGCAGATCACCCGTCGGCTCAAGAACAAACCCCGCAGCCTGCTGCGCAAGGGCCGCCTGCAGGAAGAAGAGTTTATCAAGGACCTTGACCGCATCACCGACTTCTACAAAACCCGCGGCTTCATCGACGCCCGGGTGCTGGACTACGACATGCGCATCGATGGCGGCTCGGTCGATATCATCATCCAGCTTCAGGAAGGCACCCGCTATCGTTTTGGCACTGTCGAGTTTGCCGGCGACTCAGTTATTCCCCGCAGCCGCCTGAAAGGTCTGGTCCGCTACCACTCCGGTGATTACTACAACACCCGGCTGGCCCAGGCCACACTGAACGAAATTCAGGCGCTCTACGCCGAAGAGGGTTACATCTACGCTCAGGTGGCACCGGTCGAAAAAATCCGCGGTGACACCGTTGATATCAGCTACCAGATCGTCGAAGGGACCCCAGCCCTGGTAAGGCTGGTGCAGATTGAAGGCAACGAGCAGACCCACGACAAGGTTATCAGGCGCGAAATCAGTTCGCTGCCCGGTTACACCTTCCGGCGCTCTGAAATCATCCGGTCTCAGCGCGACATCTTCAACCTCGGTTTCTTCGAAGACGTTACCATCGACTACAACCGGGCCGACACTCTCGGCGCCATCGACCTGATTTACCGGGTCAAGGAAAAAGGCTTCTTCGGCACGGTCGGCGCCGGGGTATCCTACTCCGCAACCGACAAACTCACCGGTTACGTTGAGCTGCAACAGCCGAATCTGTTCGGCCGCGGCCAGCGCGTGACCGTCAAACTGGAACGGGGCGGCAAAAAAACCAACGTTGAACTGGGCTTCACCGAACCTTGGCTGTTCGACACGCCGACTTCCGGCGGTGTCGATGTCTCCTACCTGACCCGAGTCTACGATTATTACGACAAGCAGGAAATCGGCGGCGGCCTGTCCTTTTCCCGCCCGCTGCCGCTGGACTATACCCGCGGTTACCTCAGTCTCCGGCTCTCCGATGCCTTCGTCTCCCCCGGTTCGGTGAAATCGGGCTACACCCCGAGCGGACCATTCAACGTCTATCGTGATACGGTCCACAAGACCGCGTTTTCGCCGAGTGTGACGCTGACCCGTGACTCACGCGACTACGTCTTCAACCCCATCTCCGGTTCAGCGCTGACCTACACGCTTGGGCTCTCCTTCGGCGATATCCGCTACCACCGTCACATCATCGATGCCAGCCAGTACTTTCCGCTCTTCTGGAAATTCGGACTGATGACCCGCACCCGGCTCGGTTACATCACCGGCTTCCACGCCGCCGACACGGTTCCGGTTTACGAACGATTCACCCCGGGCGGTACCGGGCCGGACGGCATCAGAGGTTACGGCGAACGCAGCGTCGGCCCGCGTGATGGCGGCTATTTCGTCGGTGGCCGGGCACTCTCGATCTTCTCGCTGGAATACAAACTGCGCCTGTCCCGGCAACTGGCCGTCATTGCCTTTGCCGATGCCGGCAACACCTGGAATTCGATTGACCAGTTCAGCCTTTCCGACCTCAAACGCGGTGCCGGTGTCGGTGTCCGGCTGGAAATCCCGATGCTTGGCCTGATTGGCTTTGACTTTGGCTACGGCTTCGACCGGGAAGGCGGCGGCACGGTCACATGGACGTGGTCCGGGGCGATACAGCCCCACAACATCGCCGGTGATGGCTTCGGCGACCTGGCCTTCAAGAGTTCGAACACCTACTCATTCACATTCGACGCGCCCGGCGACTACGAGTTCGTCTGCCAGTCGCACCTCATCGGCCGCACGCCGATGGTGGGCACGGTGCAGGTGCGGTAGCCCTGAGGACGGGCATCGCGCTGTCCCATGCATTTTTCTGCCGCGACATATTGACATCGCTGCCCGTCGTTCTCACGATCTGCTGTGCCGCCTACCCGCCATGGAGGCGAGCTTACAGACGCTCCTGCTCCCGATATGTCCGCCTGGACCTCGCGAGGCCGGTACGGATGGAGACCGCGGTAGTTTGCTACCGCAACGCGCTCACCGACCACGCCCCGCCTCCCGGTGGGGCGTTTCGTGTGCAGGGCCGGAGAGGGGACCGGCAGTGCGCATCATGATGTCCGGCAAGATCCACCGGGCGACCGTCACCGAAGCAAATCTCGACTACATTGGCTCTATCACCCTGGACCCCGACCTCATGGAAGCGGCGGGTATCCTTCCGTACGAGCAGGTGCACGTGCTCGACGTCACCAACGGTGCCCGTCTCGAGACGTACGCCATTATCGGTGAACGCGGCTCGGGAGAAGTCTGCGTCAACGGCGCTGCCGCCCACCTCGTCCATGCTGGCGACATCGTCATCATCGTCGCGTACCAGCACATGGCCGAGGACGAGGCACGCAACCTTGCCCCACGTACCGTCTTCGTCGATGAACGAAACCGCATCACCAGCCTCTCCTATGGCGATGGCTTCGCACACAACCGCGAAACCGTCGCCGTGGCCTGACCTGGAGGTGCGCCATGGCTCGCTACTCGATCCACAGACTGCGCGAGTTCAAGGCGCGTGGCGAACGCTTCGCCATGATCACCGCCTACGATTACCCGTCTGCCCGCCTCGTTGAGCAGGCAGGCATCCCCATCATCCTCGTCGG
>CBFGJX010000014.1:0-70641 GCA_965649225.1 Caldifarciminota bacterium
ATCCGAACGGCTATCCTGACTGAAAACGGCTCTTGACTACTCGGTTTCGGTGACACCGAGCAGATAAGCTACCCGCGCCGACCGCGAGCAGCGCGACGCCGCCGGCCAGAAGTGGCCAGCCCGAATGGAGCGCGCCGGCCCCGGCGATTGCGGCGCCGGCGGCCGCCGCGCCGGGCACCAGGCTGGGGGCCAGCAGCAACGTGACCCCAACGGGCAATGCCAGTCCGACAAGGCAACCCGCGAGTGTTTCCGCGATCGGCCGCGCCTCGGCCGGCATCACGAGCGCCAGCACTGCAGAACCGGCACACAGCGCTGCCATCAGGCCCAGCAGGTGCCAGGCACGCCGGCCCGCGACTCGCTCCATTCTCTCCAGGTCGGCCCATACCATGCGCGGCGCAGTGATGCGGAACTTGCCCGCGACAAGCGCGAGCAGGGCGAGAAGCGCAGAAACGGAAAACACGGCCAGCAAGGTAAGCCGCGTCAGTCCCGTCTGGCCTTCCAGCGCGGCGACCGCACCGCTGCCCAGCAGCAGACAGCCGGTTGTGATTCCGAGCAGACCGTCGGCCGCTATGCAGCGCCACGCCCGGCGCACGAGCCGGTCCCTGCCCGGCCCGCGCACTATTCCCTGCCCGGCCGGCACGCGGCAGGCAGACGTACCCGACTGGCTAGCCATGGCACGCCCCCGCACCGGCGCAAGCCGGCAGGAACGCCACGACAACAGACGCCTTCTTTGGTGTATTCCGGACACGGACCATTAGAACCTCCCGGTTTCAGCCCATCTCCTGGGCTATCCTTCCTATCCCTTCAGCGGACGGTTTCGAACCCCTCATTAGAATTATACCACAGCAGGCCCCCGGCGTCAACGGGCCGGGTCAGGCGGCCGCACCCGCGGTTGACACCCTGCGCAACCGGCCGAAACTGACCAATGGCGAACCAGCGACAACCCTACCACACCCGCCACCCGGAAAAGGCGCTCACCGACCCGGCCGAACTGCTTGAGCTTGCCCGCGCGGCGCGATTCGTCACGCTCGCGCTCTGCCGCGGCGACGAGCCTTACCTTGTCACCGTGAACCACGCGCTCGACGAAAGCGGCGAGTTGCTCTACTTTCACTGCGCGGTGCAGGGCCGCAAGATTGAGTTCATCCGCGCCAACCCGCGGGTCTGGGGCCAGATTCTGGAAGACCGCGGCTACCTTGCCGGCCAGTGCGACCACGCCTACCGGAGCGTGCAGTTCGCGGGCCGGGCCGAGCTGGTCGAAGACGGGGCCGAGAAACGCCGCGCCCTCGAACTGCTCATCGACCGCCACGAGCCTGACCCCGGGCCGGTCAAAGCGCGCCTGCTTGAGCGTGACCTAACGAAGGTCGGGGTCGTGCGCGTGCGCATCAGCGACTGGTTCGGCAAAGCCAACGGCTAGGGCGGCCCGGCCCGGGCTCGGGCCGGTCGGCTGCGCCGCAACCGCGGCACGCAACCCGGCAATCAAGACCGCACGCGAGGCCGTCCCCTGAGCGGGGGAGTCATTCTCGCGGCCGGCACATCGCTGTTTCAGTAACATTTTGTCGTGCAGCCGATTCCCGCTTACTGCATCGTCGTCGGCCGATCCTGCGCCTCTATAATTACGGTTATAGCTAGAAATCCACAAATCCCGACTGTGCATGTCGCAGAAAGCGCTAGCAAGCGCAGTCCGGCTTCGATTAGTCGCGCGCTACCCTCATCTTTCGGTTCCGGATACTGCACTTCAGCGCCCAGTCTTGGCGAGCCTCACCAATCAGTACCAATGCCGCTGACAAGCTCTGTGGCCACGCTTTCGCGTGGCCACAGAGCGCAACTCGTAGCTTGCCGACTCAGCAACTCGGTCCTTGCATCTCCCTGAGAGCAACTGTCTTAAACAGGTTCTCCCAATGCCCGCGATCCTTGCCGATGGCGTTCGGATTCCTACCCAAGGCAACGCTCTTATCCTGTGTGCTCCGCATGAGTTCGGAGCCGACCTTCTTCAGCAATGTGAGCACGCCTTCCAGACGATCGTCGCTCTTCCAAACCATCTGGCCGGTGTTTTCGTCCTTTCGGACCATCCAGCGGAACGCACCCAGCATGGGATAAAGAGCACCGTCGAAGAGCATGTACTTTGTCTTCTGCCCGGTGAAGGGCAGTGTAAACTCCCCTCGCTTCCTCCCGCGTACGAAAGCCAACTTACCGGCCTTGCCACTCGCTTTGTTGTGTTCCACCCTAGTCAGGACATGAACGTGGTCGTGCAACTCGAGAATGTCGTTTACTATTGGGGCCATTCTCTCAAAGCTCTTCATGTGCTTCATGTACTGCTCCAGAGTCGCGGACTTTGAGGTGTACGCCTTCAAGGGGTATTCTGAACCATCATTCGGGTACAACTCGATATTGAACAGCGTCAACAGGGCAACTACATCGCGAACGTCGAATTCGCCCTTTTCATTCTCTCTAAACACAACCACTTCGCGGTGTTTGGGCTTCAGCACTTCCTTCAGCCAATCAAACTTACCCTCAAGGTTGGCCAAGCTCATTGCCTGCACCTGCATGGCAGTATTGAGCCCCCCTGCGATCTCACTGATAAGGTCCGAATCGATACCTGTCAGCACTTCGATTCGCACGTACTGGTTGTCCGGGCACTCACAGTCCTCGATGGCCTTCCTGATAACATCATAGGTATGCGCACCATCGACGATTCCCTGCCCCTTCTCCAACAGGATCTCGTAGGAACCCTTCCCGGTCTCACGAACCTCCCGGGCAATCACTGTGATACCCTTGTTTTTCAGGTGGAACGTACCCACCGCACCTAGTTGGTTACGCAAGCTCTTGCCCACATCAAGGTAGATGCCGCGGTCTATGTTCTGGTAGCGGGGATTCGGGTCTCTGGGGACATCGGGCGGGATGTCCTTGGCTCGGCAGAAAAAAATGTGCCGATCCATCTTCCTGTCGCGGAGAACTGGATCCGGCATCCTTCGAGAAAACTCGGATACGATCGGGACTACCCTTACGGACATGGTTACTCCTTTAGTTATGTGCCTTCCGGCACGCACTTCGTACTGCAGCGTGATGGCCAAATCCTTAGCCTCACACTAGATGTATGATACGCGAGCGTTCTGTATTGTCAATAGCCCCTTGGCAGACGACCTGATCGCACTCACCGATGAGGACAACCCTGCTCCTAGCTCGTGCCATGGTCGGCGGAATCGTCTTAGCGCAAGCGCTAGCCACCGCTCGCCAGCCTCCCGCTTGACTGGCCGCGTGCCGGTCAATACGCTAGAAGCGTGAAGCGAATCGGTATTGCCGGGGCCACCGGCCTGGTCGGTGAGACCCTTATCCGCATTCTGGAATCGGGCAAACACGAGGTCGAGGAACTGCGCCTGTTTGCCTCCGGCCGCAGCGCCGGCGAGAAGCGCACCTTCCGCGGCAAGGAACTGACGGTCGAGGAAGTCCACGCCGACGGGTTCAAAGACCTGGACGTGGCGTTTTTCTGCATCGGCACCGACCTCGCGCGCAGACTCGTGCCCACGGTCGCGAAGTTCTGCCCGGTCATCGACAAGTCGAGCGCATTCCGCCTGAAGGACGATGTGCCGCTGGTCGTGCCCGAGGTGAATCCGGACTCGGTCAAGGACCACCACAACATCATCGCCAACCCGAACTGCACCACGATACCGCTTACCGTCGCGGTCGCGCCCCTGCACCGCGCGTTCGGGCTGGAGCGCATCTGGCTCGCGTCGTACCAGTCGGTGTCGGGCGCGGGCCGCGACGCGCTGGACCAGCTCCAGTACGAGACCGAGTTCGTCGCCCTGCGCAAGCCGCCGGATACGAAAGACAGCCCGCTGCCGGCGCAGATTGCCGACAACATCATTCCGCAGATTGACGAGTTCGACGCGCACGGCCACACCGGTGAGGAGACCAAGACGATGCGCGAAAGCGCGAAGATTCTCGGCCTGCCGGACTTGAAAGTGACCTCGACCTGCGTGCGCGTGCCGGTCACGGTCGGCCATTCGCTGGCGGTCACCTGCCGGTTTTCGTCACCGGTGAAGCCGAAGGACGCGCTGAAAGTGCTCAAGGACGCACCGGGCGTGGTGCTGTATGACCGCGACCGCTATGTGACTCCGGTGCTCTGCCGCGGCAACGATAATGTCTATGTCTGCCGCGTGCGCGAGGGCGCGGATGAACACGAGCTTTCGCTGTGGGTCGTGACCGACAACCTGCGCAAGGGCGCGGCCAAGAACGCATTGCAGATTGCCGAACTGCTGTTCCGCTGACCTGCGGCTTTGACATTTGGCTCTTGGCCTTTGACCTGGCCCGCGTCCGCTGGAGGTATCGCATGAGGCATTCGATTCTCGTTCTGCTTTTGCTTGTCGCCACCGGCTATTCCCGCCCGCCCGACTACATCCCCGACGGCCCGTACCTGCCGGGCAAGCCCGGTGCGCGTTTTTCGCCCTCCGCGCTGCTCGCCGATTCGGTTCACTCTTACGACGTGCGCCATTACCGGCTCGATTTCGAACTGCCGATGTACAACGCCGGCTATTCCTGCCGCGAGGTCGTCTGCATCAGAAGCCGCGTCGCGGCGCTGGACAGCTTCTCGCTCGACTTTGACCGGCTGACCTGCGACTCGGTGCGCCGCTCTGGCACGCGGCTGGCCTTCACTACGCCGCCCGGCAAGCTGGCGATAACGCTCGATGCGCCGCTTGTCCGCGGCGATTCAACCGACATCGAGATTTTCTTCCGCCGCGAGTCAACGACGGCCAATGCCGGTTACTTCTACGGCCGGCCGCCCCAGACCGCTTTTGCCCACGCGATGACCTGCGGCTGCCCGACCGACAACCACTACTGGTTCGCGTGCTGGGACCACCCGATGGACAAGTCCGACCGCGGCGTGATGATGAACTTCACTCTGCCCGACACTTTTCAGGTCTGCTCCAACGGCCGGCTAGACTCGGTGACCACGGCGCCGGGCAACCGGCGGACCTGGTGGTGGCACCACTCCTATCCAATCGCCACCTACCTGATGACCTTCTCGGCCTCGCGGTTTGCAAGCTGGGACACAATCGTGCGCAACAACGGCGGCGACAGCGTTCCCATCCGCCACTGGATGTGGCCGACCGACTCGGCGCTGACCCGCAGCGGCTACGCCCGGCTGCCGCGGATGATGAACTACTTTGCCGACACCGCGCTGTTCGGGCCGTACCCGTTCGAAAGCTTCGGCCACGTGCCCGGCTACTACGGCTTCCCCTGGGGCGGGATGGAGCACCAGACACTGGTGATGCTCAACCGCAACTACATCGGCGGCGGCGCCGATGCAACCATCGCCCACGAGCTGTCGCATATGTGGTGGGGCGATATGGTCACCCATGTCGGCTATGCCGATGTCTGGCTCAACGAAGGTTTCGCAACCTGGGCCGAGTGCATGTACATGGGTCACGCCAACGGCCGCAGTTACTTCAACAACTACATCAAGGGCAAGGCAACCAGCTACATCAACGGCGACCGGTCGCGCCGGTTCCCCATCTACAACCCGCCCTGGGAGCTGATTTACGACTACGGCACAATTTACTGCAAGGGCGCGTGGGTGATGCACATGCTGCGCTGGGTCACCGGCGACACCGCATGGCAGCAGCCCGGCGTGTTCTTCCGCGCACTGCGCGCCTACGGCGACTCTTTCCGCTACGGCACGGTCTCGACTGAGGATTTCAGGCGCATCTGCGAGCGCGAGACCGGGCTGGAACTGGACTGGTTCTTCGACGAGTGGATTTATCAGGCCGGCTACCCCAAATACCGGCTGAGCTGGATTGGAGAGCCGGCCGGCGACAGTTTCCGCATCGTCACTTCGCTTGCGCAGAACAACGGCGCGCAGGCGCCCGACTTTTTCCGCACGCCGCTGCCGGTGCGCATCAACTGCCTTTACGTGGACACGCTGGTCACGATCCGGCCGCAGGCCAATCCGCAGGTTGACACCTTCCTCGTCCACACCTGCCCGGACAGCATCACAATTGACCCGGACAACTGGGTGCTGGACTCGAGCTACATACTCGCCGGCATCGCCGAGTTCAATAACAGCTTTTCGCCATTCGCCACCCGCAGTTCACTCTTGGTTTCGCCAAACCCGGCCCGCGGCATCGTCACGGTGCGCCTGCACTCGTCACCCGGCGACCGCGCGCAGTCGCTGGCCATCTACAATGCCGCCGGCCGCATCGTGCGGTCCGCGGCCCTCGGCCCGCGCTGCGAAATCACCCTCGACCTCCGCCCGCTGCCTGCCGGAGTCTACTACTTCGGGCTGCGCGACGAACCCACCGACCGGCTGACCCGGCTGGTGCTCTCGCGCTAGCGCCCGCTTGACCTGACCGCGCCGTTGGCCTAGCATGGCCGTGCCGGCTATGCCAGGCGCGAGCCATCCCGGCCGGTACGGGGTGGCGCGCCGCTTTTCCTGAGCCGCCCCAGAGGAAAAAACTATGATCAATGCGCTGATACTTGCCGCCTACCTCGGCGTGCTCGGGCTGCTCGGGCTGCTGGCCCGACGGCGGGCGCGGCCCGGGCCGGAGGACTTTTTTCTCGCCGGACGCCGGGTCGGGCCGGTGAGCCTCCTGCTGACGATGGCCGCGACCAATTTCTCTGCTTTCACGGTTTTCGGGTTCGCCGGGGCCGGCTACCGCATCGGCTGGGCCTACTACCCGATAATGGCGTTCGGCACCGCTTTCATGGCGCTGTCGTTTGTCTTCATCGGCGAGCCGGTGCGGGCCGCGGCAAAGCGGCTGGGCGCGGTGACCCCGCCCGAGCTCATCCTGCACCGGTTCGGCAACCGCGCGCTGCACCTTGCCTATCTTGCGGTGATGGTCGCGTTCACCCTGCCCTACCTCGCGCTACAGCCGATCGGCGCCGGTCTCGCGCTCGAAGCGTTGCTGGGCATCCCGTTCGCGTGGGGCGCGACGCTGGTGACCGCGGTCGGCGTGGCCTATGTCTTGCTCGCCGGCCTGCGTGGCGACATCTGGACCGACACGCTGCAGGGCTTGGTGATGCTCGGCGCGATGGTTGTGGCGCTGGTCGGCATCGCGCTGGCGCTGGGCGGGTTTGAGTCGGCCAGCCGGCAGGTGTTTGAGCGCTGGCCCGAACTGTTCGCCCGGCCCGGGGGCGGGGCGCAGTTCACAGTCGGGGTCTGGTTTTCCTACATGCTGCTGTGGCTGCTGTGCGACCCGATGTTTCCCCAGCTCTTCCAGCGGTTCATCGCGGCGCGGGACGAGCAGAGCCTGCGCCTGTCCGCGCTGCTGTACACGCCGGTCACGGTCGTGCTGTTCTTTCTGCCAGTGGCAATCGGCGTGCTGGGCCGGCTGGTCGAGCCCGGGCTTGCCGGCAAGGCGGCTGACTCGATACTGCCCATCGCCGTGGCCGCGAAACTGCCGGGCTGGGTCGCGGCGCTGGTCACTGCCGGGGGCCTGGCCGCGCTGATGTCGACGATGGACTCGCAACTGCTCACGCTCGGCTCGATGGTCAGCCGCGACCTCAAGGCCGCCCTGGGAGTCCGCCGATTCCTGCCGGAACGGCTGGTCATCATCGCGCTGGCGCTCGCGGGCCTCGCGCTGGCCCTGCGCCCGGTCAGCACCATCCTTGACATCGCGACCGAGACCTTCACCGGGCTGGCCGTGCTTTTTCCGGTGACGCTGGCCGCAATCTACTGGCCGGGTGCCAACCCGTGGGCCGCTTTCGCTTCCATACTTGCGGGCGAGGCGCTGGTCGCGCTCTACCATTTCAAGCTGCTGCCCGCGTTCGGATTCCTGCCGGTCATCCCGGTCACAATCGTCGCAACGCTGGTTCTGGTTCTCGGTTCGCTCCTCTGGCCGACGCGGGGACAGCGGGCCTTCGCACGGGTGTCGGTTAGCGGCCTGCGCTGGGCATTGCTGTTCGCGCTGGTCTTCCTTGCGAGCATCGACTTCTGGAACTGGGGCCGGGCCGATATCGCGCTCTTCGGACTGCCCGCGTGGCTGTGGTATCATTTCGGACTCTGCGCAGTACTGCCGGTGCTGGTGGCGGCATTCGTCCGAAAGCGGCGGGGCGGTGCAACCGCACCGCCCCGCGCCGAGAACTGATTGTCAGCGACTGACGATTAGTTTCTTGCGCACGCTGCCCAGTTCAATCAGATAGACACCGCTGCGCAGCCCGGAAATCGCCGTCGCGCCGGCCGGTCCGACCCGGCGAACTGCAATCACTCTGCCGGCAGGGTCATACACCCGCAGCAAGGACAGTCCACTGGCCGTGGCGCCGGACCAGCACACCATTGTCGTCCCCCGGCTGAGACTCGGCACCGACAGCTGAATCCCGTCGCGCGCCCCCGCGGCAACCCGGGCGCGCGGCAGCCCGGCCGCCGGCAGCACCGATGCCGGCTGGTAGCGCCAGAACTCCCGCGTCAGCTTGCCCTTCAAGGCATAGAGCATCCCGTCCAGAGCGGCAAGACCGGACCCGGAGTTGAATACCCGGCGCTTGCCGGTTGACCCGAACGACGGAATCGTCTCCAGTTCGAACCAGACACCGCTGGCCGGATCGAATGCGTACAGCTCTGGTGTCTTGCCCTTGATTGCATACACCAGCCCGTCGAGCATTACCGCATCGCTGCCATCACCGACTTTCTTTGACTTGCGGGTCTGACGGTTGTGCAGCGGCATCGCCGCCAGCGTCTCATTCCAGACTCCGGTGTTGATGTCAAAACCGTACAGCTCCTGAGACCGGCCCTTGTGCGCGAGAATCCGGTGCCGGGCCGGGTCGTAAACCAGCCACGACCCGCAGCCCCACTTCTTTGCGCTGGGGCCGGCTGGGGCATCGGGCAGCGCCTGCCACTCCTGGGTCTCGAAATCGTAACGCCAGAACTCGCTCACCCCGCCCTTGAGCAGATATAGCTGACCGGACGCACCGGCCGGAACCCAGACCAGGTCCGAGCCCCGTTTTACCGGTCGGCCCGAAGGCCCGGGCGGAACGTCGACCATTTGCGTCCAGGAATTGCCCATCACCGTGTAGTGCCATAGCTCTCGCGTATAGTTGCCCTTCAGCATGTAAACGTGGCCGTTGCCGTCGGCCGTTGCCGCGGCCCCGGCTTTGGGGAGTTTTCCCGCCGGACCGGGCGGAATCGGCGCCAGCACTGTCCACTGGTGACTGGCCGGCAGATAGCCGTAGCAATCAGCCTGCTTGCCGCCCTTGGCCGCAAACAGCCGACCGGTAAGGGCATCGGCAACCAGCCATCCGCCCACCAGCACCGGCCGGTTCGATGGCTCCAGCGGCACCGGCTCCAGCTCGGTCCACTGCCCGATTGACGGTGTCCCGGTCGTGTCGGTCAAAACGAGGCTGTAGCTCTTCCAGGGAATCGCCGCATACACCCGGTTGCGGCCAGCATCCTGAAACAGCATGCTCGCCCAGTCGCCGGCGGCGAACTGGGCAATCACCGTGTTCGTCGCACAGTTCAGGACGGTAATGACGCCGTCATCGTCGGCGGCATAGAGCCGGTCGCGCGCCGGGTCGCACAACATCGCCGTAACATCGCCCGTCAACGGTACTCGCGCGATCGTCGTCTCGGCCACGCAGTCGTGGACGACAATGCCGCGGTCATCACCGTAGTAAACCCGGTTGCGCAGCGGGTTGCAGGCGATGGCGAACGACTCGCCCTCGTCGATTCCCAGCATCGCCACCACTGTATCGCCCGTACCGCAGACCACCATCAGCGTATCCTGACCGGCCAGATACACCCGGCCCGATGTCGGGTTATGCACCAGCCGGGGATACTCGGTGCTGAAACGGTCAACCGGCAGCGCCGCCAGCTGAGTCTCGGTCGCCGCATCAAACACCAGTAGCGAATCGCAGCCGCAGTAATACACCTTGTCGGCGTCGGGATTGTAAAGCAGACTCGGCCCGTAGGCCCGATTGTTGCTGACATCGCGCTCAAAACGGACTGTGTTGCTGACGCAGTCCAGCACCCCCAGTCTTCGCGTGCCCCCGAACCAGAGCCGGTTGCGGGCCGGAACCAGGCACAGCGCCGGAACATCCGGGTCCATTTCGTCCACATCAATCCGGGCAATCACCGAGTCGCTGCCGCAGTCAATAACCGCCAGCCACTCGTTGCCCATGACATACAGCCGGTCGAGCGCAGCATTGTAAGCGAGGCCGGTCTCCGGACAGTCGCCCAGCTCGCGCCACTCCGGCAGGTCGATCGAACGCAGCACTGCCTGGGTTGCCGCGTCCAGCACCAGCAGCCGCCGCCCGAGCGGAGCGGTCACATAGAGTCGGCTGCCGCCGCGTCCGAGCGCAAATCCGTAAGGGTCGAAACCGGTCACCAGCTCGGTAACCGCATGGGTGGTCGTGTTGACGATTGCCACAACCCGTTCGTCCTCGCTGACGACATAAACCCGGTCGCCGTTCGGCGTGCACAGCAGCCGGCGGCAACTGCGCGGCAGCTCGACCTCGGCGACGACCGATTGACTGTTGCCGTCGATGACAACCAGGGTATCGTGCAATTCCGAGTAATTGGATGAGGTCAAAACGTAAATCCGGTTGGTTGCCGGGCTCACCCGCAACGCCCGGGGATGTCGACCCAGCCCGATGCGCGCCGCAACCGTCCCGCTGCTGGTCAGGGCAAACACCGAGTCCGGATAATAGCATGCACACCATGCCAGCCCGGTTGTGCTGTTGCCGTCAATGTCGGCCGGTGCGCCACGCACCGGCACAACGGCAGTGAGCGAATCACCGGCACCGTCAATCACCGCGACGCAGGAGCTTTCGTGTACCGTGACAAACAGCCGGCCGGCGACCTGACTGTACCACAGGTTGTGGCCCGGTGCCGGCAGCGCGACGCTGGCGCTGATGTTGTTGGCGGCACCGTCAATCACCACCAGCCGGGCGCTGTCCGATGCACAGTAGACCTTGTTGTTGACGGTGTTGACGGCAAAACGGTACTGCTGACTGCGCGGTACCCCAAGCGTGGCGATGAGCGAGTCGCCGGCACAGTCAACGACCCCGACAAACTCCAGCAGCGGCCCGCAGATGACATACGCCTTGCGCGCAGCCGGGTTGTAGCAGCACTGTCCCATTCCGGTGTAAAACGGCACCGAGTCAACATAGCGGCCGGTGGCACAGTCAAAGATTCCAAGATGGCCGGCCGGCACACCCGCCACCAGCAGCTGGTCCTCGTCCGGGTTGTAACAGACACCGCGTTCCCGCGCCCAGCCGCCGCGCGCATCGGTCCGGCTCACCTTCTGGCCGGTGGCATTGTCGATGCCGAGCACGCTGCCACGCGCCATCACCACGAACACCCTGTTCTGAACCGGGCTGAAGCCCAGCGCCTGCGGCTCTCCGGCCAGTCCGAACCGGTCGGGCAGCACCAGCGTATCCTGCTGCCATTGACCGTCGGCAGTCGCGACTGTCAACAGCGCGAGCAATACGACGGACTTCATCGCAGATTTCATCTTGCCTCCCCGGGCAGGAATGCGCCCTGACTCAAGATCATAGCTTCGCCCTCTCCGCCACGTCAAGCGGAGACGCTGGACGCCGGCACCGGCCTTCGCTATCATCGCCAACTGTGTCAATTCAGGCTGTAATCTTTGACCTTGACGATACTTTGGTCGTGGACGAGGCCGCGGCGCAGACCGCACTGCGGGCCACCTGCATCACCGCAACGCAGTGGTACGGCATCGACCCGGACACGCTCTACGCTGCGATTCGCACCCGGGCGCGCGAGCTGTGGCGGGGCAACCCGACCGTGGCCTCATCGCCGTGCTGTGGGATGAGTTCGTGGGAAGCGCTGCGCTCGGACTTTCCCGGCAGCGACGAGCTGATGACCGGGCTGCGGCAGTGGGCGCCGAAGTTCCGCTTCGAGGCGTGGCTGGCCGCGGTGAGTGACTGTGGTATCTTTGACCCGGTGCTGGCACAGGAACTCGCCTGTCAGTACCCGCGCGAACGCGAAGCGCGCGAGGAAGCATTCCCCGACGCCCTGCCCGCGGTCAGCGACCTCGCGCCCGACTACCGGCTCGCGGTCGTCACCAACGGGCCGTCCGACCTCCAGCGCGGCAAGCTCTTCGCCGCCCGGCTCGAAGATCACTTCCCGGTTATCGTCGTATCGGCCGAGGTCGGAGTGTGGAAACCGGACCCGGCTATCTTCAGGCTCGCGCTCGAACGGCTCGGAGTCGAGCCGCGCGCGGCGGTGATGGTCGGCGACATGCTCGCGCGCGATGTCGGCGCGGCTCAGGCCGCCGGACTCTGGGGTATCTGGCTCGACCGCGCGGCCGACGGCGGCATCGCCGCCGCCGACCGCAGGGCCGATTCGGCAAACAGCGTCAGGCCGGACGCGGTTGTCAAGTCGCTGGCCGAACTGCGCGCGGCAATCGCCACCCTGCCGGCCTAGCGCACAGCGCTACTGGTCCCAGCCCGCGGGTAGACGGACTTCGTAGGCGTCGGTGTAGTCCTCCGGCCGGTAAATCCCCCGATTGGAACCGTACACCAGTTTCGTGCCGGCGCGGTTGATGCTGGCGAAGGCTTCGGCAAAGTAGTTGGAGCGCGGGTTCGGGCCGGTCCAGCACCGGGTTTGGGCCAGCTTGACGATGCGGGGGTTGGGCACGAGCTGGAGCATGTAAAGCAGGTTGTCCATCCACGAGTGGGCCTGCCCCGAAGGTGGGTTCTCGGCGCCGTAGGTCGAAACCAGCACCCAGCCGGGTTTGGCCGTACAGTTGCCCGAGATGTGCAGCCCGATGTCGGTATTGACCTCGAACGGTATCGCCTGCAGTCCGACCTGCTCGCCGGTCTCCAGGTCCACCATCGCGATGGAATCGGTGGCGATGTTCTGCAGCACCATCACATCCCGGCCGTCCGCGGTCAATGCACAGTCGGAGTGGCCGGCCGCGCCGGCCGGAAAGTCAACCGCGTGCGCGAAGTCGCGGTGAAACGACTGCATCGGCCGCTCGTCGTAGCAGATGACCGCGTGCCTGCCCGATTCGTCCATCGTCACGTGGTTGACCGCACCCGGGAACTGGGTTTTCACGCCGACCACGCTGTCGGTGTCCCGGTCATAGACGCAGACTGCCCTCAGACCAAAGTTGCTGTCGGTCACCATCAAACACCAGTAACGCCGGTCGTTCGAGGCATCGCCCTCGGTCGCGGTCGTTACCAGCCCGACCCCCGGAAACTCTGCCGCGAAGTCGTGAACCACCCTGCCCGAGTCGGCCGCGACCGAATACTCCATCAGCCGGCTGTAGTTGAGATAATAGAACCGGTCCGGGTCAGTCGCGTGCCAGCGCGGTTCGAGTTCCTGACCGCCGGCGAGATGCGCCAGGCTGCGCAGCAGCGCATAGCTCTGTCCGTCGTAGAGGTAAAACACGCCGTCGTTGCTGCGCAGCACCAGATATGAACCGTCGCAGTTCCAGGCGTCGGCCCGGGCATACTCGTTCTGGATGCCGTTGCCCGAGTAGCCGTCGATGTCCTTGTCGGTGATGCGCACCACCAGCGAACCATAGAGCGAATCGGCCACTGCCACACCCTTGGCCGGCAGGTCAGCGGGCGGACCGGCGCAGCAAAGAACGAGCGCCAGCAGGGCGAGGAAATGCACCGGTTGCCTCATCGCGCCACCGGCTCAGGGCAGCCGTACGATTTGACCGACCGCCGTCCGCCCTGCTGCAGTCAGCCGATACACATACACGCCGGCCGGTGCAGCGCGACTGTCCCATTCCAGTCGCGCGCCGCAGCTGGCACTGCGCTGTACGACCCGGCCGAGCGCGTCGGTCACGACGAGTTCGACCGGCTCCCGTCCCACCGGCGCAACTGTGAACCGCACGATGCCACGGGTCGGGCTCGGTACGACCTGCACCGAAAGCGACACCTGGCCTGCAGCCGGCGAATTGAGCCCGACCGGCAGCGAAGTCGAGTAGTGAAACCCCATATCGAGCGGGCCGGTGTCCGGTACCGAGTCGGTGCGGGTTGTCCAGCTGCGCAACAGCGCCTCGAGGTCAAGCCCGAGCGCGGGCAGCAGCGTATCGCCGGCGTCAACACAGGGCGATGTTACCGGTTGACCCGCGGCAATCTGCGACAGATAGTGCGCCCCCCGGCCACCGGCAGTAAACAGCGGGTCAGCCGAGATTGCGCCCGGACCCGGGGTGCAGTTGGCATAGTTGCCACCGGTGTTGTTCCAGACATTGTTCCAGGAATTGAACGCGACTCCCGGCGTGTAGCAGTATATTCCACCACCGATGGACGCCGAATTGCCGGTGATGATATTGTTCTTCACGTAGGCGGTCTCATTGACGTCAATGTAGATACCGCCTCCCTCACGCCAGGTTCCGCCGATACAGGCATTGCCGCAAATCGTATTGGCAACAATTGTGACATTCCCGTTGACCTTGATGCCGGCGCCGTAGTTCCAGTACAAGGCCCGGTTCTCGTTGGCGGTGATGAGATTGCTGAAAATCAGCGCCGGGCCCGCGGCGTAGATGCCGGCGCCGTGCCCGCGGTCGCCATCCTTGTTCGAGTTGGCGGTGATGATATTGCCATAGACCAGCGCCGGCGCGTCGTCGATGTAGATGCCGGCACCATAGGTCCAGTAGCCGAGGCGGCACTCGTTGCGGGTAATCAGATTGAAGCAGATTTCCGGTGTCGAGCGACTGGCGACATGGATGCCGCCGCCGTAAACCCAGGTCGATGAATCGGCGGCGACGTTGTCGGAGATTTCATTCTCCCTTATGAGCGGCGAGCAGTTGTTGGCGACATAGATACCGGCGCCGTAGTCGCGGCCCCCCTGCGCCGTGTTGGCGGTAACGATATTGCCGATGATGGTCGGTGAACCGCCACAGTAAATCCCCGCGCCGGTGCTGGCCTTGCCGGCACGCACCGTGAACCCGCGCAGTTCGGTGGCACGCGACTGGGCCGAGCCGAACTGGAGCACGCGGCCGTTGCCGCCGCCCGACAGCACCGTCGAAACCGGCCCGGCCAGCGAGTACAACCTGATGCCATCGGTCGCCGGCCAGACGATGTTCTCGGTGTAAGTCCCGGGCATCACCAGTACGGTGTCGCCGTAACGGGCAAGATTCAACCCAGCCTGAACCGTTGCGGCCGAATCGGGCACGACGATCACCCGGCCGGCGGCAAGCGCAGTCAAACTCAGCACCAAAAGGTATCTCATGCTTCCTCCTCTGGCTGTGCTGCCAGCATAGACCACTCTCGAAAAGTGTCAACCGTCAGAGCCGGCCAGCCCGGTCCTTGCCGGCCGAACCGTAAAGCAACCGCGTTGACTTCTCCGAACCCGGACATACACTGGGCTGTGAACGGGTTATTTGCCCTCCTCCTGCTGGCAGGGGTTGATTCAACCGGAACAATTCAATGTCGCTACACCACCGTGGCGCCGCGCATCGATGGCTTCATCGAAGAAGTCTGGCACACCGCCGATTCGGCTTTCGGCTTCATTCAGGCCCTGCCCGAAGCCGGCCGCCCGGCCGCCGAGTCAACCATCGCCTACGTGCTGCAGGATGAACACAATCTCTACATCGCCTTCCGTTGTCTCGCCCGTGACACTGCCGCAATCGTCGCGCGCCTGACCGGCAGCAGCGACCGGGTGTTCCTCTACCTTGACACCTACGACGATAACGCCAGCGCCTACGGCTTTGCCGTCTCCCCTGCCGGAGTCGAAACTGATTTCCGGCTGACCGAAAACGGTGCGGCGATGCAGGACTGGAACGGCGTCTGGCACTCGGCAGCACGTCGTTATCCCTGGGGCTGGGCGGCCGAGCTGGCGATTCCCTTCAAAACCCTGCGCTACCCGAAGGATTCGCGGCGCTGGGGCATCGAGTTCGGCCGGCACATCGTCCGGACCGGTGAACGCACCTACTACAGCATCAGCGAGCAGACAACCTACCGCGTCTCTCAGATGCCGACGCTGGTCGATATCAAACCACCCCGCCCGTCACTCCGGCTTGAGCTTTACCCGGTCGCCCTCGGCCGGTCGGAAAAACGGGCCGAAGCCTACACCGGCTGGGTTGACAGCCTATCGGCCGCCGCCGGGCTTGACCTCTCCTGGCAACCGACCACCAGCGGCAACCTCCAGCTGACGACCTTTCCCGATTTCGCCCAGATTGAAGCCGATCCCTATCAGGTCAATCTCAGTCGCTTTGAACTGTGGCTTAGTGAGCAGCGACCGTTCTTCGTTGAGGCCGCCGAGAACTTCGGCCGCCTCGATGCCCTCACGCCGTTTTACACCCGGCGCATCGGCCGGCCGCTGCCGGATGGCCGGGTAGTGCCGATAATTGCCGGCGCCAAATACACCGACCGCATCGGTCGCCTCTCACTCGGCGCGCTTGGAGCGCTGACCGGCCGTACCGGGTATCAGTTCCTTGGAGAGCAACTGGAAGAACCGGCAAGCCTGTTCTCGGCCCTCTCACTGCGCCGAGGAGTACTGCGCAGTTCCGAGTTTGGCATGCTCTACTCCGGCAAAGACAGCCGCACGGTCTCCAACCACGGCCTCGTTGCCGATTTCAGCCTGCGCACTCAACAGGTTTCCGGGCAGTTCTTTGCCGCCGGTGCTCAGTGCGGTGAAAGCCTCGACTGGGCCACCAGCGCCAGTGTCAATTACGACAACGACCGTTTCTTCGGCTCGGCCGGTTTCGGCCGCATCCAGCCGCGCTTCGACCTCAACGGCCCGGGCTTCGTTACCTGGCGCGGCCAGACATTCTGGCTGGGCGGCGGCCCGCAGTGGTACGCAACCGGGCCGTTCCGCTACGCCTCAATCAGTGCTCGGTTGAGTACTGATCAGGCCTGGGATATCGCCGACGGCGCAACGGGCTGGAACGGCGGTGCCACCGGTCACATGACTCTGCACAATCAGACAACGGTGATGCTCTCCGCCGACCTGAGCCGCAGTTTTGTACCCGACACCACTGCCAGCTGGCAACCGGTTCTGCAGCCCGGTATCAGTCTTTACCTCAGCACTCCGGCGGCGCACCGGTTGTCGGCCAGCGCCATGGCCAGCTGGACTCGCTCCTACAACTGGCGCCGGGGCGAACTCGCTCCCAGCTTCACTGCCAGTATCAGTCTGTCGGCAGCGGTAACCGACCGGCTGGCACTGCAGGTAGATTTCAACCCGACTGCCGAATTCAACCCCGACGGCGGGCTTGACTTCACCCGTGGCGTCACCACCGTCTGGCGACCGGCACTGACTTATGCCGTGACCCCGAAGATGAACACCCGCATCACGCTCGAGCTTGTCAACGGCTGGAACCCGGATCAGGACCGGCGCGAACACGGCGAGTACGTCGCCGCACTCTGGTCGTGGACCTTCCGTCCCCGCAGCACAGTCTACTTTGCCTGGAACTTCACCTCCGACCCGGAACGAGCCAGCAGTCAGGTACAGGTAATCAAACTGCGCTACCTGTTTGTCTTCTGAACAAGACCGGGCGGCAGCACCAGCACCGAACGACCCGGCGACCAGTCCGACCAGTTGCCGAAATCATCCCGGGCGCGCACCCGCACCGTCACGACCTCCGGCACCGGCCAGGTGTGGTACTGCTGACAGGTATCGCCGGAAGCGTAGCGCTCGGTGACAGTTTCGCTGCCGTCACCCCAGTCAAACCGGTACACGACCGCGTCGCCCTCCGGGTCCACGCTGACGGCCAGCGCCAACGCCGCAACGCCGGCAGCGACCGTTTCCGGCACTGCCAGCGTCGGCACTGCCGGTGCCAGATTGTAAACAGTCACCAGCAGTTCTTCAGACCAGTCGGAAATCCGGCCCCGCTCATCCAGCGCCCGACAGCGCACCGCCCGGCGGCCAGTGTCCGGCCAGTGATGCTCAAGCCAGATTGTCTCGCCGCCACGGAACGAAGCGGTGGTTTCGGGTCGCCCCGGCGGCCAGTCAACGATATAGCGGTCACGCTCCGGTCCGGCCGGCAGGCTGTAGAAACCGAACCGTCCGACCGCGCGCTGGGCCAGGCTCTCGGGCCCCAGTGGCCGCTCCGGCGTCGTCGGGGCCGAACCGGCGCAGGCGACAAACAGCAACGCGGCAAAAAGCAGACGGGGGCGGAAAACGTTTCCGCCCCCGTCTGCAGACTTCACTGCCGGTCGGTTACCGACGGGCACCGTACTTGCCGGTATGCCGGACATCGTGGTGGAACATCGGCCACGGACTGCTGGCCAGTCCGCCTGACGTTCTGCCGGCGACGGCAAAGATGCCGCTCGGACAGGACACATAGATGATGCCGTAGTTGTCAACTGCCGGCGACGGCATGACATCTATCGCCAGTGCCCGGTTACCGCGACCGGAACGCCGGCCGGCCGGCGGCACGACCAGCGGCGTCTGCCACATCACCGTCCCGCTCGGCCCGACTGCGACGAGGTTCTCGTCGTCGTCAACCAGGTAGATGTAGCCATCACTGGTCAGCGCCGGAGTCGAAGAAAGCGGGGTCAGACTCACCTGCACCGGCCAGCCGGGGACCGGCAGATGAGTGTTGGCATCGATCTGATAGACCTTGCCATCGTCGGCGGCAAAGTAGATATTGCCATTGGTGCCGATAATCGGCGAGGCAGTGATGCCGGCCCGCGGGCTGGTGGCATACACCCACTGCAGTGTGTTGTCCTTGATTGCCAGCAGCCGTCCGCTTTCGGTGCCGACATAGATTGTTCCGTCGGTGCCGATTGCCGGCGACGCAGTCACGCCGGTGCTGTCGCCGGTGTAGTAGCTCCACAGTATCGTGCCGGCCGGCGAAACGTAGTGAACGTAGCCGGAATCATCGACCGCGATGATATTGCCCGACTGGTCCATCACCGGCGACGCAATCAGCTCGTTGCGCAGCGCCACCGACCAGACCCGCGTAGCGCTGGTGCCGTTATCGGTCAGCTTGTGAAGTTTTCGGTCGTCGCCGCCGAAGTAGATGTTGGCGCCATCGATCAGCGGGGTCACCGATATCGCCTGGCCCGAATCCGGCACCGCCCACGACCATTTCACCCGGCCATCGGCATCAAAGGCATAGAGGTAGCCGTTCTCGTTGCCGGCATAGGCCACGCCCGCAGTCGTCACCGCCGGCGAAGAGTGAAACTCCTCGGCATCGGTCGGCACTGCCGTGTTGATGATCACGCCGACATAGGCATCGATGAAGTGCATGTTGCCCTCATCCGAGCCGACAATCACCGACGGCCACGGCGCACCAAAGGAGTTGGTCGCACCCAGTGCCGGCGAGCCGGTGAAGTCATCTTCGAAAGCGTAGATGATTTCACCTTCACCAACGGTCTTGAAGGTAATCGGGTCTGACATGTCGGACACCAGTCCGCCCCGGTCGATCGCCTTTACCGTCACGGTATAGGTCATCGTATCGCCGGTCGGCCGGTACATCCCCATGCCATTGGTACCCTGCGGGAAACGGTCGCTGACGGTCGAGTCGCCGTTGCCCCAGTAGAAAATATACCGCAGCGTGTCACCGATATTGGGGTCGGTTGCCCGAGCATAGAACCGGTAGTTCGGCCCGCCGCTGATTCCCCGCCGCGGCCAGGCAACCCACTCGGGCCGCCGTGGTCCCAGGTTGACCTCGTTGATGAAAACCGTCTCTGGCGCTGACCAGGCCGAGGTGTCGCCGACGATATCGCGCGCCACCGCCCGGACAACCTTGTAGCCACCGGACAGATAGGTAACCGAAGCTGAAACCGCGGCACCACCCGCGACATACGGACTCCAGCCCGATATCTGGCCATCGTCGAAGTAGAACTTGATGCTGACCGAGTCGCCGTCCGGGTCGTTCGCCTGCGTGGTGAATGTCACCAGCGAATCAACCCAGAACGGTCCCGAACCCACCGGCTTGGCCGGGGCATCGGGCGGGTTGTTGGCAGTACCAGTATCGGTCACGACATGGACCCGCAGTGAATCGGACCAGTCGGCACTGCGCGCGCCCCGTTCATCCTCAGCCAGCGCCCGGATGTTGTACCAGCCGGTATCGGACCAGGCGTGGCGGGCGGTCACCGGCTCGCCCGAACCACCATAGCCGGTGGTATCGGTGCTGGCGTCGCCCCAGGCGACGAAGTAGCGAATCTTGTCCCGGTTGGCGTCGGTGGCGGTCACACTGTAATCAACCGTTGTGTTGACCAGTACCAGCGTCGGCCCGGTAACGGTCGGGGTCTTCGGCGGCTTGTTCTTGCAGCCGGCCGCAAGGACCAGGACTGCAATCGCAATTGCCGTCAGGGCCAGGCTTTTGCGCATTTTTCCTCCTCTAAAAACAGGAACAATTCAAACTAAAACTGTCGGCTTCGCTCACGGACGCTAACAATACCCCAACTCGGTCAGTCAGTCAAGGCCGCGGGCTCAGGTCGCCGACTGATTGACCGGCCGGCGGGCCGGTCTATAATCGGCCACTGCCATGGGTCAACGCCAGCGAAATCAGCAACCAGCCGCTGCCTCCGCTCCGGCACACAGCTCAAACCCCCGGGCCGGCTGGCGCTGGCTGCAGGGTGCAGCCGGCCTCACCCTGCTGCTCCTCGCGGCAGTCGCCAACTACTCCAGTGACTGGCTTCACGCCCTGCGGGGCCGGGTCTATCTGCGCGCACCCGGCATGCCGCCCGGCGACTACATTTTCTTTCCGCTCTGGATTGCGATTGGCGCCGCTCTGATTGCGGCATTGCTGTCGATCTTCGGTTCCGCCCGGAGACGACAACAGCTCAGCCGAGCCTGGCGCCGAACTGAAACCCGGCTGGCGCTGACAATCATTGTCCTGCTGCTTGGCTTCTCGCTCTGGCCCTGGCCTTCGACCGACATCGCCGGCGGCGACACCGGCTCGGCCACGGTATTCTACATCGTTCTCACCGGGGCCGGGTTCCTGCTGTTTGTCAGTGCGGCCTGGCCAGGCCTGCGCGGACTCGACCGTCCGGCCGAACGGCTCTGGCAATGGCTCTCGGCGCTCAGCCCCCGGCGATTCGCTCTGCTGCTGTTTTTATTCACACTGCTGGTGACCAATCTCGTCTCGCTGCTGGTTTTCCAGCACATGCCCCACGTTCAGGACTCCATTGCCCAGCTCTTTCAGGCCCGGATTTTTGCCGCCGGCCGGCTCTGGCTGCCCTCGATGCCCTTCCCCGACTTCTTTGATTACACCCACATCATCAACATTTCCGGCCAGACCGGCCATCCCGCCTCCGGATTCGCGGTTCCCGGCTGGCCCGGCCCGGCTGGCCGCTGGTATTCCCAGTATCCGTTTCTCCATCCACTGCTGCTGGCGCTCGGCGTCCTCATCGGCATGCCCTGGCTGATAAACCCGCTGCTCGGCGCCATCATTGTCCCGGTCATCTACCAGCTCGGCCGTGAACTCTACGACGAGCGCACCGGTCGTACTGCCGGACTGCTTGCCGCTGTCTCGCCCTTCCTTTTCAACATGGCCGCAGAATTCATGAACCACACCAGTGCCCTGCTCTTTGCCGCATTGTTTCTGCTCTTCTTCGCCCGCGCCGCCGGCCTGACCACCCGTCCCGCCGGCCGGATTCGGGACGCCGCGCTGGCCGGATTGATGCTCGGGCTGGTGGTCAACATCCGCCCCTACACCGCCGCGGCGCTGGCGCTGCCGCCGGCGGTTTATGGCCTCGTGCTGCTGCTGCGCCAGCCCCGCCGCTTCGCCGCACCGTTCGTTTTCACCATCATCGCCACCGCTGCGGTCTCTGCCCTGCTGCTGGTCTATAACTGGCTCACCAACGGCCATCCGCTGCTCTTCGGCTATGTTGTCAAATGGGGTGCCGCGCACGAAATCGGCTTCGGCCGGGCCGGCTGGGGCGAAAGTCACACTCCCCTGCGCGGGCTGTACAACACCGGCAACGACTGGAACATGCTCAATCAGGCATTGTTCGAGTGGCCGCTGCCCGGTTTGATTATCATTGCCCTGCCATTTGCCCTGCCGGTCAGCGACCGCCGCGACCGGCTGCTGCTGGCGACTTTTTTCTGTCTGTCCGCTGCTTACTTCTTCTACTGGTATCACGGCAGTGTTTTCGGCCCGCGCTTTCTGTTCGAATCGGCTGCGGCGCTGCTGCTGCTGGCCGCGCGCGGACTGCAGAGTATCGGCCGCCTGGCACGCGAGACCCTGGGCCGCAGCGACTTTACCGACCAGCGTGCCGGCCGCCTGCTCAGCCGAACCCTGCCGCTGTGTCTCGGCTGGATGCTGGCCGTCGGCCTGCCGCCGCTGTTTGCCCGCTACTGGAGCTACAACAACGTTGACAGCCGGGTCATTCGCAATGTCCGGCGCGCCGGCCTCAGCAATGCCCTAGTGTTCTGTGCCAACCTCGGCAACGGCTTCAACTTCAATTCTCTCGACCTGTCCAGCAGCGTCGTCTTCGCCAAAGACTACGGCATGCTCAACTCCGCCCTGACGGTCCGCTATCCCGGCCGCTCCTGCTGGTATGCCAACAAGGACACGCTGACTGCGCTCGGCGACATCAGCTACGAGCACTCCCAGCTTCGCCAGACACTCGACGAAATCGCCGAGGGCCTCGACACTACCCTGCTCGGCGGCTACCGCACGATCATCTGGCCGTTCATCGACCTGCCGCCGGCGACGCTCGATTCGGCGACTGTCTCGGCCAAGGTGACCGACTTTCGGATCGTTTCCCGCGAGCTGTTCACCGGCCGCCGTCGTTTTGACGACTACCTGCCGGCGCTGGCCTGCTGGATACTGCGCGACAAACGCGAACACCTTGGGATCTTCGCCTACATGGATGAACTGCAGAACTTCATCGCCGCCGACTACAAGTTCACCCTGCTTTACGTCGCCAGCAAGGGCACCGCCGCCGTCTACGACATCCGGCCCGCAACCGGCAGCGAACAGCGCATCGAAGAAAACCCGCCCGGCCGGCAGTAAAAGAACCGCGCCGGACCCTGTCGGCATCCGGCGCGGCAGTTTTGAAAAAACCGGTCAGTATTTGACGACTGCGGACTGCCGGTCACCCGTCCGCACCAGATACACCCCGGTCGGCAGTGTGGTAAAATCCAGTTCGGTCGGACCACCGCCGGTCGCTGCAGCCAGCACCAGTCGTCCGGTCCGGTCAAATACCCGCACCGGCCCGGCGGCATCGACCCATGCCCGACCCTGCACCGGATTGGGCCGGACCAGTGACCGGCCGAACGGTGCGGCAGCGTGGCCTTCAGCGACGCCAATCGGGTAGTTGAACCAGCCGTACGCCAGCCGCAGGCTGTCGCCATCGCCCTGAGTCCAGACCACCAGTGCTCCCAGCGCGGTCGGGTGGCGGACATTCTCGTCGATGCCGAAAAACTGCCGGATGGAATAACCCCGGTCCCAGCCGGTCATGAAATAGTAGAAATGGGTCCGGATGTCAGACTCGCCGGCACTGTCGTCCTGCCAGAACAGGTAGGACCAGACTTCGCCGATGTTGCTGACCACCGGCCCGCTGGCATTCCAGCGCGTCGGATAACCGCCGCCGTTGCCGCCGAAATAGCGGACATTGCGGCTGCCGCCGATGCTTTCCACCCAGCCGGCGCCGAACACTTCGCCGCCGCGCGCCCAGTCCTGGGCCGGGTCGGCCAGCAGCCGGCTGTCGTGCTGGAGCAGCTCGACCGGCTGCCACTGTCCGGCCACCAGCCGCCGCCGTTTCACCCACCACGGCGTCGGCGACGACGAATCCACCGCCCGCCAGACAACTGTCAGACCGTTGGTGAAGCAGGAAATCGACGGCCGGTCATTGACCTCGTAACCCGGCTCGCTGGAAACCAGCGCCGGACTCGAAAGCACACCCTGATACCAGGTCCGGTACATGATATCGCTGGTGTCGGCCCCGTTTTTCTGCTCCTGCCAGACGATATGAGCGGCGCCGCTGTCATCGCAATAGACATCGGGAGCGGTGCTGTTGTCGCCGACGGCAGAAACCGGCACAGGGACCATCGCCGTGTCGAGGTCAAGAAAACACACCTGCGCCCGGCCGGTAGAATCGAGCCGTGACCAGACGAGGTAACGGTGACCATCGGGGCGGCAGTCGATCGCCGGCCAGCGCGCGTTGCTGTCCACCATCACCGGTGCACTCCAGCGCAGCCGGTCCCATTCGAACACGCCGCTGCGCACCCACACCGCCTCACTACTGGAATAGACCAGAAACACCGTGTCGGACGGACCGCCGCCAACCCACTCGTCGCGGGCACCGAGCCGGTGGCTGGAACCGGGACCGGTGGCAACCGGGTCGTCGGTCGGCCCGATCACCCCGTAGTAGAACTGCCCGATCGCCAGACCGGTACCGAGCACCAAGAACAGCAAAAACCGAAACTGGCGCATTCTTGCCTCCCTTTGGCTAATTTTGAATACCTTTGCATTTCTGTCAATATTGTTTCGGCGACGCTGCGACACCGAGCTCAGCCGGACCGGCCGATACGCATTACTGCGCCATCGCCGGTATTGACCAGCGGCACAAGTTCCACCCGCCGCGCCAATTCGGCCGGCGCCAGCACGTGAGCACGCCGCATTCGGGTAAACCAGACCAGCGTGCCCGTCTCCGGCAGGGCCGGTTCGGTGACAGTCGGCGCCAGCCGCGCCGGCACACCGGCAAGGATATAGGCCGCATCGGGGGCATTGGAATAAACCGGCGGTTCGACCGGGTTCTGCCGCAGCCAGGCCACGGTCGGCGACTCCTGCCAGGCAGTGATGCTGTAGCCGCCGGCGCCGAACTCGCGCCAGTCGCGCACCAGCCGCAGCGAACGGCTGGTCTGGCCGGCCAGCCAGACCGCAACCAGTCCAGTCACCAGCCACCGACCCGACGGCCACCGCAGCCGCCGGAAGGCATCCTCCAAACCGCTCAGCAGCAACAAAAGCACCAGCGGATACAATGGTGCCGTCATCCGGGCATCAAGGCCATCGATTGCCGTTGTCAGCGCCGCCACCACCAGTCCGGCAAGATAACCCGTTACCAGCACTGCCGCCAGCCGCCGCTGCGTCGCCGGTGCTGGCGGCCGCACCAGCGGCAGAACCAGTACTGCAGCCAGCAGGACGACAAACAGCGTTACCACCGGCAGAAACGGCCCGGCCAGTCCGGCGAAAATCTCCCTCACGCTCTCGGCCGGACCAGTCGCGGGCGCAGTCCGCTCACCGGCCAGCGTCCCGGCAACCAGCCGGTTGCGGCCCAGCCACAGCCCGAGCGGCAGCAGTGCCACACCGCCCAGCTGCAGTGCCGACCCGATGCGCCGGGCCACTGGAACCGGCCGCCAGAGCAACACCGCCAGCCCGGCCAAGGGCACCAGTACCGCACCCAGATAGCGCTGCAGCGGCAGCAGCGCCAGCACAGCGGCCGCCAGTCCGAAATCGCGCCGCGCCCCGGCCGTCAGCCAGCGGTCGAGAAAGAACACCAGCAGCAGTAGCAGCAGCGTGAAAACCGGCTCAGTCCAGATTTTGGTTGCGGTATAGAGCAACGGCGGCCCGGTCAGCACCGCCAGCGTACCCAGCGCCACCAGCGGCCGCGAACCGAGCCCGCGGCGCAGAATCAACGCTGCCAGCGGCACGCAGGCACCAAAGGCCGCCGCATTCAGCAGCCGGCCACCCGCGAGCGGATCAATTCCGGCCAGGCCGAGCAATGCCAGCAACAGCGGAAACAACGGCGGCCAGTGGACAAACTGCCGGCCGTCGAACCGCACCAGACCCTCGCCGTGCAGCAGATTGCGCGCCGCTGAAACATAACTGACCGAATCCGGACTGATACCGGCACCATAACGGGCCGTGGCCAGCCAGACAATCGCAAACCCGGCCACTGCTCCCAGACCAAGCAACACCGACGTCAACCTGATACGCACACCGGATTATGCATCGGCCGGTGTCAGTTGCAAGCCGTCGGGCAGTTGACTGGCCGCCGGGCCGGGTTAGTATCGCGCGTGAACGCCGCAAAGCTCCACCGCGAGGCGCTGGTCTGCGACCTGCACACCGACGCGCTCTACGAACATGTCTCCGGCCGGCGCGACATCACTGTCCGCGCCACCACCGGTCATGTTGACCTCCCGCGCCTGGCCGAGGGCGGCGTCAACGCTCAGGTGTTTGCCATCTGGCCCAGCCCGGAGAAATTCCGTCCCGGCGAGTTCAACGGGTTCGTGCTTGGCGCCTGCGCCGCATTCACCGGCATCTGCGGCCGCGCGCCCGACCGGCTGGCCCACTGCCGCACCCCGGCCGAGTTCGACGCCGCGGTGCAGGCGGGCAGGATTGCCGGCATACTCGGGGTCGAGGGCGCGCACGCGCTCGACGGCCGGCTGGAGACGCTCGAGCGGTTCTTCGAATTCGGCGTGCGCGTGCTCACGCTCACCTGGAACAACTCCAACGAACTGGCCGACTCGGCGCTCGACCGCTCGCCGCGCCACAACGGCCTCTCTCCGCTCGGGCGCTCGGCCGTGCGCCGCTGCAACGAGCTCGGCGTCATCATCGACCTCTCGCACGCCTCGGAGAAAGCGTTCTTCGCCGCCCTCGAAACGAGCACCGCGCCGGTCATCGCCTCGCACTCGGGCGTGAAATCGCTCTGCGACCACCCGCGCAACCTCTCGGACGAGCAGCTCAGGGCGCTTGCCGCACACGGCGGAATGGTCGGCATCGTGTTCCTGCCCTATTTCCTGCGCCCCGGGGCCGAGAACGCCGATATCGCCGACGTGCTCGCGGCAATCGACCACGCCTGCGCGGTGGCTGGACCGCAGTGCGTCGGCATCGGCTCGGACTTTGACGGCTACGGCGGCACCACCGCCGGTCTTGAGGATGTGACCCGGCTCGGCGCGATTACCGCCGGCCTGGTTGAGCGCGGCTACACCGAGAGCGATATCCGGCTGATTATGGGCGAAAACTTCCGCCGGGTCTGGGGCGCGGTCGCGCAGCATGCCGGGACTTAGCCGGTCACTGCCGTGAAACCACTGCTCCTGCTCGGGCTGGTCAGTGCCGCGGCCGCCGCTGCGGTCTGGGCCGGGCCAGCGCTCGGGCCGGTGAACGACACGTCGGCCGTGGTGTACTGGGAAACCGACGACACGCTCGCCGGCGCGGTCGAGTACGGCCTGACATCGGGTTACGGCCTTGCCGTCGCCGAAACCGTTGCCGCAACCCGGCACGAGCTGGTTCTTGCCGGACTCGCGCCCGACACGCTCTGGCACTATCGCGTCATCTGCGGCGCGGACACGACCCCGGACCGCGCGTTCCGCACCCGCGCTTCGGCCGGCCGCTCGTTCCGCTTTGCGGTCTACGGCGACAATCAGGACGACAGCGCCGCGCACCAGCGCGTCGTGGACCGGCTGCTGCTGGCCGCGCCGGACGCCGGGTTCTGCGTCCATGTCGGCGACCTCGTGCAGAACGGCACGGTCGCCGAGTGGCGGTCGTGGTTCAACATCGAGCGGGAGATTGTCGCGGGCCGGCCGGTTCTGCCCGCCCCGGGCAATCACGACATCATCATCCCCGACAACTGGCTGCGCTTTCTGGTGCTGCCGGGCAACGAGCGCTGGCACACCCTGCGCTGGGGCGGCACCGCCCTGCACTGCCTCGACGCCTACTCCGACTTCTCGCCCGCAAGCGCGCAGTACGACTGGCTGCTCTCGGAGCTTCAGTCCGACAGCGCCGACCCGGCGGTGCGCTTCATCCTTGTCAGCCTGCACCTGCCGCCGTACACAACCAGCCGGAGCTATACGGGCAACGCCGACGCCCGGCAGTGGCTTTGCCCGCTGTTCGAGCGGTTCCGGGTCGCGGTGGTGTTTTCCGGCCACGTCCACGCCTATGAACACAGCCTGGTCAACGGCGTGCACTACATCAATCCCGGCTCGGCCGGCGCCGCACTCTCGACCGGCTGGAACGCGGCCCAGCCCTGGACCGTGTACCGCGAGGCGGCCTACTCGTTCGTCGTTGCCGCGGCCTCGGCCGATTCGCTGATACTCTGTGGCGTCCGCGTCAACGGCACCGGTTTCGACACCCTGCGCCTGAGCCCTGGCACGGTCGGCCTGGCCGAGCAGTGCGCCGCGCCGAAGCTTCGGCTCTCGGCACACGGGCCGCATGTGGTGCTGGACCTGCCCGAATCCGGGCCGGCCGCTGTCGCGGTGTTTGCCCCGTGCGGCCGGCAGGTCGCGCGGCTGGCCTGTGGCCGGCTCGAGGCCGGACGGCACGGGTTTGTCCTGCCCGCCGGCCTGGCGCGCGGCTGCTACATCGTACGGGCAAGCGCGGCCGGAGCCTCGGCCTCGGTCAAGACCGCCCTGCTTCCCTAGTCGGTCGCGCCCAAAAGCACCGGGCGGGCCGAAGCCCGCCCGCCGCATCGTGAAGAATCTCTAGCGAAGCTGACCGCGAATCTCGCCGCCGGGAAAGGAGTCGGTGCGGATGCTGACATAGGTCGAGCCGGCGCGCACCGCCGACACCAGCGCGCGGATGCTCTTGCCTGCCATCGGGCCGATGAGGTCGGCGGTGAGCAGCGAGCCCTGAGTGAGCTGGCCGGTGAAGCTGCCAGTCTTCCTCGGCCCGGCATAAAGCACCGCGATCGAATCGCCGTTCTGATAAGCCGGAGCATAGTGCAGGTATGCGCTGGTGATATTGGCGAGGTTGGCGACCGTGACCGTGTACTCCATCTTCGTGTTGGACACGTCGACCGTGAACTCGGCGGTGCCGGTGGCGATACTTGAGTTGGGCGGCACGACATTGGCGCCGTTCAGCGTCGCGCTGAAACTGCGGGCGAGGTTCTCACAGCCGGCCAGGCTGACGAGCGCGGCCATAGCCATCAGCACTGCTACATGAACTGCTCTGCGCATACTGCCTCCTGTAGTTGCCGGTTTTTCTCCGTCGCGAGTCGGACAGATGATAGGTTCAGTCCTGCGCCGGGTCAAGCCGCCTGCGCTCCGCCCATTCCTCGCGCAGGATACCGTAAAGCACGATGTCGTGAAACTCGCCCCAGCGCTCGACGTGGCGGCGCTGCACCCCCTCGCGCGTCATCCCCAGCTTCTGCATCACGCGGCCCGAGGCGTCGTTGCCCGCGATGTGCGACGAGTAGACCCGCCTCAGGCCGAGCGTGGTGAAAGCGTAATCCAGCACCGCGCCGGCAGCCTCGGTGCAGTAACCGCGATTCCACCACTCCCGGCCGACCCACCAGCCGATGTCGGCACGGGCATGCCGCGCGCTGATGGCCGACAGACCGATCGAACCGACCAGCCGACCGTCCCCGCGCTCGGTGATGGCGAACACGACCTCGGTGCCGTTGCGATACATTTCGGGGTGCGTGCGAATCCAGGCCTCGGCCGCGCCCGCGGGGTAGGGATGAGGTATGTCGAGGGTGTTGCGGGCGAAGACCGCCTCGCCGCACAGCTCGCGCACGCGCACACCGTCCGCGACCTCGAAGGGCCGCAAAGCGAGGCGCGCGGTGAAGAGCGTCGGCTGGGGCGGCTCAGGCATCGAGCGATGATAACCCCTGACCGACACCGGTCAATGCGCGGCTAGCGGCCGCACGCGCCGCCGTGCTTCTCGTAATAGCGCTGGTGATACTCCTCGGCGGGCCAGAACGTCTGGGCCGGCACAATCTCGGTGACCACCGGCCGGCGCAGGCGACCCGACCGCTCCAGCGCCGCCTTCGAGGCCAGTGCCGCAGCCAGCTGCTCCGGAGTGTGGTAGAAAATCGCCGAACGGTACTGACTGCCGATATCCGGGCCCTGGCGGTTGCGCTGGGTCGGGTCGTGAATCTTCCAGAAGACTTCCAGCAGTTGCTCATAGGAAACCACGGCCGGGTCAAACTCGATCAACACCGCCTCGGCATGACCGGTGCGGTCGGTACACACCTCGCGGTAGGTCGGGTTTTCGGTCTGGCCGCCGGTGTAACCGACCGTCGTATTGAGCACGCCCTTGACCTTCCGGAAATGCGCTTCGACACCCCAGAAACAACCGGCGGCAAAAGTTGCCTGTGCTTTCAAGCCACTCTCCTTTTCGGCGGCTGCGCCAGCAATTGATCGAGCCGCAGTGCCGCTGCCGCAGCCGCCGAAAAAGACTGCTGCGATCAACGCTGCCAGCGCTGGATTCCGCATCCATTGTTTAGACCGGCAAAAAACCCGACTGATGCTGGATTGACACTGCGCCGGCAACAGCGAAAATGTCCCGTGCATAACGGCCCGGCATCCGGGCCGGGGAGGACAGTATGAAAACCGGCCACTACACCGATGTTGCGCCCGAAAAGGCCACCATGCAGGGCGCCGAGGCCTGGATTCGCTGGCTGGTCACCAGCCGCGACGGCGCGCCCAACTTCGCCATGCGGGTAATCGAACTGCTCGACCGCGGCAACATCATCCCGCTCCACCGCCACCCCTACGAGCACGAGATTTTCATCATCGAAGGCCGTGGTCACGTCCGCTCTGCCGACGGCGAACACGCGGTCGGCGTCGGCGACTTCATCTACGTTGCCCCCGACGAAGAACACGGCTTTGAAAACACCGGCAACACGCCGTTCCGCTTTATCTGTGTGATACCCAACCCGAAATAGCCGCCCTGCCGTCTGACCGGGCTGGACCGCTCAGTAGCGGTGGGCGCCCCACTTCAAAAGATTGATGCCGACGAAAGTGAAAAGCATCAGCCCGAAGGCCAGTCCGAAACTCAGAAGATTCCGCCCGCGGCCCGGGCGCAGATGGGCATAGCCGACCAGCACCGCCCAGGTCAAAAGCGCCCACGACTCCTTCGGGTCCCAGTTCCAGTAGCGGCCCCACGAAATGTCGGCCCACAGTGCGCCGGTGAGAATCCCGCTGCCCAGCAGCAGTGCCGCCAGCAGCGCCACCCGCCGCAGAGCCTCACCGTCGTCGTCGAGCCGCCGGTCAAACAGCGCGGCTGCCGACCAGCCCAGACCAACCGCAAGTAACCCGTACCCGGCAAAGGCCAGCACGATATGCACCGCAAACCACGCTGAATCCAGAATCGGATTCAGTCCGCCGCCCGGATTCCAGCCGACTGCCAGCACCGCAACCCCAAGCACTGCCACACTCAGACTATCCCACACCGCCTTGGCTGAATCGCGCGGCCGCCACAGATAGACCTTCAGACCGGCCCAGTGAATCGCCAGCGCGAAAAACGCCATCGCCTCGAAACGCGAAGCAAAAGGCAGAAACCCGACGCGGACCGCCCGGACAACGACAAAACCCAGTTGCAGGAGAATTGCCAGCCCCGACACCAGCACCGGCAGGAAACTGCGGCCCACCGCCCCGCGTGCCCGGCGCACAAGCGCCACGACTACCGCCACGCCATAGCCGGCCAGCGCGGCATACAACAGACCAAGCTCCAGCCTCATCCCCGCCTCCGGCGCCACACCGAAAGCAACATCCCCAGCAGCGTCAAGCCGAACCCGCCAAACACCAGTGGCCGCAGCCGGCTGTCGCGCACCACAAACGCCGCTCCCCTCGCCCGGGCAACCGAAAAACCCGCCACCGCTACCCGGCTTGGCCCCAACTGCCGCTCCTCGCCCGGCCGCAGCCAGGCAGTATCACCGCCGGCCCGCAGACCCAGCGTTCCCTCCTCCGGATCAACCGCAAAACTCGCCAGCTGCCGGCCATCGGCCAGCCGCACGCGCTGCCCGTGCACCAGCAGATAGGTATCGCCATCAACGCTCAGCTCATACTCCCGCAGAAACCCGGACTCGACCACCCCGGCGAAAACCAGCTCCCGGCCGTCAATCCGCAGCGGCCGGTTATAGCCTACCGCCTGCGCAATCCCTCTCCCCGCCACTGAAACATAAGCCACCGGTGCCGGCTGGAAACCACGCCGGCGCCGCACTCCCAGCGAATCCAGCGCCACCGGCCGGGCCAGCGCTGCCAGCCGCTCAAACCCGCGCTCCAGATAAGCATCGGCCGTGCCGCCCCCGGCCTCCAGCAACAGAAACCCCGACCGCGACCACAACTCATTCGCCGCCGCGCCGGCAATCCCCAGCGCCAGCCCCAGATGCACCAGCCCAGAGGCAACACTGCGCCCGCGCCGCCGCAGCAGCGCTCTCAACCCCACCCACAGACCAGCCAGACCGACAACTGCTCCGGCCGCCAGAAACGGCACCGACCCGGCCAGTCGGCTCACGCGTTCCTGACCAAAAAGACTCGCCCAGGCAGCCACGCCCGCCAGCACCACAACCGCCAGCGGCCCCAGCCGGCTCAGCCACCGGCTCAACATTGCGCACCACCAGCGGCGGGGCAGCACCGGCATCCTGCCCGGCCGATTACCAGAACATCAGCCACACTAATCACAATCACTCTTGCCAATACGCCACAGACTACACCAGCCGCCAGAACCGTCAAGCCGGCTCCAGCCCGGCCCGACAACCAGCACCGTAATCTCCAGCCCGACAACCCGTTCACAACAACTCCTGCCTCGACTCACACCGCCTCCGGAACGGGGGAGTCTTTTTGCCGCCCAATACATCGCCGCCGCCGTAACCATCTGTCCTGCCGTCGCCTGCACCGCCGGTCCCGTCCCCTGCCTAAACCATCTGCACTATAACCAGAATTATAGCCTCCCTCTTCCGCCGCCTCGCCCCAACCCAGCCCCAGTCGCTTGACTCACCATTACCGCTCCACTATTCTGGCGGCTGATGCGACAGGGAATCGGCGAAGCGGCGCAGGCCGCAGCCTTCGCAGAAGAAGGCGGCTTCACCGAACGGCTGTATCGGACGCGCCAAGCGCGACGCCGTGGGTGATACGCGTGAATGTCAGTTGCAGGAAGCGAGGAATGTAGTCAATGAGTGAAATCAAGCTGTTTCGCATCAGCGGCCAGAAGGCGACCGTAGCCCGGCCCGCTGAGATAGACCAGCTGTCTGCGGCGCTCTTTCGTTAGGCGTTTGGTAGGGGCCCGCAATGAGCTCAATGACTGCTGGCAAGCGTGCCGCTGTGGAAAGGAACATCTTCCCGCTCTCGCGACTGGCGGTCGAGCCTTGGGACGAGTTCCGCTGGCACCCCAGCGCGGCCAAGTGCGATACTGACGAGAAGCACTCGTCTCAGGCTCTGGCCATAGACGTCTTTGGCTACTTGAAGCTCATGGATCAGACAGGGCGCAACTGCGTGCTGAACAGCTTGGCACGTCGCTTAGGACTACCCGATGGCAATGACTGGGATGTAGTGCTTGAGTGGACGGACGAACTCAATCGGATGCAGGAGCCGCGCCAGTCTCAGATTGACGCAGTGGCGCGAAGCGCAGGGTCGCTGGTCTTCTTCGAGTCCAAGTTCAATGAGCCTGACGGAGGTCCGTGCAGCCAGACGAAGCCGCTGCGGAGTAGGAAGCACAAAGGTAAGGTGCAGTGCAATGGCTCCTACCTATTGCAGACCAATCCTGTCAACGGCCGCAGAAGTCGGTGTGCCTTGTCAGGCAAGAACATCCTCTACTGGGAGGTGATCCCTGCCGTTTTCGAGTACTCGAGCAGCGCGGACTACGATAGGTGTCCATTCGCAGGGCCCTGGTACCAGTGGATGAGGAACATGACGGTCGCCTATCAGGTGGCCAAGTACGAGGAGAAGAAGGCGGGCTTCATAGTAGTCTACGTCGATGACCGTAGGCTGCGGTTTGCCAGAAAGGTCGCTCGGGGGGAGTGGTCTGCGTTCTCCGCACGCGTGAGGCAAAAAGCCATTCCAGTCAAAGCCATCAGCTACCAGCAGTTCCTGCGTGATGGGCTGCGCGCCCTGCCCCGTGATTCTGGTGTTGCGACCGACTGGCTGTCGCTGGAGATTTGGGTGAAGGCGAAGATCGAAGCGGCACTGGCGGGAAAACGGTAGGTCTTGGCGGTGGTTACTGGCACCAGCAGGCGACTGGAATCCGTCAGCCCGCCAACTCCATAGTGAAGTCATGAACGGTCTCTTGGTCCGAGTCGGTATTGACCAGACGGCGGGATGGTGGAACAGCCCGGTGGACCCGGAAACCGGCAGGTTCTTCTACGTCCCAATACAGGACGAGGATGAGCCCCGGCGGCCCGGGTTGATTCCCCGCTTCGACAGCCTGCGCAAGTCGCTGGCGAAGTTCGGGGTCGAAATGCCCGCGCGCCTGCGCGGGATGCGGTACGAGGTGCAGATACTGTAACTGCAGCATAACTCGGCACCGACAACTACGCAGAGAACCGGCTCCAGCAGCTTGACTTCTCTAGTACCAAACATATATTCGCCAGCGATGGTGAAATGTCTGCCAAAGCGGAATGGCCCTCCTGGTGGAAAGACTCCCTAGTGTGAAGACCAAGAATAAAGCGCGCAGCAGGCAATCAACCAAACGCGCCCCTCTGCATTCTTCTGCAACCCACGAGCGTTCTGACGACAGGCGCACCAGCTACGCCGTGGTAGAACCAGAAGAAAACGGCCATAAGTTGCTTGCCAAGGACGCTCGGCTTGGCTACTACTCCGTATACGACAGTCCGCCGTTTACCGATTTTGCCAGCGTAACCCCCGACACTGCGCTAACGGCCCTTAACCTGAACTGGCGGGAACGCGATTTGCCAGAACGTGTTCGAACCAAGCATGTCCACCGGCTCCATCCATACCTCGGCAAGTTCATACCACAACTGGTTGAGATATTTCTGCGCAAGTATGTCCCTAAGCGCGTATATGATCCATTTTGTGGGTCTGGGACAACCCTCGTTGAGGCATCCGTTCTTGGAATAGACTCTGTCGGCTGCGACATTTCCCCTTTTAATTGTCTCCTTACTAGAGTAAAGACTGCGCGCTACAACATCGCCGACGTGGAACGCGACATCAGTTCCATCCTGAAGAAATTCGGCGAGCTGGTTCACGTCAGTCCATGGCCGACAATGTTTGGCGACCACGGAATTAGAACCACAGAAAACGAATACCTAGCAAAGTGGTACCACCCAAAGGCGCTCTCTGAGCTGCTCACTTTTCGCGACCTGATTCCACAATATGAACATCAAGACCTCCTGAAGGTCATCCTTAGTCGCGCAGCCCGGTCGGCGAGACAAACAACGCACTTTGATCTTGACTTCCCCAAACGCCCACAAACAAAACCCTACTACTGTTACAAGCATGGTCGAACCTGTTACCCCACAACAAGCGCATACAAGTTCATCGTGCGTTACTGCCTAGACACTCTTACACGTGTCCGGGAGTACGCCCGACTGAGAAGCAACGCAAGCGTTACGGTGTTCCACGACGATGCCCGCCACGTCGAGCTCCCAAAAGTTGACATGGTAATGACATCTCCTCCCTACGTTGGGCTGATCGACTACCACGAGCAGCACCGTTATGCATACGAACTACTCGGCCTCTGTCGTGCCGCTGAATCGCAAGAGATAGGCCCGGCGAGAAAAGGTTCCTCTCGGGACGCAAGACTCGAATACGTGAAGGGAATCACTGACGTCTTCCGCCATACTATGAAATATCTGACAAAGAACGGCATTATGGTTATTGTTGTGGGAGACCGGCACGGCCTCTATGGCGAAATTGCTGAACATCTCGGGGTACGCGTGGAGCACATCCTACACAGGCATGTTAACCGAAGAACGGGCAGGCGTAACACTGATTTCTTCGAACAAGTGCTTGTGTGGCGAAAAGAGTAAGGCGGGTAACAGTGATAACAGCTGATACGCGACAGAAAATCAAGGGCCATCTTGAGGGCTTTATTCAGGGTCTGATAGAACAGACCAAGCCCTGTGCAAATCCTAAGCAGGCCAGGAAGACAGCCGTTTTCTCGGCAGAAGGCGAAGTGAAACCGTTCCATGAAGCAATCCTGCCAGCCGGAATCATCGCTGTGGCCGAATTTGAGCGGTCATTTTCAACTAAGCTGGGGTCAACGTTCGAAGAAGCCGCTCGACTGATTGCTACTCAGAACGGAGCCTTAGCAGTCCGGCAGTACCATCTTTCTGGAAGGGTTACGGCAGCAGCAGTCCGCGAGATAGAACGTCTCTCCAAGAGTGTAGACGAGGGCGGCTTGTCCGACTCATATCTGGCAGCAGTGACACAAGTGACTAAGGCAACCGGAGAAGAAACCACCAGAAAAGTCATGCTGGATCTTTACATCAAGACACCCGATGGTGCAGAGACATTCTTCGAAATCAAGAGCCCGAAACCTAATAAGGGACAGTGTCTAGAAGTCGTAAGCCGTCTGCTGCATGTGCATGCTATTAAGCGAGCTGGGCCGCCGAAAGTACGTACCTATCTCGCAATGGCATATAATCCCTTCGGCGACGAGAGAATATCATACAGCCATTCGTTTACTTTGAAGTATCTGGACTTCGAGCATATGGTCCTCGTCGGGCGTGAGTTCTGGGAATACATCGGTGGCCAAGGCACCTATGAGGAAGTTCTGGCTATCTACCGTGAGGTAGGCAAGGAAAAGGGGCCGGATCTGGTGGACCAGCTTGCTCTGGGTTACTAGTCAGATCAAATGGCTTTGATTGTTGCTTGCTTGGACGGACGCCGGGAACACGCTCAACCGTGCTCTTTCCCCCCAATCTGCATTAATATCGCTGGCCCAAAAAGATGAACCGGGAACTGCTGGTTGAGGTCTTCGACCGCACCAGCGGCCATTGCCACTTCTGCGGGGACAAGCTGGTGTTTGACAACTACGGCCGTACGACGAAGCCGTATGTTCCGGGCTCCTGGGAACTCGACCACGTCATCCAGCGGAAGAAGGGCGGCGCGAGCAGGGCCGAAAACTACCTGCCCGCCTGCGGCAAGTGCAATCACCTGCGCTGGCACCGAGGCGGGGACGAACTGCGCGAGCTGATATGGCTCGGTCTTGTTGCCAGGGGCGAGATCAAGAAGAAGACGGCGCTGGGCCAAGCGTCGGAGAAAGCAAGCGCCAAGAGGAAGGCACAGAACCGCAAGCGGCGGAGGAAATCAGGCGGGGACTGATACAGCACATTCTCACGGTGCACGGTGAGCGTCAACTGGCCGCGACCGATGGGCGACGATGGGAGGTAGCAGTATGAAGTCAGACACAATCAAACAGCTGCAGGCGGACCGGCGGATTGTGGCCGAGTGCCCGGACACGGGCGAGACGTTCTCGCTGGCCGATGCGGTGATGTTCTACGTCGGCGACCCCTTGCCCGAGCAGGCACAGCAGTGGGTGGATGAGTTCAAGGCCGAACTGGCCGAGCGGCGCCGGGCCCTGGCCGAGAGCCGGCGCAGGCTGAAGCAGCGGTCCGAAGTCGGCGCGAAGGCGGTCGGGGTCGGCAAGATTCTCGAGCACGTGGTGCCGGCGATGAAGGGGTTCGAGCTGGACTGCCGGGATGCGCGGGCGCTGTTTCAGCCGATAGACTACATCCTGTTCAACGGGCTGACCGCGCGCGACGGTGAGATTGATTCGCTGGTGTTTCTCGACGTGAAGACCGGCAAGGCCGGGCTGCAGCAGTCCCAGAAGCAAACCAAGGAAGCGGTCGAGGCGGGCAGGGTCGCGCTGGCGCGCTACGGAGGTGAACTGTGAAGGCGCCGATCGTCGCGGCGTTTCAGGATTTCCAGCGGATAATGGTCGTCTGCCCGAAGTGTGGCGGCATCCACCTGCTGAGCGAGCTGAAGCTGTCGTACGGAGCGAAGGCCAGGCCGACCTGGCTGGATGCACTGCGCCGGGAAGAAAAGAAAATTGAAGCTGCCGAGGAACGTTTCGAGGAACAGAGGACCGAGCTACAGGAAGCGGCGCGCGAAAAGGGCCGCCGGCAGTTACCGGCGCTTTTGAAGAAGTCCGTGCCGGAAGCGTGCCGGCTGGGTTATTACCCGCAGGATATGAAGGCGATGTTCGACCCGGTGGATTTTGTCGTGTTCGACGGAATGAGTCTGAAAGGACAGGTGCGTCGGGTCGTGCTGCTGGACGGGCCGCCGAAGAACCGCCGGCGCGAGCGGGTGCAGCGTTCGCTGGCGAAGGTGCTGAAAAAGGGCAACTACGAGTGGCGCACCGTGCGGCTGGGCGAGGACGGCCGCATCGTCGAGCAGAAAAAAGACTGACCCGCGGGCATCTCTCCGTTCCTGCACCCGGCCCAGCACCGACCAGCCACCGTTGACACCCGCTCGCTCAGCCCGGAGAATAGAGCGGTGGCGGCATCGGCCCGCCGCACAAACAGGAGCATTGTCATGAAACGAATTTTGCTTGTCGCCGGACTGCTGGTGATGCTGAGCGGTTCCGGCACCGCCAATCTGCTGGTGAACGGCGATTTCGAACAGCCGCTTTCGGTCGGCTGGAAGGATACCGTCTTTTCGCTCGGCGGCGAGTACCGGTTTGAGCGCAGCGACACTTTCGGTTCCGGTACCGGCTACGCGGCAAAGGTGTACAAGCTGCTGGCGTTATTTGCTTCGCTGTCTCAGGTCGCACCCGTGCCCGGCCCGGACCTGCGCCTGTCGTTCGACGCCCGGCTGCGCATCGAAGAGGGTTCTTCAACCTGCTGGCCGGTGGCGGCGGTGTTCGCCCGTTACCGCACCGACCAGGGCCGGGAGCTGGGCGCAACCTGCTGGTACAAGCACAGCATCTACGCAAACTGGCGATCGAGCGATACCTTTCATCTGATCGAGGTAACGGCAGACGGCTGGAACCATTACGAGCTGGACGTCGCCGCCGAGTTGAGTGCCAATCTGCCGCGCATCAATCCGGCTGACGTCGCTCAGGTCGTGATTGACCTGTACGCGTACGACAGCGGCACTTGAAGTGGCGGCGCGGCAGAGGTCTCTGCCGATAACATTGTATTGACCGCTTCCGGCGCAGTTACGGAAAGCCGGCCGGTGCCGACGCTGCGCGACCTGACCACCGGTCCGAATCCGGTGCGGGGCCGGGCGCGCATCAGCTACACCCTGCCGCAGGCCGGAACGGTGAGCTGCGCGGTTTACGACGCCACCGGCCGACGCGTTGCCGAGCTGTTCACCGGACAGCAGACCGCCGGCAGGCACTCGCTGATCTGGGATGCTGCCGGCTGTGGGCCCGGCGCCTATCTGGTGCGAATCGAAGGCGCGGCCCACGGCACGGCGCGACTGGTTCTGGCCGAGTAATCGCCAAGGCCGATTTTGACCGGCAGGTCCACAGCGACCTGCCGGTCACTGTTTTGCCGGCAGCGCCTCCCCGACCTCGCCTTGACACAAATCAGGCGTCCGCTAGCCTCTCCCGAGGCCAGACATGACCGACACCGCTTCCGGTTCCGGCGTTCCTGCGGCAACGGCTGAGGAGCTGCTGGCGGCTGCCCGCCGGCTTTTCACCACCGACCGCGAGCAGTCAATCAAACTTGCCGCCGCCTGTCTGGAACAGGCCCGCGCCGCCGACCGACCCGAGCTGACCTGCAGCGCCCTGAATCTGCTTGCCGAAGACCTTTTTCCCCGTGACCAGGATGCCGCCATCCGCTATGCCCGCGACGCCCTTGAACTCGCCCGGCGGGCCGGCCGGTTGTCCGCCGCGGCCGATTCGCTCAACCTGCTTGCCGATGCCGAACGACTGGCCGGCCGGCTGGAATCGGCGCTGACGCTGCTGCAGGAAAGCGTTGCCTGCGCCCGCGCCGGCAACGACCGCGCGGCCGAGGCGACGGCCGTTACCGCGCTCGGCGCCATCGCCTGGCACCGGGGTGAGTTTGACCTTGCCATCAACTGGTTCCGCGAGGCCCTGCGCCTGCGCGAGGAACTGGGCAACGACTACGACATCGCCATCGCCTGCGCCAATCTCGGTCTGATGCACTACGAGAAGGGCGAACTGGTACCGGCGCTGGAGCTGTCGCGCCGCAGTCTGGCACTGCGCGAAGCGCTCGGTGACCACCATGGCATCGGCGAAGTGAGTATCAACCTCGGGTTGATCTATGTTGACCTCGGCGACTGGGAAAAGGCGCTGGAAAGCTATTTCCGGGCGCTGGCCGAACTGGAATCGGCCCGCGACGTCGGCAACCAGGCGCTGGTTCACTGCAACATCGGCGAAGCCTACCTGCGCCGGGGTAAACTGGCGCGGGCGCGCGAACACCTTGACCGCGCACTCGCGCTTGCCCGCACTGCCGGGTCGCGGTTCGCCGAGGCCGAAGCGCTCGGTAATCTCGGCGAAAGCTGGTTCGACTCCGGCGACACCGCCCGTGCCGCCGACTTCTATCAGCGCGACGCCGCCATCTGCCGGGAAATCGAAGACCGCGAGGAGCTGGCCGAAACCCTGCGCCGCTGGGCCGAAGTCGATCTGGCCCAGGGCGACCTCGCCGCGGCCCGCCTGCGACTCGACGAAGCACTGGCAATTGCCGAACACATCGGCAACCGCAAGGAGCAGGCCTGTATCCGCCGGGTGCTGGGCGAACTGCACGCGGCGTCGGGCGACCTCGCCGCGGCCCGTGTCGCGTTCGAGGCCAGCCGGGCGATCCTGCGCACACTGGGCAAGAATTATGAACTCGGCCGGACCCTGCTGGCGCTGGCCCGGGCCGAAGCCGCTGCCGGCGAGAGCGACCGGATTGCCGCAACTCAGGCCTGGGCGATTTTTGAAAATCTCGGCATCCGGCACCGGGCCGAGGAAGCCGGACGGCTCATCGGCGCCGGCCGGGCCGGAGCGGTCGATGCCGAACTTCTGCACGCGATTGCTGAAATCGTCGGCGAAAACCCGGCCCCGGCCGAGTTGTGCCGCCGGGTTCTGGCCGAATTCACCTCCACCCTCAATCTTGCCGGTGCGGCAATCTACCTGCGTGACGACACGGTTTACAGTGTTGGCGAAGCGGCCGGTGAGGCCGGCGGCCTGTCAATCCCGCTGGAAACTGCCGCCGACCGGCTCGGCACGCTGATGCTTTATGGCGATGCCGATGCCGCAAGTCTGCGGATACCGGCGCGACTGGTTGCGCTGGGGCTGGGTTTCGGCTCGAGCCAGCCGGCGACCGCGGTCCAGCCGGCAGCCGCCGGTCGTTTCCCGGGGATTGTCGGTGCCGACACTACCCTCAAACCGGTTTTTGAAACCGTCGAACGGGTCGCCCCGACCAGAGCGACCGTTCTGATACTCGGCGAGCACGGCACCGGCAAGGAGCTGGTCGCCCGGGCCCTGCACGACGCCTCGGACCGGGCCGCCGGCCCGTTCGTTGCCGTCAACTGCGCCGCAATTCCGGAAACACTGCTGGAAGCCGAACTGTTCGGAGTCGAGAAAGGCACTGCCACCGGCGTGGCCGCCCGTGAAGGCAAGTTTGAAACCGCCAGCGGCGGCACCCTGTTCCTGGATGAAATCGGTGACATGTCGCTCGCCCTGCAGGCCAAACTGCTGCGGGTTCTGCAGGAACGGGTTTTCGAACGTGTCGGCGGCCGGCGGCCGGTCGAGGTCGACGTCCGGGTCGTCGCCGCCACCAACCGCAATCTGGAAGCGGCAATGGCAGCGGGCAGTTTTCGTTCTGACCTCTACTACCGACTCAGTGTCATTACCATCCGCCTGCCCTCGCTGCGCGAACGCAAGGCCGACATTCCGGCACTGGCGGCGTTTTTCTGTTCGACTTTCGCCCGCGAATACTCCAAACCGGTGCAGGGATTCACCGCTGCCGGGCTCGACTGTCTGCTCAACTGGAGCTGGCCCGGCAATGTCCGCGAACTGAAAAACGTCATCGAGCGCGCCGTGATCATGACCGCCCAGACCCTTATCGGCCCGGAGGACCTGCCGGCCGAGATGCGTTGCGTGACACCGGTCGCCCCCGGGCTGCGCGAGATGCGCCGGGAGGCCAAGGACCGGGCAGCGGCTGAGGCGGAACAGACCGCGGCTGTCTCGGCACTCGAAGCCTGTTCCTGGAATGTCAGCCGGGCCGCCGACAAACTTGGCATCAGCCGGATGCAGCTTTACCGCATTATCAAACGTCACGGCCTGAAGCGCCCGAAAAACTGACCCCCAGACTGTAACATCCTGCCCGATATCGGCACCAGCACTGTTACACTCGCTGTTACACACCTAACTTACTGCATCAGAACAAGTTAGCTTTTACCTGCCCGATCAGGACTTCAGCCAGTGTAACATTTTTTGAACAGTTCCGTGCCTGGCCCGCCAAGTTCTCTGCGGATAAGTTGTTGAAAAATATTTGCTTACAGTTGAATCCCTGGGCTGGCACACGGCCTGCAATCTCTCGGGCAGTTCCGTTAAACAACCAAACACAAAGGAGCTGCCATGTTCGAAGTATTGTCCGATTGTCTGTCTCATTCAATCAAGGTCGTTGCCCGGTTCTTTTTCGGGATTGCAGTCGGTTCGGTCGCCATCCTCGGGTTCGCGGTCGTCTCCGGTGCGATGCCGGCTTCTGGGCTCACGTTCGAGAATGTCAGCGGCGTTGTTGCCGGAATCCGCGCCAAGGCCGACCTGGTCAAGAGCTTCTGGCAGGACCCGTCAGCAGTGAGGCTGACTGCCTCAGTTTACGGCTTTGACGAAGAAATCTATGCCGGTCCCAACATTGCCGAAGAAGATGACGAAGAGGAAGCGGACGACTGCGGCAACCTCGATTCGTGGGGCGGGTTCAACGAGTACATCGCCCGCGACCGTTCCGGACGCTAGGAGGGTATCGTGAAGCGCACCATCATCAATCTGACACTGGGACTGGTGGGGACCGGTCTGGTACTCACCAGCCTCGGGCTGCTGGCCCGAAACAGCAAGGCCATTGCGCGGCACCGCAATGCCAGCCTGAATCTATCCTCGGCGGGCGAACGCTATCGCTCCCGGGTGAAGTTTGCCAAGAACCTGCTGCGCTCCGACTCGCCCTTTACCCAGCTCGGCGCAGTGGACGACAACTATTAGCTCACGGCCATGAAACAGAATCCCTTAACCAGTCTGGCCACAATTGCCGGCGCTTTCTTCGCCGCCGGCTTTCTGATTTGCTCATCCAGCGGCCGACGGTTGCCCCGCCCGGCACCACGCCGGCCGGCACCACCAGCCCAGCGGCATTGTATCCGGCTCTGCCTGTTTCGCCGGCCACCGTCGAGCCTGACCACCGCTGCGGCAAATGTCAACAACCGGTCTGCTGCCCAGGTACCGAAACCGCCCGTTGCGAAATTTCCCCTGACTGCAGCGACTCCGACCGGTGACCGGCGACGACACGGCCGAGACGCCGGCGGCCGAGCGGTATGACCATGGCAGTATCAGCGACAACTGCCGCCATCAGCACTGTTCGTGTCGATCGGTCAGGACCCGTAACCGGCTGCGTTGACGGCAATCCTGACCGGCCTATACTCGGGAAGACATCCGGCGCACGGCCTGGCCGATACCGGCTGCGTCACACCGAGCGCAGTCGGCCGTGTCCCGGAGCAATCAGCACGGAGGAGGAAGGACTATGCGCCGAAGCTTCTTTGTCAGCGTGACCCTGGCACTGCTGACGACTGTTGCACTGGCCCAGGTTGACACTGCCTGGGTGCGGCGCTTCAGCAGCGCACCCGGTGCCATTGACAGCGCCACCGCCCTGATAACCGACCCGGAAGGCAATGTCTATGTTACCGGCCGGTCCGACACACTCGGCCAGGCGGATATCGTAACCCTCAAGTACGACCCCTATGGCAACCTGCTGTGGCGCGCCCGGTTCCACGGCGGCTACGGCACCGACATTCCTTATGCCATCAGCTATCGCTCCGGCCCGAACAAAGGCTCCGGCACCGTCCATGTCACCGGCACATCAAAGGGTTCGGGCAAGGGAAACAACTACCGGTTTGTGACACTCTGTTACCGGGCCGACTCCGGCAACCTGCGCTGGGCCCGGTTGGACTCCGGTGTCGCCGGCAGCAACGCCGGGCAGGACCTGATGGTTGATGACGACGGCAACACCTACGCCGTCGGTTATCTCGGTATCAACGACAGCCTCAACGTCACCGTGCTGACTGTCGTCTCTTACGACACGGCCGGATTCCTCCGCTGGCGTTACAGCTGGTTCGGCTCGAACTCGCTGAGCAGCCGCGGCGTGGCAATCGACTTTGCCAGCCCACCAGGCAAAGGGTCAGGCACCGTCCACGTCACCGGCACTTCCAAGTCCGGCGATAACGATGCAGTCAATGACAATGCCGTAACGCTCGCTTTCAATTCCAATACCGGCAGTCTCAAGTGGTCAGCAAGCTTTGACTTGGCTGGCAGAAACGATTCCGCCGTCGCCATCGCCGCCGACCCGACCAGTTACGGTCGTGTCTTCGTCGCTGCCGCGGCCCGCGACAGCCTCCGCTCCTACTTTGCCACGATTGCCTACGACTCTCTCGGCAACACCGCCTGGCAGCGGGTTCTTGACGGCGGCGCCGGCGTCAACCGGCCCTATGCCATTGCCACTACCACCCCGACCAAAGGCTCCGGTACCGTCCATGTCACCGGCACCTCAAAGGGTTCCGGCAAGGCCGGCGACCTCGACTACTTCACTGTCTGTTACTCGGCCGAAGGTATGCCGCAGTGGACCCGGCGCTACGACGGTGGCAACGGCGACGACATCGCCTACGCAATCGCCGTTGCCGGTTCGGGTGCCAAGGGCTCGGGCACGGTCCATGTCACCGGCACCTCAAAAGGTTCCGGCAAGGCCACTACCTGGGATATCTACACCGTCGCTTACGCGTCAACCGGTGTCGAGCTCTGGAATCATCGTTACGATAACGGCCGGACCGACATCGGCCTTGCGATCGGCACCGATACCACCGGGGCCGTTTTTGTCACCGGCCCCAGCAACGGCAGCGTGCCTGATACCTCGCTCGACTATGTCACCATCAAGCTCCGGCCGCCCGTCCGGGTCCCGTCCCAATGGGACAGTGTCATCACCCTGCCCGGCGGCCTGCCCGCCGGTGTCGGCTCGTGGCTCGCCTGCAACGCCAACACTCCGGAAGCCGACGGCCGGGTTTATGTCTGTGCCGGCAAGACCAGCTCCAGCTTCTGGGCCTATGACCCGGCAACTTCGTCCTGGACAACCCTGCCATCCTATCCGGCCGGACCGTCAGGCAAAGCACCGGGCCGGGGCAGCCGCGGCACTGCCGGTTTCGGCAACCGAATCTACTCAATCAAGTCCGGCAACACTGCCGAGTTCTGGGCTTACGACATTCCGGGCGCCCGATGGGTTCAGCTCGCCGATGTTCCCCTCGGCCCGTCCAACAAGAAAGTCAAAAACGGCGCCGACCTCGATTTCGTACCCTGCCCCTCCGGTGATAGCAGCTTCATCTACCTGCTCAAGGGCAACAAGTCGGAATTCTGGCGCTACAACATCAACACCAACACCTGGTCCCAGCTGCCCGATGCGCCCGCCGGCATCAGACCAAAATGGGACAAGGGTTCGTTTATCGTTTATGACGGCGACCGCACGGTCTATGCCCATAAGGCCAAGTACGTCTTCGGCGACCCGCCTCGCCATGAGTTGTGGGCCTACGACATCATCACTGGCCAGTGGCTTGCAGACCCGCTGCCGGGAATGCCGTTCTGGAGTCTCTTCAACGGCGCACCACGGCGCAAAAAAGTCGCTGAGGGCGCTGCCGGTGCCTGGGACGACAACAGCCTCTATGCGCTCAAGGGCGGCAACACGCTCAGCTTCTTCGCCGGCTCAGCCCGGAACTGGACCTGGCAGCAGCTTGCCGACATGCCGGCCGGCGCTTCGGGAAAACGCGTCAAGGTCGGTGGCGATCTCGACGGCAACGGTATCGGTAAACTCTATGCTCTCAAGGGCAACAAGACCCCCGAGCTCCACTGCTACTCGGTCGGGGGCAAGACCGCGAGCGACGGCATTACCGCCCGACCAGTAACCGCCACGCCGGCATGTCCTGCGGCGATTGTCCGCTCCATCCTCTATCTCCCCTCCTCAACCGCTACCGGCACCCTGCTCATTGACGCCGCCGGCCGCCGTCGCATGGCACTCAAACCCGGACTCAACGACCTTTCCGGTCTTGCTCCCGGCATCTACTTCATCCAGCGACTGACAACCGGCAACGAACAACCTTCACCGCAAAAGGTTGTTGTGACTCGTTGACCGATTGTCCTGAAAGCACTCCGGCAGGCCATCTTCGGCCTGCCGGGGCGTTTTAATGCTGTTTGTTGTTGTGCGTGGTCGCGCTGTCGCTGCCGGCTTCGTAAAACACCTTGCCCCAGAACTCGACCCGCCGGATGCGGCCGGTGCGCATCAAACGCTGTAACGCCGCGCTGACCGTCGCCTTCTCGACTCCGAGCGCGGCGGCGATATCTTCGACCGTTGACGGCCGGCCGGCAACGAAGGCGGCGATGGTCTCATCGGAGCCGTTGCTGTCCCGGCGTTTCGAAGGCAGCAGCGGCGACTCGGGAATATCGGTGTCCGGCCCGAACAGCAGCCTGATTTGCTCGAGGTCATCGCGCGTCACTGGCTTTGCCCACTTCACCGCCGGCGGCCGCACAACGGTATTGAGCTGCACCCGGTCCGGCCCGATGTAGTGAGCCGCCCGGCGCAGCTTGAGGACATGCTCGGGCTGGTCGTTGACCCCGCGCACCAGCATGATTTCCAGCCACAGCTGTCCGCGATAGTAGCGGCGGAAAGTACGGATACCTTCGATAATCTCTGCAATCCGCAGGCTGCGAGGGTTGCGGTCAACCCGGGCAAAAACCCGCTGGTCGGCCGCATCGAGCGACGGCACCACCAGGTCCGCCGCATAGAGGGCCCGCCGTACCGCCGGGTCGGTCAGCAGCGTTGAATTGGTCAGTACCGCCACCGGAATCGTGAACTCGCGTTTGAGCGCCCGGATCAGTCGCCCGATATCACGGTTGAGTGTCGGCTCGCCTTCGCCGGAGAAAGTCAGAAAATCCGGCCGACTGCGGCTGACCGCGGCCCGCACCGCGGCCAGAATCGCCGGCACCGGATAGAAACTCTGCCGTTCGACCGTCTTGTGCGTTGTTACTCCGCACTGACAGTAAATGCAGTCGAGACTGCAGGTCTTGCGCGGAATGATATTGATGCCCAGCGACAGTCCCAGCCGGCGCGACGGTACCGGGCCATAGACGAACTGGTGATTAATCATCGCCCAGCCCGCCCGGTTGCCGCGGCTCACTCGGCTTTGCCGCCACCCGACGCCAGCCCCGACAGGTGTGTCCGCAGATAGTCCAGCCCCTCTTCCTTGGTCTTGATCCGACCCTCAATCTGCAGGTCTTCCAGCTCCTGCAGGATGACCTTGAATGCCGGGCCGGGCGGCAGCCCGAGCGCGATCAGGTCGTTACCGTTCACCAGCCGCTCAACCCGGACCACCGCATCCTCGGCCCGCTTCTGCTCCAGCATTCTGGTGATTGTCTGTTCAAGATGGCCGGTGCGGCCGGCGGTAGCCCAGCCGTCGGCGCAGCACAGAATCATCAGCCCGAATGCCTCCGCGCCGAGGTCGCGAAAATAGCGCCGGATTGCCCGTTCCGACAAATCCGGAGCAGTTGCCAGCAGGTGCAGGCGCATGTGCTCCTGGGTCAGGGCCTGCAGCATCGCGGTCTGGGCCCGCGCCAGCCGCAGCCGCTGGCGGCCGACCCGGCCGACAACCTTCGCCCCGATACTGTCATGGCCGTAAAAATGCATCTCACCGTCGGTCGTGACAAAACGGGTCTCGGGCTTGGCAATATCGTGCAAAAGCCCGGCCAGCTTCAGCAGCGCCCGCCGATAAGGCACGCCGGCAGGCGCCGGCTTCGGTTCGGCCGGGCTGGCTTCTGTCCCTTCCGGGCCGCCGTTTTCGGCCGCAGCCGTTCTGTGCTCGTCGAAGTACTGCCGCCATTCCGGTTCAAACCGGGCAAAGAAACCGGGATTGACGATAATCTCTTCAATCTTCTGGTAGGTTCGGAAGCTGTGTTCACGCAGCAGGTCGTCGTCCAGTACCGGGCCCAGTTCCGGCAGAATCTCCACCAGCCGCCCCAGCTCATAAAGGGTGCGCACGACCGGATACGAACCCGGGCATTCCATTATCCGCAGCAGCTCGGCGCCGATGCGCTCGGCGGCAACTGAAGCCAGACTGACCCGGCGTCCCTGCTCCAGCACCGACCGGTCAACGTTGAAACCCAGCTCCAGCCCGAACCGGAATGCCCGCAGCAGCCGCAGCGGGTCGCCGGCCAGCGACCGTTCCGAAACCGGCCGGACAACCCGACTGGCAATGTCGGCCCGGCCGCCATGAGGGTCAACAAACGGCCCGAGTCCGGTTTCGGTCAGTTCGGCTGCCACCGCGTTGATCGTGAAATCGCGCCGGCCCAGGTCGGTCTCGATCGTGCCGGTGCCGATGCCGTTGAAGTCCAGTGTCAATCCAGCCACGACAACCCGGGCCTCGTCGTCGGCCTCGGACAGCACCACCAGTGCGCCCCGGGCCGCCCGGGCAAAATCGGTGGCAAACTCCAGCCCCGACCCGCTGACGGCAAAATCGAAGTCGGCCGAGCCACGGCTCAGCAGCCAGTCGCGAATCGCCCCGCCGACGAGCCAGAGCCGGCGGCCGTTGCGCCGGCGGACGAGCCGGTCTTTGAGCTGACCCAGCGGCAGAAGTATCCGTTCCGGCACATCAGTCATGGGGCCAAGATAGCCGGCGGCAGCGGCATCGTCAAATCTGCGGCCGGCCCGGCCGGCTTTCCGGTCTCCCCCCTCAATTCCACAAAGCTCAGTCAAGGTTGTTGACACAAATTGTCAAAAACGAAATCCGGGCCCATAAGCCCCCTGCTTTACTGCGGCAACGGCGACTGACCGGCACCCGGCAGGGATTGACAAATGCCGTCTTGCTGCCACCTTGATTGCCGGAACGCGCCGGCTAGCTTGTCTGGCGGAGTCAAGCCGCGATGGAGGAACCGTTGGAGTTTCAGGTATTCGCCAAGGAAGGCTGCGAGCTGTGCGCCAAGGCGCAGGAAATTCTCAGGCGCGCCGGGGTTGAACCGGTTGTGCGCTATGTCGACGGACCCAACGCCACCGTCGACAACCTGGCTGATTTTGCCTGGTACGACTGGACCGACAAACCGCCGCTGGTCATCGTCAAGCGCGGCGAAGAGATTTTGGCACGCTGGGACGGCCGGACCGTCATGGCCGGTCTGACCCCGGTTGTCCGCCAGTTGCTTGGGCAGAACGACGCGGCCGCCAGCAGTCCGTCTGCGGCCTGAAGCGAGGAGACGAACATGAACAGCAACGGCAAACAGACCAGCATTGACCCGGTGTGCGAGATGGAAGTCACGCCCGAAAACGCCGCCTGCAGCGTCGAGTACAAGGGCAAGACCTATTACTTCTGCGCCCAGGCCTGCAAGCACGCCTTCGAACTCGACCCCGAGTCGTATATCAAGCGTTAACCAGCTTGAAAACAAAGCGGCGGCGCGGATGCGCCGCCGCTGATTTTCTTATGTCGGTCAGAACCCTGCGCTGGAACTGAACGAACGCAGCGACTCCATTATCGCCGGCAGGCTCACCAGTCCAACCAGTGTCAGCACCACCAGCGCAATCAGCGCCAGCAGTCCGAACGCGACCGTAACCAGCACGGCAATACCGTTGATCAGATAGTAAGTCTTCAACCGGCCGAGCAATCCTTCCAGCGCGGCATCATCACCCCGGGCGGCGTAGTCGCTCGCCCGGGAGCCGGCCTGCACCAGCAGAATCCCGAGCCAGATAGGCAGCCAGGCCCAGACAATCCCGACAATCGTCAACGCGTTGACTGCCCCGCCGATGATACTGACGATGCCAAAGAACTTCAGCCAACCGGCCAGCCCGCGAGCATGGTCCCGTGCCGGCGTTGGATTGGGTGAACCAGCAGCTTCCATCACAGCCTCCGCTTCATCGTTTTCGGTCAGCGTAGTTTGCCGTTACCGATTGTCAAGAACACTGGCAATCAACCGGGTTTCGTCCGCCGCCGGGTTGACCCTGCTGACGGAAGATCATAACATTAACATGCTGCTGTCTGCTGTCCGGTAATGCGATAGCTAACTACCGTCACTGCCATTGAGGAGGCAGATGTGCGCTGTGCATTGGTCCGATTGACTCTCGTTGGTCTCGCGGCCACAGCTATCACCTTCGCTCAGTCGCCCGAGAATGTCTTCATAATCGTCATCGATGGATTGCGCCACGATGAAGGCTGGGCCCAGGGGGCAGCTAATCTACCGCACATCTGGAACGACCTGAAACCGCAGGGCACGTTCCATGCCCGGTTCTGGGCCCGGGGTTGGACCGCGACAACCGGCGGCCACCTGACCATCCTCTCGGGCGTGCGCCAGATAATCCGTAACAACAGCGGTAACGAACAGGAAATCCGTTCGCTTGACCCACTGGCGTTCGAGTACTACCGCCAGCACTTTGCCATCAGCGATACAACCGTCTGCGGCACGGTTATCGGCAAGGTCGGCAACGTCGGAGCGGTTGCCGATTACAGCCTCGAGCCGGCATTGGGACCACCCTGGCAGGGATTTGTCCGCGGCGACGCCTCAACTCACGACGACACCGCCTCGGTCCGGCTGTTGCACAGGACCATGGACTCGCTGCACCCGCGCCTGGTGCTGCTCAACATGGCCGATGTTGACACGAAAGGCCACACCGGCATCTACAGTGACTATCTGACGGCAATCCGCGTCGCCGACTCGCTGATCTACGACATCTGGCGCCACATTCAGGCCGAAGGTCCGTACAGCGATACCTTTTACCGGAACCGGACGGTGCTGCTGGTAACCAGCGACCACGGCCGCAACGACGACGCCCATGGCGGCTTTGCGGGCCATGGCGAGTGGGACCACGGCTCACGCCAGCTTGGTCTGCTGGCGCTGGGGCCGGGCATCGCCCGCAATCGCATTGTCACCGAGACATCAGCCGACCAGATTGATATCCTGCCCACGGTTGGAGCGCTGCTCGGTTTCCCGGTGCCGTTTGCCGAAGGTCGGGTGATGACCGAGCTCTTTGCAACCGGCTACACACCCGGGGCGGTGATCCCGAGACGCCAGCCCGTCTTCAACGCAGTCAATCTTAGCAACACTCCCGGCTTCTCGCGCGATCCCGACATCGCGCGCGACCGCAACGGCAACATCTACCTGGTCTGGTCCGACAACAGCACCGGCAACTGGCAAGTACTGTTCCGCCGGTCCACCGACAACGGAACAACCTGGTCATCAAACCGAACTTTGTTCGACTATCCAGCAGCTGAAAGCACGATGTGGTACGCCCGGGTCGCCGCCGACGACAGCCTGGCAGTTGCGGCGATTGGCTACGGCCGACACCTTGCCCGGACCGACACGGCCAACCCCCTGGTTACCGACACAACTTTCATCTGGTATCCCTGGCTGGCAACAAGTACCGACGCCGGTGGGAACTGGAGTTACTCATCGCTGATCGATTCGAACACGGGCTCGTACTGCGCGCCAGTGACGGTAAGGAACGGCAGGGTCGGGCTGGCGTGGTTGACGGTCGGCCAGTTTCCCTGGCAAAATCCGCGCAACGGGATTTTCTTCAACAACCGGATGCCGGGCGGTGCCTGGCGCGGCACGCCGGTCGAGCCGACCGGCCGGCAGTGTCTCCATCTTGCGCTGCAGGACGACGGCAGCGTCTATCATATTGGCGCGGCTGCCTGGGACGACGGTGACTTCGATGTTGCCTACTGCCGTTCGACTGACCGGGGTGAAACCTGGAGCACAACCTGGGTTGTGCGCGATCCGGCCGGTTCAGCCCATTACGACTACGACCCGGAGCTGGTGACCGACCCTTCGGGAATGGTACATCTATTCTGGGCTCGCAAACCGAACCTGAACGGCGTCTGGCAGGTGATGTATGGCCGGCGCGACCCGCTCACCGGCATCTGGGACACCGTAAGGCTCACTTCCTCGCCGGGCGGGGCATGGCAGCCGCATGCGGCAATCAAAGGCGACACCATTGTCCTGGTCTGGATTGATTACCGCGACGGCAACCCCGAAGTCTACGCGCAGTACAGCTTTGACCGCGGAGCAGGCTGGTCAACAGCGGAGCGTGTAACCTGGACCGACGCGTTGACCCACCATCCCCGCGTCATGCCGACGCCGCGCGGTTTCTACTGTGTCTGGCAGGACAACTCAAGCGGCAACTGGGAAGTTTACGGGCGAGAGCTTGTTGCCGGACCAACCTGCGAGGCAGCGGTAGCCCGAATCATCGCTCCAAGCGGCAGCCTCGATTCGCTTGCCCCGGTCGTGCCCCGCGCGGTCTTCAAGAACCTGAGCAGCCTTGCGGTGCGTCTGAGTGTCTACTGCACCATGCGCGACGAACCGGGTACAATAGTCTATTCCGACAGCGGCGAGGTCACGACCATCGGCCCGGGCGACAGCATCTCTTACCTGTTTTCGGCCTGGCCCCGGCCCCACCTGCCCGGCAGCTATACCGTCCGGTGTTCGCTCTACCTCGCCGGAGACAGCAACCCGGACAACAACTCGCTGGAAAATGCCTTCACCGTCACCGTACCGACACCCGGCTGGAGCGAGCTCGCATCGATGCCGCTTGCACCGTCAGGTCGCTATTCCCGGGATGGAGCCTGGCTGGTGGCGGACGAAGGCCTCGGGTTGCTGTTTGCTGCCAAAGGCTCCAGGACTGCCGATTTCTACGGCTACAATCTGCTGACCGGCGAATGGCAGGAACTGCCGCCGATACCCGCCGGCCCGTCGGGCCGCGCGATCTACCGGGGTGCAGCGGCGTGCAGCGACGGCAATGGAACGGTTTACGCCACCCGTGGTAACAACACCATCGAGTTCCAGCGCTACCGGCACAATCAGGGCTGGGTCGACCTGGCGGACGTGCCGCCCGGCGTTTACGGGAAAAAGATCAAAGGTGGTACTGACCTGGTCTACGTGCCCGGTTCCGGTGACCACGTCTATCTGCTCAAGGGATGCCGGAACGAGTTCCTGCGTTACAGTGTGGCGGCCGACTCATGGCAGCTACTGCCCGATGCCCCGGTCGGGACAAACCAGCGTTGGGACAAGGGTTCGTGGCTGAGCTTCGACGGCAACCACACCATCTATGCTCACAAAGCAAGATACCACGAATTCTTCGCCTTCGACCTCAATACCCTTGCCTGGCGCAGCCCGCCCCTTACCCCGATGCCGGTTCATTCCTACACCGGCCGGACGCGCAAAGTCAAGGACGGCTCAAGTGCCGTGTGGCTTGATGGGGCAATCTACGCCTTCAAGGGCGCCAATACTCAGGAGTTCTGGTGCTACCACCCGACCGGCGACTCCTGGGTGGAGCTGGAAACGATTCCCGGCATCGGCTGGTCCGGACGGCGCAAGCGGGTCAAAGGAGGCGCCGACATCGTCGCCAGCGGGTCGCTGCTCATCGCGTTGAAGGGCAACAGGTCCAACGAACTCTGGCGGTATGTCCGCACGGTCACCGCGGTACCACTGACCCGCGGAACCGCCGTGTCCGACAGGGTGACCCGGAACGACGGCGCGGGGCGGACCGGGACCAGACCAGCAACAATCAGCAGCACACCGATGACATTCTACGACGCAGCCGGCCGGATAGTGGCGACAGGACATCTGACTCCCGATGGTCGGATCGACACCGGCCCGCTGCGCGCGGGCGTTTACATCGGACTGCCCACTGCTCCCGGCAGTCCGGCAATCAAGAAAATAGTAATCAGGCATTGACGCCGGCCGACAGCCGGTGGCGGGGCAGCACCAGGCTGCCCCGCCACTTCCGAGGAGGCAGGTACTACTCGGACACCGACCTTGGATCGGTCGGAATTCGAAAATAGAACGTCGAACCAACCCCCGGCAGCGATTCACACCACACCCGGCCCTTGTGGGCTTCAACGATCTTCTTGACCACTGCCAGCCCGATACCGCTGGAACCGCTCACCGGCGTCCCGCTCTGCTCAAACTTGTCAAAAAGCCGGCCGATATCAGCCCGGTCGATTCCCCGGCCGTTGTCCTGCACTGCCACCTCCAGCCAGCCTTCACCCTGCCGGGAGCTGATCTGGATATGACCTGAATCAGGAGTGTAACGGATGGCATTGGACAGATAGTTGGTAATCACCTGCTTTATCCGCCGGCCATCACACACGACCGGGCATGACGTCACCAGCGAAACAACCCGATGCCCCTTGTGCCGAATCAGAAAACTCAGCTCGCGGATGCAGTCAGTGACCAGCGCGGCAATGTCGGTCGGCTCCAGTTTCAACTCCATCCAGGCACTTCGGAACCGTGACAGCTCCAGCATGTCCCGGCGCAGACTTTCCAGCGTCCGGATACTGCATTGCATCTCTTCCAGTGCCGCCCGCTGCTCGCCGTTCACCGCGCCCAGTGTGCCGTCACTGATCATCGCGGCGTAGCCGCCGATGACCTGCATCGGCGCGCCGAGGTCATGCATGACCATGTCGACGAGGTCGTGCTGCAACTGCAGAGTGTGTTCCAGTTCGGCGGTTCGCGCTCGAACTCGCTCCTCCAGTTCCAGCCGCGACCGGCGCAGTTCCGCCTCGGCAGTACGGCGTTCGATGAATGCACCAATCTGTCGGGCAATCGAATTGAGCAGATCCCGTTCATCGCAGGGCAGCGGCGGCTCGGTGGTGCCGGTCCGGTCACGGCTGAAGAAAATACCGATCTCGCCCGCGCCGCTGCTGCCGCCGGTCCACTGCGCCCGCATTTCCCACGGCGTTACAGCAAACCCTGCCGACCGGTACTCCCGCTCCGGCGTCCTTATCACCACCCCCGCCACCTCGGCATGGGGCCACGACTGCACTACCACGGTCGCTGCCTCGGCCAGTACCTTCTCGCTCGACGCCTTGGACAGGGCCAGCAGCTCCGACACCGAACACAGACAGCCAAACTCCCGCACCGAACTGGTCGCATAGTGCAGCATTCGGGAAAGCTCGGCCTCCACTGCCCGGCGGGCGGTGATATCGTGCAGCACCGCCAGACTGCCGGCATAGCTGCCGTTCTCGCCATAGCGTGGTGCGGCCGAAACCAGCACCTGCCGCACCTGGCCGTCCGGGCGGATGAATTCCAGCTCGTAACTTGAGACCGTGCCGGTACGGCGTCGGGCGGTTTCGGCCATGATCCGCTCCCAGCCCTCGGCAGTGGTAAACCGCCGCACCTGCTGGCCGAGCAGTTCTTCCCGCGACACCCCAAGCAGCTCAGCCATTGCCCGGTTGACCGCGATGCAGTTCTCGGCGGCATCGGCAACGATCACGCCATCGCCAACCTGCTCCAGCAGCTGGGCAAAATTGTCCTGTTCGGTTCGCAGTATCCCCTCGGTGTGCCGCAGGTTGGTGATGTCCCGCATCACCAGCGCCGCCCGAAACACCCCGCCGCTCCGGTCACGGACCGCCCGGCCGCTGCACAGCATCAGCCGTCGCTCGCCGCTGCTGCCGGCAACCCCCAGTTCTTCGTTGTCAATTCGACCGGTAGCAGCAAGCAGCTCCAGCATCTTCGCACCGCGGTCGCGCCATTCTTCGGCAAAGAAATCAACCAGCCGCCGGCCAAGCACCGTGCTGCGGTCAGAACCGAGCACGGCAGCCGCCGCCGGATTGCAGTCGACAATCTGCCAGCCCGGTCCCAGCACCAGCAGCAGGTCCGGCACCATTACAAAAAACTCCCGGTAATCGGTCGCTGCCCCGGCGGACGAACCGTCGAGAAAAAACGTCAGAAACCGGTGCTCGCCCGCCGCTATCGCCGTCACATGGCAGAGCCGCTCGCCCAGGCAGGTATCGACCCCGGCCGGAATCTGTCCGGCAGCAGCAACCAGGTATCCGGCCAGCACGCTGCGACCATCATCGCCCCAGAGCTCAGAGCCAAGCCGCCCCTCTGACTGCGTGCGGGGCCAGCCGGAAAAGGCTTCGAACTCGGGATTGACATCGATGATCCGCCAGTCGGTGGGATTACCATTCTCGTCGCAGACAATCTCGCTCAGACAGGCCGGCAGCGAAAAAGCCGGCAGCCACCCGACGGCGGAAGAATCTTCTGCGCCGTTCACGGGCGTAGTACTGCCAGTCTGCAAGTCTGCCTCCTGTCTTTGGCGGCCGGCAATCCGGATTCCACTCTTGTCCCCTGCAATACCCGTGCCAAACCCGGGATGACCATCGACCGACCCTAACTTACCTGATATCAACGACTGCCGGTTTGTGCGCCCGGGCAACGAATCGGAACAAATCAGCACCCCTGCCGCAACATTCGGCAGTACTGACAACTCACCGACCGGAGCGGGAGACCGTCAATTGACTGCCCCGACGAATTGCCTATAATCACCGGACAATCCCTTGATACTGTAGGAGACGACAATGGCACACAAAAAAAGCGGCGGTTCGGCCCGCAACGGTCGTGACTCTGCCGGCCAGCGACTGGGAGTCAAACGTTTTGCCTCCGAAGTCGTCCGCACCGGCAACATCATTGTCCGTCAGCGCGGCACCCGTTTCCTGCCCGGCCACAATGTCGGTCGGGCCAAGGACGACACGCTCTTTGCTCTCGCCGACGGCGTTGTGCGGTTCGAATACGTCAACCGCAGCAAACAGCGGGTGTCGGTGATACCTGCCCCAGCCCAGCCGACCGGACAATGAAACTGAAGTGGCTCGGCCACTCGGCATTTCTGCTCACTGCCGCAGACGGCACCCGGATAGTCACTGACCCCTACAAACCGGGTGCGTTCGAGGGTGCAGTCGGCTACCAGCCGATAACCGAAGCCTGTGCTGCGGTCACGGTCTCGCACGACCACGACGACCACGGCTGGTACCGTGGCCTGCCGGGCAATCCAAAACTGATTCGCGGCAGCGGCAGCTTCACTGTCGGGCCGGTCGCCATCACCGGGTTCGACACCGCCCATGACGAAGCCGGCGGCACCAAGCGCGGTCGCAACACAGTCTATCGCTTCGCCCTCGACGGCCTCACCCTATTGCACTGCGGTGACCTCGGCGAAGACCTCAATCAATCCACAATCAACGCCATCGGCCCGGTTGACATCCTGCTTGTTCCCGTCGGTGGCCACTTCACCATCGACGCCAACCAGGCCCGGGCCCTGCGCACCGCCCTGGCCGCCCGCATCACCGTACCGATGCACTACAAGACCGCGAAACTGGGATTCCCGATTGCCGGCGTCGAGGCCTTTCTGGCCGACCTGCCCGGGGTCCGGCGCACCGGTGTCGCCGAAGTCGAAATCACCGCTGCTACCCTGCCGGCCAGTCCCGAGGTCTGGGTGCTGGAGCACGCACTCTAGCATTGTCCGATGACGACGGTTCGCCCGCCATTCTGAGGAGACAACCTTGAGGGAAATAGCTTTCGAACAGGTCCGTGACACCGTTGCCCGGCTCTGCATCGACGCCAACTGCATCCTTGGCGACGATGTCATCGCCGGCTTCGAACAGGCACTCCAGCAGGAAGAATCGCCCATTGGTCGCGATATCATCCGGCAGTGTCTGGAAAATCAGCAGATCGCCCGCACCGAAATGATGCCCATCTGCCAGGACACCGGCTGGGCGGTTGTCTGGCTGGAACTGGGGTCCGGGGTCAGAATCAAGGGCGGCGAAATCTACGATGCCATCCAGCAGGGCGTTGCCAAAGGTTACACCGAAGGCTACCTGCGCAAATCAATCGTCCGCGACCCGCTCCGCCGCGAAAACACCAAAGACAACACTCCGGCCATCATCTACACCGACATCGTTCCCGGCGACGGGCTGAAAATCACTGTCCAGCCGAAAGGCGGCGGTGCCGAAAACATGAGCGAAGTCCGGATGCTTTCCGCGGCCGACGGTGCCGAGGGCATCAAGAAGTTTGTCGTTGACCGGGTCGCGCGGTCAAAGGCCAACCCCTGCCCGCCGGTCATTGTCGGCGTCGGCATCGGCGGCACGTTCGAAAAGTGTGCCATGCTCGCCAAACACGCCCTGCTCCGTCCGATCGGCTCGACCCATCCTGACCCGTTCTACGCGGCAATGGAAAAAGAACTGCTCGAGCGCATCAACCGGCTCGGCATCGGGCCCCAGGGACTCGGCGGCACCACCACTGCGCTGGCGGTATTCATCGAAGCGTTCCCCTGCCACATCGCCACCATGCCCTGCGCGGTCAATATCAACTGCCACGCCGCGCGCCACAAGACCGCAACTCTCTAGGGGGCAAAGATGGCAAAAAGAATCTCCACTCCATTGACCGAAGCGACGGTCAAGGAACTGCGCGCCGGCGACTCGGTACTCATCACCGGCACCATCTACACCGGCCGCGACCTCGCCCACAAACGGTTGTTCGACGCCATCCAGCAGGGCCAGCCGCTGCCCTTCGACCTGCATGGTGCGGTCATCTATTACGTTGGACCGTCACCGGCCAAGCCTGGCAAACCGATCGGCTCGGCCGGACCGACCACTTCCTACCGCATGGACACCTATTCACCCCTGCTGATTGAACACGGCCTGCGCGGCATGATCGGCAAGGGCAACCGCACCCCGCCGGTACTGGAAGCAATCCGCCGTCACGGTGCGGTCTACTTCGCTGCGGTCGGCGGCGCGGCGGCGCTGATTGCCCGCAGCATCAAGGCGGCCAGAGTCATCGCCTACCCGGAACTGGGGCCCGAGGCGGTACACGAGCTGACCGTCGAAGACTTCCCGGCCATCGTCATCAACGACTGCCACGGCGGCGACCTCTACGAACAGGGTGTGGCGCAGTACAAGAAGGACTAGCAATGGCGGACGAAGAAGCCAAAGGCCAGAAGGCAAAAGCCAAAGGTCAGAAGCCGAAAGCCAGAGCGCAGAAGGCGAGCCCGAAGCGAATCGAGGAGTCGCCGGCGATCCCGGGTCCCCAGGCCCCGGCGCCTGAGCCGGCCGACCTCGTCACCATCCACGTGATGGGTCAGGCCTACCGGGTACCGGCCGGCCTGACGATCATGAAGGCAATGGAGTATGCCGGCTTCCGTTTCGTTCACGGCTGCGGCTGTCGGGGCGGATTCTGCGGCGCCTGCGGCACGGTCTATCGCAAGGCCGACTCCTACAAGCTGAAGGTTGGTCTCGCCTGCCAGACCGTCATCGAAGACGGCATGTATCTCACCCAGATTCCCTTCTACCCCGGCAACAAGGCCACCTACGACATCAGCCAGACTCCGGCCTCAACCCAGATTCTTGTCCGCCATTACCCGGAGCTGATGCGCTGTATCGCCTGCAACTCCTGCACCAAGATCTGCCCGCAGGAGCTCGACGTCATGGGCTATGTCAACGCCGCCATCCGCGGCGACATTGCCCGCGTCGCCGACATGTCGTTCGACTGCATCATGTGCGGTCTCTGTGCCTCGCGCTGTCCGGCCGAGATCGTTCACTACAATGTCGGCCTGCTCGCCCGCCGGCTCTACGGTGCCAAAATCGCCAAACGCGCCGCACACCTCGCCGAACGGATGGCCGAGATTCGTGCCGGCAAATTCGAACCCGGACTGGACCGGCTCTGTGCCATGAGCGAGGCCGAACTGTCGGAAAAATACTACCAAGAGCGCGACGTCGAGCCGTAGGAGGACAACGTGTACCCGGTGTCAATGCAGCAATCAATCCAGCGGCTCGAGGCCACCCGGCAGGCCCGTATCGCTCAGGGCAAAATCCCGCTCATCACCGCCGAACAGAAAAAAGAACTGCTCGGCAGTTTCCATCCCGACTATATCGCCAGCTCGATGCGGACACTCGCCGTCGGCCCCAACAAAGGCGACCGCACCCCGCACGAGCTCGCCGACATTCTCGAAGCCTGGCCGGTGGTCAATCCGGCCCGGCTGGCCGCGGCCCGCACCGCCCGGTCGGTCGATGTCCTCATCATCGGTGCCGGCGGTGCCGGGGTCAGCGCTGCGCTTGAAGCCGCTGCCGCCGGCGCCCGCACTCTGGTTGTTACCAAACTGCGCATCGGCGACGCCAACACGATGATGGCCCAGGGTGGCATTCAGGGCGCCACCAAGCCCAACGACTCGCCCGAGCGTCATTATCTCGACGTGCTCGGCGGCGGGCACTTCAAGAACATTCCCGCCCTCGCCCGGGCACTGGTTACCGACGCGCCGGGCATCATCGAATGGCTCGAAGAACTCGGCGTGATGTTCGACAAGGAACCCGACGGCACGCTGGTGACCATTCACGGCGGCGGCACCTCGCGCAAGCGGATGCACGCTGCCCGTGACTACACCGGGGCCGAAATCATGCGCACCCTGCGCGACGAATTCCGCAACCGCGGCCTGGAGCTCATCGAATACTGCGCCGCGGTCGAGCTGCTCACCGACGACAAAGGCAACTGCACCGGCGCGGCGTTTGTCAACCTCGACACCAACGAACTCTTTACCGTCCGGGCCAGGACGGTCATCCTCGCCACCGGCGGCTGCGGCCGGCTGCACATTCAGGGCTTTCCCTGCACCAACCACTACGGTGCCACTGCCGACGGCCTCGTCCTTGCCTACCGTGCCGGTGCGCCGCTCGCCTTCATCGACACCATCCAGTACCACCCCACCGGCGTCGCCTACCCCGAACAGATTGTCGGCCAGCTCATCACCGAGAAAGTCCGCAGCATCGGCGCCCATCTCGTCAACGTCGACGGTGACCGCTTCATCTACGAACTGGAAAGCCGCGACATCACCGCCTCGGCAATCATCCGCGAATGCAAAGGCCGGGGCAAAGGCATCGTCACCCCCACCGGCTCGTTCGGTGTCTGGCTCGACACGCCGCTGATTGAAATCCTCAAAGGCCCGGGTGCGGTAAAAAAGAACCTGCCGGCGATGTACCGGCAGTTTGAACGCTTCGGCATCTACATGGACAAAGAGCCGATTCTCACCTACCCCACCCAGCACTACCAGAACGGCGGCATACTCATCGACGACTCCGGCCGTACTGCCGTCAACAACCTCTATGCCGCCGGCGAGGTCGCCGGTGGCATCCACGGCCGCAACCGGCTGATGGGCAACTCGCTGCTGGACATCCTCGTCTTCGGCCGGCGCGCCGGGCGGGCGGCGGCCGCGGCGGCAAAACAACTCAACGAACCGGACGGCGGCTTCCGCCACGTCGAAAGATTCACCGCCGAACTCAAGGCGGCCGGCGTACCCGGCGAACGCTGCTCGCCGGTGCTGTTGCCCGAATACCGCCGGCCCGGCCTCCGGACGCCGTTTCCTTTTGCCGACTGCCGCTGAGACGCGGCCGAAAAACCGGAGGGCGGCTCGGCCGCCCTCCGCTGTTTTTCGCTGCTGCGGTTACTGAACGATCAACTGCCGGGCGACCGTTCCGCTTTCAGACTCCAGCCGGACAAGATAGACCCCGGGCGCAACCCGGCGACCCGACCCGTCGCACCGGTCCCACACCGCTGTCGTGCCGGCCGGCCGCTCGAACCGCCGCACCAGCCGGCCGCCGGCATCGAAAACCTCCAGCGCCCGGGCCGCACCCGGCCAGCTCAACACCGCTCCGGCGGTCACCGGGTTGGGCCGCACCATCAGCCCGGCACCGACTCTACCCGGCCCGGCCCCACCGGCCAGGCCGGCAGTCCAGGGCGAGTTCCAGTAAAGATTGCGCAGTCCGGCGCCGACAAACACACAGCCCGCACCGGTACCCGGCGCGCCGGGCGAATACACCAGCAATGGCCGTACCTCCCAGCCGGTGCCGGCGCTGTGGGTATTGATGCGCAGCGTATCGGACCAGCCGGTGGGATTGGCCTGATTGCAGTAATGGCGGAAGACGGTACGGGTTGTGGTCTCACTGATGTAGGAAGCGTTCACCCAGGGGTTGCCCGGCTCGGCGTAGGGCTTCAGGTCACCGTAGGCCTCGATTGCCGTACTGCTGCCGGCAAGAAAACGGGCGCTGCTCCAGTGCCGACCGACATCGGTTGAATAGTTGTACAGGATGTCCCAGTCGCCACTGCCCTGAAAATTGTGTGAACACAGCAGCCACACCGTTGCGCTCTCCGGCGGTGTAACAAACGACGGCGCTATCACCGGGTCATCCACCGGAAAAGTGTCGATGTGAACATTCACTGTCCGCCAGCTGTCCGGTGCTCCATAAAAAGTGTTGATTGCCAGCGCCAGCTCACCCAGCCACGGCCGGTAGCCGACATAGCCGGCAGTGTAGAGATGATCGGCGGCACCGGCCTGATAAGACCCGTCGCTGACAAAGCGGAACAAATTGGTCTGGGCCCAGGTCCGGCCGAAGTCGGTTGACCGCAGTCCGTAGTCGTTGAACGCGCTGGTATGGTCGTCATTACCGACACAGGCGTAGAGATAATACGGCGCGACATAGTCGCGACAGAACGTGAAATTATTGATTGTCGCGCTGTCGTGCGAGACCCAGAAACTTCCGCCACCCGAACCGTCCCGCCGGATCCGCACGCAGCTGACATCGCCATTGTTGTCCGGGTGCGTCATCATCACGAAGACAAACGCCGAGTCGCCCGACCCGACCACCACCGCCACCCGCCGCACCAGCGAAGTCGGAATCGTCCAGATTGCTGTCAACGGGTGCCAGGTCGAGCCGTGGTCAGTTGACTTCACCAGCCGGACTGACGAATCGCGCGCCAGTGAATAAGCCACATACATCGTCCCATCCGACTCGTAGTCCGCGCCGGTCGCGACGATTGTCCCGGTGTCAATCACCACATCTGGGCCGTCCAGCTCGGGCAGCGGCCACCAGCGCGGGCTGACGACGACACCACCGCCATCATCGGCCAGCGCGGGCTGGTATTCCAGATAAATTGCCTGAATGCGGTTCTCGTAACCCTTCAGCACCGCCGTCGGTTCCCCGCGGGCGGCAGCGGCAGCCTGTTCGGCCCGCAACCTCAGCACCCGCCCGTCATCTGCCGCCGGCGTTATCGGCCCCAGAGCGCCCGGGGCATCGAGCCCTGCGCTCAAAGCCGTCAGCAGTAGCAGACCTACCACCATCCTCGTCATTGCCGACTCCTCCACATTCCGATTGCAGACCACGGCTGCATCTCCCCGACTCCCAGAAACCGGGCTGACACTACACCCGTTCCGGCCCGCCGCCCTGTTCGGCATAAGTGTAGGTCGGCATCCCGGGCTGTCAACGCGACTGCGGCCGGCAGGAGAGCAGCGCTCCTGCCGGCCGTTTCGCTTGCGGCATCACGCCGGCGCCGAGACGTTGAAGACCTGGAGCCGGATTGCCTCCAGCACCGACTGGGTCAGGCCGCGCGCTACCCACTTATTGAGCAGCACCAGCGCTTCCAGCTGCAGCGAAGTTCCGGAAACACCCCGGCGTTGCAGTCGCCACAGCTCGCGGCCGTAGGCCAGATAGTGCGGGTAGGCAATCGTCGGCACTCCCTCACTGTCCAGCACCTGCTTCACCTGCGTCTCCATCTCGGCGAGGCTGGTGAACACGCTGTTGACGCGTTCCAGCATCGTCGGCCGCATTTCATCCAGCATCGCCTTCACCCGTTCGGTATTGAACTTGACGCTCCATCTTGCGATTCGCCTGGTCGGGTCCGCCATTCCACATCACCTCCTTTCTGCGGACGGTTCCGCGGCGGCAAAGCCAGCCGGTGGCCGGTCGACTGCTGCTGACTCTGCCGCTGTCGGCACGCGGCCGCGTACCGGGCTCTGCTTGCGGCCAGAACCATCTGATTAGAGCCACCGTCACCGGTTCCGGCGACAACCGGCCGCAAAAAAACCTGCGGCCGGCGGAAACCGCCGGCCGCAGCAGCCAACAGTCGGGGGCTACTCGATCGTGGCCAGCAGATACGCCTCGTCGCTCGACGCGCTGAAGTGCCAGTACGGCCATTCGCTCAATGTCACGGTTGCCGCGACACTGCCGCTTTCCTCGGGGTCGCGCGCCGACTGCAACTTCAGCACCGCCCGGGTCATGTCCATCCGCACAATCGGAATCTCCCGGGTTTGCTGCAGTTTGACAGTGCACAGATAGACGGTCTCCCCCGGCTCAATCCGCTTTCCCAGCATGTGCACCGGGTCAAGCGTATCGCATTTCAGCCAGACTTTTATGTCGGTCGGATCACAGCTCACCACCGCCAGCAGCAGCACCGGCAGCAGCAACAACAGCCAGCGGACATTCGGTCGCTTGATGGAATCAGTCAACATAAGGAAATTGTACCGCCGCTCGTGGCGGTGGTAAAGTTCTGGCCCGTGCCAGTCGCAGCCGGACCATTCAGGACCGGTCCGCCCGGGAATAACGCCGCCGCCCGATGGTATGTATCAGTGATGACCTCGGGAGACACTATGAAAAACCGGCTTTCTGCCCTGGCCTTGGCCACTGCGCTGCTCTTTGCCTGCAACCGTCAGCCCCCGGCCCCGGCCGCCGCCGCACCACCCGCCCCCGGCACACCACCAGCGGTGCCGGCGCCAACAGTCGTCATCCGCGAAATCCACCACTACCAGCCCCAGCGCGTCCCGGTGGACACGGTCTATCTTCCGCCCCCACCGCCACCTGAGACGGTCTGGATTGAAGAACCAGCCGAAGACGAATACGAAGTCTGTGTCTACATCGCCGACCCGCCACCCCCGCCCGGCTGCTTCCCCTGCCCGGTCTGCCGCCCGGGTCACAACCGGTGCCGCCATCACCACCGGCCCGACCCCGGCCGACACCACCGGCCCGGCCACCACCACGGCCCGCCACCGCCCGGCCGGCGCAGTGGTCCTGACGACCCGCCCGACCGGGGCAGCCGGCCGCGCCGGCAGAACCCGCCTGGCGGCGGCAGCCCGCCACCACCGCCCGAACCACCGGCGCCGATTGTCGGGCCGACCGATGCTCCAAAACTTCTCCCTGCGCCCCCTCCCCAGCCCGCACCCGGCCCGGCCAATCCCGCTCCGCCCCGTCGGCGTCCGGGCGCACCCCGGCCCGGCCCGCTGGCGGAGCCGAAACCCTCCCCCGCTGACCCTGATGCCGATGACGCCGTCGCTGCCGCTCCGGTTCGGCCCGGCCGCAGCCATTCTCCGGCAACGCCGGCAACGGCAACTGAATCCGCCGACCGGTAAAAAAGGAACAGCTCCGGCCGGCACAAAACAGGCGGCGGCGGAACAAGCCGCCGCCGCCTCATTTACTCAGCCAGCAGCTACTCCACCACCAGCTTGCCGGTGCTGCGGTCAACACGCAGCAGATACACTCCCGGTGCCAGCGCCGGCAACACTGCCGTCCCGCCGCTCACCGGCCGCAAAAGTACCAGCCGGCCGGCAGCATCATACAGCTCAAGCGTCAGCCGCCCGGCCGGCAGACCACCAAGCTGCAGACTGCCGCTACTGCGGACAAGACCACTGACCAGCCGGCCGCTCAAGCCGGCAGCGCCGGACTGCACCCCGCCCCGCTCAGGCACCAGCCGGACAAAAGCCGGCTGGCCGGCAGCCGGTACATAGCGCCAGAGTTCCTGGGTCTTGTTGCCTTTCAGGGCATACAGACAGCTGCCGTCCGAGGTGATGTCGCCACCGCCTTTGACCCGCTTCTTCTTCTGACTGCTGCCCACCTGCGGCATGGTCTCTTTCTCCGCCCACTGGTTGGAACCGGGCTCGTAGGCGTAGAAGTCGCAGGTGTTGCCACCCTTCAGCGCATAGAGCATGCCGTCGGCAAGGAACGCCGCCGAGCCGCCGTCCTTGCTCTTCTTGCTCTTGCCGGTCTGGCTATTGAGCAGCGGCATGCCCGCCAGCTGCTCACCCCAGTTGCCGGTGGCAAGGTCGTAGGCATACAGCTCGTGATACTTCGCCTTGTGGGCAAAGATGCGGTTGCCGGCAGGATCAAAGGCCAGCCAGGAGCCTTTGTCCCACTTGGGCTTCTGCCCGGCCGGAGCGTCAGCAAGCGGCTGCCAGACGCCGGAGGTGATGTTGTAGCGGTAGAACTCGGTCTTGTAGCCTTTGAGCAGGTAGACATACTGGCTGTCACCGGCATCAACATAGACCAGGTCAGTGCCACCTTTGACCTTCTTGTTGGAGACACCGAGCGGGATGTCCAGAAGCTGGGTCCACGTGCCGCCGGAGTACTGCCAGAAGCCCTGGGTGTTGTTGCCCTTGACCGCATAGACCACGCCGTTGCCGTCGGTGCAGATGCCTGCACCTTTGGCCGGAGGCTTGGCTTCGGTGCCGACTGGTATTGCGGTCAGGGTGGTCCAGGTCGTGCCGTCAAAGCTGTAGAAGTCCCCGGTCTTGTTGCCTTTGAGGACATAGAGCCTGGCGCTGCCCGCATCGTATGCAATCGCGCCGCCGTCTTTGACCGCCTTGCCTGAGGGTGAAAGCGGGACCTGGGCGATTTCGGTCCAGCCGGCCGGTGGCGGCGGAGGAGTCTGGGGTGCGTTGACTCTGAACTCGCTGTCGAGGCGGTCGCCGGCGGGGAACCGGTCACCGGCGACATAAATTGAGCAGCGAACTGCCCAAAGACCGGTGTCGGGTCCGGCAGTGAACTGAGGGAAGCTGATGATGGTGTCGAGTGCGGGTGGTGCGGCAGTGAAGTCAACCTGCTGCCAGTACGACTGGCCGCCGGCGGGCGTCCGGATGCGCAGCCAGGCATGAACCACAGAACTGATGTTGCCGGTGTAGCTGATTCGTGCGCGAGGGGTGATGACGGTGCCGGTATCGTAGCTACCGGTCGGAGCGATGATTGCTTCGACGGTCGCGTTGGGGTCGGCGATGGTGAAGTCGGCGTCGCTTGAGTCGGCTGCCGCGCCGCCGGGGTTACGGGTGACGATTCGAATCCGGCCGGCCACGGTCGGCAGCGCCGGCACGGTCCAAGGGTGGCTGTCGGCTGCCGCCCGGGCAAACTGGAAGTTCCAGCTGGCGCCGCCGTCAGTGGAAAGCCAGACCGAGTCGGTGATTGCCGGGCCGCCACCGTGAGTGCTGCGCACGGCGGCAGTGGTGTTGACGAAGAATACCTCGCCGCCGTTGGGCGATGTCAGTGTCAGCGTCGGCGGTGACGGTGGCAGCAGCGTGCCGTGCTTGTAGTACATCTCCGAATTGCCGTCCCGATAGTCGGACCAGACGACGTGCAGGTCGGTCAGTGAATAGCTGCCGCCGTTGGCGATGGAGGGCCGGTCCTTGGTACCGGTAGTGTCGGTAATCGGCACCGGTGTGCCCCAGACTCCCAGCACCGAACGTTCGTTGTACATGATTTCGTCGCGGGTCATCGTTCCGTTGCGCCCGCGCCATGTGGCGTGGCCGCGGCCGTCAGCGGTGAAGATTATCTGGCCGGGCTGCTGACTTACCGTGCTGGTGATATCGGAGACCGTGTCCTTGACCCAGGTGCTGGTGCCGGTGCGCTCGGCGTGGACCAGCCGGTAGGGGGCACCGGAGGCAACATAGTCCTGCCAGACGACGTGCGGCCGGTTGGTGACCGGGTTGATGCAGACGGTCTGGTACATCGAGTGGTTGGGGCTGGCGCTGACGTTCTCGACCGCGCCCCAGGTTGTGCCGACCCGACCCTTGTAGATTACCTCGTAGTAGCCGCTGGTGGCAGGGGGCATGTCGCCGTACCAGGTCAGGTGCAGGTTGTTGTTGCGGTCGCCGGCCAGCGAGGGGTAAAACTTGCGACTGGCGTTCATTTCAAGGTTCACCTGAGACTGCCAGATGGTATCGATGCGTTCGCGGTAGGCGATATAGCGGTTCGCGGTATACTCAAGCCAGGCGGCATGGACATGGCCGTCCGGGGTTGCCGCGAGGGTCGGACACTCTTTAGTGTAGTTGGACGGGTTGACCGAAAGCAGCTGCGAAGCAACATCCCAGCCGTCGTTGCCGTTGCCGACCGGCAGGCAGCTCTTGACGTAAATCTGTTGAGTGGCATCGGTTGTTGTTCCGCTGCTCCAGGCAACCCAGACCCGGCCCGACGAGTCCACCGCAATTGAGGGATACTTGTTGTTCGTGTTGGCCGTGTAGAGGTCGGCACTGATCATCGTGTCGTTCGACCAGCCGACTCCCGGGTTGTAGCGTTTGGCATAAACTTGGAACGGGTAGGCTCCCAGGCCCGAGTTCTGAACATACCAGACGACGTGAATCCGGCCGTCCGGCCCGACCGCGACGCGGCGCTGGCTTGTCCAGTAGCTGTTGTCAGACCAGGTGTTGTTGGTCAGCCGGACATCAGGGTCCCAGTTGGCGTCCGGCACCGCCAGCGGTGGGGCAGCCAACAGTGTCACAAAGAAAAGGGCTGCGGCATGTAACATTGTAACCTCCGAAAATGCTATGATGCGTTGCCAAGAATGCACTTTATGTTAGGTTCAGCCGCTGGTGTGTCAAGCGGACGGACGTGCCGGGCGGCAACGAGCGGCTGGCAGCGAAATGAACTGCTGCCCGAGTCGGCTTGACGACCGGACAGGGCCGATTTATCATCTTTTCTTCCCATGTCGACCCCGTCAGATGCCGTCATCAGGCAAATCGAAGAACTGAGCGGCCAGACGATTTCTGACTGCTACCAGTGCGGCTGCTGCACTGCGGGCTGCCCGATTGGCGAGGCGATGGACCCGCCGCCGTCCAAGGCAATCCGGCTGCTGCAACTGGGCCGGGCCGATGAGCTGCTGAAGTCGGCCGGCATCTGGCTGTGCGCGTCGTGTCTGGTCTGCGGCACGCGCTGCCCGCGCGCCGTGGATTACGCACGTATCGCCGAGGCGTGCCGGGCGCTCGTCCTGCGCACGCGCGACAGCCGCGTTGACCCGGATACGGTCGACGACCCGGCGCTGGACGACATTCCCCAGCAGGCTTTTATCGCGGCGTTCCGGAAGTTCTCCGTCTAAATGGAATACGTCTACTACCCGGGCTGCACGCTCTACACCAAGGCGAAGAACCTCGACGATTGCGCCCGCGCCGCAGCCGAGCGGGTCGGGTTCACGCTTGAGGAGATGCCGTCGTGGAACTGCTGCGGTGCCATCTACAACACCGCGAGCGACGACCTCGCGGCGCTGGTCGGGCCGGTGCGCAACCTGGCGAAGGCGAGCCAACAGATTGCGGAACAAGTCAAAAGCCAAAAGCCAAAAGCCAAAGGTCAAAGCGAAGGCACGGACCAGGCCGAGGAAAGTCGCACATCGGGCAAGCTGGTGACCTTGTGCGCGGCGTGCTACAACGTGCTCAAGCGCACGCAGGACTGGCTCGACACTCAGGGCAACGAGACGCTGCGCGAGCGGGTGCTGGCGTTCGTGGACGAGCCGTTCGAGGGCCGGGTCGAGGTGGTGCACTACCTTGATGTGCTCAAGCGCGACATCGGGTTCGAGGCGCTGAAGGCGAAGGTGACCAGGCCGCTGTCGGGCCTGAAGATTGCGTCATACTACGGCTGTCTGATGGTACGGCCGAAGGAAGTGCTGTCGTTTGACGACCCGGAGAACCCGGTCGTGATGGATGACCTGATGGGGATACTGGGCGCCGAGCCGGTCCGGTTTGATTTCAAGGCCGAGTGCTGCGGCGGGTACCTCGTGGTGAACCGGCGCGACGTGGCAGCTGCGGCGTCGAAGAAGATAGTCGACAACGCCCGGGCGTACGGCGCCGAGGCGATTGTCACAACCTGCCCGCTGTGCCAGTACAACCTGGACAAGCCGGCGCGCGAGGCCGGCGCGAGCCTGCCGGTTTTCTACTTCACGCAACTGCTCGGGTTGGCGGTCGGGCTGGACGCCTCTCAACTCGGCCTCGGCTACAACGGGCCCGGGGCAGAGAAGTTCCTGAAGGAGAAAGGGCTTATTTAGGGCATGGCGGGCAAAGTCAAAGGCCAAAAGCCAAAAGTCAGATGCCAAAACTGCGGAGCGGGCTGGTAGACGATGGCTGAGGAAACGCCCAAAGCCCAGCCGTCCAATCCGAACGAGGTGGGCAGGGTGATGCTGGCCGGTGGCAGGGCGAAGTCGCCGCGGGTGGGCGTGTTCGTGTGCCACTGCGGCATCAACATCGCCGGCACGGTGAAGATTGCCGAGCTGGTGGAGCGATTGAAACAGGAACCGGGTGTTGTCTCGGCGATTGACTATATCTACTGCTGTTCCGACCCGGGCCAGAATCTGATTAAAGATACAATTGTTCAGCAGCGGCTGGAACGCGTCGTCGTGGCCTGCTGTTCCCCCAACCTGCACGAGAACACTTTCCGTCGGGCCAGTGCCAGCGCCGGGCTGAATCCTTATCTGTGCGAGATTGCCAATATCCGCGAGCAGTGCGCGTGGGTGACCCCGGACAAGGACCGGGCAACCGACAAAGCGCTGGCTATTATCCGCACCATCATTGCCAAAGCCCAGAACGACCTGCCGCTGGAGCCGGTGAAGGTCAGCATCAACAAGCGGGCGATGGTCATCGGCGCAGGTATCGCCGGTATCCAAGCCGCGCTGGATATTGCCAACGCCGGGTACGAAGTCGTGCTGGTCGAGAAGGAGCCGTCGATCGGCGGACACATGGCCCAGCTTTCCGAAACCTTCCCGACCCTGGACTGCTCACAGTGCATTCTGACTCCGAAGACCGTGGAGGCGGGCCGGCATCCACGCATCAAGCTGCTCACCTATTCCGAGGTCGTCGAGGTGTCGGGCTATGTCGGCAATTTCAAGGTGAAAGTCCGCCAGAAGCCGCGTTATGTTGACCCGGTCGCCTGCACTGGCTGCGGCCTGTGTATGGAGAAGTGTCCGAGCAAGGTCGAGTCGTGGTTTGAGCGCGGGATGGCCAAGCGCAAGGCGATTTACCGGCTGTTCCCGCAGGCGGTGCCGAACAAGGTTGTCATTGACGCGGCGAACTGCCGCTACCTGCAGAACGGCAAGTGCGGGGTCTGCGCAAAGATTTGTCCGTCGAAGGCCATCCGCTACGACGACAAGGAGAGCTTTGTCGAGGAAGAGGTCGGCGCGATCGTGCTGGCTACCGGCTACGAGCTGATTGACATGAGCCGGTTCGGCGCGTATGGCGTCGGCGTGCCCGACGTGATTGACGGGATGGCGTTCGAGCGGCTGTGTTCGGCCTCAGGGCCGACCGCGGGCGAAGTGCGCCGGCCGTCGGACGGCAAGGTGCCCAAGCGGGTGGTGTTCGTGCAGTGCGCTGGTTCGCGCGACTCGACCATAGGTGTGCCGTACTGCTCGAAAATCTGCTGCATGTACACGGCCAAGCATGCGCTGT
>CBFGJX010000015.1:0-69168 GCA_965649225.1 Caldifarciminota bacterium
CTGGGGCATTCGCGACATGGCCTACGATCCGGCGACCGACTATGTCTATGCCGGGTTTGACGGTGGCCGGTATCACGTTTACAACGCGACAACCCGGGTGCCGGCGGCAACCTACTCGATATCAGGCTATACCACTACCGTGCGCGGCATGGCACATCATCCGGCCGAAGACTCGCTCTGGACGTGCGACTTCACCAACAGCCCGATGTGGAAGTTCTCGGTAACCGGTACCAACGGGCATCTGGTCCGGGCGGCCGCCCAGATGGCATCGGCCTATGGTCTGGCGTTTGATCCGATTCAGAACTGTTTCTGGATGACCAATGCCGGCGGGACCGGTACCAGCCCGATCTGGAAAATCGAATACCCGAGCTACACAGTTACCGACAGCTTCAACCCGACCGACTGGGACCTCGGCGGTGGCTGTGAGATGTGGCGCGACTCGTTCCTGCTGGCGCTGGAACAGGGTTCGCCGGATGACATGGTGTGGTGTATCAGATTCCGTGGTATAACTCCGTCGGCGCATGACGTCATGACGGTTGCCGTAACGCCAACGGTGAAGATAGCACCCAATCGTGATGCCGAGTTCACCCAGACGGTGCGCAACCGCGGTCAGAATGCCGAGACTTTCGACTGGTACTATCAGGTATACGATTCCACCGCCGGTCAGCTGGTGATCGATGAGACCGGTACAGTCAGTAACCTTCAGCCTGGAACCAGCCGGATGATCGTTGTCGATACGGTGCAGTTTCCGTCCGGTCACGTACTCAAGACGACGGCGTGGGTGTATCTGGCTGGCGACGAAAATCCGGCCAACGACACTGTCCGGGCGAGAATCGAAGTTCGGCTCGGCAGTGCGCCGGATGGCTTCGGCTATGTCTACGAATCGACACAGGAAGAGGACACGCTGGTTTTCGGCTGGATCGATGCCACCGGCGGGACACAGATTACGAGCTGGTCACCCAACGCCGATGATGGTATTGCGGCGGTAACACTGCCCTTTACCTTCCGCTACTATGATCAGAACATCACCAGTATGAACATCTGCACCAACGGATTCCTGCAGACCAGTTCGCTTACCAGCTATTCCAATACCGGATTTCCGACTGCCATCACCAATCATATCGCGCCATTCTGGGATGACCTTGATTTGCGGACTTCAGGGGCGGTTTACCAGTACAACGATCCGGGCAATACCTACACCGTGTTCTCGTGGAACGGTGTGCCGCGCTACGGGGCGCCGTCCGAGTTGCAGACCTTCCAGGTGGTGCTCGACAATCAGGGCCGGATTCGCTTCAACTATCTTGACGTGGGCGGAACGCTGAACTCCAACACCATCGGCATACAGGGGCTTTTAGGCAACAATTCCTGGTACCACCAGTACGTCTTCAATGGCACACCGACTCATCACACCCCGGCTGATTCTGTGTCGGTGTTGTTCTACTACCCGCCGTACTTGGGCATGTCGGAAGCGAAGGGCTCGGTCACGACGCGGCGACTGGAGCTGAACTGTCCCTACCGGCTCAACTATCTGTCCCTGCCAGCGACGCTGGGTCAGGGAACGGTGCGGGTTTCCGATCTCAGCGGGCGTGTCGTGCGCGAAGCGCGACTGGACGGCAGAAAGCAGCTGATTTCGCTTGATGGGCTCAGCGACGGAGTGTATCTGGTACGGTTGGCAACCAACGTCAGTACCGAAACGCACAAACTCGTCCTGTTGCGCTAGACGTTCTGTTACCGGCCGGGTCGGCAACCTGATGCGTTGTCCGGCCCGGCCGGCGTTCATTCGGCCTCGGATTTGACCCCCGAAGACAGCGGGTTAATCTTTAGATGCCATGAGTGCTGATGGCGGCCGTTCAGGTACCACGGGCGTGAATTCGCAGTCGCTGAGCTGGACTGTGCACCGCGCCCGTGAGACTCCGTTGAAGACACTGCTGGCCGTGCTTTTCGTGCTGTCTTTTCTCGGCTTTGTGGTGGTGTTTTTCGAGCCGGTGCTGGCGCTGGTCGGCGCAATCGTGCTATTGCTGGCGCTGAACAGTTACTTTCTCCCGGTAACATTTACTTTTCACCAGCGTGGGCTGACAGTGGACAAGCGTCTGTTCAAGGCCGAGTATCAGTGGAGTCAGTTCCGGCGCTGGCTGCGAACCTCGGGCGGCATCGTACTGTCGCCATTTTCCCAGCCGAGCTGGCTTGATAACTTCCGTGGCGTCCATCTGTTACTGCCCGAAGATGACAGTGCCATCGTTGACTGGCTGCAAAGACAATTTGCGCCGCCCGCTGATGACCGGCTGCGGTTGGACGACAACCCGGTTGTTGAACAGCAAAGAGAGCTTCGGTCTGCGAACCGCGAAGAGCACAAGTCAGGAGTGTGACCTTGACACCGGCACTGCAACCGATAGCATTGGCCGCGAGGAGAATCTAGCGAATGAAAGCTGACCGAAAGCCAGCCAAACCACAGTCACAGCCAAAACCGGCCCGGAAACCGGAGCGACCCCAGATTGCTCTGGGCAGAAAGAACTACATCGTACTCGCAATCGGCCTGGCGACGATTGTTGCCGGGTTCATCTCGCTGTCTCAGGGTTCAATCACGCTGGCGCCGTTGTTGTTGGTGGTCGGATACTGCGGTTTGATACCGCTTGGACTGCTGCTCAAGTAGCCGCGCCGGAGCTGATACGCGAAAGAAACCGGGGGGCGGGGCGATGCCGAAAAGGGCTGGTACGAAGGGAACGAACTGCCTCGATACCGTAGCCGACGAAGCAGCCGTCGGCCGCATGATTCGGCGACTGGCGGTTCAGATACACCGGCGGAACAGCGCAATTGACAATCTGGCCTTTGTTGGCATCAAACGCCGGGGTGTGCCGCTGGCAGAACGTCTGGCCGCAATCTGCAATCAATGGCGGACACACGCAGCACCGGTCGGGGCAGTGGACATCACTTTGTACCGGGATGACCTGCGGCTTGTGGCCGAGACGCCAATTGTGCGCGGTTCCGAGCTTGGCTTCGGCGTTGACGGCTGCACGCTGATACTGGTGGATGATGTTCTGTTCACCGCCCGGACAGTTCGGGCGGCACTGAGCGAGATCCTCGATTTCGGCCGGCCGCGTTCGGTTCAGCTGGCGGTGCTGGTTGATCGTGGCGGTCGGGAACTGCCGATACAGCCTGACTTCTGCGGCCGGCGTATTGCCGCCGGAGCAACTGATATCGTCGATGTCCTTTTGAAAGAAACCGATGGTCAGGATGGCATTGTAGTGAGACGCGGGGCGTCGGCTGCCCGGCGGCGGCGATGAGTCGTTTGCGGCATCTGCTGGGGATTGAAGAGCTCTCCCGGCGCGACATTCTAAGGATACTGGATCAGGCCCGGGTGTTCCGTTCGGTGCTGGAGCGGCCGATTCCGGTCATTCCGGCATTGCGCGGTCGGACCATCTGCAACCTATTTTTCGAGGCTTCGACCCGGACCGCGACCAGTTTTCAACTTGCTGCGGCACGGTTATCAGCTCAGTGTATCAACTTCTCCCGGGCATCGTCATCGGTTGTCAAGGGCGAGAGTCTGCTTGATACAGCACGCAATATCGAAGCGATGCGGGTAGATGGCATCGTTGTCCGGCATTCATCGCCTGGTGCGGCGCATTTCCTTGCCCGGCATTGCCGGGGATTTGTGATCAATGCCGGTGACGGGGCCCACGAGCATCCGACCCAGGCGCTACTCGACAGTTTTACCCTGCGGGAGCGACTCGGGACCCTGGAAGACAAGCGGGTGCTTGTGGTCGGAGATATTGCCCATTCGCGCGTTGCCCGTTCCAATATTCTGGCTTTCAACAAGCTGGGCGCGCGCGTTGCCGTGTGCGGGCCGCCGACACTGGTGCCGCGATGGTGTGAGGAACTTGGCTGCGAGGTGTTTTACCGGCTGGACCGCGTACTGTATGAAGTTGACGTCGTCAACATGCTCAGGGTTCAGCAGGAGCGTATTGGTGCGGCAAGTTTCCCGGGGGTGCGTGAGTATCGGGCGTTCTGGGGTTTGACCGAGCAGCGTCTGAGCCGGTTGCGGCCTGAAGTCGTGGTGATTCATCCCGGTCCGGTCAACTGGGGTGTCGAAATGGATTACGCAGTCAGCGGGTTTGAACGTTCTTTGATTCTGGATCAGGTGACCAACGGTGTGGCGGTGCGAATGGCGGTGATTTTCCTGCTTTCGGGAGGAGAAACCACGGAGGCAGCGGGGTGATTGAGCGGGTGGCAGCGGGACGACTGCTGCTGGCGGGCGGTACAGTCATTGATGTCCTGCGCAATCGAGTGGTGCGGGCCGACGTTCTTGTCGAGCATGGCCACATCGTAGCGGTCGGACTCCACTTGAAGGCTGCCGGCGCCGAACGGCTCGATTGTTCTGGTTATCACATTGCGCCTGGATTTGTTGATTTGCATTGTCACCTGCGTGAGCCGGGCCGTGAGGATGAAGAAACAGTTGCAACCGGTACCCGCGCGGCACTGGCCGGGGGTTTTACGCGGGTTTGCGCGATGCCCAACACCGAGCCGCCGGTTGACAACGAAGCGGCGGTGAGAATGCAGATTGAGCTGGCCCGGACGGCCGATTTCGCCCGGGTTTTTCCTGTCGGTTGCTGTACACGCGGCCGGGCCGGGCGCGAGCTGGCCGAAATCGGTGCGATGGCGGCGGCAGGAGCGGTCGCCGTTTCCGACGATGGCGACCCCGTTGCCGATCCGATGGTGATGCGCCGCTGTCTGGAGTACTGCAAAGCGTTTGACCTGCCGGTGATATCACATTGCGAGTTGCGGGAACTCACCGAAGGGCTGGCAAACGAGGGGCGAATCGCGAACCAGTTGGGTCTGAAAGCAATGCCAGCTTGTGCCGAGTCAGCCCAGGCGGCACGCGACATCATGCTGGCTGAGGCTACGGCTGGACGGGTCCACATTGCCCACGTTTCATCCCGCTTGACGGTTGAAGTCATCCGCTGGGCAAAACAACGTGGCGTTGCCGTCACAGCCGAAACCTGTCCCCATTATCTCGCCTTGACCGAAGCGGCTATCAACGGATTTGATACTAACTGCAAGGTCAACCCGCCGTTGCGCGAAGAGGCGGACCGGCGGGCACTGATTGCCGCCCTGGCCGATGGTACGATTGACTGCATCGCAACTGATCACGCCCCACACCTTCAGGGAGAAAAGGATAGCGAGTGGGACGCGGCGCCGCCAGGAATGATTGGATTGGAAACGGCGTTCAGTATCGGCTATGAGACACTGGTGCTGAGCGGGGTGGAGAGTCTGGCGGAATTCATCGCCCAGCTAACCGTCCGTCCGGCAGCGATTATTGGTCAAACGCTGCCGCTGTTTGAGCCGGGCCGGCCGTCGGAGCTGGCGATTCTGGACCTTCAGGCCAGATGGCGGTACACCGCTCCCGTTTCTCGTTCAAGGAATTCGCCTTTTCTGGGCCGGGAGCTCAGCGGACGTATTGCTGCGGTTCTGCTGGGTGACAGCCTGTACCAGTTTCAGTCGCAATAGTAACGCCGGTTGACCGGGCGGATTTTGACAGTTATGCTGACTCGGATGGACGGCGGCGAAGAGCACCGTGGTTTGCAACCAATGCCGGACTGGTCATTCCTGATGATGGTCCGGTCGTACCGTATCGTCAGTTTCTTTCAGAACCCGCTACGTCTGCTTGACCGGCTCAGTATCAAACCTGGAATGACGGTAGTTGATTATGCCTGCGGGCCGGCCCGGTTCAGCAGCGAAATCGGACGTCGGGTTGGCCCGACAGGCAGGGTGTTCGCGGTGGATATTCACCCCCGGGCTGTGGCAATGGTACATGATGCCGCTCGGCGTGACGGCTTGGATAATGTCACGGCGGTGCTGGCTGCTGGCTATGACAGCCATCTGCCCGATTGCATTGCCGATATGGTGCTGCTGATTGATGCTCTGCACGAAATCGATGACCGGACAGCGCTGGTTCGGGAATTGCGACGGATCATCCGATGCGACGGACGCCTGTTTATCCGGGCCGACCACATGGCGGTGGAGGAAGCGGTTGCTGCCGTCACCGCGGACCAGCTGTTCTGTCTCGTCGCTCGAAGGGGCAGGGAACTTCACTTCACACCTGTTCAGCATCAGACTTGACCTTGACCTGCAATTGACCGCAACAGTCATTCGCTGCTACAGTTGACATAGTGCCGGGTGGTTCTGTATTGACAGCTGAATCGCGATCTTGCACTTTGGCGGTATCGGACAAGGATTGTCTGCTGAGTGATTAACAGCCAGGAGGTTTGGGTGTATCGTTTGTTTGGAGTTCTGCTGTGTTCAGTTGTACTTTCAGCTCAGCCTGTTGACTGGGAAACGAGGCTGACTCTGCCCGCGGTCAGCGCCAACGACCTCTGTTTTCTGCGCGATGGGCAGTACGGCTGGCTTGTCGGGTCGGACGGTGCCGGTGGTGAAGTACGCAGCGCGATCTTCCGGACTACCGACGGCGGCGCGACCTGGTCCGAAGTCGCTTTCCCGAACCCGACTTCGGTCTCGCTGGGCGGCGTATTCTTCGTTTCGGCCGACTCCGGCTGGGTGGTCGGGGACGGCGGCTACATCATTCGCACGACCGACGGCGGCGTGACCTGGCAGCGCCAGACCAGCCCTTCCGGCCGCAAGCTCGGCCGCGTCCACTTCGTCTCGCCGACCCTGGGCTGGATAACCGGCGGCTGGAACGACGGCGCGAGCTGGCTGCTGCTCAAGACCACCAATGGCGGCGCGAGCTGGCAGGACATCTCCTTCGGCGCGGACTGCTACTCGGCCGAAGACATCTGGTTTGCCGACTCGCTCAGGGGCTGGATTGTCGGCCAGAACTCGCGTATCGACCCGGTCATATATCACACCACCGACGGCGGCGCGACCTGGGCCGAGCAGGGCCACAACCTGCCCGCGGGCGCCGGCCCGGTCTCATCGATCTGCTTCCCCACGCCGCGCAAGGGCTGGGCCTCGACATCAAGCATCTACCGCACCCCGGCCGGCTCGATCCTGCACACCACCGACGGCGGCGCGAACTGGACAATCCAGGGCCAGACCGGACTGCACTACAACTACGCGCTGGACGCGCCCGATACGCTACGCGTCGCCGTCCTCGCCACGCAGGTCCTCAGCCCGGCCACCGCCCGCGTCGTCGTCACCACCGACGGCGGCGTCACCTGGACCCCTTACAACCTGCCGACCTACGACTACGGCTCGGGCTGCCAGTACCGCGGCTCGCGCGTCTGGGTGGCGCAGGGGCGCTCCCAGGTGCTCTGCTCCGAGAATAACGGCGCCAACCCGCGCTGGCAGCTTTATGCCCCGCTCTGGGGTTCGGTTGCGTGGTCCGAACCCGGCACCGGCTGGGTCGTGACCGGCTCGAGCGCGGGCGGCGGCTACGCGCTCAAGACCACGGACGGCGGCCTGAACTGGAGCCCCAGCACCGCGCCCGGCGGTGTCCAGGTGCAGTTCATCGACTCCCAGCGCGGCTGGATGCTGCAGGAAGGCAACTCCGCGCGCATCCACCGCACCACGAACGGCGGCCAGAACTGGACCAGCCACAGCATCGGCACCACCGCCTGGGTCGGCTACTTCCACTTCGCCACGCCCGACTCGGGCTGGGCCTGCGGTTCCAACGGCACGATGCGCGCCACCACGGACGGCGGCGTCACCTGGACCGCGCAAAACCTCGGCGTCACCCAGTACTGCGAGGTCGTCCACTTCGCGAGCTCGACCGAAGGCTGGGCCGCGGGCGGCTATGGCGGCGGCAATGGCTTCATTCGCCACACCACTGACGGAGGCCAGACCTGGACCGCTCAAACCCCGGCCCTGCCGGCCCAGGGCTCGGCAATCTGTTTCCTCGATAACCGGCGCGGCTGGCTCGGCGCCTACGGCGGTTCGGTCCAGCGCACCACCGACGGCGGCGCGACCTGGCAGGCGATAAGCACTCTGCCGCATTTCTACTTCGAGGACATCCTGTTTGAGGACACGCTGGTCGGCTGGGCCGCAGTCGGCAACCCGGCCGGGTCCCAGCCGGGCGAGGACGGCCGCGGCTACATCTACCGTACCACCGACGGCGGCGCGACCTGGCAGCAGGAATACGTTTCGCCGTCGCCGCGCGGCTGGATTCTGAGCCTTGCCCGGCAACCCGGCGGCCCACTCTGGGCCTGCGGCGGCCACGCCACGATACTCTCATCGGCGAGCCCGGGCGGATTTGCCGCGCGGCCCTTGCCCGCACCGGGCACTGGCCTGCGGGTCACCCCCAACCCGGCCCGCGCCCGCGCGGCGGTCAGCCTGCCGCCCGGCGCGCGCGCGGTCGCGGTCTATGATGCTGCTGGCCGCGCTATCCTCACACGGCCGCTCGACGGCGGCGCCGCCGGGACGCTCGTCCTTGACCTGCGCGGTCTTGCGTCCGGCGTGTATCTGGTCCGGGCCGACACCGAGCGCGGCCCGGCCGAGGTCAAGCTGATCGTGCGCTGAAGCTGTAACGGAGGAATAACGAAGGCTGGACATTGGCCGGCCTTCGCAGTCCTCCGAGCGACGGTTACTTGATGCCGAACCCGGCCGACAGCGACACCGCGCCGAGCCAGTTGCTCGTGTAGCCGTCGGCGTTGGGGTTCTCCGGGTCAATCTGCCCGCCCTCGGCCCCGCCGCCGAGGTAGCGCGCGTTCAGGAAAGCGTCGATCGATTCGTTGACCCTGAACCCGTAGCGCAGCGAGGCGTCGAGAATCGCGCCCTTGAAACTGCTCTCGACATTGGTGCTGCCGGTGACGACCTTGCCCTGGGCATAGATGCCGTCGACCTCGGCCCCGAGCCACATCAACCGATTCAGGGGAAAGCGGGCGCGGACCTTGACCGCCGGCACCAGGCCGACGTCGGTGTACACCCGCTGCGCCGAGCCGTCCACCGCGGTGAAAGCTATGACCGCGTCGCGAATCTGCAGCGACAGTCCGGCCGAAAGCTCGCGGTCCGGGGCGCGCTGGAAGTCGTACAGCCAGCTCGCGCGGTAGAAGTCAAACCCGTAGCGCAGGCTCATCGGCGTGCCGGCCGGGAAAACCGTGGAATCGAGCAACAGCTCGTTCTGCAGGGTGGCCTGGCTGCGGGCGTCGAGCGGCTGGTACAGAAACACGAAGGTGTGCCGCGGCTTGAGATGCATCTCCAGCGACAGCCGCTGGAACGGGAACAGGATGTTCTGCCGGCCTTCACGCACATAGTCGAACTCGGTCCCGCGCGCGCCCGCGCCGAACCGGATGTCGTTCTTGAGCCAGCCGAACCAGCCGACCTCGGCCACGCCCCGTATCTCGTAGGGGTGCTCGGGCTTGTTGATGAGCGAAGCGGCCGCAGGTGCCGCGAAAATCAGGCCAGTCAGTAGAACAAGAATCGATTTCATTTCACTCCTCCGTGTTTCGGTCTGCAATACACCCTCGCCCCTTCCGGACCCGAACAGTCTTGGACGCCTTTTCCGGTCTGGAGATGCGCCTGTCATTCGACAATCGACATTCGCAATGCGAGATTCAGCCTCACTCCCACTCGATGGTCGCGGGCGGCTTGGACGATATGTCGTACACGACCCGGTTGATGCCGCGCACCTCGTTGATGATGCGGTTCGAGCAGCGCGCGAGGAAGTCGTCGGGCAGGCGCGCCCAGTCCGCGGTCATCGCGTCGGTCGAGGTCACGGCCCGCAGCACCACCGCATTCTCATATGTCCGCTCGTCGCCCATCACTCCGACCGAGCGCACCGGCAGCAGCACGGCCAGCGCCTGCCAGACGCTGTCGTAGAGCCCGGCGCGGCGCAGCTCGCTCGTGAAGATATGGTCGGCCGCGCGCAGCAGGCGCAGCCGCTGTTCGGTTACCGGCCCGAGGATGCGCACGGCCAGGCCCGGCCCCGGGAAGGGATGCCGGCCGATGAGGCTGCCGGGCAGGCCGAGCGCGCGCCCCAGTTCGCGCACCTCGTCCTTGAACAGCTCGCGCAGCGGCTCGATGAGCTCAAGCTTCATCCGCCTGGGCAGGCCACCGACATTGTGGTGGGTCTTGATGGTCGCGGACGGCCCGCCGAACGCCGAGCGCGACTCGATGAGGTCGGGATAGAGTGTTCCCTGCGCGAGGAACTTCACCCGGCCCGCCCGCCGCGCCTGTTCCTCGAAGACTCTGATGAACTCGCGGCCGATTATGCGGCGCTTGCGTTCGGGGTCGGCGACCCCGGCCAGACGCGAAAGAAACCGCCGGCGCGCGTCAATCGTCCTGAGCGTCAGCCTTCGACCCAGGGCCCGGCGTACGATTTCGGCCTCGTCGTGGCGCAACAGCCCGTTGTCTACAAAAACCGCGACCAGTCGCTTGCCGACGGCCCGGGCCAGCAGCGTCGCCATCACCGACGAATCCACCCCGCCTGACACCGCGCATATCACCCGCGCACTGCCGACGCGGCTTCGCACCTCTTCAACCTTCTCGCGGATGAAGTTCTGCATCGTCCAGGTCGGCCTGGCTCCGGCGATGCCGAGCACAAAATTGGCCAGAATCCTTCGCCCCTCGGGCGTGTGCTCGACCTCAGGGTGGAACTGCACGCCGTATATCAACCGGTCCTCGTCGGCCATTACCGCGTTGGCTATCCCGGCGGTCCGGCCGACCGACACAAACCCGCGCGGGAGCCGCGCCACGTGGTCGCCGTGGCTCATCCAGACCTGGGTCGTTTTCGGCAGTCCTGCCAGCAGTCGTGATCCGCCGACCCGCAGCTGGGCACGACCGTACTCGCGGCGCCTACCCGCCGCGACCCGGCCGCCAAGCAGGCGCGCGATGGCCTGCATCCCGTAGCAGATACCTAACACCGGGATGCCGAGCTGCAATATGTTCGGGTCGGGCATCGGTGCACCGGGTGAAAGCACGCTCGCCGGCCCTCCCGACAGTATCAGGGCCTGGGGGGTACGCTGCCGTATCTCCTCGGCGCTGATGTCATGGGCGACGATCTGGGAATAGACCTTGAGCTCGCGCACCCGCCGGGCGATGAGCTGGTTGTATTGTGAGCCGAAGTCAAGTACAAGAACGCGGTCCATCAGCCCGTTTTTCAGCGTGGTTCAGGAAGTGTATCCAGTGCCAAGGCACGGCAGAAACCCGAGGCGGTACCATAGAGTTCGACACACTGGCGATAAATATCGGGGCCTTCTTTTGCCCCAAGGGCGGCCTGCCAGCGGATGATTGCCGAATCAAGTTCGGTAATCTGTCGGTCGAGTTCGACGATGCGTGCCTGAATCGCCGGTCGCTCCCACAGTTTTGACTGGCTGAGTCTCGCCCGCAACAGCCGGGACTGTTGCCGCAGTGCACCGGCCCGTTCACGAAACGCGGCCAGTGATTCAGCCGGAGCAATCAGGTTCGATTGGGGTCGGGACCGGCCCCGGATGAGGAAATCACGAATCAGCCAACCGATCGTGACAAGCGCAACGATACCAACCAGCCAGCCGACGATTTTCAAGGTGATTCCTCGGGCAGCGTATCTGCGGCCAGGGCCCGGGCCGCAGCCGAGGCTTCGCCATAGAGGAGAACGACCTGTCGGTGCAGGTCAACTTCAGAGCGGGTGCGCTTGGACTTGCGCCACTTTTCAATTGTCAGGTCGAGTGAACGGATTTCATCCTCAAGCAGGTCGAGATGTGCCCGGACCGAGCGCCGGCGCAGGCGGCCGGTGGACTCAAGTTTGGTGCGGAGCGAATCGGCCCGGGCTCGGAGCGAGTCGGCGCGGGCAGCATAGGCGGCGATGGCGTCGCGGCCGACTGTGAAGTCGAGGAACTCGACCTGACGACGGCGGTGCTGGACAAAATCGTTGATCAGCCAGCCGAGCAGGCCACCGATTATCACCAGGGTCGAAAGGAAGATTGCCCTCATGATTTCCTCTCAGTAACGATATTGACCAGCCGGTCAGGAACAAAGACGACTCGAGCAACCCGGCGGCCGGCAAGCTGAGCTGCCACTGCCGGCCGGGCGAGAGCCTGTTCTTTGACGGTTGTTTCAGGGGTGCCGCGTGGTACGGTGAGCCGGTCGCGCAGACGACCATCGACCTGAATCGCCAGCTCGACCGAATCGTAGCAGAGAAACTGGTCATCAACCTCAGGAAAGGGTTGATCGAACAGTGAGCCGGCATCAGGGCAGGCGCGGTGCCACAGCTCTTCCGTGATGTGGGGTGCGAACGGGGCAAGCAGGAAGATCAACCGGCCAAGCGCAAAACCGAAAACCGGTGAACTGCGGTCCGGGAAAGTACTCAATGCATTCAGCAGTTCCATCTGGGCGGCAAGTGCGGTATTGAACTGAAACCCTTCGCAGTCGGCAATTGTGCGTTTGATCGTCTGATTGAGCCGGATGTAGAGGTCCTTTTCCGGCGGGGAGAGTCGGGTGGTGTCGGGTTTGGTGAAGGACACCACACCGGGATTGTCTTCAAACAGGCGCCAGACCCGACTGAGGAAGCGCGATACGCCGGTGACAAGATCATCGGTCCAGTCCATTGGTTTTTCCGGCGGGGCGGCGAAGAGTACGGCCAGTCGGGCAATGTCGGCACCATGGGAACGGACGAATTCGCCGACCCAAATCCCGACCCGTTTGGAAGATGACATCGTGACGCCGTTGAGACTGACCATGCCCTGGGTGTGCAGCCGCCGGCAGGGCTCGGGATCACTTACCATTCCAAGGTCTTTCAGTGCCCGGTGAAAGAAACGGAAGAAAATCAGATGGCCGGTGGCGTGTTCAATCCCGCCAATGTACTCGTCGATCGGCAGCCACTTTGCGGCTTCGGCTGGTGCAAAAGGCAGCTGGTCATTGTGCGGGTCGGTGTAGCGCAGGTAGTACCAAGACGAGTCGACGAAGGTGTCCATTGTGTCCGGATCGCGGCGGGCCGGGCCACCGCACTTCGGACAGGTCGTATTGATGAACTCCTCGACGCCTTCCAGCACCGATTTTCCCTTCGGTTTGTAGTCTTTGACATTCTCCGGCAGCAGCACCGGCAGCTGGTCGAGCGGCACTGGCATTACGCCGCAGTGCGGGCAGTGCACCATCGGTATCGGCGTTCCCCAGTAGCGTTGCCGGGAAACCAGCCAGTCTTTCAGGCGCCAGTTGACCACCCGGCGGCCGATTCCTTTCTCAACCAGCCAGTCGCTGACCCGCTGGATTCCCTCGTCGGAGCGCAGGCCGCTGAACGGGCCGGAATCGGTCATCAGTCCGACTTCGGTATAGGCAGCGGTCATTTCGTCAGCGACAAGCCGGGGACCGGAGGGTGGCTGAATTACCGGCCGGAGGGGAATGCCGTACTTGCGGGCGAATTCAAAGTCACGCTGATCGTGTGCCGGAACGGCCATGATCATGCCGGTGCCGTAGGAACCAAGCACGAAGTCGGCGATGTAGATCGGCACCCGTTCACCGTTGACCGGATTGATGCAGTAGCGGCCGGTGAAAATGCCTTCCTTTTCCGCACCAGCCGCGACCCGCTCGATTTCCGGTCGCATGACTACCCGCCGGCAGAATTCGCGCACTTCGTTTTCGCGGTCGGTGCCTTCGGCGATTCTTTCGGCCAGTGCCGAGTCCGGAGCGAGCGCCATAAAAGTCACGCCCCAGAGCGTGTCCGGCCGGGTGGTGAAAATTGGCAGCCGTTCGCCGCTGCCTTCAAGCGTGAAGTCAACTTCGATCCCTTCAGAGCGCCCGAGCCAGTTGTACTGCATCACCCGCACCGGTTCGGGCCAGCCCGAGAGCTCGGCGATGCCGTCGTGAAGCTGTTGAGCGTAGTGGGTGATGCGCAGAAACCACTGGGTCAGCCGACGGCGGGTGACCGCGGTACGACAGCGGTAGCAGAGCCCATCGTTGACCTGTTCGTTGGCCAGTACCGTCTGGCACGACGGACACCAGTTTACCGACGCTTCTTTGCGGTAGGCCAGCCCGCGCTCGTAGAACTTGATGAACAGCCACTGGTTCCAGCGGTAGTACTCGGGCAGACAGGTAGTGACTTCGCGGTCCCAGTCGTAACCGATACCCAGCAGCTTCAGGCTGCGCCGCGCGGTGTTGATCGACTCGAATGTCCAGTAGCTCGGGTGATTGCCGTGGGCGATGGCGGCGTTCTCGGCTGGCAGGCCGAACGCATCCCAGCCGAATGGATGCAGCACGTCGTAGCCCTGCATCCGGCGGAACCGGCACAGCACGTCGCCAATGACGTAGTTGCGGCAGTGTCCCATGTGCACGTCGCCCGACGGGTAGAAAAACATCACCAGCACGTAGAACTTGCGCTGCGGGTCGGCTTTGGTGCGGAATGTACCGTGTTCGTCCCACCATGCCTGCCAGCGGGCCTCAATTTCCTGCGCCGGCCAAGCCGGTGCGGCCGGGCCGCGGTGCAGGTCGGATCTCGGGGTTTGCTGATTCTCAGTGCTCACGAAGTGCTCCTCGTTGACAATTTGTGTTTGGCGGCGGCTCGGCGCTGCATCCGCCGGAGACAGAAATCGGGCCGCGCCGGCTGTGAAAACAGGCTGCACTCTTCGGGCTGGCGGCAGGCAGTGCAGACTGTAAACTGGGCCAGCAGCGTCCAGACATCACGACGAGTACTCACGGCCAAACGGTGAATGTCGTAAAGCCGCAGGAGTGAGCGCCGGACGGTGGCTGGATCGGTGCGCCACCGGTCGGCGAACTGGCGGGTCCGCCACGCTGCCCGTTCCGGAATCAGGCCGGCGAGCAACCGCTCCAGTTCAAAAAAACTGCCTTCCAGCCACGAAAGTACCGCAATCGGCGATTCACCGGTGCGAGCGAGGTTTTCCAATTCAATCAGCGCACCAGCGGTATCGCCGGTCATCAGCCGGGTGATGAAATTGCGAATCTGAAACTGGCGGGAGCGGCCGGCGAGACGCTGGATTTCGGCGGTGGTCAACTCGGCATCCGGCCCCAAAGCAAGAGCAAACTTCTCCAGTTCGCTGCGCAAGGTGGCGGTATCATCGCCCGCAATCTCCAACAGCAGCTGGGCGGCCTCAGGGCGCAGCCGGAGTCGTTGTGCTGCGGCCCAGCGCTCGAGCAGGGCGGGCAGGGCTTCGCTGCCAGGCTGGGACAGCTCCACGACCCATTGCGTCAAGCCGGCATCGTTTATCGCCTTGCGCTGGGACTTCTCGGGATTGAGCGTGACGACAAAGGTATTGCCGTCGCGCAAACCGGCCAGACCAGTGCAGAGCAGGCGAAAATCGGCATCACGCAGTCGTTCAGCATCACGCAGCACGGTCAGTCGCCGCTGAGAGACGATCGGCGCTTGGGGGGCATGTTCAAGTAGCTGGGCAACCGACGCTTCGTCGCCATGGGCGGACTCAAGATCGAAGGCCTCAAAACCCGGAGTAATCAGTGCCGAGCGCAGGGCGGCAATGATTTCGTCGGCAAGCGGACGGTCGGGTCCAGCCAGGATGTAAAGCCGCTCAAACCTGCCGTCGGCGATTGCTTTCAAAACCGCCGTCGGGGTGTTGGTTGAGCGGACTGGAGTTCGTCCCATCGGCCAATCTTATTCTCGCACGGACGGGTGTCAATTCTGCTGCCGGCCAGGACTTGACATGGCGCGATTGCCCCGGTACGGCAAGGCCGCTACAATGCAGGTATGATGCGGCCCAGCCTTGTTGCCGGCGTGCTCGTCGGGGCGGTAACGCTCTGCCCGGGGCTTGAGGCCCGCTTCTCCGGCCAGGCATCAGCCCGCCTCACCGCGCGCCGCGACTCTGTCCTCGCAGCCGACGCGGAACTGCGCTACATCCCCGCACTGACCTTTGCTCAGCCCATCGGCCCGGCGCTTTCGCTCGACTTCGAAGCTTCGCTCGACGCCCGGCTCAACGCCGAAGCGCGCCGGGACAAGCCCGAACTTTCGGCCGACCTTGCGCCCTACCGCGCCTGGATTCGGCTTGGCGCGCAGCGGTTCGAAACCCGGGTCGGGCTTCAGAAACTCGCCTTTGGTTCGGCCCTGCTGTTGCGTCCGTTGCAGTGGTTTGACCGCCTCGACCCGCGCGACCCGACTGGCGCAACCGGCGGGGTCTGGGCTGCACTCGGCCGTTACTGGTTTGCCGATAACGCGAATCTCTGGGCGTGGGGCCTGCTGGGCAACACCGGGTTGCGGCCGTGGCAGGCGCTTGAAGGCGCGCGCTGGATTCCCGAAGCGGGCGGAAGGCTGCAGTTGCCGGTCCCGCGCGGCGAAGCCGCGCTCAGCTTCCACCACCGCACCGCGCTTGACTCACTCGGTGGCCGCGTTCCCGAAGACCGGCTCGGCATCGACGCAAAACTCGACCTTGGTATCGGCCTCTGGGCCGAGGCAGTGTTGCTGCACGAGTGGACTGACCTGCTGCCACAACCCTGGCAGCGGGCAGCGGTACTGGGGGCGGACTACACGCTGGCCATCGGTAGTGGTCTGACGCTGACTGCTGAACACCTGTCGGTGGCGCGCACTGCCGGGCTGCTGGCCGATTCCGGGGCGACAGCCATTGACGTCAGTGGTATGATGTTCGGATATAACGTCGGGCTGCTGGACCGGCTGAGCGGGATACTGCTGTACGACTGGTCAAGCCGCAAGGTGCAGCTTTTTGCTGCCTGGCAGCACAGTCTAGACCGCTGGGCATTTCAGATTGCCGGGTTCTGGGGCCCGAACGAGGCAAGGCTGCCCGGTACGACCGGCAGCCAGTCTCCGGGCAGAGGATTGCGACTGAGCGCAGTGTTCAATCACTGAAGGTGGAAAAGCATGAACCATAACGACAGCGTTGTCATCAGGACCGAAAATCTGGTCAAGACCTATCCGATGGGCCGCAGCACGCTGACGGCGCTGAAGAACGTCAGCCTGGAGTTTCGGCGCGGTGAGTTCGCCGGGCTGGTCGGACCTTCCGGTTCGGGCAAGACGACGCTGCTGAACATCATCGGCACGCTCGACACGCCGACCTCAGGGAGTGTCACCGTTTTGGGCGAACGGGTGGAAACACTTTCGCCCCGTCAGGCGGCGGCCCTGCGCAGCCGCCGGATCGGGTTCATCTTTCAGACCTTCAACCTGCTGCCGGTGTACACGGCCTATGAGAACGTCGAATTTCCACTGCTGCTGCTGGGTCTGGGGCCAGCCGAGCGGCGCCGGCGGGTTGTCGACGCACTGGCCTGGGTCGGCCTGGCCGACCGGGCTGACTCACGGCCGGCCCAGCTTTCCGGCGGCGAAAGCCAGCGGGTGGCGATTGCCCGGGCGATGGTCAAACGGCCGGAAATCGTGCTTGCCGACGAGCCGACCGCCAATCTCGATGCCGAGAACTCGCACAAAATATTGCAGACACTGGTCAACCTGAACCGTGATCTGGGCACAACGTTTCTTTTCTCGACCCACGACGAGAAGGTCATCGGTTACCTGCGACGGCGGATAACCTTGTTCGACGGCGCGGTGGCCGAGGACCGGGAGCAGACTCCGGTCGGGAGTGGACGATGACGATTCTGCGGCTGGCCGTACGCAACCTGCGCGGGGCGGGGGTAAGGACCTGGCTCAATGCGCTGGCACTCTCGTTTGCCTTTGTCGCGATCATTTTTGGTCAGGGTATGCTGCAGGGCGCCAATCGGCAGGCTGAAGACGCCTCGACGGCGTGGGAATTCGGCGGTGGTCAGTACTGGCAACAACACTACGACCCTTATGATCCGCTGACACTGGATTCTGCCCACGCGCCGCTGCCGCCGGAGCTGCAGGCACTGGTTCAGACCCGGCGCGCCGCCGCGATACTGGTGATTCAGGGCAGCATCTATCCGGCGGGACGGCTCAAGCCGGTGCTGATCAAGGGTATCAATCCTGACCAGCAGGTGGTTGAACTGCCGACCGCGGTGCTGGCCGGCACGGATGAGGAACTGCCGATGCTGATTGGTGCTCGGCTGGCGCACTCAGCACGGCTGGCAGCCGGCGATATCGTCACGGTGCAGTGGCGTGATGCCCGCGGTGCCTTCGACGCCCGTGACGCGCGGGTTGCGGCAGTATTCAACACCAGTGTCAGCACGGTTGACAACGGTCAGGTCTGGCTGCCGCTTGATCGGCTGCAGCAGTTGACCGGCATGAGTGGTGAGGCGACGCTGGTGACCGTTGACCGGAAACTGCGCCGTCCACCGCCGGTGCCGGGCTGGATTTTCCGCAGCCGGGAGTTTCTGCTCGCCGACCTGCGGGCAATGGTGCGGTCCAAGAGCGTCGGGCAGACAGTCATGTTTGTCGTGCTGTTTCTGCTGGCGATGCTGGCGATATTCGATACGCAGGTGCTGAGCATTTTCCGCCGGCGCCGGGAAATCGGCATGCTGGTTGCGCTCGGCATGACCAAACCGCAGGTGATTGCACTGTTTACACTTGAAGGGGCACTGCACAGCATTCTTGCTTCACTGTTGGGGCTGTGTTACGGGGCGCCGCTGTTCTGGTATCTCGGCCGATACGGCTTTGCGATCCCGGGCGGTGACTCGTGGGGATTCTCGCTGGGCGAAAAGCTCTACCCAACGTTCACCCTCGGCTTGATACTGGGCACGACACTGCTGGTTTTTGCAGTGACGACATTCGTCGCCTGGCTGCCGACGCGCCGGATTGCCCGGCTCAAGCCCACCGATGCCCTGGCCGGGAGGATGACATGAGCGCGCAGGCGACTGGCGGACGACCGCAAAGAACAGCTTGGGGCGGTTGCGGAGGAGAAGCGTGTTAGGCTTTCTGGCCAAGGGCCTGCTGCGCGACCGCAGTCGCAGTCTGTTTCCCTTTCTAACCGTCGCCGTTGGCGTTACGTTGTCGGTCGTGATGGATGCCTACATGCGCGGGGCAAAAGACAGCATCCTGCAGACCACAGCCGGGTTTGTCAGTGGTCACCTGCGCTTGACCACCAGGGCCGCGGCGGCAGAAGGTATCGGCGCCGCCAACGAGCTGGCGCTGCTCGAAGTCACGGCGCTGATGTCTGAACTCCGCCGAGAGTGGCCGGAAGTCACCTGGACGCCGCGAATCCGGTTCGGTGGCCTGATTGACGTCCCGGACGCCAGCGGCAACACCCGGGTGCAGGCACCGGCAGCCGGCATCGCGGTTGACCTCGGGTCGGAAAGCCCGGAGTGGACAATTCTCAAGCTGAAACGTTCGCTGGCACGGGGTGCACTGCCGGCGGCACCGGGTGAAGTGCTGCTTGCCGACGACTTCGCCCGGCGGCTCGGAGTCGAGCCCGGTGACCGGCTGACGCTGGTTTCGTCAACGATGAACGGTTCGCTGGCAGTCGTCAATCTGACACTATCCGGCACGGTGCGGTTTGGGGTCAGCGCGCTTGACCGGGGCGCGCTGCTGGCCGACATCGGCACTATCCAGCGGGGACTGGACATGGACGACGCCGCCGACGAGATTCTGGGCTTTTTCAGTACCGGCTACGACGACCGTGCTGCAACGGCACTGGCGGCACGGTTCAACGCCGCTCACGCCGGCGGCGACGAGTTTGCGCCGGAGATGAACACACTGCGCACTGCCAGCGGACTCGGCTCGACCATCGACCTGCTGGGTGTTGCCTCGGCACTGGTTGTGGGGGTATTTGTGCTGGCGATGGCGGTAGTGCTGTGGAATGCCGGACTGATGGGCAGCCTGCGCCGGTACGGCGAAATCGGTATCCGGCTGGCCCTGGGCGAATCCAAGCCGGCGGTTTACGGCACCCTGCTCGCCGAGGCATTCCTGATCGGGCTGGCCGGTTCGGCGACCGGAACGGCAGTCGGCCTTGCGTTCAGCTACTGGCTGCAGGAAGTCGGCATCAACATCGGCGGAATGATGCGCAATGCCTCGATTGTGATGGACGATGTTCTGCGGGCGCGGATTGCGCCGACAAGTTATATCATCGGTTTCCTGCCCGGGCTGCTGGCGACTTTTTTCGGTGCGGCAATTTCCGGGCTGGGAGTTTACCGACGCCAGACCGCGACACTGGCAAAGGAGCTTTCGGGATGAAAATACCGGCAGCAGTTATCATCAGTCTCCTGATCGCTGCAACGGACCTGCCCGACGGTCAGGCCCTGCTGGAGCGGATTGACGCCAATATCGGTTCGGAAAACAAAGTCATCGTCAGCGAAATGATTATCCGCGGCCGGCGTGCGGTGCGGTCGGTGCGAACAATCTCATGGATCAGCGGCACCGACCGGGCTTTCACCGAATACCTTGCACCCGAGCGTGACCGCGGCACCAAGATGCTCAAACTGGGCCGGCAGCTCTGGACCTACTCGCCGGAAAGCGACCGGACAATACTCATCTCCGGCCACATGCTGCGCCAGTCCGTCGCCGGGTCTGACCTGTCATACGAAGATATCATGGAAGACCCGAAACTGGCCAATACCTATACCGCAAGAACAATCGGCGCCGACACCGCCGCTGGCAGACCGGCCTGGAAACTGGAGCTGGTGGCAAAATCACCGGAGGTTGCCTACCAGCGACGGGTTCTCTGGGTTGACAAAGAGCGGGCAATCATCCTCCGGGAAGAACGCTATTCCCAAAGCGGCCGGCTGCTCAAAACCATGGCCGCGCTATCGGTTCGGCAGTTCGGCGAACGCTGGCTGGCAGACCGGGCGGTTTTCCGCGATGCGCTCAAATCCGGCGGCGGGACCGAATTCCGCATTGATTCGATCCGGTTCAACGTCCCGATACCGGAAGCGGTCTTTTCCAAAGCCTCGCTGCGGAAATAGTCTGCAGCGGCTTTTTGGGGTCATGGTGCTCGACTTCGACCGGACGCGGGAAGTGGTCGGACGACCGACGGCCAGGACAGTAGGGTCAGCTCGGCAACCGAGCACAAGCCTTGACTTTACGGGGGTGATCAGTATTAGTGAACGAACAGCCGAGCATCCAAGGTACCCTGTCAAGTGGCGTTCGACGTATTCAGATTCTGTCAGGGGATCATAGAAGACTACGCCGCCTATGTCCGCGGCTTTCTGGCTATTCGTGACCAGCGTATCGAGGAATGTGTCGAGCAAGCACTGGTAACCGGCAAACTGTGGCCGGAGCCACTGATTCAGATCAATCCGGCTTTTGAGCCGGGCAAAACGGTTGAAGCCCTCTGCCAGGAGGGGTTACTGCATCCGACCTGCAACCGCATCTTCCGCCGCAACAATAATACTTTCACTCTCTACCGCCATCAGGAAGACGCCATTCGTCGGATCATCTCTGGCCGTAATGTAGTCCTTTCTTCGGGAACCGGTTCTGGCAAGAGTCTGGCCTATCTCATTCCGATTTTTGATTTCATTCTCAAGAATCCTGTTCCCAGCCCACGGGTTCGTGCCATCATCGTCTATCCGATGAACGCGCTCGTGAACTCTCAGCAATCGGCAATCGACGACCTGCTCAGAACATTCGGAACCGGCAAGCCCGCCATCGTCGTGAAGACCTATACCGGGCAGCAGTCGTCGCAGGAGAAGAGAGATATCCAGGCCAATCCCCCCGATGTCATTCTGACTAACTACGTGATGCTGGAGTACATGCTGGCGCGTCCTGAGGAGCGCCACTTCACCGACAAAGCCGCGGCCGACCTCCAGTTCGTTGTGCTCGATGAATTGCACACGTACCGGGGCCGGCAAGGTGCCGATGTGGCGTTACTGCTTCGTCGTCTGCGCGAACGAGCTGGTCGTTCCGCACTCAGGTGTATTGGGACTAGCGCGACGCTTGCGTCCGGAGGTACCCGGCTGGAGCGTCGAAGGGCAATAGCCGAGTCGGCCTCGAAACTTTTTGGGGTCCCACTCGAACCAGACGACGTTATTGAAGAAACATTGCAGCGGTCGTGTGCCGCAGCTGTCGATGTCAATCCGGACTCCCTTGCCCGTGCCGTGATTAATCCGCCAGCGCCGGATGCCAAACACGGCGACCTCGCGGTGCATCCATTGGTCGCCTGGATTGAGGCGGAGCTTGGACTTCGAGAAGAAGACGGCGTCCTCCGTCGGCGTCACCCCGTTACACTGCAAACCGCTGCCAAGCGACTGGCCAAGGCCAGTCGGGTCGGCATTGATACCGCGGCCAAGGCACTGAAACGGACTCTTTTGCTCTGCGGTGCCGCGGCCCCGGGCACGAACGGGCCATTCCTTGCGGTCAAGCTGCATCAGTTCATCGCACAGGGCGACTCAGTTTACGCCACACTCGAAACCCCAGAAAAACGCCTGATAACCCCGGATGCTGGCTATCGGGCGCAGGGCAAAGACCGCGGACGGCTGCTTTATCCGATTTGCTTCTGTCGCGAGTGCGGGCAGGAGTACTACTCGGTTGACTTCGATGAGGAAAAACACGCTCTGCTCCCGCGCGCGACCGACGCGACCAGACGCCTGCCTACTGACCCGGTGCGTGATGGTTATTTCTTGCTGGACTCCGACCCGGCCAACCCGATTTGGAGTGAGGAGCATGAGGACCAACTTCCCGACTACTGGTTCCGAACGACGCGCAACGGCAGGGCTATCCAGTCAGAGCACAAGGCCAAGCTGCCCAAACGCCTGAACTGTCGAGCTGACGGGGCAGTGCTTTCAGAGTCCAGCCCCGATACAGTGGCGGGCTGGTTCATGCCGAGTCCTTTTCCCGTCTGTCTGTTCTGCGGCGTCGCCTACACCGGTCGAGACCAAAACGACTTCAAGAAACTCGCCAGCCTGAGCAGCGAAGGCCGCAGCACCGCCACCACGATACTGACCATATCAGCCCTGACACGGATGCGGCGGGCCGGAATGGCCGATACTGCCCGCAAGCTGCTGAGCTTCACCGATAACGTCCAGGATGCATCCCTGCAGGCCGGCCACCTCAACGATTTCGTGCAGGTTGCATTGATACGTTCCGCGGTCTGTCGCGCTCTGGAGTCTGCCCCAAACCACACTCTTGATCACGCGAGCATCGTGCCACAGGTTACGGCAGCTTTGAATCTGCCGCAGGAGGAGTATGCCAGGGAAGTCGGCCGGACTGATTCTGCGGAGCGCCACAACCGCGAGACCCTGGAGCGTCTTGTCGAATACTACGTGCTGACCGATTTGCGCCGGGGATGGCGGGTTATTCAGCCTAACCTCGAACAGTGCGGTCTTCTGAAAATCGAATACCGGGGCCTGCGCGAGGCGTGTGAGGAAGATGCGCAGTGGCAGGCGCACCCGCTTCTCGTCAGCTGCCCGGCCGAACAGCGCTACAAGGCCGTACGCGGATTCCTCGACCATCTCCGTCGGGAGCTGGCCCTGGACGCCCCCTGTTTGTCTGAAGCCGGACAGAAGGAACTGAAGCGGCGTGTCATTGCTGCTCTCAAGGAGCCTTGGACTTTCGACGACGACGAGCATCTTCGCTCGGCGACTCGCTTCAGTCTGTCCTACGATGAGCCACGGTCTCATGGCACAAGTCTTGGTCCGCGCAGCATCATCGGCCGCTACCTGCGCAATCCGGCGACGTGGCCTGGTCTGCACGAGAAACTCCGCGAGGCGGACTATCCATCACTCCTGCGGACGTTGATTGACATCCTCCGCGGTGCCGGATTGCTCTTTCGGTTTGAAGACCGAAGTCTTGAGTACGTGCAACTCAGGACCGATTCCATCCTCTGGGTCCAAGGCACAGGTCAGGCACCCGAACCTGACCCGGTGAGGAGTTTGTGGGTCGAAACCCCGCGTTCTTCCGAGGTCGAGCGCGGCGTGAACACGTACTTCCGGGACTTTTACCGGCGGCCGGTTGAGGGACTGCGTTCCGTTGTCGGCCGCGAGCACACCGGCCACACGGACAAGCAGGTGCGTGAGCAGCGCGAGAAGGGCTTCCGTGATGGCCGCCTGCCTTGTATCTACTGCACGCCGACGATGGAGTTGGGGATAGACATTGCCGACCTCAACCTCGTGCATATGCGCAACATCCCACCGACCCCGGCCAATTACGCTCAACGCAGCGGCAGAGCCGGACGAGAGAAACAGCCGGCGCTCGTGCTGGCCTACTGCGCCCGCCGGAGCGGTCACGACCGGTATTTTTTTCAAAGGCAGGACCTGATGGTTGCCGGTGAGGTGTCTCCGCCACGACTGGACCTGGGTAATGAAGAACTCGTGCGGGCTCACGTACACGCCACCTGGCTGGCCAGGACCGGCGTCTCGCTCGGTGAATCGATCCTTGACGTTCTGGATACTGCCTCCGAATCCGCTCGGCATCCGCTCAAACCGAACATCCGCCATCAGGTATCCTTATCGCCAGAGCGGTTGGCCGAGTGTGCTGCTGAGCTGCGTGCTGTCCTGTCATCCTGTGAAGACCTCGTACGGGCGGGCTGGTACACCGATGCCTGGCTGGAAACAGTACTGACCAACGCCCCCCAGAAACTCGACGAGGCCTTCAACCGCTGGCGTGACCTGTTCGACGCGGCGCAGCGGCAGCTTGACGAAGCGCGTCGAGTACAGGATGACGCCTATCGCACTCGAGTTGCCAAACAGGATGTCAAGGTCGCGGAGCGCCGCGAGATAGAGGCCAAGCGGCAGCTGGAGCTGCTATGCAACCAGACACGCCGGTCTGAGGAGTCCGACTTCTACCCGTACCGGTACCTGGCGAGTGAAGGTTTCCTGCCCGGCTACAGTTTCCCCCGGCTGCCAGTCCGCGCCTATGTTGACTCGGGTGCGGATCGACAGGCCTACCTGAACCGGGCCAGGTTGCTGGCGATTCGCGAGTATGGGCCGCAGAATGTCATTTATCACGAGGGACGCAAGTTTCAGGTTACGCGCAGCCTGTTGCCGCCCCGCGAAACACCCGACCGATTCGTCCAGGCCAAGCTGTGCCAGGAGTGCGGTTACTGTCTGAGCGGCGACAACAGCCACAATGACCGGTGTCCTAACTGCGACACGCTGCTCGACGGGTGCACATCGGAATATGTCCAGGATCTGTTTGAGATGTCGTCAGTCGCCACCTGGCGGCGGGAGCGTATCAACTGCGACGAAGAAGACCGGTTCAGACAGGGCTACAATTTGACTCTCCACTACCGGTTCGCTCCCGCCGGTGCCGACCTGCGCCGTTCCCGGGCCGTGGTTCACGACCGCAACGATGCACCGCTGCTGCGTCTTACCTATTCAAATGCCGCAGAACTCTGGTGTATCAATCACGGCTGGCGCAATGCCTCCGAGCCCGGATTCACCATGAACACCATCACCGGTGAGTGGCAGCGCCATCCGGACGAAAAAGACGACGCCAAGGCCCAGCCGCTGGCCGATGCTGCCCAGATGCGTTCTGGAGTCCGGGTTTTTGTCCGCGACCACCGCAACCTGTTGATTGCCGTACCGGCGCCTCGGCTCGCGCTGGATGAGCAGCAGATGGTATCGCTGCAGTACGCCCTCAGCCGCGGCATCGAGGCCGAATTCGAGGTCGAAGAACGCGAGCTGGGGACCTGTCTGATTGGTAAAAATCAGCAGCGTGGGATAATGCTCTATGAAGCGGTTGAGGGTGGCGCCGGCGTACTTGAGCGGCTCGTCGCTGAAACCGATGCGCTGCAACGTGTCGCCCGGAAGGCCCTCGATGTCTGCCACTTCGACCCTGCGTCCGGAGAAGACCAGAAGGCCAGCGACTGCCCGGCCGCCTGCTACGACTGCCTGCTGTCTTACACCAACCAACCCAGTCATCCTTTGCTCGACCGGTACATCATTCGGGACTTGCTCCTGGAGCTGGCCGATTCCGCGACCAGGCAGCAGTATCGTCATCGTCCGTACGAAGAACACTATCAGTGGTTGCGCAGGCTTACTGACACCCGTTCCGAACTGGAACGCAGGTTCCTTGACCACCTTTACCGGAACAGGCTCACTCTGCCCGACGATGCGCAGGTTAATCTGGCCGACTACTTCGCCCGACCCGACTTCTACTACGAGAAGCCGAAAGCGGTGGTCTTCTGCGACGGTACGGTTCACGACCAGCCGGACCAGCGGGCGCTCGATGACAGGATTCGCGCAGACCTCAACCGTTTGGGCTATCGGGTTGTCGTCATCCGCTACGATGCCGACATGGCCGAGCAGGTGGCAAAGTACCCGGACATATTCGGCACCGGCCGCTAGCGGACGATTATGCCCGGCCAGTATCGAATTGGTTCTCTGGTCAGGTGCCGGGGCCGGGAGTGGATTGTTCAACCCTCGGACCATCCCGACGTTCTTTGCCTGCGCAGTCTCGGCAGCGATCTGGAAACCATCGGTATCTACCTTCCTCTTGGCCTTGACCGGATAGAGCCAGCATCGTTCCCGCCGCCCGACCCGAACACTGCGCTCGACAATACCGCGGCGCAACTGCTGCGCAACGCAGCACGCCTCAGTTTCCGTGCCGGCGCCGGCCCGTTCCGGTCGCTCGGTCGGATTTCCGTCCGACCGCGACCCTATCAGTTTGTGCCGTTGCTGCTTGGGCTTCGCCTTGAAACCGTGCGACTGCTCATCGCCGATGATGTTGGTGTCGGCAAGACGATCGAAGCGGCACTGCTGGTCAGAGAACTGCTTGACCGCGGCGTGGTCAGACGGCTGGCCGTGCTTTGTCCGCCGCATCTCTGCGAACAATGGCAGAACGAACTGGCCGAGAAGTTCCAACTGTCGGCCGTTGTCATTCGTTCCGGCACGATAGGCCAACTCGAGCGTCAGCTGCCTCATGGCGATGTCAGCGTCTTCGAGCACTACCCCTGCTTCATTGCCAGTATTGACTTCGTCAAAGGCGAGCGCTGGCGCGATGCATTCGTGCGCTTTTGCCCGGACCTGGTCGTTGTTGACGAAGCGCATAGCTGCGCCAGCCCCGGTGGTCGCAATGCCGAGCAGCAGCAGCGCTACAACCTGCTTTCCCGTCTTGCGGAAAAGCCTGACCGTCATATCATCATGCTCACGGCCACCCCGCACTCCGGCATAGACGAATCGTTCCAGTCGCTTTTGGGAATCCTGCGGCCGGAGTTTGCCCAAATGGATGTGAAGCTGGACCGCGAGCACGACCGTGCCCAGCTTGCCCGCCACTTTGTCCAGAGAAGCAGGGCCGACATCCGCCGCTGGCTGAACAGCGAGACACCTTTTCCGGAACGTGAGCCGGCAGACGAGCCCTACACGCTTTCAGCCCCGTACCGGGCGCTCTTCGACCGGGTGTATGCCTTCGCGCGCGAAATCGTCCAGAGCGCGGAATCGCTCAAAGGCTTCCGTCAGCGAGTTCGCTACTGGACCGCACTGGCCCTGCTGCGTTGCGTGATGTCCAGCCCTGCCGCCGCTGTTGGCACTTTGCGGGAACGAGCCAGGCGGGTAGCGGGTGACGAAGGGGAGGCCGCCGTCGAGGACTTGCTCGATCTGGTCTTTGACCCGACCAGCCGGGAGTCCGAAGAGGACAGCGCACCGGCAGCGGTATTGGCCGAGGGCGAGGAGACGTTGAACGACTCGGAAGTCAGGCGCCTGCGTGATTTTGCCCGGGCTGCCGCTGCCCTTGCCGAGTCGGACGACGAGAAGCTGAAGAAATTGACGACCGTGCTCGAGTCCCTGCTTGCCGAAGGTTACCACCCGATTGTCTATTGTCGGTTCATTCAGACCAGCAAGTATGTCGCTGCCCGGCTGCAAAAGAACAGCGGACGGGTCTGGAAGGACTGCCGCATCATTTCGGTCACGGGCGAGCAAACAGAAGACGAACGGCGTCAGGCTGTCGAAGAGCTGGCAAGATTTCCCTGTCGGATACTTGTTGCGACCGATTGCCTGAGCGAGGGTATCAACCTTCAGGAGCACTTCGATGCAGTCATCCACTACGACCTGCCCTGGAATCCGAACCGCCTCGACCAGCGCGAGGGCAGGGTTGACCGGTTCGGCCAGCAGCGGCCTAAGGTTAAGACGGTGCTGCTCTATGGCAGGGACAACCCGATTGACCTCGCCGTCCTTGATGTGCTGGTGCGCAAGGCCCGAAAGATTCACGCTCGGCTGGGTATCTCGGTGCCGGTACCGGTGAACAGCGTGAAAGTGATGGAGGCGCTGGCCGAATACCTGTTCCAGAAGAAAAGCTACCTGCGTCAACCCGGGCTCTTTGATGACTTGCCTGACGTCAAACAGCTGGACGTGGAATGGAACCGCATCGCCGACCGCGAAAAAGAAAGCCGAACGCGGTTCGCCCAGCGCAGCATCCATCCGGATGAGGTGGCGAGGGAAATCGAAGAATCCAACCAGGTTCTGGGCGACGAGTCGGCAGTCGAGGAGTTTGTCCGGGCAGCTTTGGAGCGAGTCGGGGCTCCGATGTCGCAGCTCAACGGTGTCTGGCGATTCCACGCCAGGCCGCTGGAGAGCCGGCATCCGGTGCTCTACGCCAAGCTCAAGGAATACGATGGCCAGAGTTTTACATTCTCCCTGCCGGTTCCCGAGGGCGCCGGCTATCTCGGCCGCAATCACCCGATTACCGCTTCGCTTGCCGACTACCTGCTCGACCTTGCTCTTGATCCTGATGGCAAAGAACCACCGGCATCGCGGTGCGGTGCCATCCGCACCGCCGCTGTGGCGAGTCGCACGGTACTGCTCCTGCTGCGGTTGCGCTATCAGCTCAGCGAGGCCGACGCGCCGGAGTTCCTTGCCGAGGAACTGCTCGTAAGCGGGTTCGTCCCCAACGGGCCAACGTTCAATCTGCTCGATTCCAATGAGGCGTTGCGTCTGCTGGGCGTTGCTCCGACCGGCAACATCTCGACCGACGAGCGCCGCCGGTCAGTCCAGGAAGCCATCGCACTTCTGTCGTCGTTGGAAGAGCAGTTGGAGCAGCTCGCCTTTGACCGGGCGCAAAGACTGCGGGATGCTCACCGCCGGGTCAGGCGAATTACCCGCGAGGGCAGGCTCGAAGTCAAACCCCACCTGCCCGTAGATGTTCTTGGAGTGTATGTCCTCGTGCCGGAACCGAAAGGCAGGAGGACAGAAACCCGGTAGAGCGCTGTGCTGTTTTCAAGCGTCAGGGTTGAGGGCGGGCTGATACCCGGCGACATCCTCGACGAGGTTGCGAAGGGCGAAGCGGCTGGTCAACGGCCACAGGACTTTGGTCTCTCGCGGAACGCCCGCCTGACCGACGAGATATCAAACGCCTGGCAGGATGCGCTGTCATATTGGAAAGCCTTGCAGCGTGCGTTGAACCGGCTTGGTCCGCAAGACCCGGCCACGACCCAGACGCGCGAGCAGTGGGTGCTGCCGCTGCTCCGCAGTCTTGGTTATGACAAGGTTCCCTTTTCGGCCAGGGCGGCCGAGGCCGGTGGGCAGTCGTTTGCTCTGTCTCATCGTGCTGGAGAACACGAAGACAGCCCGCCGATTCACATCGTCGGCTTCCGCGCTGACCTGAATGCGAAACCATCTTCGGGTCGGCCGCGCCTGAGTCCCCACGCGTTGGTTCAGGAGTATCTGAACCGCACCGAGCATCTCTGGGGCATTGTCACCAACGGCAGACTGCTCCGCCTGCTCCGTGATTCGTCACGGATGAGCCGTCCGTCTCATGTCGAGTTCGACCTCGAACAGATAATGACGGCGGAGAAGTTTGCCGACTTCTGTCTGCTTTACCGGCTGGTGCATCGAACCCGTCTGCCCACCACCACTGCCGACGCGCCGCGGTGTTTGCTTGAACATTACCATCAGCAGGGTATCGAGCAGGGCAGCCGCATTCGGGAGAAACTGCGCGAAGGTGTCGAGGCGGTGCTCAGGCTCATCGGCCAGGGTCTGCTTGAACATCCCGCCAATGCCAGGCTGGTTGACGAACTCCGGACCGGCCGGCTCACTCCTGCCGATTACTACTGCCAGTTACTGCGACTGGTTTACCGTCTGCTTTTTTTGATGGTTGCAGAGGAGCGCGGTCTGATTGCAGCCGGCGATTCCGATATCTATCAGCGCTACTACAGCATCACGCGACTACGGGACATCTGTGCCAGACCCTACACGGTCAGCTGGCGCCACGACGACCTTTGGCAGGGTCTGCTTACGACATTCGCGCTCTTTGCCGACGAAGGTACCGGCGCGAAGCTCGGGCTTTCGCCGCTCAACGGCGGCCTCTTTGGACCCGATGCGATGCCGGCGCTGGAGGATTCGCGTCTCGTCAACGGCGTGCTGCTCAAGGCTCTACGCAATCTGTCGCTGTTTCAGGACCAGAACGTCACCCGGCGGGTCAACTACGCCGCGCTCGATGTGGAGGAACTCGGCAGCGTCTATGAAAGCCTGCTCGACTACCACCCGATTGTGCGTGACGATGACGGGCGTCTCAAGTTCGAGCTTGCCTTCGGCACCGAGCGCAAGGCCACCGGCTCCTACTACACTCGGCCCGAGCTGGTTGCCGAACTCATCAAGAGCGCCCTTGAACCGGTCATCGAGGCCAAGCTTGCCTCGGCGAAAAGCCCCGAAGACAAGGCCAGGGCCCTGCTCGGCATCAAGGTCTGCGACCCCGCCTGCGGCTCCGGCCACTTTCTGCTTGCCGCGGCCCGCCGGATTGGCCGTGAACTGGCCAAGTTGCGCTCGGGTGAAGACGAACCGACACCCGAGCAGTTCCGCCTGGCCGTGCGGGAGGTCATACAGCACTGCATATACGGTGTGGACTTGAACCCGCTGGCCGTTGACCTCTGCAAGCTGGCGCTCTGGCTCGAGGGGCACTCCACCGGCAAGCCGCTGAGTTTCCTTGACCATCGGATAAGGTGCGGCAACTCGCTTGTCGGCGTCTTCTCGCTCGACGTGTTCAAGGAGGGAATACCGGACGACGCCTACAAGCCGGTGATCGGTGATGACAAAACAGTCGCATCGGCAATCCGCAAACAGAACCGGCAGGAGCGTGCGGCCGGGCGATTGCTCAGCCTGGACTTCGGACAGCGCGTTGACCCGAGCGCCGACCTGCCGCTGTTTGCCGAGGCCGCCAGCCGGCTTGATGCCATCGCCGACGACACGCCGGCCGACGTGAAGCGCAAGGCCGGGGCCTATGAGCGAGCCCGGCAGAACGATAGCTGGTGGCGCGACAAGACCGCCTGCGACATCTGGACCGCGGCGTTCTTTTCGCCTCTAGCCCGCGCCGACGACCCGGCAATTCCGACCTCAGACCGGCTTTGGAGATACATTGAGCGGCCCAAAACCGCCCACGGGCTGTTACTCGGCAGGGCCGGAGAGCTGTCGGTCCGCAACCGTTTCTTCCACTGGCCCCTTGAGTTCCCCGATGTCTTCGCTCAGGGCGGCTTCGACTGCGTCCTCGGCAATCCGCCGTGGGAACGCATCAAGCTGCAAGAGCAGGAGTTCTTCGCCACCAGGGATACGGCCATAGCCCGGGCACCGAACAAAGCCGCCCGCCAGCGTCTGATAGATGACCTGCGACGGACCAACTCGGCTCTTGCTGACGAGTTTGAGCGTGCCAAGCACGAACACGAAGCCCAAAGCAAGTTCGTCCGGGCCGGCGGCCGCTTCCCGCTTACGGCGGTTGGCGACGTAAACACCTACGCCCTGTTTGCCGAACTGGTCCGCGTCCTGCTTGGCCCGACCGGCCGCGCCGGCATTATCGTCCCCACCGGCATTGCCACCGATGCATCCACGAGCCGCTTCTTTGGCGACCTGAACGCCGGCAGGGCATTGGTCAGTCTCTATGACTTCGAGAATCGGAAGGCAATCTTCCCCGCTGTGGACTCGCGTCAGAAGTTCTGTCTTCTCAGCATCAGCCGCGAAAAGACTGCGTCGGCCGACTTCGCCTTCTTCCTGCTCGGCACCGAGGACATGCTCGACCGGCGCCGGCGCTACACCCTGTCACCCGACGACCTTGCCCTTTTCAATCCCAACACCCGCACCTGCCCCACCTTCCGCACCCGGGTTGACGCCGAACTCACCCGTGCCATCTACCAGCGCGTGCCGGTGCTGGTCAACGAACAGACCGGCGAGAATCCGTGGGGTGTGAAGTTCATGGCCATGTTCCATATGTCCAACGACTCCGGTCTGTTCCGCACGCGCGCAGAACTCGAAGCGCAGGGCTTCAGGCTTCAGGGCAACATCTTTGTCAAAGGCAATGAACGCTATCTGCCGCTGTATGAGGCCAAGATGATCTGGCACTACGACCACCGGTTTGGCAGTTACGAGAGAGCCGGCTCGTGCGACAGTACATCATTACCCGCGACTCGGCCGGACCAGTACGCCGACCCGGGCTATGTTCCTTTGCCCTGCTACTGGGTGCACGAGAGCGAGGTAAGTGCGCGGCTGGCCGGCCAAGACTCAAAATGGTTGCTCGGATTCCGGGACGTGACCAACGCTACCAACGAGCGCACGGCCATATTCACGGCCATTCCGCGCACAGCCGTCGGGAACAAGTTCCCACTGCTTTTCTTGGCGAGCGCGGGTGACTCACGAATTGCTGCCTGCCTGCTCGGCAACGTCATCAGCCTAGCGTTCGACTTCTGCGCTCGTCAGAAGGTTGGCGCCACTTCGCTAGGGTACTTCATACTGAAGCAGCTTCCCGTTCTGCCGCCGGACCGGTACTCTCAATCTGACCATGACTTCATCGTGCCGCGGGTGCTGGAGCTTACCTATGCGGCCTGGGATATGAAGCCGTTTGCCGAGGACATGGGCTATGATGGGCCGCCATTCAAGTGGGACGAAGACCGGCGGGCGCTACTGCGGGCCGAGCTGGATGCCTACTATGCCAAGCTGTACGGCCTAACGCGGAAGCAACTTCGCTACATCCTGGACCCTGACTCGCTGACCGACCACGAGCTTGAGAACATCCTCGACCCGGCCGAAGACCCGCCCGACGCCCCGCGCACAAAGGACTTCCCCGGCGAGACCTTCCGCGTCCTCAAGGAGAAGGAAACCAAGCGGTACGGCGAATACCGCACCCAGCGCCTCGTCCTCGAAGCCTGGGACCGGATGTTCGGATGTTAGCCCGTAGCTTGCCGTAAGGGCAAGCTACGGGCAGAACCAGACCGGGAAAGAGCCAAGTTCGGAGGTGTTTAGTATTACAGCTTTGTGTTCCTGCCAGCAGACGCCGTAGAGCACAAGGCCGAAGATGAAGCTGCCCAGCCTGCTGTCGGTTGGGTCACAGATGAAGTCCAGAAGTGGCGCGTCAGCTTTGGACACACGGACGATCCAGACGTATCTGGGGAAATCGCGGCTGGAAAGGATGGTGTACGCTTGTTGCAAATCCTGACTGAACCGGAGCAGCTCGGTCGTGTAGTCGGTGCCGCGCATGAGCATGATCTGGACTAAAGCACCGTCCATGACTATGTCAGGATAGCTCTTGTGAATGGCGTTGATTATCGGATCAACTGCTTTGATGATATCTCTTGGGTCCAGCCGGATTTTCGGGTAGACCGGTACGATAAGGTGCAGCAGAAACCACTCTTCTGGGCTTGACCTGCGCGCGGTCGAGCTCCAGTTTTGCTTAATTTTCAGCTTGCTGCGTCCAGCGCTGTCTTTTACGAACTCAACGGGCACATACGGACCAATTCGGTCGTCATGGACGTAGAATCCGGTCACGCGGCTGCCCCTGCGGACAAGCCCAGTGCCGCGTGCAGGATTGCCGGAGTCGGCTGTAGGGGCGGTGGGCTCAACATCTTTGTAGCCAACCACCGCAACTGCGTGTCCCTTCCCGTGTCCTTTGGGTTCGGATGTCAGCGCGGCAATCACTGGTACCCCGGAATGCAGATATGTCTGCAGGATCTCCTTGCAGATGTCCGGTGTTTCTTCGACTTTGTATAGTTCCGGTGCAAGACCGAACGAACGTATTGCTTCACACAGCTGCTGTGTCGTCAAGCCCTGGTTGGGCACGGGTCGTCCGGATATGAAGTACCTGGTGGCTGCTTCTGTGATTTCCCGCGGCGACGGCGTCTTGAGGTCATCGTCGTAGGCGGACTTCTGAAGTACGGCCCACGCCGCAGCCGTCGCACATGCACTGTGGGTGCGGTCCTGCTGTTGGAATGCGATTCCCTCAAGAGCCAATGGGATTCCGGCCAAGTGTGTTTCGTAGCGCCGGCAGCATTTGAACTGTCCACGGCTATCATCGCTTGGCGGGCAGAGCACGCTCTTGGCGATAAATGCCTTCGGATGCGGCCGAAGCACGACGTAGCCGCGATAGTTGTCGACAAGACTTTTTGGAAGCGGAGTGTCTGTCTTTTGGGGTTGATTCTTGACTTCCCTCAACGCGTCCATCAGTGTAGTCTCATCGACCTTGCTTGCGAAGAAGTGGACGCGCCAGCAGTAGTTCGGGTACTGCCTGACTGACCTCGCGTAGAAGCCCGCGAAGTCGTCCATATAGTCTTTGTCGATGTAGTGGGTCTCACAGACATAGTTGCTGCAGTTGAGCTGGTCGACAAGATACCACGCAATGTAATTGAGTTGTTTGCTTTGGGCAGGGTCTGCAGAGCCGAGGTGTTTGACGAAATCAGCGACGAGACTGCAAAGCGAATCGAAATCGCAGTCACCGAATTTCAGTTCGTATGAAGGGATCGAGGAGAGCCGGGGCAAAAGACTAGTCCAGAATCAGGTTGAGTTCCTCTTCACGGGCGACATACGTTTTCTCGACTTCACGTATTCTTGCCTCGTGTTTCTTGAACTCTTCTTGGATGGTCTGGGACAGCGTCTTCTGCTTGCCTGATTTGGGGACTTTCTTCTTTGTATTTGCCTTCATGACCGTTCACCACTCGAAGCTGCGTCACGATAGCATCCAGCCTGCATTTGTCAAGCAGAGATTTGTTCCGTGAGTCCCGGCCTGCCCTGTCGAGCAAGAGGCAGTCTGTTCTTCATCGAGATGACAGGCGGTTGTCACGTCTATTCGACCGTTGCTTTCTTTGACTTGCTGCCCGGACGCTGGTACTCTTTTGTCTGAGGGCCCGTAGCTCAGTTGGTCAGAGCAGCTGACTCATAATCAGCCGGTCGTCCGTTCGACCCGGACCGGGCCCATTTTCTTCCAATCCCGACAATCGCTGGTTGCCATAGCACGGCCGGACCGGCTGGGTTGGGTTTCGCCAGTGGATAGACCGCTGTCGTCAAGGACGCAAAGGAGCTGGGCGGTGAGTTTTTCCAGCAGGGCCGGGTCAAGGCCGCGATGCTGCCAGCGGAGTTTGAGCAGACAGAGTTCGCGGGCAAGGGTGCGGGCGGCGAAGCGGCGCTGCAACCGGGCCACGGCCCGGCCGAAGTTCAAGTACCACAGCCGGGCCGGAACCGGCACACCGGTTTCGTCAATGACCGCGCGGATGATGGCGTCAACCTGGGCCATTCGGAGCGCGCCGGTACGGTAACGGCTGGAGGCCCGGACTGAAGCACTGCCGGGGTTGCGCCGAAAGTGGCGTGCCGCCTGCGCGGCAGCACGGCGGATTTGTTCTTCTTCCATCAGGGCAGGATTCGGTTTCACTGTTGGTTAGAGCCGGGCCGGGGCGCGGTGGCGACAGGGTTTTTGCCAAGAAGCGGCAGCGGTCCGGGGCTGGTGGTCAGAACTGGCGGTTTGTGATGGACTTGGCGAAATGGCCGGAGCCGGCAGGGTTGGTTACCGGACAGTGGCCGGGGCGGCGGCGGGCGAAGCGGGCAGGAGACTAAGACACCGGGCGATGGATAAAGAGCTGATTCTTGCCACCGGCAGTGCCAAAGCGGCGGCCGGCAAAACTACCGGGGCGGCGATGGTGTCGCCGCCCCGGATTGTACCGAAACTAGTTCAGGGTTCGCGGACGTCGCCCGAAGCGTTGTCTTCGAAGGTGTTGTCGGCGCGCAGCTGGGCCGGGTCGGGCAGGTTGGCCGGGTCGCCCTGGAGGTGGATGCCCCAACTCGACGAGTGCGCGATGTGGCAGCCGGTGATTGTCGGCCGCGCATCGTCGATGCGGACATTGCCGTAGCCGTCGCCGCCGCCCCAGAGGATGTCGCAGTTGACGAGTTTCGATGTGCTGATGGTCTGTTCGTAGAACCCGACGCTGTACCAGTTGCCGCGCGACGGGGTCGGGACGCTGCTGGTGAATGTGATGCGGCCGGCCGTGCCGTCGGCAATCAGCCCGCCCGAGGCGGTGTAGCCGCAGTAGAACTCGATGTCGGTCTGGAGCTGAATGGTGGTGCCCGGGGCGATGGTCAGGACCGGGTTGGTGCTGTTGTCGCCGATGCTGACGTCGCTGGTGATGAGGTAGGGCACGCCGAGGTTGGGCCAGGTGCCGGTCCGGGTGACGCGGCCGTTCTTGACCTGCACGGCATTCTTGGTGTTGCCGGTGATGGTGTTGCCGGTGCCGATGGTGCGGATGTAATCGGCGTTGATCACCAGCGGGAACTCGGCACATTCGGTGATGGTGTTGTCGGCGCACTCGGCAAAGAAGCCGTCGGTCGAGAGCAGAACCCCGTGGGTGCCGCTCTTGCGCACGATGTTGTTGGAGAACTTGAGCCCGAAGCCCTCGACATAGACCGTGCCGTAGGAGCTGCTCTCGCCGCCGTACTCGAAGATGCAGTGCTTGAAGCTGGTGGTCGGCATCGCGTCGTCATACACCTCGACCGCTTTCCAGTCGCCGGGCGCGGGCACGGTCGCATTGGAGGTGAAAAGGATGACCGAGTCAGGCGTGCCGTTGGCGATGATGGCGCCGGGCGTGTTGGCGTAACCGCAGTAAAGCTCGACGCCCGGGCCCATCTTGACGATGCAACCGGGCTTGATGGTTATCGTGACGTTGGTGCCCGGGTAGACGTCGCCGGTCAGGATGTGGGGGTTGCCCGAAGGCCACCAGATTTCGTCCGCGTCGACGCGGCCCGAGTGGTAGGTCGGGCCGGTGCCGCCGCCGCCGGTCTCGACCGTGACGTTGATTGAGTGTTCGGCGGTGTTGCCCGCGTCGTCCGAGGCCACGGCCTTGAGGGTGTACGCGCCCACAGCCGCGGTCCAGGAGATGTCGAAGGTGTCGGCGGTGCCGGTGGCGTCTTCGCCGATTTTGGTGGCGCCGGCGTAGAACTCGACCTTGGCGACGCCCTTGTTGTCGGTGGCCACGGCCTTGATGGTGACATTACCCGGCGCCAGGACCGCGCCGTTGGCCGGGACGACGATGGTTACGGCCGGGTCGGTGTTGTCGGGCTGGTCGCAGGCGGTAAACAGCAGCAGCGTCGCTGTAACCAGCAGCCGGATGCAGGGTCTCATTGCAGTTCCTCCTTAATTTGTTTCATCCCTACCCGGGCGGTGGAATGGCTGACGGAAGTTTTGTAGACCCGCTGGTCTTGCGTTGATTGTAGCGCCGCTCTGAAGTTTGTCCAGCGGCTTGTTGACAGCGGACTGGCAAGTTGCGACAATGAGGCTATAATCCGGTGTTCAGTTGCGGCCGGCGGGCCGCAGATGAATGGAGGTAATGTGAAGAATCTGAATGTCTGGCTGATGCTGGTTCTGGCCGCAGCGGCGGCGATTGCTCCGGCGCAGAGCTGGGTGCGTCAAAGCAGCGGCACGACCGAGGAGCTGGAAGCGGTGTGGTTTATCGATGCCAATCGCGGTCTGGTCGTTGGTGCCCGCGGTACGGTACTGAAAACTGACAATGGCGGCCGGAGCTGGCTGCCTTTGACGCTGGGAAGTGAAGACCTGAATGCGCTGGCGTTTGACGGCCCGGTGACCGGATTGATTGTCGGCGACAACGGCCGGGCTTACCGTTCGCCGGATGGCGGCAATGTCTGGGAAGAGCTGCAGCCGGGCGTGAACGCCAATCTGCGCGGTGGCGCCTGCGGCATGGCCGGCCGGATGTATGCGGCGGGCGAGAACGGGCTCATCATCCGTTCGATGGACAACGGTAACAGCTGGGAAGTGGCGGACAGCAGCGGCACCCGCTGGGAGGCAATGGCGGCGATGATGGACATGAATGCCTGGGCAGTGGGTCGCGGCGGCGCAATCCGGGCCACGCGCGATGGCGGTCTGAGCTGGCAGAGCCAGTCCAGCGGCACGACCCGCGACCTGAAGGCAGTATGGTTCTATTCGCCGAGCGAGGGTTATGCCGTCGGCCAGAACGGCACGATCGTCTTTACCGCCAATGGCGGTGATGTCTGGTCGTCCCGCAGCAGCGGCGTCAGTGGCAGCTTTGAGGGGGTGTGTTTTCCGACGCCAAATGAAGGCTGGGTGGTCGGTGATTCAGGTGTGATTTATCACACCCGTGATAACGGCAACAGCTGGCAGCTCGAGTCGAGCTTCGTGACCGCCAAACTGAACGCGGTGCATTTTGCTGACCCCACCAATGGCTGGGCAGTGGGTGCGAACGGCACGATTCTGAAGTATGAGGTCGGGGCGGTTGCCGAGCGTGGGGTCGCAGTTGTCGCCCGGCTGACGGCCTGGCCCAATCCGATTACCGGTGTCGGCCGGCTGCGCGTCAGCGGCACCGGCGCGGTGCGGGCAGCGGTGGTTGCGGCCGATGGCCGGCGGGTGCGCGATCTCGGCACCGGAGTCGAGTTCAGCTGGGACGGTTGTGACGATTCGGGCCGCCGGGTCGCGCCGGGCGTGTACTATTATGTCACGGCCGGTGACACTCGCCAGGCGGTGCCGGTTGTCCTCAGCCGCTAGACTTTTTGCTGGTTGGCGCCGGCCGGGAGCTGTTGCCCGGCCGGCGCTGTTGTGCTTGCTTTTGCCGTGACCGGGCCGATAATCGCCGGTCTTTCGTCAAATGACCGTTTCCGAGGAGGCGCTGTGAGAGTGCTGATAATGGTTGTGCTGGCCGCCGGGACTGTTTTTGCCGCTGCGGTCAGTACCGAGCTGGTGGTGCCGCCATCAGCGGTGACAGTTTCCGAGGCCGCGGGCTGGGATGTGGTTGAACTCGGCCGGCTGCCGGCGGGCACGGCGCCGGCGCTGCTTTCAGCGCCGGGTGAGCCGCTGCTGCCCTGGCTGTCGGTGAATGTACTGATTCCGGCCGGGGCCGAGGTCGAGGAAGTCGTCGTGGTGCCGCTGGAGCGCACCGAGCTGGGCAGTCTGCGACTGCATCCGACGCAGCCGATGCGGCCGCTGTCGCAGTTTGCCAGCGTGCCGTTTGTCGGTCCGGATGCGGTGTATCGGACCGACAATGTCTTTCCGGCGCAGCCGGTGCAGGCAGTGCCGGCGGGCAGCAAGGCCGGATTCCGGATTGCCGGACTGCTGTGGTGCCCGTTCGAGTACCGGCCGGCTTCGGGTCGGTTGACGCTGGTCAGCCGGGCACGGGTTGAGGTGCGCTATCGCGCCGGCGCGCTGCCGGTGGCTGCGCTCAGCGAATCCCAGCGCAGTTTCTTTGCCGCCGATGTCGCCGGGCTGGTGGCCAATCCCGAGGATGTTGACCGGATGGCACCGCCGGTGGTGGCGCGGGATTTGCCGGACCTGGATGTGGTAATCTTCACCAGTACCAGCCTCGCGCCGGCACTGCAGCCGCTGCAAACCTGGCTGCAGCGCAAGGGTTATTTCACCACGATTGTCGCTCAGGATACGCTCAGCCGGCCGGGCCGCGACGTGCCCGAGAAGATGCGCAATCTGGTCAAAGAGCTGTTTGCCCGGCGCGGGCTGAAGTATGTGATTCTGGGCGGCGACAATCAGGTCTGTCCGTTGCGCTACGGCTATCTGCCCTATTCGACCTACAATGTCCCGGCCGACATGTATTTTGCCGATATCGACGGTTCGTGGGACGGCAACAACAACGGTCAGTTCGGCGAGATGAGCGGCGACTCGCTCGACCTGTTTCAGGATTTGTATGTCGGCCGGCTGCCGCTGGACAACGCCACTCATGCCGCAACATTTCTGACCAAAGACACCATTTACGAGCTGCATCCGGATACGGCTTATCTGAACAACGTCATTCTGCCCTCGGAGTGGCTCTGGCAGAACATCGACTATTCGGGCCGGATCGTCAACCGCAATATCGCGCTGCTCCTGGAAGCGCTCGGGACCTGGCAGGTGGAATCGGCGCTGGCAATGACACCGGCGACAGTGGTGGCCGGACTGAATGCCGGCCGGCAGCATTTTCACTTTGCCGGTCACGGTTCGCGGACGGCGTTCGGGTCAACATTTTCGACTTCGAATCTGCCCAGTCTGAACAATCTCGCCCGGCCGACGGTGGTGACCTCGATGGCCTGTGATTGCGGCTGGTTTGATGATGGCGACTGTCTGGGCGAGGATTTTGTCACCGCGGCCAACGGCGGGGCAGTGGCGACGATGCTCAATGCCCGCTACGGCTGGGGAGCGCCGCCGTGTCAGGGGCCAAACGAGAATCTCAACTGCGAGTTCTACCGCAATTATGTCCGCGGCCGGACCGTTGGTCAGGCGCACGGCATGGCCCGGGACTTTCTCCGCAACGAGTCGTTTTCCCAGATGACGACCCGCTGGGCAATGTACACCAATACCCTGCAGGGTGACCCGACGATGCGAATGTGGCGCCGGCCGCCGACCGCGCTGAGTGTGACCGCACCGGATACGGTGCCGGCTTCACCGGCACAGTTGACCGTGACGGTGAGTGCCGGCGCGGAACCGGTGAGCGGGGCGCGGGTGGCGCTGACTCACCGGGGCGAACTGCTCGGCCGTGGCGTTACCGATGCCGCCGGCGTGGCGCGTTTTCCGGTGACGGCACCCGGCGATACCTGGGCGCTGGAGCTTTCGGTAACTGCGCCGGACGCCGCGTTCTACTGCCGGACCGTGGCGGTGGGGCGAAGCTGTCCGGGGCCGCTGGTGGTGCTGGACCATGCTTCGGTCGATGACGGCAATGGCCGGCTGGACCCGGGTGAGGAGTCCGATGTTTATCTGACCGTGCGCAATCTCGGTGCGGCGGCGGCCGATTCGACCACCGGCCGGCTGGTTTCGCATTCGCCCTGGGTGAGCGTGGTGGTGGCGACGGCCGACTACGGCAGCGTCGCTTCCCTTGACACGGCCAAGGGCAGTGCCTACCGGCTGGCGGTGAGCCGCGACTGTCCGCACGGCCACCGCGCCGAACTGGTGCTGGTGACCGCCAGCGGCGGCGCCGAGTGGCAGTCGGCAGTGGAGCTGGTGGTGGGTCTGCCGTTTGCCCGCAGCGGCGTGTGGGCGACACTGGACACCGGCGACTACTGTCTGACACTGGTGGCCAATGGCGGTATCGGCACGACCCAGTGGCGCGGCGAGGGGTTCGGGTTCATCTATCCGAAGTCGCGTCAGTGGTCGTCTTCGGCGCTGATGCACGGCAGTCTGCTGCTCGGAATCGATACCGGCTGGGTGGCCGACAATTACTACGGTGCGCCCGACTGGCGGGTCTGCCCGCAGGATTTTGCCACCACCGAATCGCTGCGGATTCACTGGCCGCCCCAGCTCGGCGACCAGCAGTACGACTGCCGGTTCAGCGACTCGCGCCATCCCTCGCCGCGAGGAATCGTTGTCCGCCAGCGCGCGTTTGGCAGCGCCCGGCCGAGCCACAAGGATTTCGCGATTATCGAATACTGTCTGTACAACACCGGCAGCAGCGCAGTGAACGGACTCTGGGCCGGCATCGGCGCCGATTTCCGGACTGCGGGCTGGAATGCCAACGACCAGTATGATTACGCCGGGGTCGACAGCGTTCGCACGCTGGCCTATGTCCGGGCACAGCCGGAAACACTGTGTCTGGGCGTGCGGCCAATCTGGCCACGCAGCGCCGGCGGCTGGGCCAACTGTATCAATCAGACCGTGCTTGACGACGGCTTCACCAAGTCGGAGAAGCTGGGCTATCTCAATGGCACGCTGCGCTCGGTTGCCGGCGGCACGATCGGCAACTGGCACGCGTTTGTTTCCAGCGGTCCATACTACATTCCGGCCGGCGACAGCCAGGTTGTTGCCTTTGTGCTTGTCGGCGGCCGCACCGTTGCGCAGGCGGCGGCAGTTTCCGATACCGCGGCGAACTGGTATGACCCGCCGACAGCCGTGAGTTCACCGCTGCCGGCAGTGCCGCTGGTGCGGCGGTGTGACCTGATGCCGGCGGTTTCTGATGGCCGGGTGACGCTGCGTTACAGTATCAGCCGGCTGGAACCGCTCGAACTGCAGTTTTACGATGCCCTCGGCCGGGAAGTCGGCCGGTTCAGTCATCAGCCGGCGCGGCTGGAGGGCCAGCTCAGTCTGGTGTTGCCGGCCGGCGCACCCGGGGTGTGGTTTGTCCGGATTGGTGATTACACCGGCAAGGTGGCAGTGGTGAGATAGTCTCGGCCGGCGTTTAAGTGGCGGTGCAGTGGCCTCCTAGGGAGGCCACTGCACCGCAAGCAGTTCCGAAAGGAGAGACGGAGGACAGCAGGCTAATTATCAGGCCGGCGCAGCGTTATCAGCTTCATGCAGTCAGCGGGTTGCGCCGATGGGGGCGTTTTCGGTCTTGGTGTGGTGTTGATCAATGACTGCGAATGGGGCTGAGATTGACCACCGCGCCGACCCTGGCGCTGGGCTCGGCTCATTCGGGTGCAGGTGTCGCCCCGGATAAGCGCAGAAAAAGCGGTAACCCCCGACACAGGTTCGGCAGACCGGGTTGTTCAACCGGAAGTTGCGGCTGTACTCCGGGCCGGCAGGCGAAATCATTGGGGACCACAGAAACGCGTTTGTTCTTGCACCTACTTGGGTGCCTGCCGGCCCGGAAAACCGCTGAACGGAGGTTACGGAGCGGTTCGCACCTGCCGTGCTATAGGCAGTAAACTTGTAAAACCCGCGTACAACACTCACGACACCATGGGATAATCAATCCCTGTGCCAGCAGTAGTTTCAGTTCATAAGATATTGGCAGTCTGCCGGTTGGCTTGAAAGAGCCGGCCCGTGCCTGCCGGTGGCGCATTGCCGGCCAGCGGTGGTGTGCGGTGCTAATTGATTGTTTTTACTGGCGTTACAAGCTGCGACAGCCGGCCGGGGCTTGCGGCGCCGGCCGAAACGGCCCCGAAAGCAGCAAAAAGCCCGGAGAGCCTAGTTGCCCGGCGGCAGAAGTTCAGCGATTCTGGTGACTTCGCCCGCCGGGGTTTCGTAGCGGACCAGCCTTTGCGGGCCGGCCTTCTCAAACCAGCCGAGATAGGGTTGTGGCCCGATGTTGAAAAGTACCTTGCGACAGTCGAATGTGCCGGCCGGAACGGTGATGGTTTCCTCGCCCAGCAGCTCCATCCGGCAGGCAAAGAGCCCGCCGCCGGCGGGCGGCCCCATCGGGCTGACCGCTTTGAACTCGACCGGCCGGCCTTTGGTTAATACGATTGCCCGGCCGAACAGAAACAGCAGCTCTTCGGTATCGTAGGTGAGCCGGTCAAAGGGCAGCAGCCGCTGGGTTTCTTCCCCGGCGGCAAAGGTGGTAATCGCCGCGGCCTCACGGACATAGTTCACCGCGGTGGTGGTCAGTGCTGGTCCGACTTTCAGGAAGCGGAACGACGACAACGGCCGGAGGCTGTCGCGGGAGACAAAGACAATCGAGGAGTCGGTTGTCGCAATGCCGCTCGAGCTGGTAAGGGTAATCATCTCAAAGCGCCACGCCGGCCGGTCGCGGAATACACCGGCACTGAGGATTACGAGCGTGGTTCCGATTGGCTGGTCGCCGGCCCGCAGGACATAGCGACTGGTTTCGCCGTCGGTAATCGGCGGCACGGTCAGGCGCAGGTCGCGACCGGGGCCGGTCCGGCCGCAGAATACGCCGGTAACCGCGAGCAGCAAAGCAGATAATACGACAGCAGTTCTCACCGCAATTGTCTCCTTGTCGCTTGGGGTTTTCTTGTCAGTATAGCAGCACCGGTCGCCACCGGTCAAGACCGACACGGTTCTTTCGGCTGATTGACGACTGGCGGCTTCAGGCTATTGTTAGGAAGAGTTGACGTTCTCATTTCTGCTACTGACGGCGGCGCTGCAGCTGGAGCCGGCAGTGCTTGCCGGGGAGGACCTTTCCGGTGACCGCCAGGCGGCTGAGGCCGGCCACCGGCTGGGACGGCCGTTGACAGTGCAGGTTTGTCGCGGCGGTGCGCCGGCGGCTGGAGTTCCGGTCCGGTTTGAGCTGCTCAGCGAGCCTTCCGGCAACCGCCTGACCGGCCGGCGGGCGGTGCTGGATGACACGCTGGTGCTGACCGACCGGCTGGGGCTGGCCCGGACCGCGCTGACGCTCGGTTCGACGGCAGGCGAATATCAGGTGCGGGCGAGCGGCCCGGGTGGTGAGCATGTCTTTACCATCATCGCACTGCCCCGGCGCTGGTATCTGGCGACGATTGTCGGGCTGGCCGGCGGGCTGTGTCTGTTTCTTTTCGGGCTCTATTATGGCAGCAAGGGGCTGCGGCGACTGGCCGGCAACCGGCTGCGGCAGGTGCTGTTTTCACTCACCGCCAACCGGGTGCTGGGGGCGCTGGCCGGCATTCTCGTCACGCTGGTGTTTCAGTCGTCAACCGCGGCGGTGAGTCTGCTGATCGGTCTGGCGTCGGCCGGGATTATCAGCCTGTCGCAGGCACTCGGCGTTGTGCTGGGGGCCGACCTCGGCACTACGGTGACGGTGCAACTGCTTTCGTTCCGGTTGTTTGACTATGCGCCGGCGGTGGCGGTGGTCGGTTTCGTTATCATGAACACTGTCCGGCGCTGGCGTGACCTCGGGCAGGCGGTGTTCGGTTTCGGGCTGGTTTTCTGGTCGCTGCAGGTGGTATTGCAGGCATCGGCGCCGCTGGAACACATTCCGGCGGTCGGGGCAGTGGTTGTCCGGCTCGGTTCAGCGCCGCTGGCCGCCTTTCTGGTGGCAACGCTTTTGACGGTACTGCTGCGTTCGTCCGCGGCAGCGATCGGGCTGGTGGTCGGGCTGGCTTTTGCCCGGCTGGTTGACCTGCGGTCGGCGATTCCCTTTATCCTCGGCGCCAACCTCGGGACAACCGTCAATGCCCTGCTGGCAAGCTGGCGCGCCGGCACCGAAGCCCGACGCATTGCCGTCGGTCATGTGCTGTTCAAAGGCCTGACCGTGCTGCTGCTGCTGCCGTTTGTGCCGCTGCTGGTGCGGCTGGTGGCGCTGACCGCCCGCTCGGTGCCACGGCAGGTTGCCAATGCCCACACGATTATCAACGGGTTTGCCCTGCTGTTGTTTCTGCCGCTGCTGGGGCCGCTGGAACGGCTGGTGCGCCGGCTGGTGCCGGAGCGCAATCCGGAAGAACCGGTTCAGCTCTGCGCGGCTGGTGCACTGGAAGCGCCGGACATCGCCGTGGCTCAGGCGGCGCGGGAGGTGCAGCATCTGGGCGATATCGTGCTGGGCATGTTCCGGGAAGCGCTGCGGGTGTTCCTTGAAGGCGATAAGGAGGGCCGGCGCCGGCTGGTGAGCGAGGATGACCGGGTGGACCGGCTGGCCGAACGGCTGGCCGCGCTGCTGGCGCGGGTGCAGCAGGAGGAGCTGAATCCGGAGCTGGCGCGCAAGACCGCGGCGCTGTTTGCGGTGACCAGCGAGCTGGAGCACATCGGCGATATCATCTCCAAGTCGCTGGCAGCGCATGCCCACAAGAAAATCGAGGAGGGGCTGGCGTTTTCGGCCGAAGGGCTGGCCGAGATTCGCAGCTTTCACGCTGAGGTTGAAGGCAACCTTGCCGCCGCCCTGGCCTGTCTGGCAACCTGGAATCGGGCCCTGGCCGAGCGGCTGGTGGCAGTGCGCGAGACCGGCTTGCAGCGCCAACGGGAACTGCAGGAGGCGCACCGCCGTCGCCTGGCCGAAAGCAACAAGGCGGCAATCGACACCTCGTCGGTGCAGCTGGACATGCTGGCCGACCTTGAACGGGTGAACTTTCTCTGCTCCCAGATCGGGGCAGCCGTGCTGGCGGCCAAGTCGCGGCGTTGACACCTTTGAACTGACCGGCGTATAATATAGGGTAGTGAGGAGCGTCGGGTTTTGTCCCGGCGGGTCTGGACGCGCGATGACCGGAAATCCTGCCTGTCAGGAGGTGCGAAGATGCGTTTTGCCGTCCTGCGGCTGTGGCTGATATTTTTCTGTCTGGGCGGTCTGGCTGCCGCGATGCCGCCCGTTGCCGGCCTGGACATTGACTATGCCGAGTGGGCTGCCGAGCGGGCACGACTGGGGATTGACCTCGGCGATAACCCGGTGCGTGACCGCGGCCGGGCCGGAATCAAGAACTTCCCGGGCGATGTTACGATTCTGATATCCGGCACCAAGCGCTTCATTGCCGTGCCGATTCAGTTCCCGGACCAGGGGCTGACTTATTCGTCGGCCAGTTTCCAGCAGATGCTGTTCGGAACGTGGTCACCGACCCCGAGCGCCCGCGATTACTTCTGGGAGCAGTCGTACGGTCAGTTCAATATGACCGGCACGGTTACCGGCTGGTACACGGCCGCCAACAACCGGGCGTATTACGGCAACAACAACGGCGCGCAGCGCGCTGCGATGCTGGCCAAGGAAGCGGCACAGCTGGCCGATGCCAGTGTCAACTACGCCACCTACGACAACGACGGCGACGGGTACGTCGACGTGTTCACCTGTATCCATTCAGGCTACGGGATGGAGGAGTCGGGCAACGGCGCCGACATCTGGTCTCATTCCTGGAGCTTCACCGGTGCCGGCATCGGCGCCTACACCACCAACGACCCGGACCCGGTCAACGGCGGGTTCATCCGCATTGACAAGTATGTCATCGACCCGGAGCGGAGCAATTACTCCAATAACGGCACGATGGTCTGCATCGGCGTGTTCTGCCACGAATGGGGTCACGCGCTGGGCCTGCCCGACCTGTACGACACTCAGGGTTCCGGCGAGGGTGTCGGCAACTGGTCGCTGATGTCAGGGGGGTCGTGGGGTACGAACGGCAGTTCGCCGTGGTATCCGTCGTCAATGACCGCCTGGGAGAAGATGGAGCTGGGCTGGTTGAATCCGCGGGCAGTGCGGTCGCGCAGCCGCCAGACATTGACCGCGGTTGAGAGCCTGCCTGAGGCGCTGTGGCTGATTTCGCGCAACCGGACATTCCGGGAGTACTGGCTGGCCGAGAACCGCTACAAGATGCGCACCGACACCAACATGTACTCCAGCGGTTTGCACATCTGGCACATTGACGATTCGATTATCCGGGCCCGGCGGACGAGCAATCGTGTGAACTCCAACGACGGCGGCTGGCGCTATGGCGTGGCGATGGAACAGGCCGACGGGCTGGACGAGCTTTACGCCGGTACTGACCGCGGCGATGCCAACGACCCCTGGCCGGGCGGACTGGGGCGGACAGTGTTCGATTCCACCACGACACCGAACTCGCGCACCAACGGCGGCGGCGTGCAAATGTCCGGCGTCTGGGTGAAGAACATATCGGCCGCCGGCCGGACGATGACCTGTTCGACTTCATCCGGGGTCACCGGCGCATTCACCGGCGGGCCGGACGGGTTCGGCTACACCTGGATTGATTCCGACACTGCCGGCGGGCCGACCTACAGCTGGTATGATATCAGGAATACCGGACTGCTGCTGGGTGTGGGTGATGACGCCCGCTGGAACCTGAATCTGCCATTTTCGTTCCAGTTCTACGGCACCAGCTACAACAACTGCTGGGTCTGCACCAACGGCTGGCTTTCCTTTGGTGCCGACCCGGGCACCAACGCATCAGCCAACACCAGTCTGCCCAATGCTGCCGCACCCAACCGGGCGGTGTATGCCTACTGGGAAAATCTCAATCTGGTGGCCTCGGATTCGGGCGGAGTTTACTGGCAGGCGTTTGGTTCGGCGCCGAACCGCTATGTCGTGATATCGTGGCTCGACGCCCGGGTGGTCGGGTCCCCGGCCTGGGGCGGTTACTACAACACCGTTTCGTTTCAGGTCGTGCTGCACGAGAACGGCCGACTGGTTGTGCAGTATCGCGATGCCGCCTGTTCCGACACAACGTTGAACTGGGGTCGCTCGGCCACCGTCGGAGTGGAGAATGAAAATGGCACCATCGGGCTGCAGTACCTCTACAACGGCGCACCGGTCGGCAATCTCATCAACAACATCCGCGCCGTCAGCTTCGGTACCAATATCGATGTCGGGACCGTTGCGATCCTTACGCCCACTGGCACGGTTGACTCCGGCACTGTCATCGCACCGCAGGCCCGGGTACAGAACTTCAGTACCAGCACGTTGAGTTTTCCGGTGACGATGCGCATCGGTACCGGCTACACCAATACCCAGAATGTCAACAATCTCGGTCCGGGTGGTTCGACAGTGGTGACATTTTCCAACTGGACCGCCGGTCCGCGCGGCACTCTGGCGGTGCGCTGCTCGACCGGCCTGACCGGGGACAACAACCGCGCCAACGATACCCTTTCCGGTTCAGTGACGGTCCGGGTTATTGACGCTCAGACGGTAAGCGTTGACCAGCCGCCGGCCCTGGTCGATTCGGGCCAGACGGTACCGGTCAGCGCACTGGTGCGCAATAACGGGACCCAGGCGGCCAGCTTCACGGCGCTGGCGACAATCAGCGGTACGCCCTACTCTTCGAGCCGGAACGTGGTCAATCTGGCGCCGGGCGATACGGTCCGGCTCAATTTTGACAACTGGAACGCAATTGAACGCGGGGCGCACACCGTTGCCTGTTCGACGCAGCTGGCCGGTGACCTGGTGGCGGCCAACAACCGGGCGACAAGGTCGGTAACCGTGCGCGTGCTGGACGCGCAGGCGGTACGGATTACGGCGCCGACCGGAACGGTTGACTCTGGTTCGACCGTGACGCCGCGCGCCTGGGTGCGCAACCGCGGCAGCGTGACCGTGACTTTCAGCGCGACGCTGCGGATTGGCGGGGCTTACAGCAATACTCAGAATGCGACCAATCTCGCTCCGGGCGATTCGGTGCAACTGGCGTTTGCCAACTGGACCGCGACCCAGCGCGGCACTTTTGCGACCATCTGCACGGTTGCGCTGGCCGGCGACGTCGACGCGGCCAATAACCGGATCGGCGACTCGGTTATCGTGCGGGTGCTTGACGCTCAGGCGGTGAGCATTACCGCACCGACCGGCCTGCTGGATTCCGGCAACGTGGTGACACCGCGGGCCTGGGTGCGCAACCGCGGTTCGACCACGGTCAGTTTCCCGGTAACCTTCCGCATCGGCAGTTTCTACACCAATACTCAGAATGCGACCAATCTCGCTCCGGGCGATTCGGTTCAGCTGGCTTTTGCCAACTGGAACGTGCTGCAGCGGGGCGTGCATTCAATCCGCTGTACCACACAGCTTGGTGGCGATATGGTCGCCGGCAACAACTTTGTCGACGGCGTCGTTACGGTGCGACTGACTGATGTTCAAGCCCGGGCGATTCTGGTGCCGACCGGCAGTGTTGATTCCGGAGCGGTGGTGACGCCGCAGGCGCGCGTGCGCAACAACGGCACTGCCGCAGCGAGTTTTACCGTCACCATGCGCATCGGCGGTGCCTACACCAACACTCAAAACGTTGCCAATCTGCCCGCCGGCGACTCGACAGTGGTCAATTTCGCCAACTGGACCGCCAGCCCCCGCGGCACTTTTGCCACGCGCTGCAGTGTCTATCTCGCCGGTGATGAAAGGCCGGCAAATGATACCGTGTCCGGTTCGGTGACCGTGCTGGTGACCGATGCCGGCGTGGTGCGGATCGTGGCGCCGGCCGGTACGGTTGACTCCGGGGTTGTGGTCACCCCGCAGGCCTGGGTGCGCAACAACGGTACCCAGCCGGCCAGTTTCCCGGTGATGATGCGCATCGGCACCGGCTACACCAACACCCAGAATGTTAGCGGGCTGGCCGCCGGTGACTCGATGCTGGTCAGCTTTGCCGGCTGGACTGCCCGGCCGCGCGGGACCAGTACTGTACGCTGCAGCCTGTATCTGGCCGGTGATGGTCGGCGGACTAACGACACGCTGTCCGGCAGCGTGACCGTGCGGGTGGTTGATGCCCAGGCAGTAAGGATCGTTGCACCTACCGGGCTGGTTGATACCGGTGCGGTCATCACCCCGCAGGCCTGGGTGCGCAACAACGGTACCCAGCCGGCCAGTTTCCCGGTTACAATGCGCATCGGTACCGGCTACACCAATACCCAGAACGTCAATAATCTCGGCGCCGGTGATTCGGTTGCGGTCAACTTTGCCAACTGGATTGCCGGGCCGCGCGGTGTGCATTCGGTCCGCTGCAGCACAGCGCTGACCGGTGACCTCAACCCGAACAACAATCTGGCCACCGGTTCGGTGAGTGTCCGGGCGCTGGATGTCGGGGTGGTGGCGATTGTCGCTCCGGCCGATACGGTCGACTCCGGCACAGTCGTTGCACCGCGGGCCTGGATCAAGAACTTCGGTTCCGGCACGGTGAGTTTTCCGACAACTTTCCGAATCGGCTCCAGCTACACCAGCACCCAGAACGTCGTCAACCTCGCATCGGGCGACTCGACGCTGGTGACGTTTGCCAACTGGACCGCGACCCAGCGCGGCAGTCTGGCATTCCGCTGCACTACTGCCCTTGATGGCGATGCCTATCCGTTCAACTCCTATCGTTCCGGGTTGACATTCGTCCGGGTCCGCGATGTGGTGCTGGCGCGGGTAATCGCACCGGCGGGCACGGTTGATTCCGGGCGGCCGGTGGTGCCGCAGGTGGTTGTGCGCAATGCCGGCACGCAGCCGGCCGGCTTCCCGGTTACCTGCCGGATTCTGCCCGGCTATACCAGTACACAGAACATCAGCGGCCTCGCTGCCGGCGATTCCGTGACGGTCAGTTTTCCAGCCTGGACGCCGGCGACCGGCAGCTATGACCTGACCGCTTTCACTGCGCTGGCCGGTGATATCGTGCCGCAGAACGATACTGTCCGCAGCCAGATTACCGCTTTGCCGCGGCTGGACTACGGTGTTGCGGCAATTGTCGTGCCCCAGGGTGTCTACGATGCCGGGCTGGTGATAACGCCGGCGGCGCGACTGCGCAACTTTGGCTCGCGGGTTCAGGTTTTTGAGGCCTGGCTGTTGATTTCGGGTCCGGGTGGTGAGCGGAGTTATTCGGCCCGGGTCGATGTTGCCGGACTTGCCCCCGGCGCCGACAGCGTTGTGCTGTTTGCTCCCTGTACACTCGGTGTCCCGGGCAACTGGCTGGCCAAGTGCAGCACCGCGGTTGCCGGTGATGCCGACCCGACCAACGACCAGCTCTCGGTGCTGTTCCGGGCTGAGCGCGGCTGGACCGAACTGGAACCGATGCCGGCCGGTGCCAGCGGCCGGCCATGCAAGGACGGCGCGTGGCTGGCGGCGATGGCCGGTTCGGATCAGGTGTTTGGTTTCAAGGGCTACGGGCAGACCGAGTTTTACGTCTTCACCCCCGCAGTCGGCAGCTGGGAGACTCTGCCCGTGCTGCCTGATTTCGGTACCTCACGGCCGCCCAAGAAGGGCGCCGACGGCGTTGCCGACGGTCAGCGCTGGGTTTATGCCCTGCGCGGCAACAGCACGGTCGACTTCTACCGTTACGACGCCAGCAGCCGGAATTGGGAGCGGCTGGCCGACGTGCCGCTGGGCAGTTACGGCAAGAAGATCAAGGGCGGCAACGACATGGTCTATGTCCAGCTGGGCGACTCGGAGTACGTCTATCTGCTCAAAGGCTACCACAGCGAGTTCTATCGGTACAACATCGGCCGGAACGAATGGCAGTCTCTGCCCGAGGCACCCGCCGGTGTCAAGCCGCGCTGGAATATCGGGTCGTGGCTGGTTTATGACGGGGCCGGCACGCTTTATGCCCACAAGGCCCGTTACCACGAGCTCTGGACGTTCGACTTGAACACCGGCCAGTGGCAGTCCAGTCCGCGCACTGCCATGCCCACCATCGGCTCGGCCGGTACCAAGAAGGCCAAGGACGGTTCTGCCGCCGCGTGGTACCGCGACGGGATCGTCGCGTTCAAGGGTGCCAATACCCAGGAGTTCTGGCGTTACATTCCCGCCGAGGACCGCTGGCTGGAGCTTGATACGCTGCCGCGACCGGGCAGCAGCGGCCGGGGCAAGCGGGTCAAGAACGGCGGCTGTCTGACGGCGCTCGATGGCGCGGTTTACGGATTGAAGGGCAACGGCACGCGCGAGTTCTGGCGTTACCGCGGTACCGTCACGGCAATGGCCGGTCTGGTGCCGCAGCGGTACGGTTCGGTTCAGGTCAGCGCGGTCACCGGTACTGCGGCAAGGCAGTTGCGGCTGGCGCCCAACCCGACCCGGGGCCGGCTGGTGGCACTGACGCTGGATCGCGGCACTGCTGCCCGGGTGAGAATCTGGGATCCGGCCGGCCGGCTGGCGCGGGAGATCAACAGTCCGGACGGCGGCCGGTTGCTCGTTGACCTGCGCGGGCTGGAGGCTGGAGTCTATCTGGTTGAAGTCAGCACCAGCCAGCGGTGCGAAACCGGCAAGCTGGTCCTCGGCCGCTAGGGGCAGCAGCAGCATTGGGCGGGGCGGCGGGTGCCGCCCCGCTCTGTTGACCGCAGCGGCAACCGCCGGTAACTTTGGCGGTGCGTGAGTCAGCCGGCCCGGTGCGATGTCAGTGGTGTCTGAGCAGTCAGTTGCTGATGACCTATCATGACACCGAATGGGGTGTGCCGGTACACGACGACCGGCGGCACTTCGAGTTTCTTGTGCTCGATGCATTTCAGGCCGGCCTGAGCTGGGCAATCGTTTTGAAAAAGCGGGAAGCGTTCCGAAAGGCTTTCGCCGGATTCGACCCGGCCCGGGTTGCACGGTTCAGCGACGCGCGGCTGGAAAAACTGCTGACCGACGACAGCATCATCCGCAACCGGCTGAAGGTCTTTGCCGCGCGCGCCAACGCCCGGGCGTTCGTCGCGGTCCAGCGCGAGTTCGGTTCCTTCGACCGCTACATCTGGCGGTTCGTCGGGGGCAGGCCCCGGGTCAACCGCTGGCGCAGTCCCGGCCAGATACCGGCAAGTACCGCGCAGTCCGACGCGATGAGCGCGGACCTCAAACGCCGCGGGTTTCGCTTCGTCGGCTCGACCATCTGCTACGCCTACATGCAGGCGGCCGGGATGGTCAACGACCATCTGACCGGATGTTTTCGCTACGCCGCGCTGGCCGGTGGCAGTTGAGGTTTGGACGATGACGCCCGCCGAGTTGTGGATTTCCTCGAGCCGCTCGATGAGCTACAACGCCGGCGTGCTGCTGGTCGCAGGGCGGGCATGGCTGGTGGACCCCGGCATTTTCCCCGAGGAAATTGACGCGGTGAAGCGGTTTTGCTCGGGGCGGCGGTTGCCGATTGCCGGCGTGATCATCACTCACTACCACTGGGACCACATTCTTGGACCGGAGCGGCTGCCGGGAATACCGGTCTTTGCCCACGAGCAGGCGCTGGCCGTCATCGAGAAATACGGCGCTGACATCGCCCGGCAGGTCAACCGCTGGCTGGCCGAGGCCGATATCCGGCACGATGGCGGTTTTGTCGTGCCTCATCCCGACCGGACCTTGACCGGTCGTCAGAATCTGGAAGGAATCACCCTGATTTCCGCTCCCGGCCATGCCCCGGAGGCGCTGGTCGTTTATCAGCCCGATGCCGGGATTCTGTGGGCGGGCGACATGCTGTCTGATATTGAAGTGCCGTTCGTGATGGACAGTCTTTCGGCATACATTGCAACCCTGAATGAGCTGGAAGAGCTGGAAATCCGGGTGCTGGTGCCGGGTCACGGCCGCGCAACCAGAGACCAGCACGAGGCGGTGCGCCGGCTGGACAATGACCTGCAGTACCTGCTGGAGCTGGCCGAGCGCGTCGGCCGGGCGGTGGAGGCAGGGGCGAGCTTCGAGGAAACGCTGCAGCTCTGCGCCGACATGAAGTATCCGTACCCGGAGTTCAACCATGGCCCGCACCGGTTGAATGTCGGCACGGCATTCCTCGAACTCGGCGGCGACGCCGGCGGGCAGCAGGTCGGATGGAGCCGGTTTGATTGAGGCGACAGCCGGGAGGCTGAGTTGAGGCTCCTGGGGACGCTGGTGAATGTGGCGACGGTGATTGCCGGCAGTGTGGTCGGGTTGCTGTTCAAGGCGAAGCTGCCGCCGCGGCTCGGAGCGATTGCGTTTCAGGGCATCGGGCTGTTCACGCTGTTTCTGGGCTTCACCATGGCCGCAAAGACGAAAAATCTGCTAGTGCTGATTTTCGCTATCGTGCTCGGAGCAATTACCGGCGAGCTGGCCGACATCGAGCGTCACCTGACCCGGCTCGGCGACTGGCTCAAGCGCCGGCTCAGGCTGGGTGGCGAGCGGTTTGCCGAAGGGATGGTGGCGGCGTTTCTGTTGTTCTGCATGGGTTCGATGACCGTACTCGGGGCAATCGAAGAGGGACTGGGCGGCAGACCGAACCTGCTGGTGGCCAAGTCGGTGCTGGACGGGTTCGCGTCAATCGCGCTGGCGGCAACGCTCGGCGTCGGGGTCGCATTTTCGGTGCTTCCGCTGCTGGTGTATCAGGGCGGGCTGACGATTCTGGCCGCGACGCTGGGCGGGGCGTTGTCCGAGACGGTCGTCAACGAGATGTCGGCGGCGGGCGGGCTGCTGCTCGTCGGGCTCGGCATCAACATACTGGAAATCAAGAAACTCAGGGTGCTGAACATGCTGCCGGCACTGGTGTATGCCGCGCTGCTGGCCGCGTTGTTTGTCCGCGGCTGACCAGGGCCGACGGCCGGCAGCGGCCCGGTCGGGAGGCGAATTGAAACGATTGACAGCCGTTCTGATTGCGCTTGCAGCGTTCGCTGATGCCAAGCCGGTCCGGTTTGCAATTATCGGTGACCGGACCGGTGATGCCCAGGCTGGCGTTTACGAGCAGATTGTTGCTCAGGTTGCCCAATGGCAGCCGGAACTGGTTCTGACGGTGGGAGACCAGATTGAAGGGCCGGTTGACGACAGCGGCGAAATCGCCCGGCGCTGGCAGGAATACCAGACAGTTGTCGCCGGACTGCCGGCCCCACTGCGACTGGTTGCCGGCAACAACGATATCGCCAACCCAGTCATGCGCCGCAGTTACGAACAACTCTGGGGCCGGCCCTGGTATTCGTTTGAGCACCGGGGCGTCCGCTTCATCGTTCTGGACAACGCCGAAGCCGACAGCTGCGCCGCGATGGGCGCGGCGCAACTGGCGTGGCTGGCAGCCGCGCTGGACAGCTTCCGCGCGGCGCGCTGGACAGTGGTTCTGATGCACCGGCCGTTCTGGGCCGAGGGTGTGCTGCGTGGCCGGCCCGACACGCTGCATGCGCTGTTCCGCCGCTATGGCGTGGACGCGGTGTTCACTGGCCATTACCACGAGTACTTTGCCGGGACGATCGATGGCATCAGGTACACCTCGGTCGGCTCATCGGGCGGCCGGGCCGAGCCGGGTCCGACCGGAATGGGATTTCACTGGCTGCAGGTGGTAGTGGACCGCCGGGGCATCACGATTACGCCGGTAACGCTTGACGGTTCTCGCCGCAAGTGGCAGGAGGTAAGCCTTGCCGAGAAGCTCGCGCTTGACCGTGCCCGGGCCGAGGGATTGCGCTTTGCCGGGCCGCTGGACATCGTCGAAGGCGAGGCCGGCACTGTGGTCGTGCCGCTAATGTTGACCAATTTCGGCTTCGGGCCGGTAAGCGATTCGCTTGGGTGGCAAGTGCCGGACGGCTGGTCGGTGACTGCGCCGGGCCGGCTGGAATTCGCGGACGGCGACGGCGCAGTCGTGGACGTGGTGCTGGCACGCTCAGCAGACGTCGTCTTTCCGGTGCCGGTGGCGAGCGCGCGGGTCGCTTACGCGCCGGGTAAGGGCGTGACGGTATCGGCGCCGCTGCGCGTGCGGCGCACGGCGCGGGCAGTGCGGGGCCGGCCTGACATTGACGGCGAGCTGCGTGAGAAACTGTGGCGCAACCCGGCGACCCGGCTGTTTCGGCCAGACGGTAAGCCGACGCGGGCCGAGTCCACCGCGTTTCTATTTGCCTGGGACGACGACAACATTTACCTTGCGGCCTTCTGTCGCGAGAGCCGACCCGAGAGCCTGCGCATGACGGCAACCGGCCGGGACGGGCCGGTGTACGGAGACGATTGTGTCGGCTGGTTTCTGCAGCCCGACCCCTTGACGCTCCGGGTGTACCAGTTCTATGTCAACCCGGCCGGTGCGGTGTTCGACCAGGCGATAACAATATCGGATGAAGGCACGGTTAGCGCCGACATTGCCTGGAATGCCGAGTGCGAGCTGAAGACCGCGCGGGGCAGGGACTGGTGGTCGGTTGAGGTGCGGCTGCCCCTGGCGCAGTTCGGGGTGAAGGCCGGTGCGGGACAGACCTGGGGTGCGAACTTCCGGCGCAAGCAGCCGCGGCTGGGCACGGCGGACTGGCATTTGCCGATATCCTATGATCCCGACACTTTCGGTCGGCTGCTGATGGAATAGGCCGGTTCTTTTGACCGTGCCGGTTCGGGCCGCTATGCTGGGTCGTGGCGAACGACGCCGGAGCGAGGGCCGGCCGAGCCGAGCCGGCCGAATGGCATGCGCTGGAACCGGATGCGGTGCTTGCCCGGCTCGGGTCAAGCCCTGAGGGCCTGACCGGAGCCGAGGCCGCGGCGCGGCGGCAACGGTTCGGTCCGAACGCACTGGCCGGCGAGAAGCGCCAGAGCGTAATCGGGCTCGCGCTGCACCACCTCGCCACGCCGGTTACCTATGTGCTGCTGGCCGCAATCGCCGCTTCGCTGCTGACAAACAACTTTATTGATGCCGCAGCCATCGCGGTTGTCGTCGTGCTCAACACCGTGCTCGGGGTTATATCGGAGTGGCGCGCCGAGCAGGCGCTGACCGCGCTGGAAAAACTGGCCGCGCCGCGGGCCCGGGTAGTGCGTGACGGCAGGGCAGTGATGGTTCCGGCAGCCGAAATCGTACCCGGCGACCTGCTGGCACTGGAAGCAGGTGACCGGGTCGGGGCCGACGCGCGGCTGGTGGCGGCCGAGGAACTGCAGACCGACGAATCGGCGCTGACCGGCGAGTCTGAACCGGTGACCAAGACCGTGGCGGTTCTGCCCGGGAGTGTTGAACTTGCCGACCGGACAAACATGGTCTGGCTTTCGACCGTGGTGACCGGCGGCCGGGGCCGGGCGGTGGTTACCGCAACCGGGATGGACACGGCGCTGGGAACGATTGCGGCCCAGATGCGGCGCACGCGCCGGCCGCAGACCCGGCTGCAGGTGCGCATCAACCGGCTGGCTGCGGCGCTGGGCTTTGTTGCCGTCGGTCTGGGCGGAGTGCTTTTCGGCATCGGAATGCTGCGTGGTTATCCGGTGCTGGAAATGATGCTCTTTTCGGTTGCGGCGGCGGTCTCGTCGGTGCCGGCCGGGTTGCCGGCCGCGGTGAGCGTGACGCTGGCGCTGGGTGTACGCCGGATGGCCCAGCGCAATGCGATAGTGCGACGGCTGGCTGCAGTCGAGACGCTCGGCTCGACCACGGTCATCTGTTCGGACAAGACCGGCACACTGACCCAGAACCAGATGAGCGTGGCGCGGGCCTGGGCCGCCGGCGAGGAGGCCGAACCGCCTTTTGCCGGCGCGGGTGGCGGCATTGCCGGATTGATGCTGGCCGGTGCGCTGGCCAGCAACACGACCATTTCGGGCAGCGGGCCGGATGCGGTGATCGAGGGGTCGGCAACCGAAAAGGCGATTGTCGAGGCGGCGCGTGCAGCCGGGATTGATGTGGCGGCGGCGCGGGCTGAACACGTCCGGCTGGCCGAAGTGCCGTTTTCCAGCAGCCGTAAGTTCATGGCCGTGCTGGTGGCAATGCCGGGTGGCGGCCGGCGGGTCTATCTCAAGGGTGCGCCCGAGCGGGTGCTGGCCCGCTGCCGCCGGGTCGCGCGTGCCGGTACCGTGGCGCCGCTGGACGAGGAAGCATTGTGGGAGGTACGCGACGCGATCGAGCAGTTCGCGGCCCGGGCTTTACGGGTGGTGGCGGCGGCATACCGCGACCTGCCGCCAGGTGCCGACCGGCTCGACGAAGAGAACCTGGGTGACGACTTTGTTCTGCTCGGACTGTGGGGCATGGTCGACCCGCCCCGGCCCGAGGCCGAGCCGGCAGTGCGCGCGGCCCGGGGCGCGGGCGTACGCGTGTTGATGGTCACCGGCGACCACGCAGCTACGGCCGAGGCCATCGGCCGGCAGGTCGGCATTGCCGACAGCGGTCACGACGCGGTCATCACCGGCGGCGAGCTGGACCGTATGGACGAGGCGGCGCTGCGCGAGCGGCTGGCGCACGTCGCAGTGTTTGCCCGGGTCACGCCGGCACACAAGCTGGCGATTCTCCGGGCGCTGCAGGGGCGGGGCGAGGTCGTGGCGATGACCGGCGACGGGGTCAATGACGGGCCGGCATTGAAGGCGGCCGACATCGGCGTGGCGATGGGTCGGGCCGGCACCGAAGTCGCCAAGGAAGCCGCGGACATGGTGCTCACCGATGACAACTTCGCGACGATTGTCCGCGCGATCGAAGAGGGCCGGGTGATATTCCACAACCTGCGGCGGGTGGTGACCTATCTGGTTGCAACCAGTCTCGGTGAAATGCTGACCTTCGCGACCTGCATCTTTGCCGGGCTGGGCAAGCCACTGACACCGGTGATGGTGCTGTGGGTGAACCTTGTCACCGACGGCGCCTGCACGATACCGCTGGGCATCGAGCCGGGCCACGGCGATGTGCTGTCCGAGCCACCGCGCCCGCCGTCGGAACGGCTGGTCAACGTGGCAATGGTCCGGCGGATTGTTCTGCTGGCGCTGACCATGGCGGCGGGAGTGACGGTGCAGTTCTGGCTCGACAGCCGCTCCGGCTCGGTCGCTCATGCCCGCACCTACGCCTTCACCACGCTGGTGGCATTCCAGTGGTTTCAGGCCTTGACGATGCGCTCGAGCCGCACTTCGCTGCTGCGGCTCGGACTCGGCAGCAACCGGCCGCTGCTGCTGGGTGTGCTGGTGGCGATTGTGCTGCAACTGCTGGTGATTTACACGCCGGTCGGGCCGCTGGTGTTCGGGACGGTGCCGCTCGGGCCGGCCGACTGGCTGCGGATTGTGGCGCTGGCCGGTTCGATTCTCGTCATCGACGAACTGCGCAAGCTCATCGGACGCCGGCGCGGGAAAGCGGTTGCGACCCGACTGGATAGCTGAGGAGGCTGGATGACCAGACTGCTGCCGGTTCTGCTGCTGGTTCTGTTTGCCTGCCGGCCGGCGCCGGACGATGGCGTGAAGACCTGGCGTGAGGTAAACGATTTCGCCTATCAGTTGCAGAACGTCGACCTCACCGAGCTGGGCGATACGCGGTTCGACCTCGTCATCATCGACTACTCGCGTGAGGGGGACGACGAGACGCGCTACACCGCTGAGGAGATTGCCGCGCTCAAAGACTCGCCGGGCGGCAGCAAACTGGTGCTGGCCTACATGAGCATCGGCGAGGCCGAGAACTACCGCTGGTACTGGCGCGAGGAGTGGGATGCGGATGGCGATGGCCGGCCCGACCCGGGTGCGCCGGACTGGCTGGGCGAAGCCAACCCGGAGTGGCCCGACAACTACCCGGTGCATTACTGGGACCCGGGCTGGCAGGAGATTATCCTCGGTGACAGCGGGTATCTGGCGCGCATTGTCGCGGCGGGCTTTGACGGTGTCTATCTGGACCTTGTCGACGTCTACGAATACTGGGGCCCGGGCGGCGAAAGCGGGCTGAACCGGCCGACCGCCGAGGCCGAGATGGTGGAGTTTGTCCGGGCGATTGCGGCGCGCGCGCCGCAGGGGTTCGGTATCTTTCCCCAGAACGGCGAGGCGCTGGGTGCGCATCCGGAGTATCTTGCCGTGGTTACCGGCATCGGCCGCGAGGATGTCTGGTACAATGACAACGAGCCGCAGTTGCCGGAAGACACCGCCGCGGTGTGTGTGGCGCTGGACCGGTTTCGCGCCGCAGGCAAACTGGTGCTGGTGGTTGATTATGTCACCGAGCGCAACCTGATTGACCGGTTCTACGCCCGGGCCCGCGCGCGCGGCTATGTGCCTTATGCAACGGTGCGCGACCTCGACCAGTTGACAATCAACCCCGGCCACGAGCCGGACTGAGCCGGCAGCGCTTTGAAGATGGGCAACAGGGAAGGCAGGCAAATGGTGAGACTGACGGCCGAACTGGTTCTGGGGGCGGTCGTGCTGGCACTCCTTGCCGGCTGTCCGGGCCGGGCTCAGCTATCGGAACGGGGTTCGGTCGCGCCGGATTCAGCGGCCGGCGAAGCCGGACCGCGCCGGGTCGTGGTCAGATTTGCCGGACCGGACGGCACGCCGACCGCTGCCGAGACCGTGGCGATGATAGTCCGGCCCGACTCGGTCTGGCAGCGCCTGCTGACGCCGGAACAGTATCGCATCACCCGAAGCAGGGGGACCGAGCCGGCGTACTGCGGTCTGCTGCTCGATAACAAGGAAGCAGGCATCTACTACTGCGTGAACTGCAGCCTGCCGCTTTTTTCCTCCGACGCGAAGTTTGAGTCGGGCACCGGCTGGCCGAGCTTCTTCCGGCCATTCGCAGAGGAAAACATCACCGAGCAGGAGGACCGCAGTCTGGGAATGGTGCGGACCGAGATACTCTGCACCCGGTGCGAGGCTCATCTCGGCCATGTCTTTGACGACGGGCCTGAGCCGACCGGCCGGCGTTACTGCCTCAACTCGGCTGCGCTGTTCTTTCGGCCGCGACCGCAGCCGGCCGAACAACGCTGACCGGGCGGAGAGATTGACGGACTGCCGCGAGGTTCTACAATCAGCACTGATTTCAGTCAACCGCGTCCCGGGACGACCGTTCGTCGGGAACGCAGAGGAGGTCTCGTGAAGAAAGTCATGCTGGCACTGCTGGTGCTTGTCGGCGCCGGGTTCGGCCTGGTGACTCCGTATCTGGAGAGTCACATCGCCAATGTCGCTGCCGACGTGCGTCTGCCGGTGCACATCGTCCTGAAGGAGCAGTTCGACAGCCGGCTGCTCAATTCGCTGGTCGACGGCCTGCCCAAGGTGCAGCGCCGGATGGAAGTGGCGCGAATCCTGCAGGCCTACTCGGCGGAAAAGCAGGCCGACCTGCTGGCGCTGCTCGATGCCGCAGTTGCCCGCGGTGAGGCGGCGGACGTCCGCTCGCTGTGGGTTCTGAACGCAATCTACTGCGAGGCGACACCGGCGTTGATCCGGGCTCTGGCCGAACGGCCCGAGGTCAGCTATGTCAACTACGACCTGGCCTGGGCGCCGGACCTGCTGGAGCCGGAAGAGCCGACCGACGAAACCGATGAGGTCGCCTGGGGCGTACAGAAGGTCAATGCGCCGGCAGTCTGGGCATTGGGCTACACCGGGCAGGGAGTTGTCTGCGGTCATATCGACACCGGCTGCAACTACAACCATCCCGACCTCGCCGACCACATGTGGACCGACCCGAACTATCCCAACCACGGCTGGAACTTCGAAAACAACACCAATGACCCCAACGACGGTAACGGCCACGGCACCCACACCGCCGGTTCGGTGGCATCCGACGGCACTGCCGGCAGTCAGTGCGGAGTGGCACCGGATGCCCAGATTATGGTCTGTCGGGTGCGCACGGTTGCCGATTCGGTTGCCGAGAGTCAGTGCTGGCAGGCGATGCAGTTCTGCGTCAGTCCGCCGCTGTCGCCGGCCAACGGCGCCGACCTTTACACGATGTCGCTCGGGTGGCAGATATCCTGGAATCCGCATCAGGCGAGCTGGCGTCAGGCGGCCAACAATGTCAATGCCGCCGGGCTGTCGCAGATTGTTGCGGCGGGCAACGAGCGGTCAATCAGTCCGCCCAACTCCTGCCGCTGCCCGGGCAATGTGCCGCCGCCGTGGTGGAATCCGCAGAACACCGGCGTCGGCGCGCTGTCGGGAATCGTCTCGATCGGCGCCACGACTTCGGCCGACCAGATTGCTTCGTTCTCCTCGCGCGGGCCGTGCACCTGGTCAACGGTTGCGCCGTTCAACGACTATCCCTATCCGCCGGGGCTGACCCGACCCGATGTCAGCGCGCCGGGCGACAACATCAAGTCCTGCGCCCGCACCGGTGGCTACACGACGATGTCCGGCACTTCGATGGCCACGCCGCACGTTGCCGGGACGGTGTGTCTGATGCTGTCCAAGAACCCGAATCTGTCGCCGGCAGTGGTGGATTCGATTCTGGAAACCACCGCGCTCGACCTCGGGCCTACCGGCAAGGACAACGATTTTGGTGCCGGCCGGATTGACGCGCTGGCTGCGGTCAACGCGGTCGGGATGTCGGCCGGGCCGCCGATTCTCAATCTCGTCCGGACGCTGGTGCTCGACGGCAGCGGCAACAACAACGGCCGGCTCGACCCGGGCGAAACCGCCGACCTGCAGATGACGCTGCGCAACAACGGCGGTGCCAACTGCAACAACACCGTCGGTACCTTCATCTCGGGCGACGCCCGGCTGACGGTGCTCGATGCCAACGGTGCCTGGGGCAATATCAACCGCGGTGACACCGCCACCAATGCCGCCAACCGGTTCACGGTGCGGGCCGGGTCGTCAATCCCCAACGGGACCGCGATTCCCTGCACGCTGCGGGTGACCGGCGACTCGGCCGACTACGCCACGCAGTTCGTCATCAGCCTGGTGGTTGGACTCCCGCCGACGCCGGGCGCGGTGGTGATGGATCACGACACCGGCTACTGCAAGCTGTCGGTAACCTGTCTCGGCTCAATCGGCTACGACCTGCCGCCGGCCGAGGCCGGCTCCGGCTTCTGCTATCCGAAGACTTCGGCATCGCAGCTCTTTTACAGCTCGCTGGCAATCGGCACCGATGTCAACTGGGTTGCCGACCACTATTTCGGCCAGCCGGCCAACGGCGCGCCCAATGCCGATTTCCGCATCGCCGAGTCGCTGCGGGCACTGGTGCCGCCGCAGTACGCCGACGAGCAGTTCCGCGGCGTCTTCACCGATGCCGCGCACCCCAGTCCCAAGGGCCTGCGGGTGGTGCAGCACAGCTACCAGAACTTTGCCACCGGTTACGACGACTTTGTTGCGCTGGTCTACGATATCACCAACGATGGCAGCGCGCCGGTCAACGGCATCTACGCCGGTGTCTTCTCCGACTTCGACCTCGGCACCAGCAGTTCCAATACCGCCGGCACCGACACTGTCCGGCGGCTGGCCTACATGCGGACCGCGACCTCGCCCAACCCCACCGTCGGCGTCAAAATCCTCTATCCCTATTCCTGGCGCAATCTGACCTGCATTGACCACGCCATCTACGTCTATCCCACCGACTCCTGCGTCACCGACAACCAGAAGTTCCGCTTCCTCAACGGCACGATTGTCCAGCGTTCCTCCAACCGCAGCTACGACTGGTCGGTGGTCACATCGGTCGGCCCGTTCGACCTTGCCGTCGGCCAGACCCAGCGCTTTGCGGTGGCGTTTGTCGGTGGCAGCGACGAAAACGTCTGTCGGGCCCATGCCGACTCGGCTCAGTCCTGGTACGACCGCACCGTCGGCATTGCCGAAGGGCCGCGACCGGTTCAGCCGCGCGCCCAGCAACTGGAGCTGGTGCCCAATCCGTTCACCGGTCGGACGCTGGTGAGTTTTGCCCTGCCGACCGCGGGCCGGGTCCGGGTGGCGGCATTCGATGCCACCGGCCGCGAAGTGGCCAGGATTTTTGACGGCACGGCACCGGCCGGCCGCAGTGTCGTGGCCTGGCAGCCGCGCGGTCTTGCCGGCGGCGTCTATTTCATCAAACTCGCCGGGCCGGGGCTGGAGACGACGCAGCGGGCACTGCTGCTGCGTTAGCCGGCGATTGCGTCGGTAAACTGCCGGGGCGCAGGCCACTGCGCCCCGGCGCTTTTTGCTGCCGACGGGCGCCGGCCGAGCTTGACCCGGCGCTTTTCGGTGTTACGATTCCATCATGCGTAACACCCGGGTCGAGCCCGAAACCGTCCGTTTCAGCGTCTCGATGGAGGCAGGACTGGTCGAGCGGTTCGACCGCGCCAGCGGCCGGGGCGCGGCCAACCGCTCCAAGGCAGTGCGCGACCTCATCCGCGCCTTTCTCGCCGAGGCCGAGCTGCGCCCGGATGCCACACCGGCGGTGGGCGTGCTGTCCTACGTTTACAGCCACGACCAGCCTGACCTGGCCCGGCGCCTGGCCGCGACCGGCCACGCCCGCCATCGGCTGATCGTATCCAGCACTCACGTCCATCTCGACCGGCGCGAATGTCTCGAGGTACTGATACTGCGTGGCCCGGCCCGGGACCTGCGCCGGCTGGCCGACGAGTTCGGCGGCCTGCACGGTGTCCGCCAGACCCGGCTGAATCTTCTGCCCGCCACCTGCCCGCTGGCGCACCGGCGGGCGAGAAAGGAAAGTCACTGATGCTTGTGCTGCTGTTGTGTCTGGCTGCACCGGAACTGGCACCGTTCGAGTCGCGCTCGGTGCTTGTGGTCGAGGAGGTCGTGGTCACTGCCGAGCGCGTGCCGCATGCGGTACGCGACGTCGCCGCTTCGGTTTCGGTGGTGACCGGGGAAGAAATCGCGCGGTCGGGCGCGCGCACCGCCACCGACGCGCTCGCCGGCCTCGCCGGCGTCTTTGTCCAGCGCACCGGCCAGTTCGGCCGCACCGACATCGACATCCGCGGGGTCGGTGACCGGGGTTGCCGGGTGCAGGTGCTGGTCGACGGCCGGCCCGAGAAGATGTCGCTTTTCGGCTGCACCGTCACTCACACCCTGCCGGTGAACAACATCGAGCGCATCGAGGTCGTGCGCGGGCCGCTGTCGGTGCTCTACGGATCGGACGCGCTCGCCGGCGTGGTCAACATCGTCACGCGCCGGGCAACGCGGCCGCTGGAGCTGGGCGCGCGCCTGGACTACGGCTCGTTCAACACCATCCACGGGCAGGTCAGCGCCGGGCTGGCCCGGGGCGGATTCCACGCTCTGCTGGCGGCCGACAAGGCGCTCTCGGACGGGCACCTGCCCAACTCGCAGTACGACGGCACCGACCTTTCCCTGCGCGCGGGGTATGACTTCTCGCCCGCGCTCAAGCTCGACTTCACCGGCAAGTACTTCGGCGGGACCAAGCACGAACCGAAGCGCTCGACCGACCCGGAGACCCTGGTCGCGACCGGCTGGAACCGCTACGACCGGGCCGGGCTGGACCTCTCGGCCAGCTTCGCGACCGCGCTGCTCGACGGCTCAGCCAAGCTCTGGCGCACCTTCGGCGAACACGAGTTCGACCCCAAAGACGGCTGGCACTCGACCGACTACACCAACGGTGCGCTCCTGCACGTCCACCGCCGGTTTGACTTCGGCAACCTCGTGCAGGCCGGACTGGAGGCGCGCTTTCTCGGCGGCACGCGCATCATCAACGACACGACCCGGCCATCGTGGACCCGCTCTGACTGGGCCGTGTTCGTGCAGGACGAGCAGGAACTGGGTCCGGTTGCGGTCAACGCCGGCCTGCGCTACAACCACGACAACATCGCCGGCGGCATCCTCGCGCCCAAGGCCGGAGTGGTGGTGCGACCGCTCGCGCACACCGCGCTGCGCGCGAGCGTCAACCGCGGTTTCCGCTACGCACCCTTCAACTACACCAGTATCTTCCCGCCGGCCAACGAGAGCCTGCGGCCGGAGAAATCGTGGCAGTATGAAATCGGCGCGAACCAGCGCATCATTACGGGTCTCTCGGCCGACATCGCCGCGTTCATCCTCAACGGCACCGACCTCATCGAGACCGCGCCCAACCCCAACCCGCCGCCGATGGTGAAGTTTGTCAACCGGGGCAGCTTCGCGTTCAAGGGGCTGGAAGCAGGGCTGGAACTCAAGCGTCGACCCCTGCGCGGCCGCGCCGCGCTCACCCTGCTCGACGCCGGAGTCAACACCCGGGCCCGGCCCGGGCTCAAGCTCGACGCCGCGCTCGGCGCCGACTGGCGAACTTTCAGTGCCGACCTCGACTTCAACTACACCGGCCGGTACTTTGCGGCCGACAGCTCGCGCCAGCCGATACCCGACTACTGGACCGCGGGTGCGCGCCTGGGCTGGAAGCCGCTGGCGTGGGGCGGTCTCTTCGTTGCGGTGGACAATATCCTCGACCGCGAGTACGACACCTTCGCCGACCTGCCCGGTGCCGGTGCCGGGCTGTATCGCATGCCGGGCCGCTCGTTCACGCTCGGACTCGACCTCGCCCTGCCGCGGGATTAGAAAGCGGCTCCGGTCGGCCGACAACGCGCCGGCTCGGTGGCCAAACCGGTGCCGGTTCGAGTGGTTCCAGCGCGGCGCTCAGGGCCCAGGATTCTGCTGTCTTTTGGCAGCAAACTGCCGTCGCCAGTTCCGGGCATGACCGCCGGGGGAACGAGGGGGTATGTTTCAGCCGATTTCCTGTAACTTATTGAACCAACAGACCGTAACTTAATCCCGGGACTTCTTCCCGATTTAGTCTGTAATGACACTCAGCTACTGGTCAAGTGATGATAGAACCGCCCGGCTGCGGGTAAGCCTGCTTCCATTCCCGGCGCAGTCGGAAACCGTCGTTTCTCGCCGGTTGTCTGATCGGCGCAGGGTCTGTCCTTCGGTGCTTGACCCACAAGCCTGCCTTGACTATTCTGGCGGCTGATGCGTCAGGCGAAGAGAGGCAACGGGAGCTCAAGCGTCAACCCGCGTCCCGCATGGCTTGCCGCGCTGAGTGGCGCAACTTGTCCCTGAGGAGAGCAGGGTAAGTGGTGCGGCTCGAGGAACTGCGCAGTGGAGGTCTGGTACGGGGCATTCTGCCCGACCAGGCAGTCACGGTTATAGACATTCGCTGGCACGGTTCGTCGGTTGTGGAGATTACCTACAAGGATGCCGCTGGCAAACTCGGTAATCAACTGCTGTACCGTGACTCCGAGCCGCAACTGGCGATTGAGCAACCGGGCCGCGCGTGGGCCTTCGATGCCGAGGGTTGTCTGCTCAGACTGGTCTCCGAGGCCTTTCGGATAAAGCTTGCCCACCTGTTCGATCCGCTGTTTGCTGTCCACACCTCGCTCGTCGAGCCTCTTCCACACCAGATAACCGCTGTTTACGAAGAGATGTTGCCGCGTCAGCCATTGCGGTTTCTGCTGGCCGATGACCCTGGCGCCGGCAAGACGATAATGGCCGGTCTATTGATGCGGGAGCTCATGATTCGCGGCGACCTCAATCGCTGCCTGATATGCTGTCCCGGCAACCTTGCCACCCAATGGCAGGATGAGCTGCTGGATCGCTTCAACCTTCATTTTGAAATCATCTCCAGCGCCACCATTGAGGAATCTGCCTCCGGCAATCCCTACCAGGAGAAACCGCTGGTCATCAGCCGGCTCGACCACATGAGCCGCAACGAGCGCATTCAGGCGATGCTGCGGCAGACCGAATGGGACCTGGTGGTGGTTGACGAGGCGCACAAGATGGCAGCCCACTACTACGGCAACGAGGTCAAGGAAACGATGCGTTACAAACTGGGCAAGCTTATCGGCTCGCCCGAGCGCACCCGGCATTTGCTCTTCCTTACCGCGACCCCACACAGTGGCAGGGAAGAAGACTTTCAGCTATTCATGGCGCTGCTCGACGCCGACCGGTTCGAGGGCCGGTTCCGCGACGGCGTTCACGTCACCGACACGCGTGACCTGATGCGTCGGCTGGTCAAGGAGCAGCTTGTGAAGCTTGACGGCACGCCGCTCTTTCCTGAGCGTCGGGCCTACACCGTGAAGTACGAGCTGTCACCGGCCGAGGCCCAGCTCTACGCCCATGTCACCGACTACGTGCGCCACGAGATGAACCGGGCTGACCGGCTCGCCGCCGAAGGCGAGGGCCGGCGCGGAAACCGCGTCGGCTTTGCCCTGACCACCCTGCAACGTCGGCTTGCCTCGTCACCCGAGGCGATATACAAATCGCTGCAGCGCCGCCGCGAGCGACTAGAGAAACGGCTCCGGGAAGAGAAACTTCTGCGCCGCGGCCGCAATGCAGAAATAGAGGAACCCGATGGCCTGCCCGACATTGACGAAGAACGGTTGGAAGATCTCGAAGACGCGCCCGACGACGAAGTCGAGAAGATAGAAGACGCGATCGTCGAACAGGCCTCGGCGGCCCGGACTATCGCCGAGCTCGAAGCTGAGATAGCCACGCTCAAGACCCTCGAAGCCGAGGCCAAGCAACTGCGCCAACAGGGCACCGACCGGAAATGGGAAGAGCTGTCGCGATTGCTTCAGGATCGCGCTCAGATGTTCGACGCCCAGGGTCTGCGCCGCAAATTGATAATCTTCTCCGAACACCGCGACACGATTACTTACCTCGTTAGCCGGATTCAGTCCCTGCTCGGCCGTCCCGAAGAGGTCGTGGTCATCCACGGCGGGCTCGGCCGCGAAGAACGCCGGAAGATCCAGGAGCTGTTCACGCAGGATAAGGACGTGCATATCCTGGTCGCCACCGACGCGGCCGGCGAGGGCATCAACCTCCAGCGTGCCCACCTGCTCGTCAACTACGACCTGCCCTGGAACCCGAATCGGCTTGAACAGCGCTTCGGCCGCATTCACCGTATCGGGCAAACCGAAGTCTGCCACATGTGGAGCCTGGTCGCCCACGAAACCCGCGAAGGCGACGTTTACTACCGGCTGCTGGAAAAGCTCCGCGCCGAACGTGAAGCGTTGGGCGGCGGCGTGTTCGACGTGCTCGGCAGAGTCTTCGAAGGTACGGAACTGCGCAAGCTGCTGATTGAAGCAATTCGCTATGGCGACAGGCCCGAGGTGAAAGCGCGACTCAACCGGGTTATTGACGAAAAGCTCGACCGCGAACACCTGCGCAATCTGCTCGAAGAAAGAGCCCTGGCCCACGATGCAATGGACACCGCCAAAGTCCGGCGCGTACGCGAAGACATGGAGCGAGCCGAGGCGCGGCGGCTGCAGCCGCACTTCATCCGCACTCTATTCATCGAAGCTTTTCGGCGGCTGGGCGGCACGATCTACGAACGGGAACCCCGGCGCCTCGAGGTCAAGCACGTCCCAAGCGTCCTGCGCCAGCGCGACCGGCTTATCGGTCAAGGTACGCCGCTGCTGGCGCGGTATGAACGCATCTGCTTCGATAAGGAGCTGGCGAACATTCCGGGCAAGCCGCCGGCCGAGTTCGTCTGCCCGGGCCATCCGCTGCTCGATGCGACCATTGATCTGCTGCTGGAAAGAGAGCGCGACGTGCTCAAGCGCGGTGCCGTGCTGGTTGACCCGACCGACTCCTCTGACCGCGTGCGAATGCTCTTCTATCTCGAGCACGCATTGCAGGACGGCCGGCTGAACCGCGACGGAACTCGGCGCGTCATCTCCAAGCGTCTGCAGTTCATGGAGATTGACCGCGACGGCAACGTTCGCAACGCCGGGTCGGCTCCTTACCTTGACTATGCCCCAATCAGCGAAGAAGACCGTCGCCTGGTGGCGGGTGAACTGGCGGCAGATTGGCTGACCCGCGACTTCGAGTCGTCCATCCTGCAGTATGCCGCCGATCACCTCATCCCGCGCCATCTGGC
>CBFGJX010000016.1:0-62169 GCA_965649225.1 Caldifarciminota bacterium
ACACCAGCGGCGTATGCCGGTAGGACATTGCCCGGGCATTGCCGGTCGGTGCCTCTTTCATCCGGGCCGCAGTCTCCCGGTCATGCAGCCGGCCGGCCACCACCCCGTTTCGCACCAGTTCGGTGCGCTGACCCGGCACGCCCTCATCGTCGAACCCGTACGACCCGCGCTCGCCAGGGAGGGTTGCATCGTCGACTATTGTCAGGTTCTCAACGCCGATGCGCCGTCCCGGCTTGAGCAAGGCCTGCAGCCGCTCATTCTCGACCAGCTCATCGGCCTCGCTCAGATGGCCGAATGCCTCGTGGACAAACACCCCCGCCAGCAGCGGGTCGACAACCACGGTGTATCTGCCGGCCGCAACCGGCTCTGCCTTCAGCAACTCAACCGCCATTTTGCCGATTCTTTCCACCAGCGCTTCGCGGTTGCGCAGCGTTTCAAAACCCTCGGCGCGGCCAAAAGTATCCGAGTAGGTCTGGATATTGTTGCCGTCCCGGGCAACCGCCGTGCAGCGAAAACCGGTATAGACCCGCTCCTCGCTGACGTAGCGACCCTCGGAGGAAAGAAAGGCACTAGCCAGCCACTTGTCGCCGTATACCGACACCGTGCTTGTTACCCCCGGCGTTTTGAGCAACAGCTCGTTGTAATGATGCAGCAGCGCCTGTTTTTCCCCCAGCGTCACCCGGCGCGGGTCAGAACGCGGGTCAATGGTTACCTTCTGTTCCGCGGCCGGCTGGGCCGCAAGCCCGCCCTCACGGTCACCCAGCGCCGTCACCTGCGCCGCCAGCTCGCGCCCGAGCTCGGCCACTTCGTCGTCGAGCCGGTTGAAAGTTGCCGCCGCCCAGTTGCCCCGGTGAAACACCCGCAGACATCCGCCGCGCTCCAGCGAACGACCGATTACATCCAGCTCGCGTCCGCGATAAACGATTCGGCTCGTCTCGCTTTCTTCGATCCGGATATCGGCGTAATCGGTGGCGATACCGCCGAGAACAGATTCAAGGAAGGGTTTGTAATTGGTACTCATATCCGCTCCACTCTGCTGCCAGCCTATCCCCCGAAACTGGCCCTGTCAACTGTGCTGTTGGCCTGACAACACGCCCGCAGTGTTTCCCCGTCGTACCCAGCAGCCAGTTGTCGTACTCGTACGGAAAAAGAGGCGCGGTGCACCGGGTTAGTGGTGCACCGCGTTTCTCGTCGGTCCCCGTCGAGAGTGTTGACTGGTGAGGGGGGACTCAGGAGCGCGACATCCTTCCCTTTGAGAGACCTCAGCTTGGCATGGCTCGGTCCGACTCTCTAACCCCCATGCTATTCCAGCATGCGTCCATCTATATAGCAAGCATCGTGCCAACAGCTGTGCCGCATGCTGCACAGCTATCATATTGATATAAATCGTCTTGTCAATACGGCCAAAGTGGGGGTGCGACAACACTGCGATAATTTGCCGTATTTTTCGGCGGGGGAACTGCAAAATACGGCAGCTGGCCGGCAAGCTAGATGTTGTAGTCGGCGATTTTGCGTCTGAGGGTATCGCGGTGAATGCCGAGCAGTTCGCTGGCCTTGGTCAGATTGTTGTCACTTTTGGTCAGGGCCTCGACTATTGCCTGCCGCTCAATGTGGTCAAGCCTCAGGCTGCCTACCGCGCGCTCAATCGTGCCCGCATCCCCCTGCCTTCCGTTCTGCGCGTTCATGAACCTTATCATGCCGAGGGTGGAAATCACGTGTCCCAGCCCGAGTTCGCTGGAACCGTCATACTGGGCACGTTCATAGGCCCGTTCGATAAGATTGCGCAGCGTCCGGATGTTGTTCTGAAAGATGTTGTTCCCGCCTTCCAGATACTCGTCGACCAGTTGCCGGACAAACTTGACTGCCGACCGCTCGGTATTCAGCCGCCGCTGATGCCGGGGATTGCGATTCATCTGCTCGACCACGAATTCGAACATCTCTTCCAGATCAGATTCGACCACCGCGCTGGTTTCACCGCCCCAGCGTTCACGCAGCGAAGGCACGAGAATGCAGTGCTGCACCAGCCGGCCGTAGAAATCGGGCCGAAACCGGGTCTGCAGTTCCTCCACCATACGATTGGTGGCGGCAATGATCCGGATGTCAATTTCAATCTCCCGGGAAGCGCCCAGCCGTTTGACCCAGTGGTACTCCATTGCCCGCAACAGCTTGACCTGGGTCTCCTCGCTGATGTCGCCAATTTCGTCCAGAAAGACCGTCGAGCCCTTTGCCGTCTCAAATATCCCCGCCCGTTCGGCCACTGCGCCGGTAAACGCCCCCCGCTCATGACCGAACAGCTCGTCTTCCACCAGATTGTGGTCAATCGCGGCGATGTTGACTGTCAGCGGCCGCGCATTGGCGCCATCGTTGTAGCGGTAACTGCAGCGATGCAGGGCGCAGGCCACCAGTTCCTTGCCCGAACCGGCCCCTCCGAGCAGCAGCGTTGTCGCGTCGGACCGGCCGATCCGTTCTATCTCGTGCGCCAGAAATGCCATCCGGCGCGACCGGCCGACTACCATCCCGTGTCGATTACGCCACTCAATCCGCCGCTGCTGATCCAGCGGCCGCAGCGCCATCGAATCGATTTCCTCGATGATGCGGGGATAGTAGCCTTCGCCAAAAGCGCTTTCGGGGACAAACGAACAGTTGCCATAGCCGGGATAGGCGATGAATTCGGAAAACTCACGGGTGCTCTCGACTCCTACCCGGCACGAAACAAAAACCACCGGCACAATCCGGTCGACATTGTCGCTGCGGACATAAGCATGAATGAGAAAACCCTGCAGCGCCTTGGTGTCGAACGACCGCGGCATCTGCCGCAGCATCGTCGGATAGCCGACCAGTCGGCTGTCGCTGTCAACATTACTGAAATCGACATCCTGGACAATCAGAGCCACAAACCGCCCGCGGTTGTTGCTGTACCACTCCTTCAGCTCGGCGTACGAACCGGCGTAGGCAAAATCAAACTCCCGCAGCAGACGGCCGTTGTCGTAGCTGGCGATTCTGGCGACGAGCGCATCGTAACTCTTGCGCAGGTCGTCTACCACCAGAATCACCGGCTTGGCTTCGCCGCCCGCTGGATTCGTGACTGCACTTTCGCCTGCCGGCATCATCCTAATTCTTGACCGCCCTCACCCGTTTGTCAAATAACGGTCCGGTCTGACTCACTGTCCCCCCTGTCCGCTCTCATTCAACCGCGCCAGCGTGTCTTCCAGCACCGCGACGAGGTCGGTAATCCGCAACCAGAGCTTTTCGCCCGGCTCGGCCGGCTCATAGTCCGACGGCGGTACGTCCAGCACTCCGGGCAGCAGTGTCGCCAGCTCGTCCAGCTCGCTGACCAGATGACCGGCCCGGTGACGAAAGTCCACCGTCCGGTCGCTGTCAGAGATGAACTGGATAAACGCCTTGCGGTTCCAGTGGGTATTGACAGTGTAGTCAATCACTATCTCGGCGAAACCTCGTGCGTAGCGGAAGTGGTCAACGACGACATGCTCCACTATCGCCTCCAGCCGGGGACTGGCCAGAAGCCGCATCCGGCGCAGGGCATCGGGAAACTCGCGGTTGCGCAGCAGCACAATCCTGAACCCCTCACGGTGAATCGCATTCTGATAGGCATAACGGGATGTCTCGCCGACCGTCAGCGGCCGCGGGCCAACCGCCGACCGCGCCGCCCGCTCAATTGCCTCAACCAGCCGCAGCGTCGGCGTGTGGTTGATCAACCGGTCAATCAGGGCAACGTAGTGCGGCTGGTAGGCAACGGTCAACTGTTGCAGACCGGCGTCGTGCTCCAGGCCGTACCGGCTGCGCAGTTCCTGCAGCCGCTCAAACGCACCGGCAGTGTTGCCCTTGGACACGAAATTGTGGTCCATGCCGACCAGACCAACCGCCAGCCCGGCACGCACCGGCAGCGGTGCCTGCTCGACCAGGCGACGCTGACGTCGCTGGCGCAGCCGGGTCCAGCCGACAGCACCCAGCACAATCAATGCCGCACCCAACACTGCCAGCACCGCGCCGGCAAGAAATGTCAGCGTCTCACGTCGCCGCGCGCGCTGACGGGCGCGCAGCTCCAGCTCGGTCATCACCCCGGCCGGATCCAGCTCTGCCCGCAACAGCTGCGCCCGGCGCGCGGCTCTGGCTGCGGCATAAACATCGTTGCGGCGACCGGCGGCGGCCTTCAGCTCGGCCAGTGCTGCAGCCAGCTCTGCCTCCAGCGCGCCCATCCCGTTCAAAAACAGGTCCAGTCGCATCCCGGCATCGACCGACGTTCGCAGTACCGCCAGGTCGGGGAAAGTATCGTGGTTCAGCTTCAGTGGCCAGTATTTCAGTATCCGGCAACCGGAATAGCCCGGCGCCTCGGCCGGTCCCTGCAGCATCGGGGAAAAGACGTGCAGCGCATCGCTGTCGGTCAGCCGCAGCAATACCACCGGTCGCCGGCCCAGCAGTAACAACCCGGTCGCCATGCCCCGCTCGAGCGGTACCAGCCTCGCCGCTTCCCGCCGGCGGCCGGCGGCATCGACCCGGATAACAAACGACCCGGCACCATCCTGACCGACACAGTACAAGCCGTCTCGAAATCCCGCCACTGCCACCAGTCCGGCCTGCCCGGCCGACCCCGCTTCCAGTGCCCAGACCTGCTCCATTGTCCGGGCGTTCAGACAACGGACGGTATCAAAAAGCACCTGCCCTGACTCGCCGGCCTGACCGACCGGATTGGTCAACACCACCAGCTCGTTCTCGTCATCACCATTGGTGTCATAAAGCGCCAGTATCTGCTGTGGCGGCCGGCCCGGAACCGGACCGGTCGCAGTCCGCTCGCGCCAGTCGGCTCTCACCATCCGGATGCCATCCAGCCGCAGCGCAAACACCCCGGCCTCATCCGCCCCCAGCAGCCTTGCTTCGCTGGAGCGACCCGAGCTGTCAACCGTTGCCCAGCTTGGGGCGAAAACCGGTGGCATCCGGCGCGGCTTCGCTCCCGTTGTCGCGGCGGTGACTATCAGCGGCAGGCCGCGCGTCCACAGAATGAACCGGTGCACCCCGCCGGTCGAACCTGCCCACCAGACACTGTCCGGTTCAACTCCGGGCTGAAAGGATGTTGCCCGGCCCGGCCCGGAATAACCGCGCACCAGCAACCGGTCCCGCCCGAACAGAAACAGACTGTCGCCGCCGCCGCTCAACCACCGGATACCGGCCGGCGCCGGGCCCTGGTCCCGCAGGGTGTCGTTCAAACTGACGCTCGCCAGTCGGCCGTCAGCCCCAAGCAGCCAGAGCACCTCGGTCGAATCCGGCCCGACAACCAGTGCCGACGAAACCACCGGCGACCGCACCGGCGCTGACCATGCCGGCTCCAGCAGCTCGGCCGGCGCCGGCACTGTCAACACCAGCAGCACTGCTGCTGTCAGCAGCAGCTTCGCAAAAGCAGCTTTGTGTCCGGAACGGCCGGCGTCACTGTACCGGCCGGGAAAGAAAGTCAACTCGCCAGACCCCATCTCGGCTTGCCCGCCCCAGTCTAAACACCGCCCCCGCTGCTGTCAATTGCCGAAGCCGCGCACGGTCCAGTAGCGGCTGGTGCGGCGACAATAGTCGTGATAGTGCTGGCCGTGCCGGCGGGCGAGAAACCGCTCTTCGGCGCGAATCTGACCATGCAGATTCAACACGGCAAACAGCCAGAAAAGGAGAAAAACCGGCCGGGACTGGAGCAGAAACACACCCAGAAAAAACAGGTTGAAGAAAAGGTAAATCGGATTGCGCGTCAGCCGGTAGATTCCGCCGGTCACCAGCTCGCCCGGCCGCTCCTCGTCCACTCCCAGCCGCCAGGAATCACCCAGTGCCGCCAGCCCGGCCGCGTCCAGTCCGAGCCCGACAATCACCAGCACCGCACCGACAAACCTCAGCAGCGGCACCGAAAAAAGCTCGGTCCGCAATGGTGGCGGGAAAAGGCTTGAGCGGCCGGGCAGTGCCCCGAGCACCACCTCCACCGACCAGACATTCACCGCGGCGAAAAACGATGTTTCCAGCAGCCAGCGGCGCCAGTTGTGGTCCGGTTTCAACACCACCGGATTCAGTCGCCGGCGGCGCCGGATACTGATTGACCGGGTAACCGCCAGCAATAGAAACAGTGTCAGTGCGCCGAGGCGCAACCAGTCGTGCCAGAACAAACTACTGACCTTCCACCAGCGATTCGGGCGCGGTCAGCTGTCGCCAGAGCAAAGCGAACTTCGGCCGGTTAAGGAGGACGACCGCCACGATTGCGGCAATCAGCAGCAGACTGAAAATCAACAGACAGGAACCGTAGCGGCGCGGTGCCCGCTCCGGCTGCGCCTTTGCCAGTGCGGCAAGAATCTGCCGTGCCTTCTCCTCATCGCTTCCCGGCAGCGGCTTCGGGGCGGTCTTCATCGCGACACCGGCAACTGCTGCCAGAGCAGCTCGACCCCGTCGGGCAGCAGTACCAGCCCGAACAACCGGTACTCGGTCGGTTGTGCCAGCAGCGTGGCAAAATAGGCACTGCGCCGTTTGGCAAAGCGTGTCAACCGGGTTCGCCCTACCCGGCCCGATACCAATAGCAGCGCCAAAAGCAGACTGCCTTTCATTCTGGTCATTCTTGCCACCGCCGTGCCGGCTGTCAAACATCGGCTTGACACCGCGCCCGGTGCCTGATTCACTACTCGCGACTGTTGCGAAAGGAGTCTGACTGATGAAGAAAATTCTACTGGTACTGGCAATCTGTCTGCCGATTGCGGCTCAGGCCTGCTTCTGGCGGCGACCGGCGGCCCGCCCGCTCACCGACACGCTCGACCCCACCGCCCTGCCCAGAAACCTCTGGCTGGTGATTGAAGTCGCCGACTACGGCCCGATGGCCCTGCGGCTCTATACCGAGGACGCGCCCTACAACGTTGCCAATGTCGCCAATCTCGCGATCAGGAAATTCTACGACGGCCTGACATTTCACCGCATCATCCCCGGCTTCGTCGTCCAGGGCGGTGACCCGGAAGGCACCGGCTCGGGCGGCACCGGCAACCTCGTCCGCGCCGAAATCAAACGTAAACATATCCGCGGCGCCATCGCCATGGCCCGCACTGCCGACGCCGTCAACCCCGAACGCAAGGCCGACTGCCAGTTCTACATCTGCCTCGCCCCGCAGCCCCGGCTGGACGGCCAATACACTGTCATCGGCGAAATGGAATGGGGCTTTGACGTCCTTGACCGTATCGGCAACGTCCCCACCGGCCCGGGCGACCGGCCGATCAATCCGGTCAAAATGAAGCGCGTCTGGGTCACCACCACCAGACCGCCGAAACCGCGCGGCTGACCCTGCAGCCGACGCCGGCATGCAAAAACTTTCGGGGCCGCTGGCTTCAGGCCGACCGGCACGGCCGTTCTGGTTCTGATGCCGGCCGCCGGCAAAAGCTTCCGCCGGCTGTCGAACGTCTGCTCTGCGATTGGGATTCAAACCGCGGGGATAGCGGTCCGGGCGCGGCCCGCCGAAAACCGGTCTGCGGCTTTTCGCTGTTGGCATCTGCCGGCAAGTCCCTGCCTGCCGGAGACCTGCGCTGTCGACCTCAGCTCCAGCCCGAACTCTGTCTCAGGCCATTTGTCGCCGTTGCGGCCGGTCGCGGCTCCAACACCGTTGCCGCCGGCCGACACCGGGCCGCCCGGTTGCGGCTAGACCACCTGCTCGTCTTCGGCCCGCCAGGGCGGGTCAACGATGCAGGCGAACTCAATCGGATGCGCCCCGGGGTTTTCCAGCCACTGCACCGCACCGGCCGGAATATACACCGCGTCGCCCGGCGCGACTTCGGCCGACTCGCTGTCGATGTGCATCACGCCGGAACCGCGAATGACAAGGTAAACCTCGGCTGATTTGAGCCGGTGCGGCGCCGAGCGTTGGCCCGGGTCAAGCCACGCGACCGCCAGCGAATAGCGAACCCGGGCCGGGTCACGTTCCGGATGCAGCAGCTCGCGCAGCCGGGTGCGGTCAGCCGCGATTATCTCGGCACAGTCCCGGAGTCGCTTGATGAGCATCGCGGTGCTGGTTGCGGCCCGCCGGATGAGCGACGCCGACGGCAGGTATGCAGCGTTCCCGGCAACTACTTCAACGGGCCAACCGCCGCTTCCACCGCCGCCAGCAGCTCACCCGAACGCACCGCCGCGGTGAGCCGGTTGATGTCTTCCTGCATCGGCCGGTCTTCTTCCAGTGGAGCGACATGCCGCCGGATACAGTCGTAGGCCGCCTGCGTACCCCGACCCGGTGCCAGCGGTTTGCGGAACTCAACCGCCTGCGCCCCGGCCATCAGTTCGATGGCGACAACATACCAGGCGTTGTTCTGAATCTGGGCGGTCTTGAGCGCCGCCGTGAACGCCATTGACACAAAGTCTTCCTGGTCCGCCGCAGCCGGAATCGAGCCGATTGATGCCGGTGCCGAAAGAATCCGGTCCTCGGCAATCAGCATTCCCTGGGTGTACTGGGTAAGCATCAGGCCGGAAAACATTCCCGCGCCCCTGGTCAGAAATGCCGGCAGGCCGCAGGAAAGATTGCGGTTGAGCAGCCGGTTGGTGCGCCGCTCCGACAGCACCGCAATCATCGTGATACAGGTCCCGACCAGGTCCAGCGGCAACCCCAGCGGCGTACCCTGAAAGTTGGCGCCGGTCAGGTATGCCTTCTCCTGCGGGAAAAACAGCGGATTGTCGCCAACGCCGTTGAGTTCGGTTTCAAACATCTGCCGCGCCCAGCGGAGTGCATCGCGGGCACTGCCCACTACCTGCGGCGTCGAACGCAGTGAGTAGGCATCCTGCACCTTCTTGCCCGGCTGGGCCAGCATTACCGAGCCCTCGGTCAGCCGCCGGACATTCTCGGCCGACTCGACGGCACCGGCGTAGCCGCGCACCCGGTGGATTCGTTCATCATAGGCGGCCATGTTGGCGTTGACCACTTCCAGCGTCAGCGCCGCGGCAATCTCCGACACCTTGATATAGTGGGCGGCATCGCAGAGCTGAATTGCGCCCCAGCCGGCGGTCATGTTGGAACCGTTGATGCAGGCCAGCCCGTCCCGCGCCTCGAACTGTATCGGAGCGATGCCCGCAGCCTTCATCGCCTCGGCGCCACTCATCCGCCGGCCCTGATAGTATGCCTCACCCTCGCCCAGCAGCACCAGCGCCAGCTGGCTCATCGGCGAAAGGTCGCCGCAGGCGCCGACCGAGCCCTTGTCATAGACCACCGGCGTCACGCCCCGGTTGAGCATCTCGACCATCGTTTCCACCACTTTCAGCCGGATGCCGGAATGGCCGATTGCCAGCACGTTGATGCGCGAACACAGCGCCGCCCGCACCACTTCCTCGGGCAGCGGCACGCCGCAGCCGGCCGAATGCGAATAGACGATGTAGCGCTGGAAGCGCTCGGTCTGTTCGGGTGTGAGAATCGTCTCCGACAGCTCGCCGATGCCGGTGGTGATGCCGTACATCACTGCCCGGGCCTTGACCTTTTCTTCAATGAAACTGCGACAGAAGTTGATCCGTTCTTTTGCCGCCGGTGACAGCTCCACCTTCTCGCGGTGACGCGCAACCCGGACAATGTCTTCGACTTTCAGGCTCTTGCCGTCCAGTATCACAGCCATCGGTTATCCTCCATCGGTTATGCCCGGTCGGACCGGTCTAGCGCCGGCCCCGGCCGCCCTGGCTGCTGCGCGTGGCGGCACGCTGCTTCATATCCTGTACATGACTGCCGGGCCAGAAAACTTTCTTGCACTTCGGGCAACGGCGAAAATCGTGATGAATCTGGTAGATGAAAAACGGTATCGCCGGCCGGGCGGCATCGCGCGATATCGCCTCGAGCGGGGTATTGCAGTCCAGACACCGGCCCAGCGGCGGCTCCGGCTCCGGTTCCGGCGCCGGTTTTGTCTCGACTGGTGCACCGGTTATCTGCGCCACCTGCTCCGGTGTCCGGGCCGACTCCACAATCACCACGCCCGGCAGACCGGCCAGCCGCTTGTTGCGGGTCAAAAGCGTCCGGCCACTGGCACGCGCCTGCCGAAACGCCATCATTCCGCCCAGATTGCGCTGATAGTAAGCATCGATGCCCCGCATCCGCAGTTCCCGTGCCAGCCGTCCCAGCATCGCATCGCAGATATAGCCGCCGGCAGCCGGGTCCCGTGGCGGCGGTACTCCGCGCCGGGCCGGCCGGGATTGTTCTGGCTGCTGACCCTGCGGTTCGTCGGCAACCGGCTCGTCGGCCGGCACCGGCAAATCGCGCCGTTCTTCTGATTCCGTTGCCATCGCAACAATCTAACCGGCAACTGCGGCAAATCAAGCCTGCCGGCAGTGCCTTGACCGCAGCCGCCGGCGGCGCTAGATTTAGTCTGACGCCGGCAGTGCCGGCAGAACCGGGAGGATCTGTGTCCGGAAAGAAAACTCTGCTGCTTGCCGCTGGCCTGACCCTGATCTGCGCCTGTGCTCCGGGCAACGAGCGCTGGGCATCGGTTGACACTCCGGCCAACTTCTGGGCCGGACTCTGGCACGGTCTCATCGTCGTTGTCACCTTTGTCGTCAGTCTCTTCACCCGGGAAGTCGGCATCTACGAACCCAACAACATCGGCTGGGGCTACAACCTCGGCTTCATCCTCGGCGCGATGATCTCGCTCGGCGGCGGTGTTCGGGCAGGCTTCTGCCGGCGGCGCGAACCGGACTGGGACTCACTCGGCCGCCGCATTGCCAACAGCGTCCGCGATGGTATCCGCTCGGCGTTTGCCGACAGCCCGGTTGACTGGGACGAACTGGGGCGGCGGATTGAGGAACGCATCCGCGCCGAGCTGCGCGACAAGCGACACTAGCATGAAACGACCGGCGGTCCTGCTCTTGCTGCTCGCACTGACCGCAGCCGCTGCCACCTTTGTCGGCGACAACACCTGGACACTGCCGGCGGGCGAGACCCGCATCGGCGACACCTATTTTGGCGGCACGGTTCTGCGGCTTGAGGGCACTCTCGACGGTTCGCTCGTTGCTGCCGGCCAGAGCATCAGCGTCCGGGGCACGGTCGCCCGCAACTTGATTGCCGCCGGCCAGAACCTGGAAATCGACGGCACTGTTCAGGGCGATGCGGTCTGCGCCGGTGTCTCGCTTTCCCACACCGGCCGGATCACCGCCGCGCTGCGCACTTTTGCCGGCACCGCCTATGTCAACGGCACGGTCGGCCAGGACATTGTCGCCGGCTGTGGCACCCTGACCATCGGCCCTGACGCCGAAGTCAACGGTGATATCATCGCCACCTGTCGCGCGCTGGAAGTCGGCGGCGTCGTCCGGGGCAATGTCCGCGCCGCCGCCGCCACCATCGTCATCTCCGGCAGTATCGATGGCGATGTCGAAGTTACCGCCAGCCAGAAACTGATTCTCACCGACAGCGCCCGGGTGTTTGGCAATCTCCGCTACCGTTCGGCCCGGCCACTGGACATCAAGAACCCCGACCTTGTCTTCGGCAACGTCGAATACATCCGCATCGCCGGCGCCGACGAAATCCGCGACACCCAGCGGCTGCGGCCGCGGCCCAGCCTGTTTGTCGCCTTCTTCTTGCCCTTCGCGCTGCTGTCGCTGGTCGGCGGGCTGGTTGCCGGTTTCATCATGCTGGCGCTGTGGCGCCGGGCTATCGACCAGGCCATCAATGCCGCGCTGCGCTGCTGGGGCCGCACCCTTGGCGTTGGCGCAGTCGCCCTGCTGGTCGGCCCGATGTCAATCCTTTTGGCAATTGCGCTGATTATCACGATTCCGGTCGGGCTGCTGATGCTGGCCGCTTACCTGGCGTTCATCTACCTCGCCAAGGTACTCTGCGGCATGTTTGTCGGCCGGCTGGTTTTTCGCCTCTTCGATGCCCCGGACGCGTCAATCTGGATTGTCGCGCCGGTCGGCATCACCATCGTCTATGCCCTCGCGGCGATTCCCTTTGCCGGCTGGTTTCTCTGGCTCGTTGCCCTCGCGGTCGGCTTTGGCGTAATCGCCGAGATCTTTGGCATGACCCGTCGGGCATGACGACCTGCCTGGGACCGGTTATGGTAATGTCTGTGCGAACCCGACCCGGCCGGCGGCAGTGCCGGCCGGTTTCATTTTTCCCCTGCTGGAGGACTAACTAATGGCAGAAACCACACCCCTCTCACCCGGCCAGCGCCGCTGGCTGGAGCAGGCCGAACTGGACCTCGCCCGTAGGGAAGAACGGTTGCGGGCGGTGCGGCGCCTGCGCTTTGACACAATCGCCGCCCACGGTCTTTACGACCTGGCCGAGTCGCTCGACCGCAACCACGGCGCAATCATGGAACCAACGGTTCTTTCTTCGGCCCAGGCTTATCACGACGCCGATGAAATGGAACTGGCGCTGTCCTACCAGATTCCGACCTGGTGTTACACCCGGATTCACAACCCGACCCTCGGGTTCCTCGAGGACAAGCTGGCGCTGCTTGAAACCTACGGCTCGGACATCGCGGCCGGCTGCTGCACCTACTCCTCCGGTATGGCCGCCATCGGCAACACCGTCGATGCCCTGATGGCCCTGCCCGGCACCAATCCGCCCAATTTCGTCTCCTCCTGCCAGCTCTATGGCGGCACCTATCAGCTTTTCGACGCCCGCCTGAAACGCGAACGGGGCATGGACGTGCGGATGGTTGTCAACGCCGGCGACCTTGACGAATGGCGCCGCAACATTGACAAGAACACCCGTTTCCTCTACGGCGAGATGCCGTCCAATCCCGGCCTGGCCTTCTTTGACCTCGCCGCGGTAGCGGCACTGGCTCACGAACACGGCATCCCGTTCGTCATTGACTCAACCATCGCTTCGCCCGCCCTGCTCCGGCCGCTGCTTTTCGGTGCTGACATCGTCATCCACTCGGCCACCAAGGTGATGAGCTGCTCCGGCCTCGGCATGGCCGGCGCCGTCATCGCCCGCAAGCCAATCACGACCAACATCCCCAACGACGAGCTGAAGAACGATTTTGCCCTCTGGCTCAAACGTTATCCCCAGCGCGAGCAGGGCGGCTGCCTGCATCCGTTTCAGGCCACGATGACCCAGTGCGACCTGCGCACCCTCCGCAGCCGCGTCGACAACTGGAGTCAGACCGCGCTGAAGGTTGCCCGCTGGCTCGAAGGACATCCGCGGGTACTGGCGGTCAATTATCTCGGGCTGGAAAGCTACCCGCTGCACGAGCTGGCGCGGCGCTACCTCTGGCTGGTCGATGCCGAGCACGACGAACGTTACGGTCGGCCGGTCAACCGCTTCACCCACATGATGTCGTTCCGGGTCAAGGGCGGGCCGACTGCGGCGCGCGCGGTGTTCGACCGCTTCCGGATGATCTGGCGTGCCACCGACCTCGGCCGGGTCAAGACCGTCGCCACCATCCCGGCGATATCCACTCACCTGCTGCAGGGTGAACAGGCGCGCCGCATAGCCGACATACCACCCGACCTGATCCGCCTCTCGGTCGGAGCCGAACATCCCGACGACATCATCGCCGACCTGGACCAGGCCCTGACCGCCGGCGGGCACAAGTAGCGGTCATGCAGTACTACTCCACCAATCTCCGTGCGCCGGACGTCGACCTGCGTGGTGCATTGCTCGGCGGTCAGGCACCGGACAAGGGCCTGTACATGCCGCGCGAACTGCCACAGATTCCGGTAGAAGAAATCCGCGGCTACAAGTCGGAGCCCTATCCGGTCATCGCCTTTCAGGTGCTGCGTCGGTTCACCGCCGGACTGGTCCCTGACGACGAGCTCTGGCGCATCTGCCACGAATGCTACAACTATCCGGTGCCGCTCGACCCGGTGCGCGACAATCTGTGGCTTCTGCGCCTCGACCGCGGCCCGACCGCCAGCTTCAAGGATTTCGCCGCCCGGATGATGGCCCGGCTGATGCGCTTCTTTCTGCAGCAGGAGGGTGGCCGCGTCACTATCCTTACCGCTACCTCGGGCGATACCGGCTCGGCCGTGGCTCACGCCTTTCACAATGTTGACGGCATCGCCATGATCGTTCTCTTTCCGGTGAAGGAAGTTTCCGACCGGCAGCGCCGCCAGATGACCACGCTCGGCGGCAATGTCCGGGTCGTGGCCATCGACGGCAAATTCGACGACTGTCAGGCACTGGTCAAACGCGCCTTCGCCGACCCGGCATTGAAACACATCCGTTTCTCCTCGGCCAATTCAATCAACATCGGCCGGCTGCTGCCCCAGTCGGTGTACTATTTCTACGCCTGGGCCCGGCTGCAGCAGGCAGGCGAGCCGGCGGTGTTCTCGGTGCCGTCGGGCAACTTCGGCGATATGTGTGGCGGCATGCTGGCAGTCAAAATGGGTCTGCCGGTGGCGAAGATGCTTGTCGCCACCAACGCCAACGACGAGTTTGTCCGGTTTCTGACCACCGAACGCTATCAGCGGATTGAACCGTCCCGCGTCTGTATCTCCAACGCAATGAACGTCGGCCATCCTTCCAATCTGCCCCGGCTGGTTGCCCTCTACGGCGGCCAGATGGACGAGCAGGGCAACGTTTCCCGGCCGCCCGATTTTGCCGCCCTGCGCCGGGACATCTGGACCACCAGTGTTGATGACGACGCGACGCGCGCGACAATCAGCGGCACATGGCAGCGTCACCGGGTAATGCTTGAACCGCACGGTGCAGTCGGCTGGGCGGCACTCGAACGCTATGTCGCCGAAACCGGTCTGCCGAAACTGGGCATCGCCATCGAAACCGCTCATCCGGCCAAGTTCCCGGACGAAATCGTCCGGCTCACCGGCGTCGAGCCCGAACTGCCGCCGGCACTGGCCGGCCTCGACGACAAACCCGAACACTACGACCACGGCCCGAACGATTACGCGTGGTTCAAGGACTACCTGCTCAAAGCCCACCAGCAGGACTGACCACATGAAGTACCTGGTCTTTCTCGGCGACGGCATGGCCGACCTGCCGGTTACCGCGCTGGGCGGCAAAACACCACTGCAGGTCGCCAACAAACCGGCAATGGACTCAATCGCCCGCGATGGTGTCTGCGGCCGGCTGATTACCGTCGATGACGACATGCCACCCGGGTCCGAGGTCGCCAACCTCGCCGTACTCGGCTATGACCCGCGTGAGTGCTACCAGGGCCGGGGCGTCATCGAAGCCGCCGCAATGGGAGTGCCATTGTCCGACACCGACCTCGCACTGCGCTGCAACCTCATCTGTCTGGCCGACGGCAAAATCAAGAACCACTCGGCCGGTCATATCTCCAACGACGAAGCGGCCCAGCTTGTCCGCTATCTCAATACCCGGCTCATGCCGGCCGGCGCGCGGCTCTACCCGGGCGTATCCTACCGCCACCTGCTCGTGCTCGGCTCCGGTTCTTCCGAGCTCGACTGCGCCCCGCCCCACGACCATGTCGGCGAGCCGGCCGAAAGCCTGCTGGTCAAACCGCGCATTCCGGATGCCGCGCCGACCGCTGACCTGCTCAACGACCTGATTCGCCGTTCCTGGAAGCTGCTGGAAGAACATCCGCTCAACCGTGCCCGAGTCCGCGCGGGCAAGGACCCGGCCAATTCGATCTGGCCGTGGTCACCCGGTCGCCGGCCGCGCATGCGCACCTTTGCCGACCTCTACGGTTTCACCGGCGCGGTCATCTCGGCCGTTGACCTCATCAAGGGCCTTGGCGTCTATGCCGGGCTGGAGATAATCAACGTACCCGGCGCCACCGGCCTGATTGACACCAACTTCGAAGGCAAAGCCGAGGCCGCCATTGCCGCCATCGGTCGCCACGATTTCGTGTTTGTCCACGTCGAAGCACCGGATGAGGCGGCGCACAGCCGCGACCTGAAACAGAAAATCCAGGCCATCGAATTCCTCGACGACCGGCTCATCCGGCTGGTGCTGCGCCACATCCGCAAGTACCGGGCCGACACGGTTGTCGCGCTGCTGCCCGACCACATCACCCCGGTCGAGCGGGGCAACCACATTCACGGGCCGGTCCCGGTGGCGATAATGGGACCGGGGTTTGCGCCTGACCCGGTGCTGCACTACGACGAACGCTCGGTCGAGTACGGCGCGCTGGGCATGATGCGCGGCACCGAGTTTTTCTACAAGCTCATCGGCCGGGTGCGCTGAACACCGTGATGATTATGGCGGCGGTTCAGCCAACCCCTGACACCGGTATCGGCTTGCGGTCACGGGTTGGCGCGACCGATGAACCGGCACCGGTTTCGGGCCGCACCACTGAGATGAATCAGCAGACGGAGGCAAAACCATGAAACGACTGCTCGGACTGACGGCACTGCTCGCGGCGCTCTGCTTTGGCGCGGGCGGGCTGGGCCTGGGCGTGATGGCCGGCGACCCCAACGGCCTGAGCGCGAAGTACTGGACCGGCGAACGCACGGCATTCGACGCGGCCGCGGCCTGGTCGTATTGGGGGTGCGGCGGCGCGGCACTGCACCTGCACGGCGATTTTCTGTTTCACCAGTTCGAGTGGCTCAAGGTGCCGTCGGGCGAACTGCCCGTGTACATCGGTGTCGGCGCGCGGGTGAAGCTCGTGCCCGACCACCTGCGGCTGGGTGTGCGCGTTCCCTTCGGCGCCGAGTACATCTTTGCCGAGATTCCGGTCGGGCTTTTCCTTGAGGTGGCGCCGGGAATTGATGTCATTCCCGAGACCAAGTTCTTCTCCAATGGCGCGGTCGGCGCGCGCTGGTACTTCCGCTGATCGACAACCGACAGCGGCGGCAAGAAAGACGGGGGAGCCCGAAGGCTCCCCCGCTTCTCTCAGCCTGCCTCCTCGGTCAACAAAAACGCCGGCGGCCGGCCCGTCGGGCCGGCTGATGCCGGAATGATTTTCGCGTCCGATCGCGTTCTGCGGGCAGGGGTGAATTTTCTGCAGTCCGGGCGACAGACAACTTAACTTGTCGCAAACCAACTCCAGATTTTCAGATGCCACGCTATCCGCCGCGGCCACCCCTGGAAAAAGGCCGGGTGCACCGGCCCCGCGGTCGCTCAGTCAGCCACCGAATCAGACTCCCCGGCAGCCGGAAATATTATCCCGGAAAACCTAAGGCCTGTCAAAGAAAACACCGGCCGCGCTGTCAGAACCGTGGCGATTCAGCCCCTCATCTAGCCCCAGCCACCCGACTGTCTTGGCCGAGTCCAGCCCGGCAAACTTCTCCGGGCCCAGTATGAACAGCGCCTTGGCCAGCACCTGAGCCAGCACCGGGTCGGCACTGACCACGGTTGTGCTCACCAGGCCGCGCGCCGGCCAGCCAGTAGCCGGGTCAATGATATGACAGTAGCGAACGCTGTCCGGGCCATAAAAAAACCGCTCGTAGTCGCCCGAGGTAACCACCGCCTGGTCGCGCACTGCCACCACGCTGATAATGCCGTCGCCGCGTGGGTGCCGGATGCCGACCCTCCAGTCGCGTCGGCCTCGACCGCCGATGCAGTAAATATCGCCCCCGGCATCAATCAACGCCGAGCTCACGCCCATTGCCCGCAGCACAGCGGCAGCCTCTTTCAGTGCATAACCCTTGGCGATGCCGCCAAGGTCAATCGTCGTGTGCGGGTCGGTGCGCACTACGCGTCCATCCTCAATCGCCAGTTTTCGCCAGCCGACAAACGTCCGACAGGAGTCAATCGCGCGCTGGCCCGGCAGCGCCGGATTGCCGCCGTAAAAACCCCACAACCGGACCAGTGGCTCCACCGTGATGTCAAATGCACCGCCGGTGAATTCACTCGCTGCCAGCGCAAACTGTACCAGTCCGACGACCTCGAGGTCGGTAATTGGCATGCCGCGGGCGTTGAAAGCATACACTGGACTGGTGCTGTCGAGGTGGTTGAACTTACGGCTTATCGTCACCAGCCGGGCGAAGACGGAGTCAATCGCCCGGTCAGCCAGGCCGCGCTCGGCAATGACCGTCACGGAGACAAATGTATCCATCAGCAGGGCCGACCGCCGGCGCACAACTGGACCATTGCAGGCCAAAAACAGGACGGCAACTGTCAGCAGCACCCTGCGCTTCACTGACCGTCCTCCCCGCTGGCAGCAAGGTAAAGGTCGGCCACCACCGCGCCGGGCAGCCGAACCAGCCGGCCAAGCCAGCCGTGTCCGGCCGCACGCGCCCGCACCGCCTGCTGGGCGGAGCGCACCATCACCGGGAAAGCCGCCCATGTCGCAGCCACTGCCGTGGCGATCGATTCGGTCCTCAACCCCAACCGACGGAGCGGCGCCAGCAGCCGCGCCAGACCGAAGCCAACATCGGCCGGTGTGGTGACCAGCATCAGCAGTCGCGCGGCCAGAAACAGCACCAGCAGTCGGGCAGCGAAAACTCCCCCCTGAATCAACCCGGCCTCGGTGATGCGCACCGGTCCGAGTTGCAGCACGATTCGGCCCCAAGGAGAAAACAGCGCCGGCAGAAGCAACGCGGCTCCGACCAGCGGCCAGGCCGGGCGCAGTCCGGCCAGCAGTTTTGCGAGCCGCACGCGACCGAACACCGCAAGGCTCCAGAGCGCGGCAAACACCGTTGCGTAGACCCAGACCCGGTCTGTGATTACCAGCACCAGCGCGATAACCGCGGTGGCCGCGACCTTGTATTCGGGAGCGACCCGCTCCAGCGGGCCGGGTGCCGGCAATCGCAGATTCTCTGCTGACGCGGCGTCACCGCTCCGCAGCCGCCTTCGGCCACCGGTCGCTTCGGCGATGCGACCAAGTGCGTGCGCGGCGATGAAACCGGTCAACAACCCGGCCCCGACCGCAAACACCACCAGCCACGGAGCAAGCCGCACTACCGCACTGCTGCGAACAAAGAGCAGGTAAACCAGTACCACCTGCGCCAGCGTGTGCGCGACGGCACCAGCCACACTCACCCCGATGATGCCCAGACCCGGCAGCCGCCGGGCCAGCAGGTAGCCCGCACCCATCACCACCGCACTTGCCACCCCGCCGCCGAGCGAAAGAAAGAACGCCGGTCCCAAAAACGTCCCCAGCACCAGCGAGCTGACCAGTGTCCGCAACACCGCCAGTTGCAGGCCGCTGCCCGGTCCGAGTTCGGCAATCGCCACGAGAGTAAAAACATTGGCCAGGCCCAGCCGCACTCCGGGCAGTGGATGGGGAAGCAGTGACTCGGCCACCTGCAGCGCACCGGCACAGGCCGCCAGCAGGGACAGCCGTGCGCCGGGCGCATCTCGGAACGGCTCCGCGCTCACCAAGCCGCACCCCTGTCAGTAACTCTCGGCATCGATGCCGACCGGTTTCCCGGTTACTTCGACCGCGACGCGGTTCGGCACACAGACGATTGTCCGGCCCGGTTGTCTGACCCAGCCGGTATGCCGGCATATCCCTTTCGGACAATCCGACTCGGCCACCCGGACGGCACCGCCGCGGATTTCGATGACCACGCCGCTGTTGAGCTTCACCCGCGCGTCCCGGTCCAGCCGGTACACGCCAACCAGCCGGCCCGTCTGTGTAATCCGAACCGCGGCCGGTTCGGCCCGGCGCCGTGCCAGCAGTGTCCGCACCGGCAGAAAAATCAGCACCGCAACCAGCACCGCATCCATTACACCCGGCCGGAGCAATCGCCGGCGGTCTTTTACCATACCGGAGCCTAGCGCAGGCAGGACTTATCGTCCAGCAACGAGAAGGCCGTGCAGGAGGCGCTCGACCGCGCCAGTTGCGGGGCCGCGAATCCTGTCCTTATGAAGATGAGATGGGCCGTGCAGGATTCGCTCTGGCGAGCCCCTTGCGAGCCAGCCGAATCCTGTTCCTGTGATATGGAATGGGCCGTGCAGGATTCGAACCTGCGGCCACCGGATTAAAAATCAGGTGCTCTGCCAACTGAGCTAACGGCCCAACAAAGTCTCTGCCCACCGACCGGCGCCGATAACCGGCCCTCCGGGTCAGGTTACCCGCGTTCCAACCGGCGTCAAGCGGCAATGCCGGGGGCCGGACTCGAACCGGCACGGCCCCAAAGGGCCAAGGGATTTTAAGTCCCTTGCGTCTGCCAGTTACGCCACCCCGGCTCGGTTTCTCCGTCAGTCTAGTTGCTGTTCGCTGGAAGTCAAAAGTCGGGGACGGCAAAAAGGCGGCTTCGGGATTTGCACCCGAGTATTGCGATTTTGCAGACCGCTGCCTTACTACTTGGCTAAGCCGCCTTGCTGGGAAAGCGGGAGACGGGATTCGAACCCGCGACCCCTACCTTGGCAAGGTAGTGCTCTACCAACTGAGCTACTCCCGCACGAGTTTGCGGCCCCAACGGGAGTCGAACCCGTGTCTTCACCTTGAAAGAGTGATGTCCTGAACCGCTAGACGATGGGGCCCATCACTCTCCCGGTCCTGGCCGGGGTGAGAGTTACCGGCTTCGTCCCGCCGGACTGCCTCACAAATCTATTTTCGCGCCGGGGAAAGTCAAGGTCAGTACTGCAGCCCGTCGCGATAGTCTTTGATCTCAGGCGTCTTGAGAAACTCGTTCAAGAGCATCTGGGCGATGTCGCTCTGCCGCCGCTGGACATACTCGTCGGTCGCGGTCGGGGTGTTTTCGGTCCGCTGGTTACAGCGAATGATAAATGCACCCCAGTCGGTCACTACCGGGCCGACCCGCTCGCCCTGCCGCAGCACGAGCAGCGCGCCGGCAAATTCAGCGCCCTTGCGCCGGCGGGCATCACTCAGCCCGACAAACTGCTCGTTCTGCAGTTCAACGCCTTTGTTTTCGGCCACGTAATCCTCAAAGCTCTTTCCCGCCCGCAGCGCCGCCACCGCCTCCTGCGCCTTGGCCTGCCACTGCTGCTTTTCTTTCTGCTGCCGGACGCGCCAGGCAGCGGCATTCTTCACTTTCTCGAAATCCGGCACCCCGGCCGGAACGACCTCGGCCAGCCGGAAGACATAGTAGCCCTGCCGGCCACGCACGGCCGTCGGCATCACTGCGCCCGGTTTGGCGCGTTTCGCCCACTGTTCAATCTGACTGGGACTGTCAAGGTCCATGCCGGCCAGGTTCAGCTTGCCGTCAATCATCGGCCGGGCCGGAATCACCGGCACTCCCCAGACTGTCGCCAGACTCTCGAACGGCATCTCGGCACTGCGCTCGATAAAACTGCGCACCGAATCGCGCAGCGCCGCCAGCGCCTCACCACCCTGCTTGAAGCGCACGACAATCCGGCGCAGCGCCACCGATTCGCCCCGGACACTGTCGAGGACGATTATCTGCCAGCCGAAAGTTGTCCGGAACGGCGCGCTCACCTCGCCCGGCTTCAGCCGTTTCACTACCGTATCGGTCGCCGGGTCCAGCCGGGCGCGAGGGAATTTTATCGGGATGGTGTCGGGCGCCAGTTCGCTGTAATCCAGCATCGTCAGATTGAACGACTCCCCCGACTGCAGCTGGGCCCAAGCTTTTTCAATCTGCTCGCGCGCCTCGGCCGAATCCTGCGGGCTCATCTGCGTCATGAACAGCGCAAACTCCAGCCGCCGAACTTCCTTGCTCCTGAACTCGTCCTTGTGCTGGTCGTAGTACTGGCGGATTTCGGCCTCGGTCGGCTCGACCGTCGCCGGATCAGCAACCACTCCGGGCCCGAAGTAAAGTGCCGTCACATCCCAGACGGTGTTCTCGGCGCCCAGATTGTCCTGAATCTCCAGTTGTGTCGGCCGCCAGGCACTGACGGCATCAATCCGGAATTTCTCCTTCGGCAGCATTTCCAGCAGATCCTGATAGTACTTGGCAAAAAACTGCCGGTTCTCCGGCCGGTTCATCATCTCGACGTACTTCTGCTGGTCGAACTTGCCGTCGGTCATCAACTCGGGTCGGTCGCGCAGCTCCTCGGGCGGATTGGCCTGCATGATTTGTAGAATCTCTTCCTGCGTGACGCGAATGCGGGCGTCTTCGAGCACCTTGGCCCAGGTCAGTTCGCCGACCAGAAACTGCCAGGCCTGCTGTTCGATTGTGGCGTAGTCCTCGTTGGTAAGGTCACGCAGCCGGTTGTCGTTCTTGTACTTCTCGGTGATGTAGGCGATGGCGGCACGGTACTCTTCGGGACGAACCTGATGCTTGCCGATTTCGGCAATCAACCCGCGGGTATCGGCGTTGCCCCGGCTGGAACCGCGCCGGGCGAGAATGTTCCAGAGCTCCGAACCCAGAAAGCCGAGAACGAACGCCGCGGCAACGACGATCATGATGATTCGGACGCGCTTGCGCATGGTGCTCAACATAGCCGGTGATTCTATCCTCAGGACGAGGATAGTCAAGACTACCGCGGTTTATCTGGCCGGCGACGGCGTCCCGACGGCTGCGGTCGCCGCGTGCCAGCTGCCGGTGCCGGCGACGCGACCTCACGGGCAACCACCAGCACTGCCGGCCGCCCCTCCCACAGAAACGGAGAATTACGCACCTCGACCGCCAGCACGCTGCCGTCGCGGCGGACAAACCGCTCGACCACCGGCGGGCAGCTTTCGCCCCGTTCCACCACCGCCCGGATGCGCTCGGCGGCAAGCGGGCGGTCGTCGGGGTAGACAAAATCCATCACCGGCCGGCCCTTCACCTCGTCCGGGTTGCCATAACCCGTGGCCCGGGCGGCGGCTTCATTGGCAAAGACCAGCCGGCCGTCCTGATGCACCGCGATGATATCGGGTGTCAGGGCAACCAGCCGCCGGTACCGCTCCTCGCTTTCCTGCAGCCGTTGTTTCAACTCCTGTTCATCGGTGACATCACGATGTGCCAGCACCAGACCAACGGTGCGGCCGCCGACCCGCATTGGCGTGGCAAGACCATGGATGTGGAAAGTCTTGCCGTCCGCGCCCTGGTAGCTGCCCTCATAGTCGGCAACGGTGCCAGCCAGGGCGGCGCGGAATGCGGCCTGAACCCCTTCCTTCAGTCCGGCCGGCACTTCGTCAATCAGCCGCCGCCCCTGCCACCATTCGGCCGGCTGACCACTCCGGCGCACAACCACACTGTTGACAAACGTCACCCGCCCATCCAGGTCCAGAACGATGATGCCATCATCAAAGGAATTGAACACCGACTCAAAGCGGTCGCGCTCGCCGGCGAGCTCGTTGACCAGCCGCTGGGTATCGGTAATGTCGCGAACAACGGTCAGCACCCGGACTGTCCGGCCGGCTTCCAGTATCGGGGTCTTGGTGGTTTCGGTGACAAACAGCCGGTCGTCAACGAAAGTAGTTTCGATGGTCTTGAGCGGCGCGCCGGTCTCCAGCACCTGCCGGTATTCCTGCTCAACTTCCGGCCGCAGAAACGGCATCGCCTCACGCAGCGGCAATCCCCTGATATCGCCGGAACGGCCAAGCCGCTTCAGCCAGTCAGCCATGGCCTGGTTGACGATTACCAGCCGCAGGTCGGCATCGACCACGGTCGCGGGTTCGGGCATGGCATCGAGCGCCGTACGGTAGTTCTGCTCCGAAGCCGCCAGCAGCGCCGCGGTCCGCTCATCGCCACCGACCTCCTCGGCAAAACCTTCGTAGCAGACGACGTTACCGTCGCGGTCGCGCACGACCCGGGCATTCTCGTGTACCAGCACGACCGAGCCGTCGCGCCGCTGCCAGAGTGAGCGCCAGCCGCGCAGCTCGCCAGTCCGCTCGATTGCGGCGCGAAACGCCGCGCGCTCACCGCCCGGTCCAAAGCCGTCCATTTCGAGATTGCGGCTTTTCAGCTCGGCTACCGAATCGAAACCGAGCAGCTCGGCCAGCGCCCGGTTGGCCATCAGAATCCTGCCGTCCGGCGTCGTCCGGTAGATACCGATCGGCGCGGTATCAAAGAACGAGCGGTAACGATGCTCGCTTTCCGCTATCTGCTCTTCGAGCCGCTTGCGGTCGGTAATGTCCAGCAGCGAGGCAACGCTGCGGCCGGTGCCGGCAATCATGTCCACCGTCAAAAGGCAGTGCCGCCGCCGGCCGGTGTGGTCGATGAATGTCGCCTCGTAGCTGCGCGGGACCGCTGCCGGATCGCTCGAACGGCGCAGATGGTGGTAGCTCAGCAGCCGTTCGCGGTCTTCCGGCGCAATGTAATCGGCCCAGCTCTTGCCGAGCACTTCCTCGCGCTTGAGCCCGAACAGCCGCTCGAATTCCTGGTTGACCATCACCACCGTGGTGTCGGCCTCGATGATCATGGTTGCCGCTGCCGTGGTCTCAAAAATCGCCCGGTACCGCTCGGCACTTGCCCGCAGCTCGTCCTCGGCCAGCTTGCGCTCGGTGACATCGCGGGTGAACGAGTAGATTCGCTTTTCGCCACCGGTTTCCGCGACAAAGGCCAGCAGGTCAACTGTCAGCCGCCGGCCGTCCTTGCGCACCATTGGCAGCGTACCCGACACCGGCTCGCCCCGGGCGAGCCGGGCCATTGCCCGCGCCGCCTGTTCACGCGCTTCCGGCGCCACAACATCGGTCAGCTTCATCTGCCGGACTTCTTCGGCACTGTAACCGTAGATATTCAGGCACGCCGGGTTGGCATCCAGCACCCGGCCTTCGATGTCGGCAATCACCACCGAATCGGTCGTGCTTTCAAACAGCAGCCGGTATTTTTCCTGCGATTCCCGCAGCGCCGCATCGGCACGGCGCTGCTCGGTAACGTCCGCCGCCAGCCCGATGACCCCGACGATTTCACCCGACCGGTCGCGCAGCGGCTCAAGATAGCAATCAAATATCTCGCCGTTCCATTGAAACTCGTATCGTTCCGAACTGCCGCCAAGAGCGCGTCGGTGCGCCGCAATTGGCGGAAAATCAGGATCGGTGGTGCCGAAATAACGGAACAGGTTCCAGCCGACAACCTGATTCGGAGCGATTCCCAGTTTGGCAAGCCCGGCGCCAAGCGAAGAAGTAAACACCAGATTCCGGTCAACTGTCCACAATACTGCCGGCAGCTGTCGGACAATCATGTCCAGCCGGGCCTGACTCTGGCGCAGCTTCTCCTCGGCCAGTCGCTGTTCCGTAATGTCTTCAATCGTGCCGTCAAAGTACTGCGGTTTGCCATCCGGCCCCCGGACAGCCCGAATGCTGAACAGGGCAAGGTACTGGCTGCCGTCCGGGCGCTTCAACCACACCTCGAGCCTTTCCAGTCGTCCGGACTTCGTCAACTCATCAACAATCCGCTGCCGCTGGGTCGGGTCAACGTAGCAGTCAGCGACATTGACGCCGCGCATCTCTTCCTCGCTGGCATAGCCGGCAATGCGCACTGCCGCCGGATTGAGCGAAAGAAACCGGCCGTCCGGCGTGGTGCGGAAAATGCCAACCGGAACGTTGTCGCGCAGCGACTGCAAAGCGGCTTCTCGCTCGCGCAGCAGCGCCTCACTGCGGCGGCGCTCGGAAACATCGTGGCCGACGCAAAGCACTATCGGGCCGTTGCTGGTCTCGACCAGCGAGATCGCCATGTCCAGCGTCAATTCGCTGCCCTCGGCCCCCTTTATCAGGATGTCGGCGCGCAGGCCGCCGGTGCGGGTCAACCGCTCGCGGGCTAGCGCCAGCCACTGGTCCTGCCCCTCGGCCAGCAGCGACTCGAATCTGCTGCCAATCAGCTCGTTGCGCGTCCGGCCGAGCAGTTCGCACGCCCGCCCGTTGACATCACGGACGACGAACCCGGCGGAAAGCACCAGCACGGCATCGCCGGAAGCCTCGAAAATCCGGCGGTAGCGGTACTCGCTTTCCCGAACCCGCTGCTCGGCGAGCTGCCGTTCGGTGATGTCGCGACCGATAAACAATGCCTGCTGACCGCCGTTGACCGGTATCAGCGATACCGACGCCTCAAGCGTGACTGCCCGGCCGGTGCGGGTCTGCATCGTCAGCACGCTCATCACCGACCCCCGCTGCCGCATCTGACCCAGCGCCAGCTCGGCAGCCCGGCGGGCGCCGGGCTCCATCAGGTCGGCGAGGGAATGTGTCTTGAGTTCTTCGCGGGTGAAACCGCTAAGGTGAACCGCAGCCAGATTGGCATCGAGAATCCGCCCGTCGCTGTCCAGTACCATGACGATGTCACTGGAACCGTCAAACAAACGGCGGTACTTTTCCTCCGAGGACCGCACCGCTGCCGCTGCCTGGGCATAACCGGTAACATCGCGGCCGACCAGCACCGCACCGCCAATCTGGCCATTGCTGTCGGTACCGGCGGTGGCATAGACGTAGAGCGACAACCGGCTGCCGTCGCGGCGGGCACACTCCAGTCCGCCGGCAAAATCACGACCCGCCAGCACTGCCGGCAGGTCAATTACACCACTGCTGTCGCAGACGTCGGCCAGCGGCCGGCCGACAACCTCTGCCGGGTCAACCCCAAAGACCGCGCCTGCCTCGGGATTCAGCCAGATCACCCGGCTGTCGCGATCGACAACCAGGACGATGTCGCCGGCCTGGACATCGAAGCCGACCTGCAGTGGCAGTTGACTGTCTGTTTCCAACTCTGGTCTCCCCAAAAACGCCTGCGGCCTAATTGTCAGCCTGCCGCCGGCCTTTGTCAAATCGCGGCTGCCGGACGGCGCCCGTCTAGCCGCCGGCGGCAATTTCGGCTATCGCGCTGGGTACGCCAACCAGGAAATCGGGCCGATACTCGCGCAACAGCCAGGCGGGTCGAAAGCCCCACGCTACGGCACAGGTGGCGCAGCCGGCACCGCGACCGGCGAGGATGTCCAGTTCCGAATCACCGACCATCAGTGCTGCGGCCGGCTCGGCCTCCAGTCCGGCAAGCGCCCGCAACACCGGCTCGGGGTCCGGTTTGTGTCGCTTCCCCTCCTGCCAGCCAACGACGCAGTCGAACCAGCCCGAAAGACCCAGCGCCTGAACCGTAAAGTCGGCCTGATACTGATGTTTGGTCGTAACCACGCCGAGCCGCGCGCCCGCCGCCCGCAGCCGGTCAAGCAGCTCGGCGACACCGGGAAAGATTACGGTGTTGTCGCAGAAGTGCCGGGCGTAATGTTCCCGGTAGCTGTCAACAAACCGACGCACCGCGGCGGGATCAGCCGCACAACCGAACGCCGGCAGAAAATCCTCCAGCGGCCGGCCCACCAGGGCCAGAATGTCGTCGTCGTCAACCGGCAGCTGGCAGCCAACCTGTTCAAGGGCATGCCTTACCGAAGCAACCAGGTCGCGGCCAGAGTCAATCAGCGTGCCGTCCAGATCGAACAGCACAACCGGGTAGCGCAAACCCGACGGCACGCTTACCAGCTCACCAGCGGCCTCGGACCGCTAGCCGGCCGTGACCGGCCGGTGGTACTTGTCAAGATAGGCGTCCCGGACCCGCTTGAGGTCGGCGCGCGGGAACGCCGCCAGCAGCTCCCAGCCAAGGTCAAGCGTCTGTTCGATTGTCCGGTTCTCGCGTTCGCCCTGACTGATGTAGCGGCGCTCAAACTGCTCGGCAAAGGCCAGGAACCGGCGGTCGGCGTCCGAAAGCGCGGCTTCGCCCAGAATGACTTTCAGCTCTTCGGCTTCCTTGCCGCGCGCATAGCAGGCATAGAGCTGGTTGAAGAGGTCGGCGTGGTCTTCCCGTGTCCGACCGGCACCAATACCCTTGTCCTTCAACCGCGACAGCGACGGCAGCACATCAACCGGCGGCTCAATCCCGCGCCGGTACATCGCCCGTGAAAGAATTATCTGGCCCTCGGTGATATAGCCGGTCAGGTCGGGTATCGGGTGAGTCTTGTCGTCCTCGGGCATGGTCAGCACCGGCATCATCGTAATCGAACCGCGCCGACCCTGAATGCGGCCGCAGCGTTCATAGATTGCCGACAGGTCGGTATAGAGGTAGCCGGGGAAACCGCGCCGGCCCGGGATTTCCTTGCGGGCCGCGGAGATTTCGCGCAGCGCCTCGCAGTAGTTGGTCATGTCGGTCAGCACCACCAGCACGTGCATGTCGCGGTCGAAAGCGAGATACTCGGCCGCGGTCAGCGCCGCCCGCGGCGCGGCAATCCGCTCGATTGCCGGCTCATCGGCCAGATTGAGGAACAGCACCGTCCGTTCCAGCGCGCCCGACTCGGTGAACTCGCGGATAAAGAACTCGGCTTCCTCGAAAGTGATACCCATCGCGGCAAAGACAACCGCGAACGGGTCGCTGGTACCCAACACCCGTGCCTGCCGGGCAATCTGGGCCGCCAGCCGGTTATGCGGCAGACCGGAACCGGAAAAAATCGGCAGCTTCTGGCCGCGCACCAGTGTGTTCAGTCCGTCGATGGACGAGATACCGGTCTGAATGAACTCGTTGGGGTACTCGCGGGCATACGGATTGATCGGAGCACCATTAATATCGGCGCGCTTTTCCGGTATCACTGCCGGACCGCCATCGCGCGGCAGCCCGAGGCCGGAGAAAACCCGACCGGTAATCTCGGGCGAGAGGTCAATGGTAATCCCGCGGCCGAGAAAGCGTACCCGGGCCGCACCGGGCTCGATACCCGAAGTGCCCTCGAACACCTGCACCAGCGCGCGGTCGCCGGAAACCTCCAGCACCTGCCCGCGCCGGACATCGCCGGACCCGAGTTTCACCTGAACCAGTTCCTGGTACTTGGCGCCCTTGACGCCCTCAACGACCATCAGCGGACCGGCAACCGCCGCCACCGTCCGGTACTCGACTATCATTGCCGTACCTCCGTCGCCGCCGTCAGGTTCTGCAATGCCTGCGCCACTTCATCCGCGAGCGCGGCAATCGCTCCGGCGGCCTCCTTTTCCGCCAGGTACTTCATCCGGGCGATGCGGTCACGCACCGGCAGGTTTTCGATTGCCTCGATGTCCGCGCCACGGTCGAGCGCCGCGCGTGCCTGACGGTAGAAATTCATGATTACGCTCAGCATCGCTGCCTGTTTGGCCAGCGAGGAATAGGTGTCGATATCGTGAAAGGCATTCTGATGCAGAAAGTCTTCGCGCAGGCTGCGGGCGGTCTCCAGGATCAGCCGGTCTCCCGCCGACAGCGTGTCGCGACCGACCAGCCGCACAATCTCTTCCAGCTCGGCCTCTTTCTGCAGCAGCGCCAGTGCCTCGCTGGAATCAGCGGCAAAGTCCGCTCCGGCCAGCCGCTCCAGCGCCGGCCGGGTTACATCGCGGTAAAGCGAGTAGGAATTCAACCAGGAAATCGCCGGAAAGTGCCGGGCAAAGGCCAGCCGGTCCTCCAGCGACCAGAAGACCTTGACCACCCGCAGGGTCGCCTGAACCACCGGATCGTTGAGGTCGCCACCGGGTGGCGAGACCGAGCCCACAACCGACAGCGTGCCCTCCATCGCTTTCCCGTCCGGACCGCAGCCCAGACACAACACCCGGCCCGCCCGCTCGTAAAACTCGGCAACCCGGGTTGCCAGATAGGCCGGGTACCCCTCTTCACCCGGCATCTCCTCCAGTCGTCCGGACATTTCCCGCAGCGCCTCGGCCCAGCGGGAGGTGGAATCGGCCTGCAGTGCCACCGAGTAGCCCATGTCGCGGAAGTACTCGGCAATCGTGATGCCGGTGTAGATTGATGCTTCCCGCGCCGCAACCGGCATGTTTGACGTATTGGCGACCAGCACCGTCCGCTTCATCAGCGGCTCGCCCGACTTCGGGTCCTTCAGATGCGGAAACTCCTTCAACACGTCGGTCATCTCGTTGCCACGCTCACCACAGCCGACAAAGATGATGATTTCCGCGTCCGACCACTTGGCAAACTGATGCTGAATCACGGTCTTGCCCGAGCCAAACGGCCCGGGAACACAGGCGGTGCCGCCCTTGGCAATCGGGAAAAACGTGTCAATTATCCGCTGCCCGGTTACCAGCGGAAAGTCCGGCTGGAGCCGCTGTCGGACCGGTCGGGGACGCCGCACCGGCCAGCGCTGCATCAGCGACAGTTCGACATCGCCGTCGTCGGTGGTCAGCACGGCAACGGTGTCGGCAACCCTGAACTCGCCGGCTTCAATCCGGCGCAAGCGGCCGGCGCGGCCCGGCGGCACCAGAATCCGGTGGCGCACCAGCACGGTCTCCGCCACCTCGCCCAGCACATCGCCCGGACCAACCGTATCACCCGGCCGCCGGAACGGTTCGAACTTCCAGCGCCGCTCACGGTCAAGCCCGGGCACATCAATGCCGCGGGTGATGAAATCACCGGCCTGGCGCATTACGGCGTCGAGCGGACGCTGAACACCGTCGTAGATTGACTCGATCAGACCCGGGCCGAGTTCGACCGACAGCGGCTCGAAGGTCGGATAAACCGGGTCACCCGGTCCGACGCCGCCGGTTTCCTCATACACCTGGATTGAGGCCCGGTCGCCTTTCAGCTCGATGATTTCTCCGATCAGCCGCTGGCTGCCGACCCGGACCAGGTCGTACATCTTTGACCCGACCATCTGTTCGGCGACGACCAGCGGGCCCGAGACCTTGACAACTACTCCCACACTGTCGCTAGCCAAATCTGTTCCTCCCGGTCTGCTCTCCCGGCATCACTCGCGAAATACATCGGCGCCGACTGCGCGCCGCACAATCTGCCGCAGCCGCTCGATGCCGTGTCCGCCTGCCCGGCTCGGCAGCTCGACGATCGACGGCGTCGCCTGACGCCGGTACCGTTCCAGCAACGGCGCCAGCGACTCCGCCAGGTCATCAGTATAGAAAATCACCCGGCAACCACCGTCGGCCAGCCGCTTCACGGCCGCCAGCGCCTCCGGCCCGGGCTCGGCCGCCAGCGCGGCAATGCCGGCGGCGGCAAACGGCATCACCACTTCCGCCCGACCGACAACCGCAACCGACGGCACGCCGTCACTCGACATAGGCCACCAGCTCACGGGTCAGCGCCGGTGTCTGGCCGGTGCGTACCGCGGCGAAAATGCCGCGCAGGTTGCGCAGCTCATTGAGACGGTACAGGTGAAACGCTGCCAGCGGCTCGTGGCCAAACACCGCGTAACGGGCCGCGGTCAGCCAGCGCAGCTCCGCCTCACGGCTCAAACGTTCCCAGCGCAGGAATGAACCTTCACTTCGGTACCAAGCGATACCTTCGGCGGCAATGTCGGCCGCCGGGCAGTCGCCCAGAATGCCGGGCAGTAACTCCCAGTCGGCGGCGAACGCCGCCTGCAGTTGGTGCCGGTCAAGCGTGCCGCCGGGCAGTATCACCTGCTCAATCGTGCTCGCGACGGCGCCGAACCGCTTTAGTCGCGCGACCATTATAACGTTTGTCAAATCGGCCCGCAGTCGCAGCAGGCCGACCAGAAAATCACTCGCCCGGACCGCCGCCAGTCCCAGCTCCTGCTCCAAGCGGTCGAAGGCAATGTCAATCTCGTAGCCGCTCGGCCGGTTATCGCGCGCGGCCAACAGCTCCGCAACCAGCAGTGCCGCCCGGCCGGCATCACCGGCAGTCTGCTCGCCACGCACTGCCTGCGCCAGTACCGAATCGGACCAGCTGCCGCCGGGCAGTGGCGTCGCCCTGTCACCGCCGAGCGAGGCCTTGAGCAGCCGCTTGATGTTGACGATGTCCACCGGCAGCCGGAAGAATCGTTCCAGCCAGGGGTCAACGGCATTCTGGCACAAAAATTCAGTGTAGTCGATCTGGGCGAGCTGAACCGCCTGGTCAAAAGATTGAGATTGGTCAAGGTAGCGGCCATAGTTTGTCTCGTGCAGGACCGAAAGGAAGGCGTCGGTATCCCGACACTGGACCAGCTGCTCATACCTGGAGCGGCCCAGCAGCAGTGTTTCCAGCGAACGCACCCGGCCAACGGCAAAGCCGTACGCCGGATTTTCGCTCAGTCTTACCGTCTGGTCTGTACGCAGAAACATAATATAGCTCCGGCGTGGTATCTAGTCAACCCGTCGGTTTGCTATAGCAGTTCCAGTAGAAACACCACACCCGCCACATCCATTTTTATCTATTTTTAGAGGGTTACCATTTAGAGTTGGTAATCAGGATTCAACAAGTTGTTAGATAGATAATCTGGTGTTGTTGTTGGGCTGTTGATAGTGTTGATGGTGAAAGCAAGTCTTTGTGGGGTAGTGGTTTGGAAGACGGTCGTTTTGTGGGCTGGCGGCCACGGATTGTGGCTTGGCTGTTGCTGGTCTGGCGGTCAACACAGTCGTCAACGGGTTATGCCCCGACTTATCCGGTCAAGCCGGGACGCCAAGCCGGGGTCAGTCAGGCGTTGCGTCTGAATCTTGTTGACGGCGTGGAGCACTGTCGAGTGGTCCTTGCCGCCGAGCAGTTGACCGATTTCCTTCAACGACAGGTCGAGGACAGTGCGCAGCAGGTACATCGCACACTGGCGAGCCAGTGCCAGCTGTTTGGTGCGGCGACTGCCGCGCAGGTCAGCCGGTGTCACGCCGAAAGCTTCGGCGCAGAGGGAAATTATCCGACCGTGGTCGGGTGCTGCCGGCGGCGGCAGGATGTCGGCCAAGGCTTTGGCGGCAACGCTGACCGTTACCGGCGCGCCGCTGAGCGATGCCATGGCGGTGAGCCGGATCAGAGCGCCTTCAAGGTCTCGGACACTGGTCTGTACCCGCGAGGCGATGAAATAGGCCACATCGTCAGGCAGGGCAAAATGGTCGTCTGCCGCCTTCTGTTTCAGGATGGCGATTCTTGTCTCCAGTTCGGGCTGACCGACATCAACCACCAGGCCGCTGCCCAGCCTTGAAACGAGCCGGTTCTCCAGCGTCGGTATCTCGCGGGGCGGGCGGTCGCTGGTAAAGACGACCTGACTGCCTACCTCCTGCAAGGCATTGAAAATATGGAATATCTCTTCCTGGAGCCGCTCCTTGCCGACAAGGTAATGGATGTCGTCGAGCAGCAGGATGTCCAGCGCACGATAGCGGTTCTTGAACTGCAGCCGGGTGTCCTTTTCGATGGACTGAATCAGCTCCAGAAACAGCGCTTCGGCTGGCGTGTAAAGCACTTTCAGGTCCGGACGCAGAGCAAGGGCATGGTTGCCGACCGCCTGTAGCAGGTGGGTTTTGCCCAGGCCGACGCCGCCGTAGATGAACAGCGGGTTGTAGTTGCGGCCCGGGTTCTCGGCGACGTTGCGGGCAGCGGCGCAGGCGAAGCGGTTGGACTCGCCGACGACAAAGCTGGCAAAGGTATAACGAGACTGGAGCCGGCAGGAATCAATCCTGGGGCGGCCGGCAACGGTAACCGGCGGAGCGGACGAATCCTGGGGTGCGCGGGTGGCGTCGGCGCGGTAAATGACGGCCAGCTGTCGGCCGGCAGCCTCGAGCAGCGCAGAACTGATGTCGGCGGTATAGTGCTGGGCAAGCCAGTCGGCGAAGAAGCTGTTGGGTACGCCGACAACAATGGTTTCACCGTCCAGACGCAGTCCGACTGTTGGCTTCAACCAAGTGTCGAACCCCTCTTTGTTGACCCTGAGCCGGAGGTAGGCCAAAGTATTATTCCAAATTTCGGCCGCATTTGCAGTTGCCAGTTCACTGGCGGTAGGCATCCTCTCCCCTTTCCGATCGTTATCAGCAAGCCCGGTTCGGTAGTCCCCGAGTTGAACCTGACCAGACAATGTTGTTCACTGCTTATCGTGTGGACTACCCAAGTTATCCACAGGGTTATCCACAAGCCACCGCCGCTAAGTAACTGGCGCAAAAAAGGATACGCCACCACCGCGGCGATTTCCACATAGACATTACTACAACCGATTGTCAGCGGCTAGTTGCCTGAGCGCATCATAGGCGGCAAAGTCCCGCTGTCAAGACTCAAGCGGCGGCCAGCGGGCGAAAACCGACTGCCTGTAACGGTACGGTCGAGAACTGCCGCCAGAGCCTGACCGGTGGCAATGCCGCCGTCATTGGGCGGTACCGCACAGTTGGTCAACACCCGGATGCCGGCCCGGCGCAGTCGAGCCGTTATCCCACGGCGAAGCAGACTGTTAACCATGGCGCCACCAGAGAGCGCGACCGTTCCGGCACCGTGCTTTTCTGCCAGGCGGCGGGCGAGACAGGCCAGTGCCGAAACGACGGTGTGATGGAATCTCGCTGCCAGCTGGCCGGGCGCCTCGCCCCCTGCCGCCGCCGCGGCGAGCGCAACGAGGCAGTATCGTGGGTCCCAGACCAGCTGAGAGAGGGCAGGCTCTGGCTCGGTGCGGCCTGGTGTTACCAGTGGGCCGCTCGGTTCGTGGTGTTCGGTAATGTCGGTTGCCCGGAACCAGCCCGGGCAGAGACGCTTGCCGGCAACGGTTTCCAGTCGGACCGCGGCTTCGCCTTCGTAGCTGGCATGACGGCAGACGCCGGTGATTGCCGCGGCAGCATCGAACAGCCGGCCCAGAGACGAGGACAGCAGTTTTCCGGTCGGCGGCGGGCAGGGAAGCCCAAGGCGCGCGGCCAGTCGCTTCTCCCCTGTCTGTGCAAGGTAGGAAGCGGCAACCCGTGCCGGGTCGGCAAGTTCGGCAGCGCCGCCGGCTTCTTTGAGGTATGCCAGATGGCCGACACGCAGCCACTGGCACTCGGATTTGACCAGAAACAGCTCGCAACCCCAGACATTGCCATCGGCACCCCAGCCGAGTCCATCGGCGGCGATGCCGATGACCGGTTCGTCCAGCCGGTGTTCCGCGACCACCGATAAAACATGGGCAAGGTGATGCTGGACCCGGACCAACCGTGCACCATAGCGCTCGGCGATGGTTTCAGCCAGCCGGGTCGAGAAAAGGTCCGGATGCAGGTCGCAGGCGACCAGCTTGGGTCGAAACCGGTACCAGCCGGACATGCGGTCGAGGGCCGATAGAAAGAACTTCTCGGTCCCGGCCGAATGCATGTCGCCCAGATAGGTCCCGGGTACAATCCGATCGGCAAAGGCAAGCGCAAATGCATTGCGGCCATCGGCGCCTGCGGCAAGAACCGGATGTTTCACGTGAAACACCGGGGCAAGCTGGATTGGTACGGGCACGTAGCCCCGGGCCCGCCGGATTACCACCGGTGCCCGGCCGGCCAGAACCACCGAGTCGTCGGCACGGTTGGCAATCGGCCGGTTGTGGGTAATGATGACATCGGCCGCCGGACGGGCGGCATTGATGAGTTCGCTTTCATCGAGGGCGATCGGCTCGCCGGGCGGGTTGGCGGATGTCATCACCAGCGCCGGTATCGCCGGAGGGAGAAGATTAAATAGCAATTGGTGCAGCGGTGTGTACGGCAGCATTATCCCCAGCCGGTCAGTGCCCGGGGCAATCAGCGGCGATACTGGCGCTTGGGGCCGTCTCCGGAGCAAAACGATCGGGGCGCTGCGGCTGTTGAGTAACGAGCGGCCAGCAGGCGTAAGATGGACAAGTTTCGCAGCCGAGCGGATTGAAGCGCACATCAGCGCCAGTGGCTTGGTCGGCCGGTATTTCAGACGCCGCAGGCGGGCAATGGCCTTGTCGTTGTCGGCCCGGCAGGCGAGCTGGAAACCGCCCAGGCTCTTGATGGCGACTATGCCACCGCGGACGAGGAATTTGACTGCAATTGCCAGCGGTTCGCCGGTAACCGGTTCGCCACGGTGGTTCAGGGCGGTAAGGGCTGGGCCGCAGTCGGGACAACAGATGGGCTCGGCGTGGAAGCGCCGGTCGGACGGGCTGTTGTACTCGCGTCGGCATGCCGGGCAGAGCCGGAATCCGGCCATGGTCGTATGCGGGCGGTCGTAGGGCAGCGAGTTGATGATAGTGTAGCGCGGGCCGCACTGGGTACAGTTGGTAAACGCGTAGCCGAACCGGCGTTCGGATGGGGAACTGATTTCGTTGGCGCAGTCCGGGCAAAGGGCGAGGTCAGGGGTGGCGTCAAGGAGCCGACCGCCAGGGTTGCGGCTGGCGCGGATTGAAAAGCCTTTGATGGGGGCGCGGTTGACCGTTTTCTCGTGCCAGCTGGTGATGACAGCTAGGGGAGGCGGCTGCCGGCGCAGGCGTTCAAGCAGTTCACGGGCGCGCGGCCCCTGAGCGACAACGGTTACCCCATCGCCGGTGTTGGCGACCGTGCCGTCAACGCCCAGCCGCGCAGCCAGACGCCAGACCCAGGGGCGGAATCCAACACCCTGAACCCGGCCGCCGATTTGCGCAACACAGGTCGGCACCCGGCGCCGACCTGTGTTGGTAAGACTATGTTTTGTCGTCAGTTAGCTTGCTGCTCCGGCTTCTGGTCTGTCCCGGACGACTGAGCGGATTCGGGTTCGAAGATTTCGTCTTCCTCGTCGGGCAGCTCAAGGATATTTTTGTCGTCCTTTTTCTGTGCCAGTACGGCGTAGGTCAGCGTCATGCCGGAGAACCAGACCGAGAAACCGTAGGCCAGTACCATCAGCGCCACGGCGTAGTAACAGATGCCAATGAGCAGGGCGGTAACGTCCCCACTCCAGCCGGTTGAGATGTAGTCGGCCGGGAAGAGAATCTGGGGCAGTCCGAGCAGCTCTACCTGCCGCAGGAAGGTATACTGCAGAACTGTTGGCCACCAGTCAGGCAGACCGACCTTGAAGAAGAAGCCGGCATTGGCAAACGCTTCGGAAATCTTCGGGCCGGCAATCAGGCTGAGAATCAGGTGGGCAATCCGGCCGGCAAAGGTCGAGGCCAGGGCCAGCAGAAACATGCCGAACCGGGCCAGAACCGCAACGGTTGCACTGTACCAGACCAGACGGCCGGGTTGTTCGTTGACGCAGGAGAATACCTCGAAAAGGGTATCGAAGGTGTCGGCACGGGACGCTCCGACAACGCTTGGTCCCATTGCCAGCGTTGCTGCCAGCACCACCAGCAGGTAGACAATGAACAGGGCGGCGAAAAACGAGACAATCCCCAGCAGGCCGATGGTCAGTTCGCCGACATACGGTATCGCCCCGAAGAGGCTGACCAGCAGGCCGCCGCCAACCAGAAAGGCGATGAAGGCGGCAATCAGCAGCGGGCTGCCGAGGACGCCGCCGAGGTTGCGCAGGGCGAACCGGAAGGCTTCGCTGGCCTCGAAAAACTCGTCCCCGCGCAGGCCTTCATAGGCTACCTTGGAGACGGCGGCACCGGTGACCAGAAAGGCGGCGACAAGAATCAGTACGCCGGCGGCATAGAGCAGCCACGAGTACCACGGGAAAGGATAGTAGTCCGGCAGGGGAAATGGCAGCAGCCGGAAGCGCTCCCAGACGACGAGGAGGTCAGTGCCCGACACCAGATACGCCAGATAGGTAAAAAGCGAATAGCAGCCGAGGCCGAACAACAGGCCGAGTGCCATCATCCAGATCTTTTTCGCCGAGAACCCCAGGCGCAAGGCCCGAAAGATGTCCTTGTAGCCGAAGTGCAGACTTGTCATGCCACTCTCCTTTCAGCCTGCCCGCTAGCGGCGGGCAAAGAACCCCCGAAAAGCCAGGTAGACCAGTGCCAGCAGCCCGGCCATCATCACCAGTATCAGCCCGCGCAGCAGTGGCAGCCGGTACTGCCGGCGCGGGAAGAAGCGGCGCTCGAACTTTATCATCGGCGAAGTTTGGGCAGCGGCACGGGCAAATGGTAACCTGAATGCCGGTACTGTCAAGACAACGGACGGTTGGCGCCGGTAATCAGACAGACCGCAGTGCCGGTCGGGGGCGCAAGCCGGGCTGCGGCCAGACTGAGAGCGCCGGCGCCTTCGGCGACAATGCCCTGTGCCGCCAGTTCGGTTATCGCCGCGGCGACGTCATTTTCGGAAACATTTATGACAATGTCAACTATTGATTGTAAAGCTGGAAACAGGGCATCGGTGACAAACGGCACGGCGACGCCGTCACAGACCGTCGGGGTGTTTTCTGTCCAGACCGGGCGGCCGGCGGTCAAGCTGGCCGACAGCGCCGGGCAGGCGGCAGCTTGAACCCCGACAATCTTCACTTCCGGACGCAGCGTCTTCAGCAGGCCGCCGACACCGGTGCAGAGTGCGCCGCCGCCGACCGGGATATAGACACTCTCGAAACTGTCTGCCTGCTCCAGCAGTTCCAGTGCGATGGTTGCGTGGCCGGCAATCATTGCCGGTTCGGTCCAGGGATGCAGAAAAGTCCAGGGCTCCCTTTGCCAGCCGGCGGAAAACAGCCAGTCGGCCATTGCCGCAAACGGTACCAGCACCGGCTCGACCCCGGCGGCGCGCAGGGCCGCCACTTTCACTTCGGGTGCATGGTCAGGGAGCAGGCTGCGACTGACAGCGCCGAGCCGGCGGGCACACCAGCCCAGTGCCAGTGCGGTGTTGCCGGCACTGAAGGTGGCAAGCCCGCGACTGACTTCGGCCGGAGTCAACTGTGCCGCCCAGTTCCAGACGCCGCGCAGTTTGAACGAACCGGTCGGCTGGACGGTTTCCAGTTTGAGCAAAATCCCGGGTGACCCGCAGCAGGGGACGAGCGGCGAGGAGACGGCAATGCCCTGCAGTCGTGCCCGGGCTGCACGGGTCGCGGCCAGAGACGGCGGCTGAACCGGCTGGCAACCCCAGCCGGTAGGCCGATCCGAAAGCGCTGGCTGCATTGGGGTGAGGATACGCCTGTCCCTGGCGGTAGTAAAGTGCCGCCGGGGCAAGTGCACTGGCAGCCTGTTGAGATTAGAGTCGATGACCGGTCTGCGGGCGACAATCCGAGCCAGTGCCTGTCGTGCTGCCAGCAGCGCCGGTGCCGCAAAAGGCGATTTTTATCAGAGACTTAAATAACTATTGCCAATTGCCGGTAACTGATTTGCGGCGGGGCAAGGGTTGGTTACCGGACGGTCGCCGGGGCGGCGGGTGAGGCCGATTGCGCAATGGTTCAGCGCCGGCCCGTGAAGCGGACGGGGCTAGAACAGCGAGCCCGGGTCTTGGGGTTTCTGGTGTCGGGGTTTCGGCGGCAAGCCGGCAGTGCGCCGGTAGCGTGGGCTGGTGTCGGCAATTGGCCAGGAGTCTTCTTCCACGTGCGCGGTCCAGTAGTCGGCCCAGTGCAGCAGCAGTGTCAGGGGTTCCTCGTCCTGGGCGACCGCGGCGTTGTCGCTGATGTACTGGCCGTCGTGATAGACGATGGCTTGGGCTTCGACATCGCTGAGAGAGATGTATTTGGCCACGAGATACAGGCTGCGGACAGCGATCCCGAGCGTGACTTCGTCCGGATTGACGATGAAGTTGGCTTTACGGTTCTTGCGCTGCCATTCATCGGGGTTGGGCAGGTAGCGGGGAACGCCGGGCATGCCGACCTTGCCCGCGTCGTGAAACAGACCGACGATGACGCAGGATTCTTCGCTGATTTCCGGAGCGAGGCAGGCGCGGAGCCGGAGCAGGTTTTCGGCGACGCCGACCGAGTGGCGCAGCAGTCCGCCTTCGGTGTTGAGGTGAAAGCGGGTGCTGGCCGGGGCCGAAAGCCAGGCGGTTTCCTGTTCGAGCATCCGGATGAATTCGTCGAATTCGGATCGGCGCTCGATGACCTTGGCCTGCAGCGCTGCGTAGCGCTCGAGCACCTGTTGCATCGGGGCAGTGGCGGCGGGTACTCGCTCCATAATCACCAGCTTAGGCGGCCCGCAACCCGGGTCAAGTTGCGGGCCGCAGATACAGTCTCGTCCGGTCAGTCGGTAATGATTGCCTTGGCGGTGGTAGTTTGTTCGCCGTCGGCGAGCCGGACGAGATAGATGCCGGCCTGGACGCGCGCGCCGGACTCGGTTCGGCCGTCCCAGACCAATTCTTGACGGTTGTCGGCCGCGAGGCTGCGCACGGCCCGACCGGTGGCGTCGTAGATGGTCACGAGCGCGCCGGTGCGGGCCGGCGAGGAGAAGCTAATCTTCAACGGCGGCCTGCCGGGTGCGGGCGTGACTGCGGTGAGTCGTGCCGGTCGGGCCGGCCGCGCCGGTTCGGCGATGCCGGTGGGCAACTGGGCGCCGGCGAGCTTGGCAATTGTCGCAACCGCGGCGCGAATCGCTTCGGTGGCCATCGGAACATTGTTGGTGCCGCAGTTGACGTAGTAGAGCGGGCCGACCGTGTCGCCGAGAGTGTGATACATCGGCGTGAAGTCGCGTTCGATGCCGCAGAAGGCGACATAGCCCTTGCGCCAGAAGGAGTGGTGGTCCGAGTACGGTGCCGAGGTAACGATTGAGCGGCGGGTTTTCAGGCTGGTGTAGGTGCGGGCGTTGGCGATGAAGCTGTCAACGAGCCAGACACAGTTGGGGTTGGTGTTCTTGCCGATGACCTCGAAGGTGTCGATGTTCTGCCGGCCGTAGGAAATCATGTCGAAGTTGAGCACGGCGATGATCGAATCGCCCCGGCGGTAGGCACGGGTGGCGAAGCTGTCCGAGCCGTACAGTCCCTGTTCCTCGCCGGCAAAGCCGATGAACCAGACCGAATAGTCGAAACTGACATCCTGCAGCACCCGGGCCGCTTCCAGTACGGCCGAGCTGCCGGAGGCGTTGTCGTCCGAGCCCGGGCAGTGGTTGGGCGGGACATCGGAAGTGTTGTCGACGTGGCCGCAGATGATGTAGATCCGGCGCGGGTTGACGCGGCCGCGCTTGATGCCGATTACGTTGGGGGCATAGGTGGAGCGGAATGTTTCCAGCCAGGTCGAGTCGCAGCCATAGCCGGCAAAGCGGCTGCGCATCCAGTCCATTGCCCGGCGGCAGGAGTCGGTGGTTGAGTAGCGGGTGTAGAAGGCGACCAGCCGGTTGATGTTTGCCAGGATCGAGTCAGAGTTGACCCGGTTGACCAGCGCCGAGACCAGACTGTCGTCAACCGCCGGAGCGGCGATTGGACCCGACCCCGCCCCGGTTACCATCGGTGTCGAGCTGATCTGGCACAGCGAAACCGGCAGGCTGTTGAGAGCGAGAAGCTGCTGTTCGGTGGTTGCCAGCAGCAGGCCTTTGTCGTCGCGGGTGAGAATCCGGCCGTGGCGGGCCAGTTGCTGCGGTGTGCAGCGGTTGTGAAGGGTAACATAGTAGAGCAACTGGTCGGTCGCGTCGGCTGCGAGCGGCGTGATAGGGAGCCGGGACGACGCCGCGGCAATCACTCCGGCCGGGCCCCGGGCCAGAATCCAGCCGTCGAACTCATCGAGGACGGAAAGTCCGGTCTGCTGCACGACGACGACATCGCCACCGGTGCGGTCAACGCGCACCAGCCATTCGCCCGGCGCGGCGAGTGCCGTCACCGCGGCTACCAGCAAGATCAACAGTCTCACATCAACTCCTTTGGCGGCCGGCAGTCACGGCCGGACCGCGCTGCTTGATTTCTCCTTGTGCGTTCGGCTCACGCCGACACAACTAATATGCTAGGGCGCATTCGCGGCGGCGTCAATCGGCGGGGCAGTTACTGCACCGTCAGTCGGGCAGCAGTGCCGACACGGCCGGTCAGCTGCAGCAGGTAGACTCCCGGCCTGAGTTTGTCAAGATGAAACAGCAGCCGTTCGCCGGCCGGAGCCGCCGGTGACCGGCGCACCTGCCGGCCAGTCGGGTCGAAGACCAGCAGGTCGGGCAGCGACCCGTCGCCGGGCCGCGGGCCGCTGACCAGTGTTCTGCCCCGGCAGGGGTTGGGAGTTATGGTCAAGGGCAGCGGCGCGGCCGGCACCGGCGCGGCGTTCAGGCCGGTGCCAATGACGGAAAAGGAGTCAACCGGCGTCACCACCGTCGCGGCACCGTCATCGAAGAGACAGCGGAAATAGTGCGTGCCGAGGCCGAAACCGGAGCGGTAGCGGTAGAACAGCACCCAGCTGCCCCAGCCGTGGCGAGTCGGCACCAGATTGAGTGTTTCGCCGTCGACAATCAGCGCCCGGCGGCGGGGCAGATTGGTGTCCGGGTCAGAGTAGCTGACACTGAACCAGAATTCGGTTTCGGGTGTACCCTGTGCCGGCAGGACGCGTGGCCCGCTCAGCTGGGGCGGTGCATTGACGCCGACGACAAAACGGGGCGAGCGGTTGGCATAGAACAGTGCACTGGCGGTGGTATCGCGCAACCGGTTGCCACCGATTGGATAGATTGCCTGAGTGTTGGCCGCGACGGTGAGAAAACCGGATTGATTGGGCCACGGGCCGAAGCGCGGGTCGCCGGCAAAAGAAGCAATCGGGCAGCGCAGGCTGAGCCGGTTGCCGCTGGTTGCGGCCTCGGCGTCGGCAACGCGCTCGTACGAATTGGCGTAGCGGTTGATGGCATAGAGTCCGGTGGTGTAGACGCCGGGGATGCTGGCATAGCTCAGTGCGAAGGCCCAGGTGTCGGACCGCGCTTCGGGATTGACGAAGCCGATCGAGTAGATGTACCAGGGCTGGGGGAAAGTATAGGTCGGCCAGGATGTGTGGTTGTTGGTCAGTGCCGCGTAGAAGTGTGATGCCGAGTAGCCGACAAAGGCGCCAGTCAGGTCGAGCCAGGGCCCTTCGGGGTCGCTGGCGTCGCCGGCCGGCTCGTCGGCAGTGGCGGCGAGCAGACCAGCCGCGGGCGGCCACTGGTTTTCGGTATTGAACGGTGACTGGGTTGACCAGTTGCTGCCGCTGGATGCACGGACATAGTAGCGGACACTGCCGCTGGCAGGTGCGATGAGAAGACCGGTGAAGGTGCTTTCGTAGCCGGGCTGGGCGGCGCGCCCAAGCTCCAGCCGCTGCCAGGTTGTGGCGGTGTCGCCTGCCCAGAACAGGGTGGCAGTTGTCGTCCCGGCCGCGGGCGGCTGGGAGCAGTCGGCATTGATTTCGACTGGCTGGCCCGGGCGGGCGGCCGAATTGCAGACATCGGTGATTACCGGTGCCGACAGGGCAGCGGCAACCACCGGCACAAGCAGCAGCATCTGAACCCTCTGCCCGGGCACGAACCAGCATAGCCCCGCCGGTCAGGCGGTCAACAGTGAATTGACAATCGTCGGCAGGACACTATGCTGTGCCGTCCCGCACAGCGATCCACACAGTGAAAGGAGTTCTGTGGCTAGAATCATGCTCACCATGACCCTGATGCTGGCACTGCTTGCCGGTGCCGGCTGCGGGTCGAAGAAAGGCGAAACCGCCAAGGGTCCGGCGTTCCCGGAAGAGGCCCTGAAACCATTGACCGACGAGGAGATTACCCGTTTCGTCCAGGCCGTTCCTTCGGTGACGGCAGCGCTGCAGGCGGCCGGGTATCACAGTCCTGACCTCGGCCAGGATGCCCATATCGTCACGGTTATCACCAGCATTGCCGACGGAATGAAGGATGTGGCAGGACTGAACGAGACTCTCGCCAATGCCGGCACCAACTGGCAGGATTTCCGCGGCACCCTGCTGCGGGTACTGGCGGCGTCGGCGGCGCTGAATGCCGATATGGTCAGCCAGATGATGGCCGGCATGGCCCAGAACGACACCAGCGCCCAGTTCAAGGAAGCGACAAGGAGAGTCGAAGAACTCAAGAACGCCTGCGCCGGAGTTCCGGCCGAGAACAAGCAGATGATTAATACCCGGTCCGACGATTTGAAGGTAATCGAAGGACTCGTCCAGTAACCTGACCGGTTTTTGCGTGCGGGGCTGTAATGCCCCGCACGCGGCTTATTGACGACAACGATTTTATAAGCTGTAACTTAGCATTGTAGTGTGCATAATGGGGTAGACACCATTTCGAAATGGCATCGGTGGCTTGGTACTGTTGGTAGAGCAACGGGCGGTCGGTGGTTTTGGTCTATAATGATTGTACATCCGTAACCCTCAGGAAAGGCTGGTTGAATGAACGAACTAAGAGACGACATCAAGCGCGTTCACGAGGAAATTGAACGCGAGAGCCTGTTTGTTCAGGCAATCACCGCCGAAGTCGGCAAGGTCATTGTCGGGCAGAAGTATCTCATTGACCGGCTGCTGATCGGGCTGCTGGCCAACGGCCACGTGCTCATCGAGGGTGTGCCGGGGCTGGCCAAGACCTATGCGGTGAAGACGCTGGCCGCGGCCATCAACACTCGGTTCCAGCGCATTCAGTTCACGCCCGACCTGTTGCCGGCCGACATCGTTGGCACCCAGATATACAATCAACGCACCGGCGAGTTCACGGCGCGCAAGGGGCCGGTGTTCGCCAATCTGGTGCTGGCCGACGAGATCAACCGCGCGCCGCCGAAGGTACAGAGCGCGCTGCTTGAGGCGATGCAGGAACGTCAGGTAACCATCGGCGACGAGACTTTCAAGCTCGCCGACCCGTTTCTGGTGCTGGCGACCCAGAACCCGATCGAGCAGGAGGGCACCTACCCGTTGCCTGAGGCGCAGACCGACCGGTTCCTTTTGAAGTTGCGGGTCGGTTATCCGTCCAAGGAAGAGGAGAAGCTGATCGTTGACCGGATGACCGGCAGCGAGGAACCGAAGGCCACGGCGGTGGTTGAACCGGCCCAGATAATCCGGGCGCGGGCGCTCTGCAGCCGGGTCTATGTCGACGAGAAGCTGAAGGACTACATTCTCAACATCGTCTTCGCAACCCGGTTTCCGAAAGAGTACAATCTCGCCGACCTCGAGCCGCTGGTGCGCTACGGCGCCAGCCCGCGCGCGTCGATCTATCTGCTGGCTGCGGCGCGGGCGATGGCATTCCTGCGTCGGCGCGGGTTCGTCATTCCCGAGGACATCAAGGAACTGGCGCCGGATGTGCTGCGCCACCGCGTCATCCTGAGCTACGAGGCCGAGGCCGAGGAGCTGGAGCCGGACGATATCGTCCGGCGGGTGCTTGAAGGCGTCGAGGTGCCCTGAGGCCAAAGCCGAAACAGTCAGTACCGGGTGTGAAGCGTAACTCTCCGGTCGCCGAACGTCCGCCCCGGCCGGGTGCGGCCGAGCGCAGTTTCATCCGGCAGGTCGAGATCCGCACCCGCCGGCTGGTCAACACGCTGTTTTCGGGCGATTACAAGTCCAGCTTCAAGGGCCGCGGCATCGAGTTTCTCGACGTGCGCGAGTACCAGCCCGGGGATGACGTGCGCACGATTGACTGGAAGGTTACCGCCCGGCTGGCGACACCGCAGCCCGGGACCGAGTTCGGCCGGCCCTACGTCAAGAAGTTCGCCGAGGAGCGCGAGCTGGTCGTACTGCTGGCGGTGGATGCGTCGGGCTCGGGCCGGTTCGGCACGCGGCGCCAGTTCAAGCTCGAACAGGCGGCTCAGGTTGCGGCGACGCTGGCCTTTTCGGCCATCCGCAACAACGACAAGGTCGGGCTGCTGTTTTTCTCCGACAAGGTCGAGAAGTACGTGCCGCCGCGCAAGGGTCGGGCCCACGTGCTGCGGCTGGTGCGCGACATTCTCTATTTCCAACCCGAACGGTCCGGCACTGACCCGGTGCAGGCGCTGGAGTTCGTGATGCACGTGCTCAAACGCCGGGCGATAGTGTTCTTCATTTCGGACTTTATCGGGCCGGCGTTCCGCAGCGCGCACCTGCGGACGCCGCTGGGTGTGGCCGCGCGCAAGCACGATGTCGTCGCGATATCGGTCAATGACCCGGCCGAGGTCGAGCTGCCGGCGCTCGGTCTGGTCGAGATGGAAGATGCCGAGACCGGCCGGCAGGAGCTGGTGGACACGCGTGCGCCGGCGCTGCGCCGGCAGTTCCGCGAGTTCCGCCGGCAGCAGGTTGAAGAAGTGCGGCGGCTGCTGCGTCAGCTTGGGGTTGACCATATCGCGCTTTCGACCGACGAAGACTTCACCGCCAAGCTCCACAGTTTCTTCCAGCAGCGGGCACGGCGCTACCGGGGATGAGGGGTCACCGAAGAGCGACAGCAGTCAGAATGCGAACGCTCGGCGTCATCGGCGTACTGGTGGCGATCGTTGCGGCGCAGGACAGCCTGAGTGCGCCCGACAGCTCCCCGGGCCAGCGGCTGCGGATTGTCAACGACGGGCCGGTGCGCGTCAGTGCCAGGCTGATGCCCCGGCGCGGCCGGCTGACGGTTGGCGACCAGTTTGGGGTCGAGCTGACCGTGCGCCGACTGCGGAACTACCGCGCGTCGCAGCCGTTTCTGCCCGACCCGGGGCGGTTCGTCGAACTGAACAGAAAGACCGTGACTCGCTATGCCGGCGACACAATCATCGACCGGCATACCCTGAAGCTGGCGGCATTTGCCCCGGGCGAGATTCACCTGCCGCCATATGTCGTGACCTGGCAGGGCGACACGGCGGTCTACGCGTCGGTTTCCGACAGCATTCCCATCAAAGTCGAAAGCGTCCTGCCCGACTCGATGACCGACATCAACGACCTCAAGCCGCAGGTGCAGTATCCCAATCTGGTGCCGCTTTTCGTTCTGCTCGGACTCGCAGCGGCCGGCGGGCTGGTCTGGCTGGGTCTGCGGCTCTACCGGCGTTACCGCCGCATCCGGCTTTACGGTGCTCCGCTGCCCGACCCGTGGGATGAGGCGCTGGCGGCACTCGGTCAGGTGCCGGCCGAGGAGTGGCTCGGAACCGGTCAGTTCAAGCGCTACTACTACACGCTGTCGGGAATCCTCAAGCGCTATCTGACCCGGCGGTTTGGTTTTCCGGCGATTGACCAGACCACCACCGAAATCACCCGGGCGATGAAAGTGGCCCGGATACCGGAAAGAGACGGCTTCGGCGAGTTTTTCCGCGCCGCCGATCTGGTGAAGTATGCCAAGCATCTGCCGCCGGCAGCCGAGGCGGCTGCGGCCATCGAGCGGGCGCGGGAACTGGTGACGCTGACGATGCCGCGGGCAGAAGACCAGTCCGAAGTCCGCAGCGCCAACAGCCAGTCCGGCACTGGCAATCGCCAGCCAGACGAGGCCGGCAAACAGTCATCATGAGATACGCTGACCCGGGCTTTTTCGCATTGCTGGCGGTGGTGCCAGTGTTTGTCTGGTGGTCGCTGGTCAAGCGGCGGGGCGCGCTGCGCTACAGTGACCTGTCGTTTCTGGCCGGCACGGTGAACCGGGGGCGGTGGCTGCGACTGATACCGCTGACGCTGTATTCGCTGGCGATGCTCGCGATGGTATTTGCCCTGGCCCGACCCCAGCGCGGCCGTCAGTTCACCGAGGTCGAGACCAGAGGAATCGACATAATGCTCTGTCTTGATATTTCCGGCTCGATGCAGGCCGAGGACTTTTCGCCGCGCAACCGGCTGGCAGTGGCAAAGGCCCGGGCGCGCGAGTTTATCGAAAAACGGGCCGGTGACCGCATCGGGCTGGTCGTGTTTTCGGCAACGAGCCTGACCCAGTGTCCGCCGACGCTGGACCGCAACGTGCTCGGGCAGCTCATCGACCGGGTGGATTTCGGTATGCTCGAGGACGGTACCGCGATCGGCATGGGGCTGGCCAGTGCGGTGGCCCGGCTGAAGGATTCCAAGGCGAAGGACCGGGTGATCATTCTGCTGACCGACGGCGTGAACAACGCCGGCGACATTGACCCGATAACCGCGGCACAGACCGCAGCCGCGCTCGGTATCAAGGTCTATACGATCGGGGTCGGCTCGAAGGGGCCGGTGCCGTTTCCGGTCGACGACCCGATATTCGGCCGACGCTACATCCAGGCTGAGGTTGACCTTGATACCGGAACACTGGAGCAGATTGCTGCAATCACCGGCGGCCGGTCGTTTCTGGCCACCGACGCCGAGGGGTTGAAGCAGGTTTATGACGAGATTGACCGGATGGAGCCAACAACCTTCAAAGTCAAGCAACATACCATCTACAACGAGCTTGCCGGCCGGCCGCTGTTTCTGGCGCTGGTATTCTTAGCTGCCGCTCTCGCTGCCGCCGCGCTGCTGGGGAGGCTGCCGTGATCCGCTGGGGCGAACCGGCTTATCTCTGGCTGCTGGTGGCGGTGCCGGTACTGGTGGCTGGCCTGCTGCTGCTCGGTCTGCTCAAGCGTCGCCGGCTGGGCCGGGCAGTGGATTCGCACCTTGCCGCCAGTCTGACCGGTACGGTCGCGCCGGGACTGGTCCGGCTCAAGCGGCTGTTGCTGGTCGGCGCCCTGACGCTGCTGATTGTCGCGGCGGCGCGGCCGAAGTGGGGCGAGCGGCTGCAGCTTTACCGGGGCCGGGGCATTGATGTGGTAATCGCGCTGGACGCTTCCAAGTCAATGCTGGCCGAGGATGTCAAGCCCAGCCGGCTGCAGCGGGCGAAAACCGAACTGGCCGGGCTGATTGACGGGCTGGCCGGCAACAATATCGGGATCGTTGCGTTTGCCGGCGAGGCCTATGTGATGTGCCCGCTGACCGCCGACGCCGGCTCGGCCCGGATGTTTCTGGACATCATTGATCCGGCGACGATGCCGGTGCCGGGTACTGATTTCGGCCGGGCAATCGACCGGGCACTGGAACTGTTCAACCCCAAGGAGCCGACGCACAAGGCACTGATTCTGGTTACCGACGGCGAGGACCTCGGCCGCAATACCGCCCAGGCAGTGGAGCGCGCGGCGGCGACCGGGCTGGTCATTTTTCCGGTGGCATTTGCCAGTGCCGAGGGTGGGCCGATACCGGAGTACGACGAGCGCGGTAATCTGCAAAGCTACAAGAAAGACAAGGACGGCAGGGTCGTAATGTCGCGGATGGATGAGCGGCAGTTGATTGCGATTGCTCAGGCCACCGGCGGTCGGTTTCTGCGGGTCGAAGGGTTTTCTTCCGAGCGGCTGCTGGCCGAACTGGGGCGCATCCGGCAGAAGGAGCTGACCGGTGGCCGGTACGCCGATTACGTGGAACGCTACCAGTGGTTTCTCGGTGCCGCGCTGGTGCTGCTGCTGGCCGGGCTGGGACTTTCCGACCGCCGGGGCCGCTGGGTTGACCCGGCCGCGCTGCGGCTGCCGACACTGCGGCGGAGGAGGAGCAGTGAACCGCAGAGCTGACAAGAGGTTTCGCGCTCTCTGGCTGACGGGCGTGCTTTTCGGACTCTGGAGCCTCGTTGGCAGTTCAACTGCCTGGGCCCGGGCCGATGTTGGCAGTCTGATGCGGCAGGGCAACAGTCTCTATGCCCGGGGCAAGTACGAGGAGGCGCTGGCCCGTTATGGCATGGCCGAGCTGCTTGAGCCCGATGCGTCCGGAATCCGGTTCAACAAGGCCAGCGCACTCTATCGGCTCGGCCGTTATCCCGAGGCGCTGCGAGAGCTGGAACTGGCGGCACTGGACCGCCGGCCTTCCCGCCGGGCCGCAGCGCTTTATAATAGCGGCAATGTGTTGTTTCGTGCCGGCCAGCTCGATGGGGCGGTACGGGCCTACACCGCCGCCCTGCTGGTCAACCCGAAAGACCGCCAGGCCAAACAGAATCTCGAGTACTGCCTGCGCAAGATTCAGGAACAGCAGAACCAGCAGAGCCAGCAGAATCAGCAACACCAGCAGCAACAACAGCCCCAGCAACATCAGCAGCAACAACAACAGCAGCAGCCCCAGCCTCGGTCGGGAATGGACAAAGAGCAGGCCGAGCGGATACTGCAGGCCGTGCAAAACAAAGAGCGCGAGCAGCAGAAGCAGCAACGCCGGGCGGGCGGGCGCAGACAGGTCGAGCGCGACTGGTAGCCGGTGATGAGCAGACGCCAAGACACCAGGAGCCTGATAGGAATCTTCGGCGCGGTCATGCTGCTTTGGGCTGGCGCGCATGCCGCCGAGCTGGAGTTCAACGCCAGTGTCGATCGAACCACGGTCGGACTGGGTGAACAGTTTACCCTGACCGTCACGGTCGCCGGCAGCAATATCGGCAGTGTGCCCCGGCCCCAGTTGCCGCAGCTGGACGACTTCAGCCAGCTTGGCTCGACGCAGTCCCAGTCAACCAGCATTCAGTTTGTCAATGGACGCGTGTCCCAGCAGCAGACGATCAGTTTCATCTATTTTCTGGCGCCGAAAAAAACCGGCGACCTGGTCATCGGCCCCTGCCGGCTGGATTTCAAAGGAACCAGCTACCAGACGCAGCCGATAACCATCACGGTCACGCGCGAAAGCTCAGCACCACGGCCACGCACAAGCGGGCCGACACAAACCCCGCGCGGCGGCCGGGCAGCGGATTATGTCCGGCTGGCCGCCAGCGCCGACCGCACCAGCGTCTATGTCGGCGAGCAGATTACTGTAACCTACACCTTCTACACCCGGGTGCGCATCGGCAACCTCGGAATAAAAGAAGCCCCGGCGTTTGCCGGGTTCTGGTCCGAGCGGTTGTTTGATGCCAAGAACCTGGATTATCGCGATGTCGTCTATTCCGGCCAGCGCTACAGTGCGGCAACACTGAAACGGGTGGCACTGTTTCCCACTCAGGCCGGCGAGCTGAAGCTCGACCGGATGAGCGTGCAGGGCGAGGTCGTCGTCCCCGGGGGGTTCTTTTTCGAAACAACCGAGCCGTTCGAAGTGAGTTCCGAACCGATTACGGTCAGCGTGAAGCCACTGCCTGAGACCGGCCGTCCGGCTGATTTTTGTGGTGGTGTCGGCGAATTCCAGCTGAGTGCAGCGTTGAGCAGTGACAGTTCAGTCGCGGGTGAACCGGTCACGCTGACGCTGGAAGTTTCTGGCAGTGGCAACATCGGACTGGTCGGAGAGCCGGCGGCGCCGGTGATTGCGGGTGTCAGGGTGCTGACGCCAGAGAGCCGGCTCGAGACCCGGGTAGTCAACGGCCGCGTGACCGGCAAACGCAGTTTCGCTTGGCCACTTATCCCGCAGGCCGATGGCAGGCTGGTGGTGCCGGAGCTGACGATGAGTTTCTTTAACCCGAAGACCGCGAGCTACTACACGCTGCGGACGCCGCGGCTTGAGTTTATTGCCAACGGCAGTGCGGCCCGCAGCGCGGCGCTGCCCGAGCCGGCGGCCGCCCGGAGCTTTGGTTCTGACATTCGCCATATCAAGACCGCTGGCCGGTTTGCGCCGGCACGTCCCGGTCCCTGGCCGGCAGTGTTTTATCCTCTTGGGGTCCTGGCGCTCGTCGCCGGCGCGGTGATGGGCCGGCATCGGCGTCGGCTGGCGGCCGACCGCGGCTATGCCCGTCGGGCGCGTTCCAGCCGGCTGGTGCGTGCCCGACTGAAAGAGGCGACAACCTTGCTCAAAAACGGCGACCAGCGCGGATTCTACGCGGCGCTGGCAGCTGCGGTTACCGGCTATGTCGGCGACCGGTTCAATCTGGAGGCGGCGGGAATGACCAGTGACGAGCTGCGCAGCGAGCTCAGCCGGCGGGGCGTTGACGGCGAGACGGTCGCGGCCATCCTTGCGGTCATCAGTCAGTGCGACTTTGCCCGGTTTTCGCCCGGGATGGCGCAGTGTGACCCCAACGAGCTGCTGGAGCGGACGCGAACGATACTGGAGAAGCTGTGAGATTCTGCCGATTGAACGGAGTCCTGTTGCTGTTTGTGGTCGGCGCGCTGGCGGGCGCCGGGCCGGTCGAGATTTTCGCGCGGGGCAATGCCGCCTATGAGGCACAGGACTTTGCCGGCGCGGTCGCGTGCTACGACAGCGTGCTTGCACACCAGCAGTCGGCCGCCGCACTGTTCAACCGCGGGAATGCCCGTTTCAAACTTGGTCAGCTCGGCCGGGCAGTCGCCGACTACAACCGTGCCTTCGCACTGGCGCCAACCGACCCGGCAGTCCGCTACAATCTGGATTTTGCCCGGCGCTTCCGTGCGGACAAGGTTACGGTAGAGGAGAATCCGATTACCCGGGGGCTGGCCGCTGTCCTGCGGCTGCTGCCGGCGGCGACGACCCGGCTGCTGGCCAGCGTTGCGTTCCTGCTGGCCGCGCTGGCCCTGGCCGCAATGTTCGTTACCGGCCGGCGGCTTTTGGGCTGGGTCAGCATTGGACTGGCGGTGGCGTTCGGTTATCTACTGGCTGGGACATTTTCCTGGGGAGCATTCACGAGCCCGGCACGGGCGGTGGTTGTTGCGCCGGAGGTAACTTTGCGTTCCGGCCCGGGCGATGAGTACAAGGACTTGGCCCTGGTTCACGACGGCCTTGAAGTCGTGGTGCGCGAGTACCGGCCCGGCTGGGTGCTGGTTCAGATGCCGGGCGGCGACGGTGGCTGGGCCCCGGATTCGGCAGTAGAAAGAATCTTCGGCCCTCAGCCCGGACCGGCCGGGGATTGACGGCAGCGTCCGCCGGGGCAGACTGTTCCTGAGGAAAAAACCATGAAATTACTGATTCGCTGGCTGGTTGCGGCACTGGCGCTTTTTCTTGCCGCGTGGATTGTACCGGGCATCGAGGTCCAGCCCAATGCCTGGTGGGTGTTTGCCGCGATGGCGGTGGTGCTGGGGCTGGTCAACGCCGTGATCCGTCCGGTGTTGAAGTTCTTATCCTGCGGTCTAATTATTCTGACCCTGGGGTTGTTTTCACTGGTCATCAACGCGCTGACCCTGTGGCTCGCTTCCAGCATCGCGGTCAAATGGTTTCATGTCGGGTTCTACGTCCACGGGTTCTGGGCGGCGTTCTGGGGTGCGCTCATCGTTTCCATTGCGACCGTGATTCTGTCGGCACTGTTTCGCGACCAGCCGACTGGCGAGGGGTGAGACGCGGCAGATGAAAGGTGCAGAGCCGCGGATTTGTGTGGTCGGGTCGCTGGTGATGGATCTGGTGTTTCGGGTGCAGCGCCGGCCCGGGCCGGGCGAGACTGCAATCGGTGATGGCTTCGGGATGTATCCCGGTGGCAAGGGATTCAATCAGGCTGTGGCCTGTCGTCGGCTCGGGGCTGCGGTCACCTTTGTTGGCCGGTGCGGGGCGGACGATTTCGGTCACCGGTTTCTGGCTGCCCTCGAACAGGAGGGTATTGCCGCCGCGGTGACGCTTGACGAGCAGGAAGGCACCGCGGTCGCCTGCCCGACCGTTGATTCCTCGGGCGAGAACTCGATCGTGGTGGTGCCGCGCGCCAACCAGCGGCTGACACCACAGGAAGTCGAGTGGCAGCGTTCGGCAATCGAGTCGGCCGATGTGCTGATGCTGCAGCTTGAGGTCAATGCGGCGGCGTCGCGCCAGGCGGCCGAGATTGCCCGCGCGGCCGGGACATTGGTTATTCTGGACCCGGCACCGGCCCCGCACACGCATGGCGGGGAAGCAGTTGCCGAAGCAGCCGGAATTGTTGCGGACCTGCTGGTGCCCAACGAGCACGAAGCAGCGATGCTTGCGCACAGCGACCGGCCCGAGGACTGGGTTGCCCGGCTGTTGCGGCCGGGCATGCGGGCGCTGGTAGTGACGCGGGGCGAACGCGGTGCGCTGGTGTTTGACGGGAAGGGACAGCGGGAGTTTCCGGCGTTTTCGGTTGCGGCAGTTGATACCACCGGCGCCGGCGACGCTTTTCGCGCCGGCCTGGCAGTGCGGCTGGCCGAAGGTGCCACAATTGACGAAGCGGTGCGGTTTGCCAATGCCGGCGGCGCACTGGCCTGCCTGGTGGCAGGCAGCGGGCCGGCGATGCCACAACGCGCCGCGGTTGAGGCAATGCTGGCCCGGAACCAGAAAGCGGGGTGAGCGGATGGCACTGTTTATTGACAGCGCCGAACTGAGCGAAGTCCAACAGGCGGTCGCGCTCGGATTTGTCCGGGGCTGTACCACCAACCCGATCCTGATGGCGCAGGCCGGTTCGGCCGCGGCGGCGATTATTGCCGAGCTGTGTCGGATTGTGCCCGGGCCGGTTTTTTACCAGGTTACGGCGGCGACTGTGGCCGAACGCGAAGCCGAAGGGCGCTCAATCAGCCGGCTGGCGCCGGACAAGGTAGTGCTCAAGATTCCGGCGACAACCGAGAACCTGACGCTGCTGGCCCGGCTCGCGCCTGACATTCCCTGTGCGCTGACAGCGGTTTACTCGCCGGCGCAGGCCTGGCTGGCGGCTGAGGCCGGAGCTCGCTACGTGATACCCTACGTCAACCGGGCCACCCGGCTGCTGGGCGACGGGCTGAAACTGGTTGCAGAACTGGTCGCGGCCGTGCGCGCCGCGGGCCGGCGGGTGGAAATCATCGCCGCCAGCATCAAAACCAGCGAGGAAGCCGCCGGAGCAATCTTGGCCGGGGCCGACCACCTGACACTGCCGCTGGGAGTTATCCGGGGACTGGGCGAGCACCCGTTATCGCAACAAGCAATCGCCGAGTTTGATCGGGTTCGGGGTTAGTCGCGGGCGCGCGAGTCGTCGGGCAGCCGGGCAAGCGGCGCGGCCAGCTCGGGGTTTTCGGTGCCGGCCAGCTCTGCCGACACCGCCACCACGCTGGCGTCGGGTTCGCTGCCGGTCGGGTCAGCGTTGTCGGCTGCCGACCAGCGGCCGGCGGCCCGGGCCGGGCTCATTGCCGCGAGCAGCGGGTGACGGTAGGGCGATCGCGAGCGGTGGTGCCGTACCGCCGCCAGCACAATCAGCCAGGTCAGCGCCGCAAACACCAGCAGCAGCAGCACCAGCACCGGGGTACTTTCAACGGTAAAGACGATGAAGTCGTAGAGACCATGCGCCATCACCGCCAGTCCCAGACCCAAACCGGTGAGCAGGTCGCTGTGGTGTTCGGTGGCGGCAAACCGCGCCAGGCCGAGAAAGAACCCCATCAGGACGCCGTTGAACGCATGGCCGGGCACGGCCACCAGCGCCCGGGCGACGCCGGTGCCGATGCCGTGGGCGAGCACGTAGTAGATATTTTCGACGGTGGCAAAACCGAGCGCCGCGACAACCGCATAAAGAATCCCGTCGTAGGGCTCATCAAACTCGCGGCGCTGCCAGCAGTAGAATCGGACGACTGTGAACTTGGCCGCCTCTTCAACCAGCCCGACAATCAAGAGCGAACCGAGCAGGGCCTGCAGAACATTGGGAGTATCGGGCCGCCAGCCGGTAAAACGTTCCAGTGCGGTTGACACAAGCGCTGCCGGCACCAGCGCAGCTGCGCCGAGGGCAAAAGTGACCGCAATCACCGAACCGGGCTGCTTGGGGGCCCGACGACAGAAAAACAGAAGCAGCGCCAGACCCGGGGCGACCGCCAGCACCACCAGACCGAGCATCGCGAGATTTAACGCCGCGCCCCGCCGTCGTCAAGCGCGACGCCGGCCTAAACGATTGGTTCCAGCAGATACTCCGGCCGCAGTGCCGGCGGCCGGTGGCGGAGAAACGTGATGGTAAAAGACACCGGACCCGAACGTTCCAGCTCCAGCCGCAGGCGGGCGTCACGGATTTGCCAGTTACCCTCGTCAATGATAAACGGCCGGGAGCGGGGCGGCGGTGCTTCGGCGGCCGGATGCAGCTGGCCCGGGCGGGAAAAGCCGGCATAAAGCCGCACCCGGGGCAGAAACCCGGCATCACTGGCAATTACCGGCCAGCGGTTTTCCAGCACCAGCGGAATATTGACAAAACCCAGTTGCAGACAACGTTCATCAATGCCGAGCAGAAAATGACCCAGCGCCGGCCGGCGCGGCGAGCCAACCTGAACCGTTACTGCGCCGTGACCACGGCTGAGGCGGTCGAGGCGAAAATCATCGTGACCGGAAGTGGCGCCAAAGAAATCCGGCAGCAGCGCGACAATCTCGTCGAGAGCGAGATGGCGGGTAATTGCCCGGACCAGGGCCGGCCGCTGTCGGGGCGGGCGCTCCAGGCCGGACGCCGCGGCCAGACGCAACAGTTCAGCAACGGTGAAGTTTTCCAGCAGACTGTGGGCCGGCTCCAGTCTCACCGCGGGCATCGTGTCAGTATAGAACCGGGTCGGGGCAGGTCAAGCCGGTGGGTATCAGCAGTTGACAGACTGGTCAATAGTGCTAACTTTCGCTGATGGCAGCGGTCACGGTCCGGGTGGTGCAAACCCAGCGCGACTGGGAAGAGTTCATTGAACTTCCCTTCCGGCTTTATCGGGGCAACCCCTGCTGGGTGCCGCCACTGCGCAGTGAAGTGCGCAAACTCCTCGATCCGCAGAAAAATCCGTTCTGGGAGCACGCCCGCGGGACAGTGTTTCTGGCTGAGCGCGACGGGCGCACGGTCGGTCGAATCAGCGCCCAGATCGACGACAACTACAACAATCTCTGGAACGAGCGGCTCGGCTCATTCGGCTTCTTTGAGTGCGAAAACGACCAGGCGGTTGCCGATGCGCTCTTTGACGCCGCGGCGGCCTGGGTGCGAGAGCAGGGTATGACGGTGCTGCGCGGGCCGATGAGCCCGTCGTCGAACGACGAATGGGGCTTTCTCCTCGATGCCTACGACAAGCCGCCGGTGCTGATGATGCCCTACAACCCGCCCTATTACCTCGAACTCGCCGAGCGCTGGGGGCTGAAAAAAGCCAAAGACCTGCTGGCGTTTTACAAACACATCTCCATGCCGATGCCGCCGCGGATGCGCGAACTTGCCGAAAAACTCCGGGCCAACCCCCGCATCACTACCCGCTGCATCAACATGAAAAACCTGCCTGCCGAGATGGCGATCATCAAGGACCTTTATAACGCCTCGTGGCAGAAAAACTGGGGTTTCTCGCCGATGACCAGCAAGGAAATGGATCTGCTGGCCGAAAACCTCAAAACCTTCGCCGACCCCGGGCTGGTGCGTTTCGCCTTCTATGACGGCAAGCCGGCCGGACTCTCCATCACCCTGCCCAACATCAACGAGGTGCTGATCCATCTCAATGGCCGGCTCGGGCCGGTCGAGATGGTCAAGTTCCTGTTCCTCAAGCGGCGGATAAAGGGCGTGCGGGCGATTGTCTTTGGCTTCAAACAGGAATACCGGCGGCTCGGCCTGCCGATCCTGCTGTTTTACGAAACCGAGGAATACGGCCGCCAGCGAGGTTACGAGTGGTGTGAAATGTCGTGGAACCTCGAAGACAACCGGTTGATCAACGACTTCGACCGCGAAGCCGGCGGCGTCGAATACAAGCACTACCGGGTCATGGAGCGACCGCTGCAGTAGGATTCTCTCCTTAACAGCGGCGGCCGGGCAAAACGCCCGGCCGCCAATTGCGTCGTGTCGGCCTACTTCACGGCCGTAAACGGCAGCGCCTGCCCGGCTGCACGTACAACATAACAACCGGCTGCCGGCACAGTGATGGAAGAACTCCGCTCGTCAAAACAGCCATTCAGCTGCCGACCGGCGGCATCGAAAACCGCTACCGGGCCGCGGCAGTCGGGCGGCAGCAGCAGCGCAACCTGCCGGCCTGCCCGCACTGGATTACCGGCAAGCGCAATCCGGCCGACAGCAGGGGTCGGCTCGGGCCGGGCAATCGCAGTGCCATAGAGCAGGTAATTGGCAATTCCGGCCAGCAGCACGCTGCGGCGCTCGGTGCTGAGAGCGCCATAAATCACCGCTGAAAGCACAGTCCGCCAGGAACCGCTGCGGTGGTGCACGGCGCGGCCACGGCTGGCCTGGTCGGTAAGCCAGACCGTTCCGCCAGCCGAGCCCAGCACGTCAACATAACTGTCCGGGCCGGTGCCAAACGGATAACTGAAACTCAGCCCGGTGGCAAAGGTACCGCTCACGCCATTCAGGGCCGAAACGTTGCCGGTTGCCTGGCCATCGTCAAGATAGCTGGCACCGAAATACGGCCAGAGCTCGTTGGTGTTGTTCGAATAGCCGAAATCGCCCCCTTCGGCATACACCGCCCGGCCGGAGTTCAGGTAGCTGATAAGAGTTGCGCGTTCCGTCGGACCGACGGTGCAGTTATCCCCTCAACAGCGATACCAGCCCATCAGGCAGAACACGGCATCATAAGGCGAAATATCGGTGGGCAGTTGACTGAAAACATCAACCGAATGGCCGAGCGCGGCCAGGTCGGCCGCAACACTCGTGACACACGACACCGACTCCCCGCGCACCGGGTCAAAAAACCGGTCCAGCGAATCATACTCCCAGACGCAGAACCGGGCCGCACCGGCCAGGCTTGCGGCAAGCAGGAAGACCAGAACAGTCACACGGGTCATGGCAACCTCCTTTCGCGGGCAGCGCTGCACAACTCCATTCTAAACCAACCCGCCGGGCGGGTCAAACCGAAAGCGGCGTCCGACGGCCACCAGTTGCACAAACGGGTGCCCTCCGCTACAATGAGGTATGGGCTCAGAAGCATTGCCGCGCCGGCCCGGGCGCGGAACCCAGTCAACCGACGACAATCGGCCCACCGAGAGCGCCGGCAGCCTATTGGCGAAAGGACTCGCCGCCTTCGGCCGGGAAGACGAAGAAGCGGCGATAGCGTATTTTCTCGATGCGCTGCAGGTAGCGCCGGCCAACCTGCGACTGCACTACCTCACCGCGCTGTGTGCCCAGCTGCTCGGGGACGAAGACACGGTCGAAAACATCTATGCCAGCGCTGCCTCGCTGAATGAGCATCACCCCTACACGATTGCCTGCGAGGCAGTGCGCTTCATGCAACTGGCCAACTATTCCCGGGCCGAAGCGCTCTTTGAACACGCTCTGCGGCAGATGCCGGACGACGTTGACCTGCTGGTCGGGCTCGGAATACTGCACGAATTCGCCGGCGATGACGAAAAAGGCATCAATGCCTTCCGACGGGCGCTGGAGCTCGACCCGCTCAACATCCGGGCCCGACTGGCACTTGGTGTTGCCTATGCGATGGCCGGCGACTACGAACAGGCCTACGAGCAGTATGTTCAGGCCAAGACAGCCGATCCTCAGACAGAAAACCCACATCAGCGGCTCGGCCGCGACTACTACTTGGAAGGCATGACCGAAGAAGCAATCGGCGAGTTTGCGGCGGCGACTACCGAAGAGCCGGATGAACCGGGCGCGTGGTTCTATCTGATGGACTGTTACCGGCGCCAGGGCCGGCTGGACGAAGCCCTTGACTGCTACAGCGAAATCCGGCGGCGATTCGATGACGACCCGGAGACCACCAGCGGCTACTGGGAATACCTGCAGATGCACCGCGAGGCAATCGCCGCACTGGAACTGTTGTGTGAGCGTTATCCCGAAGACGCCGGCATCAGGGTCAGACTGAGCAGCGAGTATCAGGCGGTTGGGCGGCTGGATGATGCTGCGGCGCTGGCACAGGACGCAGTTGACCGGGCTGGAAATGACCCTGCCGCATTGGAGTTGCTGGCCCGACTTCAGTTTGAACGCGGCAACTGGCAGGCCGCGGCGTCAGCGGCGCGGCAGGCGCTGGCGGTTGACCCGACCAGTCAGCCGGCGGCAAAAGTGCTGGCCGATGCGCTGGTTTTTCTTGGCGACGGCGAGGGCGCCCAACGGGCAATTGACGAGATGGAGGCCGCCCGCAATGCGGCCTGGCGACGCTATCAGCGCCGTTTTTCCGGGCAGGACCGCCCGGAATCAGATTCCTGATTTTTCCCTGTCTGACCGGCTGCCCCAGCCGGCCAGTGTCATGGCTTCAGCCGGTACGGCTGTTGGTCGACGTTTGCATCCTTTCCCCTCAATTTGAGTCTATAGTCCGGTGTTCGATGAAGGGAGATGCATATGTACAGGATTTTGAAGTTTCGGCCGGCAACAGTCTTAATGGCGGCGCTGTTGGCTGTAACACCAGCGTTAGCCGCAACTTATTATGTTTACCCGGCTCACGCCCAATTCTCTTCCGGGCGGGTCATGGAGAGCCGGGGAGTTTATTACAAGCACAATGTGGAGGTGATGTACGGTAAGGATGCGCCGGACAGCAAATGGCACGGCTTTATCCGTTTTGATTTGTCCGGGCTCCCGGATAGTCTGAGTGTGGAGTCGGCAGTACTGGAGTATGAGGCCGTCTCCGTAACCAATCCACCGCCACGCAGTTATGTTACGCACGTGGAGCTGGATCCGTGGACGGCCGATGGTGCGGCGCTGTGGTCGGCGATTGTGAACGGCACGGTTGTAGCGCCAGATATGGCCCACGGCCGGGGTTGGATTGAACGGCCGCTGAACAGCCTGGGGGTGGCTGCAGTACAGGCTGGTCTGGCGAGTGATTATGTTGCGCTGGGTATCTATAAATGGGACACCAGTAACACTTGGGGTCATATCAAGGGTTATCCGGCCGGCAGGCATAAGCCACGGCTGCGGCTGGAGCTGGCGGCGCGCGATATCGGCGTAGTCAGGATTGTCGAGCCGCAGGGTATCTACAGTCGCGGCGATACGGTCGTGCCGACCGCGGTGGTTGAGAATCACGGCGAGGTGAACGCTCCCTTCCGGGTGAGCTTTATCATCAGTACTGGTTCAGCCGAGCTGTATCGGCATCACATTGACGTGCCCGGGCTGGTGCCGGGAATGCAGTTGTCGCTGTTCTTTCCGCAGTGGTTGGCCGACGTTGCCGGGGCGAGCCGGGTTGCCCGGGTAGAAGTTGATATGGCCGGTGATATCGACAGCGACAACAACATCATGGTGACCTGGTTCGATATCAGGAGTGACAAAAGTGAGCCGCCTGAGCCGCCGAACCCGCCTGATCCGCCCGACCCCACCCGGCCGCGTTACCGCTGGGGCTGGCAGGAGGTGAATTCAGTGCCGCTGGCGGCTTCGGCCCGGCCGGTGCGGGCTGGTGGCTGGCTGGCGGTGAACCGGCGCAGCGGGCTGGTATATGCCGGCAAGGGGAACAAGACCGCTGACTTTGCGGTCTACAATCCGCTGACCGGCCGCTGGCGGGACCTGGCGCCGATTCCGGCTGGCGAGCCGGCAGTGATGCCGGGCAAAGGTGCGCGCGGCACCAGCGATGGTCGGAACTCAATCTTCATGGTGAAGGGCAACAGTTCCACCCAGTTCTGGCGCTACGACATTGCCGGCGATTTCTGGGAGCGACTGCCCGATTTGCCGCCCGGGCCTAATTCCGGGCCGGTGCGTTCGGGGTCCGGTCTGGTCTACGTTGAGCAGTACGGCACGGGCTACGTCTATCTGTTGAAGGGACCCAAGGGCGACCTTGTGCGCTACAACACCGATCTGCGGGAGTGGGAACTGCTTGCCTCGGCACCAGCCGGTGGCTACAACAAGTGGGACCACGGGTCCTGGCTGGTGTATGATGGTGCCGGCAAACTGTATGCCCACAAGGCGCGCAAGCACGAGCTGTGGACGTTCGATCTTGAAACCGAGCGCTGGGACGAGCGGCCGCGCACAGGCATGCCGCTTGTCGGAACCCACGCCCGGGCCCTGAAGGTGCGGCAGGGTTCTTCGGCAACCTGGCGCAATGGCGCGATCTATGCGTTGAAAGGCGGCAAGAGCCAGGAGTTCTGGCGATATACCCCGGCCGATGACCGCTGGTTTGAACTGGAAACCATCCCGAAGTATGGCAGCTCGGGACGGGTCGTGCGCATGGGCAGAGGCGGTGACTTTACCACCTATCCGTACGGTGCGGCGCTGTTTGCCTTGAAGGGTGACAAATCGCTGGAGTTCTGGCGCTACACGTTTGCTCCGGCCGAAGCTCTTGGCGGTGAGCGTTCGGGCGGCGCGGTTGCCGGTAATGCCTTGCTGCGGCCGGCGCTGGCAGTGAGCCCGAGCGTCGCCCGCGGCGGCAGAGCACTGGTGCGCCTGAGCGGTGTGCGGCCGGGGGAGCGGGCCCGGGTAGCACTGTATGACCCGGCGGGCCGGCTGGTCAGTGTCAGGCCGGTCGAGCGCGAAGAGGTCGTCGGGCTCGATCTTGACGGGCTTGCTGCCGGAGTCTATCTGGTAAGGCTTGAGACCGAGTCGGCTGCGGCCGGCGAGAAGTTAGTCATCTCCCGCTGACGGGTACAGGACAGCAGGCAGGGGGCGGCCTTTGGGGCCGCCTCCCGCTTTCTGGCTGCAAAAGGGGGCTTGACAAGCGACTTGGGGCGGGGGCATAATGGTGCGGGTTGAATGGGTGTGGCAGACCCGGCAGGGTCGCAATGTGTGACGGAGGTTCAGCCATGGCTGATTCGCAGGTGGTCGTCCGAACCGCAATGGATGTGCCCCGGCGGTTTGAGCCGGCTGATTGCCGTCAAGGGGGTGGTTATGTCCAAGCAAAATGCAGTGGCTGTGATAGGGCTGGCGCTGGCGGGTTTTGCCGTCGCCGGTTGGGTGAAGTTGGCGCCATTGCCGGCCGGCAGTGCGGGCCGCGGTGTCGGTGATGGCGGCTGGCTGGCCTGGGACAGTCTGACCGGGCAGCTTTATGCCGCAAAGGGCAGCAAGTGCTGCGAGTTCCTTTCGTGGGACCCCGCGCACAATGTCTGGCAGAGTCGTACCGATATTCCTTACGGGCCCGAAGCGAAACCGCCGGCCTGCGGCGCGGCCGGTACAGCAGGTGGTGGTGGCCAGATTTTTGCGGTGAAGGGCAACAATTCGCTCGGTTTTCACCGTTACAATGCCGCCGGTAACGCCTGGACACAGCTGGCCGATGTGCCGCTGGGCAGTCAGGCGAAGCGCTGTAAGGGCGGTACGGACCTGACGTTTGTGCCCGGGCCCAACGGCGGTCAGGTCTTCCTGTTGAAGGGGATGGTGCGCGATTTCTTCCGGTTCGATGTTGCGACCGGGAGCTGGCGGACCATGGCCGATGCACCGATAGGCAATGCCTACAAGTGGGCAAAAGGGTCTTGGCTTGCCTATGACGGCAACGGGATGATTTATGCCCACAAGGCCGGGGTACACGAGTTGATCTGTCCCCGATTCGTTGGACACGTTTTCACGCGGCTGCTGTCTGTTTCTCGAAGTCGTTCGGGCTCATGTAGCCCAAGCTCGAGTGCAGTCGCCGGCTATTGTAGAACAAC